>NZ_JANPAB010000069.1:0-89603 GCF_031429695.1 Sphaerotilus sp.
TCGTTTCGTGTTCGTCACGTTCGTTGCCCAGGTGATTTCCACCTATCGGTGTGTGCGAAATCATTAGATCAGGACAGTCATCGTCAGCGACCTGAAGCCCTCCCCCAGCGGGGGAGGGTTGGGTGGGGGCCTCGGGTTGTCAGAGACGCCACGCTCACACAACCCCCAACTGCACCCGCTTCCCCAGCACCTTCAACGCCTGCGCAATCCTCGGAATCTTCGACGGATGCCCCGGATCGAGCATCCGCCGCACCTCCTTCTCGTCCACCCCGAGCCGCCGCGCCAGATCCGACTTGCTGATCTGCGCCTCGCGCATCGCCTCATAGAGCGCCGCCTTGGCCGCCGTGTCGATCGGCAGAGCCACCTTCAGCTCGCCCGCCCGGACCCGGCTGGCGCGGGGCAGATCCTCCCCATCCTGCATCCGCGACTCGATGGCCGCCTGCAAGCACCCGGCCGCCACCTCCTCGCGGTCCTCGTGCGCGTCGGCCTGCGAGATCGCCTCGGGCACATCGCGGCAGGTCAGCACCCAGCCACCTTCTTCGGCGGGCGTGAAAAGAACCGGGTATTCGTAGGTACGCATCGTCATGGATCAGCTCCGGGTCAGTCGTGAAGGTCGCTTACGACCGTCTTGTGTCCATTGACCTGAAGGACACTTGGCTGGCCTTCATGGCGCCCAACGATCGGTCAAGAATGACCGAAATCTATCACCGCGCCACTACCATTGACGCCACATCGGAAGGATGTCGTCCATGAACGCCATCGTGATCCAGCACGTCCCCCTCTCGGCGCTTCCGCCCGCGTGGCAAGAGCGTTTGTCCAGCGAGGGGATGACCCACGGTCTGGTCACTGTCCGGATCGAGGAAGAAGCCCAGATCGAGTCGGCACACGACACCGACACAGCACCCATCCGCGATGCACGCACACGACTGCGCGGCAGCGTGCTGCGCTACGACAACCCGCTGGAGCCGGTGCTCGACGACCAACCCCACCCGGTACGCGAAGGCTGGGCCGAAGCCGCCCGCACCATCGCCGAACGAGGCGAGGACACCCTGGTCATGGGTGAGTTCAGCAACGAAGGCGACGATACGGCCATCGCCTGGGAACATCCAGCAACTGCAAGCAGGTAAGCGAGAATCCCACCCGCTGCCAAGAGCCGTATGCCAACCCCGACTGATACCCACCCGCCCTTCCGCCTCGACCGCACCCGCCAGGCCACCCCCCAGGTCTTCGAGCGCCTGCGCGAGCAGATCCTGACCCTGGCGCTCACCCCCGGCACGGTGCTGTCACGCGCCGAGCTGGCCGCGTCCTTCGGCGTGAGCCAGACGCCCGTGCGCGAGGCGTTGATCAAGCTCGGCGAGGAAGGACTGGTGGACATCTACCCGCAGCACGCAACCGTCGTCAGCCGCATCGGCTTGTCTGCTGCGCGGCAGGCGCATTTCCTGCGGCGCGCCATCGAGCTGGAGGCGGTCGCCACGCTGGCCGCGCAGGACAACGACGCGGTGGCCGCGCTGGTCCCCAAGCTGCACACGCTGATCGCCCAGCAAGCGCAGGCGATGCAGGCCGAAGACGGGCCGCTGTTCGTGCGCGCCGACCGGGCCTTTCACGCCGCGATGCTGGCAGCGGCTGGCGTGGCGGAACTGGCCGACCTGATCCACCAGCGCAGCGGACAGGTGGACCGGCTGCGGCTGCTGCACCTGCCAGCCCAAGGCAAGATGCAGGCGATCCTGGCCGACCACCGCCGCATCGTCGCCGCCATCGCCGACCACGACGCCCCCGCCGCGCGGCAGGCCCTGCGCGATCACCTCAGCGGCACGCTCCTCGTCGCCGACGCGATCCGCCAGCGCCACCCGGACTACATCACCGACTGACCGCCGCAGCCTGCGTCGGCCGGTAGGGCAGCTCCAGCCGGTAGGCCAGCGCGATGAACAGGCTCTGCGCCAGCCCCATCGTGGCCGTCAGCGAACGGAACCCGAAGGTCGCGCTGTCTTGCACGATCAGCGCCACGTCCGCTTCCCGTGCCAGCGGACTCATGCGGCTGTCGGTGAGCGCGATCAGGCGGGCGCCGCGTTGCACGGCCTGCTGCGCGACGGTGACGGTCTCTTCGGCGTAGGGGGAAAACGAGATCGCGATCATCACGTCGTCGGTGCGCACCGAGCGCATCTGGCCCTCGTGCATGCTGCCCATCGCCGTGACGAGGCCGATGCGCTTGTCCGTGTGCTGCAGCGCGTAGTCGAGGTAGACCGCCACCGGGAACGAGCGCCGCGAGCCCATGATCCAGATCGCCTGCGTGTCGGCAAGCAGATCGACCGCCCGCCCGAACGCCACCTCGTCCAGCGTGTTCTGCAGCTCCTGCATCCCCGCGAGGCTGCCGCCGAGGAATTCGTGGGCGATCTGCGCCGCGTTCAGGTTGGGCGCGCCGGACTCGATCACGTCGCGGATGCGGGCGCTGTAATTGCGACCGGGTGCAATCTGCTGCGACAAACCATCGCGGAAAACGCGCTGCAGCTCGGTGAAGCCGGTGAAACCGAAGTGCTTGGCGAAGCGCACCACCGCCGAAGGTTGCACGCCGCAGTGGGCGGCCACGTCCTGGATGCCCTCCAGCCCGAGGTGGTCGCGGTGCTGCTCGACGTAGCGGCCGATCAGCTTGAGCTGGCGGCTGAGCGACTCGTATTCGTCGGAAATCCGCTTGAGCAGCAGATCGACGGTCATCCTGGGGGCATTCGCGTTCATCGGCTTCGATTCTATGTCGCCCGCAGCGTGCCGCCGGTGCGGCGATAGACTGCCCGGATGCTCGACATCCTGTCCATCACCGGCCCCATCTATCTCATCATCGCCATCGGCTACTTCTGCGCCCGCCGTGGCGTCTTCGAGAAAACCGAGCTGCGCGCCTACGGCAAGTTCGTCATCAACGCGGCCCTTCCGGCGCTGCTGTTCAACGCCCTGAGCCAGCGGCGCATCGCCGATGTGCTCAACGTCAGCTACCTGCTGGTCTACGCGGCCGGCACGCTGGCGCTGGTCGTGGCGGCGATGGTCTGGGCGCGGCGGGTGGCCGGCAAGTCGTGGTCGGAGAGCGCCATCAGCACGATGGGCATGGCGTGTTCGAACAGCGGCTTCGTCGGCTATCCGATCATGGTGCTGCTGCTGCCGGCGGTGGCGGGGGTGGCGCTCGCGCTGAACATGCTGGTCGAGAACCTGATCGTGCTGCCGCTGCTGCTGGCGCTGGCCGACCGGGGCGACTCGCACCATCTGCCCTGGTGGCGCGTCGTCGGTCAGTCACTGGCGCGGCTGGCGACGAACCCGATGATCATTGGGCTGGTGCTGGGCTTCCTGGCCTCGGCGATCGGCTGGCAGTTGCCGGGGCCGCTGGCGCGCACGGTGACGCTGTTCGCGCAGGCCAGCAGCGCGCTGTCGCTGTTTGTCATCGGCGGCGCGCTGCACGGCCTGCCGCTCGCTGGCATGGGCCGCCAGATCGGGCCGATCGTGTTCGGCAAGCTGGTGCTGCACCCGCTGTTCATCCTCGCCGCGCTGGCGCTCGGCGCGGCGGTCGGCCTGCCCGCGCTCGCGCCCGAGTTGCGCACCGCACTGGTGATGAGCGCCGCGATGCCGATCATGGGCATCTACCCGATCCTGGCGCAACGGCATGGGCACGAGGGCTTCAGTGCGGCGGCGCTGCTGGGGACGACGCTGGGGTCGTTCGTGACGCTGAACCTGCTGCTGTGGATGTGGCACTGAAGCGCGACAGGGTCACCTGCAATGTATACACTGTCATCACACAGTCTGCCAGGAGCACCGCATGCGCACCACGACGACACGCATCTTCAAGAGCGGCAATTCACTGGCCGTTCGCATCCCCAAGGACATGCTGCCTGCGGAGATTCCCGAGGAAGCCCAGATCGAGTGGCACCAGGGTGTGTGGACCATCCGCCCGCTGCACCGGCAGTCGCTGGCAGGGTTGATGGACGTGTTCCGCGCTTTTCCAGCCGATTTCATGGCGGAGGGCCGCGAGTTCCACGAGCAGAAGGCGCGCGACTGGTCAGGGCTGTCCGATGACCAGCCCACGGCGGATTGACCCATGCGCTACATGCTCGACACCAACATCTGCATCTACCTGATGCGCCACCAGCCGCCCGAAGTGGCCGAGCGTTTCGCCCGCTGCGTCTATGGGGATGTGGTCATGTCGGTGGTGACACTGGCGGAACTGAAATGCGGCGTCAGCGAACGCGGCGAGGACCGATCGCGGGTGGCGGCCACCATCGAGCGGCTGACGGGTCTGGTGCCGCCCCTGGCGCTGGACGAGGATGCGGCCGACCAGTATGCACAGCTCTACAAGGCGGTGCGCGACCGCCGCCGCGACGCACTGGACCGCCTCATCGCCGCCCACGCGCTGGCGGCGGATTGCGTGCTGGTCACCAACAACGAGGCGGATTTCCGCGACTACCCAGGGCTGCGGCTGGAAAACTGGGCAGCCGCACAGTGACTCACGCGGTCATTGGCACACGAAGCTGGCCGCACTCTCCAGATCCGTCGCCCCGCTCCTGAGGACCGCGTGCTTCGGATACGCGCACAGCGGGCGACTGCGCGTGCTGGACCATGCCGCCGGCTTGTCGGCGTTGCCAGCACCGACCGTGGCGACGATGGTGTCGGGCGCACTGCCCTTCTCGACCCAGTCCACCAGCGGCGTGAACGCATCGAAACTGTCCGTCGCGGTCCCGCCGCCGCAGTGGTTCATGCCGGGGACCAGGAACAGGCGTGCATAGCTCGCCGCCGCCGTGTCCTTGGCCTGCAGACGGCTGTACCACGAGGCCGTGTGGTTGGACGAGAACACCGGGTCGGCCGTGCCGTGGTAGACCAGCAACTTGCCCTTGGCTTTCAGCGCCGGCAGGTTCAGCGGGTCCGGCATGCCCATGAAGTCCATCGCGGACTGCGTGAAGGTGGCGTTGGTGCCGTAGATGGCGGTGTAGGCCGTGTCCATCTTGAAGTTCTGCCAGTAGCTGGTGGCTGCAGCCGACATCGGCCCGATCGGGGCGACCGGCGGAGTGGCCCAGACGTTGCCCATCGCGATGGCGCCGAGGTTCGGGTTGAGGAAGGTTTTCCAGAACGACCAGCCACCGCCCACCAGACCCGGATCCCACGCCCAGTCCGCATAGAGCACATCGCCGGCGCTGGTCTTCGGCCCGGCGAAGACGGCGGCCAGCGCGGTTTTCTGCACCGCGCTCAGGCAGGTGCCGTCCGGCGTCACGCCCGTGGCGCATTGGGGCACGTCGGTGCTGAAGTTGAACGCTGTTTTGCAGCCGGCCTGGTCGGTGACGATGCCGTCCGCCGCGCCGTCGAGCGCGTCGCACTTGGCCAGGATCTTCGACGCGACGAGCGCCAGATCCTTGGCGGCAAATGCATTGGCGATGTTGGCGTTGACCGTGGCGAACTGCTGGGTGTCGTGGATCTGCGCGATGCTGGCCTTCGGCAGGTCCATGCCGGGATTGCCGGCGATGATGCCGTCGAACTGGTCCGCGAACCGGGACGCCGCCATCAGACCGGAGTGCCCACCCTTGGAACAGCCGGTGTAGTACGCGCGGCTGGGCGCCACGCCGTAGAACTGCGTGACGATCTTCTTGGCCAGCGGTGTCAGGGTGCCCAGTGCGTTGTAGCCGTAGTCGGCGCGCGCCTGGGGATCGAGGCCGAAACTGCCGTCCAGGCCGCCCGCCCCGTCGGTGTGGCCGCCATCGCTGCTGACCACGGCGTAACCCAGGCTCAGCGCGTTGGTCTTGCCACCGAGCGCGGAAGTGCCCAGCGGATCATTGATGGCGCCATCCAGGCCGCCGTCACCGGAGTAAAAGAACTTGCCGTTCCAGCCGGAAGCCGGCAGGCGAATGTCGTACCCGATCGCATAGGACTTGCCGTCGATGCCCGTGCGCTGGTTGACCGCGCCCTTGACCTGGCAGTGCGCCGGATAGCTGCTGGCCAAACCCCCCGCGCCGCTGGCGGCGGTGGACACGGCCGAGGCCACCGCCAGCCCGGACAGGTTCAAGGCGGCCGTGGTGACGCTGGCGCACGCCATTTGCACGGGCGGTGTGGCGACATCGCCATCCCCGCCGCCGCAAGCCGAAAGCGCCCCGATGGCCACCAGCGACAGCGCACCAGGGAAGTAGGTCTTGGTCTGGTTCATGGGTTGTCTCCAATGCTTCAAGTCTGAGTGGCCGCAGACTAAGCGCCTCCTTTCGATTGGCCTGTCATCTGCGATGGGGACAAGGACGGCACCCGGGAGGCAGGCAAGTCCCGATGGCGCGACAACCGGTTCTGGCTGAACATGCGGCCATGCAAATCATCCCGATGCCCGCCAAGGTTGCGCCGGACCTGGATCCGTCGTGGCAAGCCCAGGACGCTTTGGCTGGCGTGGTCGGGGCCATGGGCGATCCCCGTTTCGGCACCGAAGCCCTGGCGCAACTGAATCGGTGGATGCCGCTGTGCTGGTGGTCGGTGTACCAGCTCTTCAGCGACCAGCCTCCCGCCATGCACCTGTCCGGCAGCCACGGGGTGGAGGACGGCACACACGCCTCCTGGAAGGCTTACCGGACGTCGCTGTACCGCCGTGATGCCACGTTCGCGATGGCGCACGAAGCCTTGCGGGACTGTCAGCCACTGCTGATGCACTGGCACGCGCACGAGTTTTCAACGGCGCACCGCGAGCAGATCTACACCCGCCACGGCCTGCGCGAGCGGGTGTCCATCGTGTCCAGCCAAGGGGACAGCGGCGCCTTGCTGGCCGTCAATTTCTACCGCCACGAAGCACAGCCCCAGTTTCAGGACGAGGAGCTGGACGCCCTGGGCCGCAGCGCACGGCTGCTGCTGGCCTGTGTGCGCCAGCACCTGGGCAGCCACCGCCGGGATGTGCTGAACGAGCTGACGCTGCGCGAGCGCGAGGTCTGCGAACGCATGCTCAAGGGCTGGACCCACGAGGGGATTGCCGCCGACCTGGGTGTGTCGGCGTCCACGGTGAAGACCTACCGCGACCGGGCCTTCGAACGGCTGGGCGTCCACCACCGCAACGAGCTGTTCGCGCTGGTCAGCGGGCGCCTCGGCTAGCCATCCGCTGCGTCCGCCCGTCCTCATTCAGGAGGACAGCCGACGCGATCCAAACGGGCTACTGTCCTATAAACGACGCCCTCCCATGACCCCATTCCAGATTGCATCGATCGCCGATGTTCGAGATGTCGAACAGGGGCCTTACGCCGCCTTCATGGCGCACACCACGGTCCATGCCGCCCTGGAGCAGGTGGCGGCTAGGTACCCCAGGCGCACCGCCCTGACCGCCATTGACGACCCGGCGTCGGTGGTCCATGTGCGCCAATGGACCCATGAAGAACTGCTGGCCGACGTGCGGCGCACGGCCAACCTGTTCCGGGCCTTGTGTTCCGGTCGCACGCCTTGCATCGCCCTGCTGCTGCCGCCGATACCGGAAGCCCACCTCGCGCTGTGGGGGGCCGAGACGGCCGGCACCGTCTGCCCGATCAATTTCCAGTTGAACACCGAGCACATCGCCGCCATCGTCCGTGCGTCTGGCGCGGAGATCCTGGTGGCGCTGGGCCCGGCGCCTGACCTGGACATCTGGCCGCGGGTGGACGCCATCCTCGCCGAATGCCCTGGTGTGCAGCATGTACTGGCCGTGCCCGCCGATCCGCAGGACGCGCTGCCGGCTGGCGTGCGCAGCTTCCTGTCGGAGCTGTCGCAGCAGCGGGGTGACGCCCTCGACTTCGACCCTTCCCCCCAGACACTGGCCGCACTGTTCCACACCGGCGGAACGACGGGCGCCCCCAAACTCACCCGCCACACCCACCAGAACCAGCTACACGCTGCCTGGGGCGCGGCGCAGATGTTCAGCACCCGTGAGCAGGATGTCATCCTCAATGGCTTCCCCTTGTTCCATGTGGCCGGCGCGTTCGTCTTCGGCCTGTCCACCCTGCTCGCGGGCGGCGAGGTGGTGCTGCCCACGCGCCTGGGGCTGCGCCATGCCGGCCTGATGGCGCGCCTCGGCAAGGTGATCGAGCAGCGCGGCATCACCTTGCTCGCTGCCGTGCCGACGGTGATCGCGGGCCTGCTGTCGCTGAATCTGGACAACGCGCCACTGCGCTCGGTGCGTGCCCTGCTGACCGGAGGCTCACCGCTGCCGGACGAACTGGCGGCCCGCTTCGAGCAGCGCCACCACATCCCGGTGCGCAACATCCTCGGCATGACCGAGAGTGCGGGTGTCATCAGCATCGAGCCGCTGGCCGGCCCGCGAACGCCCGGCTCCTGCGGCCTGCCCCTGCCCTTCACCGAAGTGCGGGTGCTGCGCGGCGACGGCACGCTGGCGGCCCTGGGAGAACCCGGCATCGTGCGCGTGCGCGGCCCCAACGTCAGCCCCGGCTACACCGAGGCCGCACGCGACGCGGGCACCTTCGAAGACGGCTGGCTCGTCAGCGGCGACATCGGCCATGTCGATGCGGCCGGTCGCCTCTTCATCACCGGACGGGCCAAGGACGTCATCATCCGCGGCGCGCACAACATCGATCCCGGCCTGATCGAAAGTGCGCTGCTGCGCCACCCGGACGTTCTCATGGCTGCAGCGGTCGGCGCACCCGACGCCTACGCGGGCGAGTTGCCCGTGGCCTTCGTCTCGCTCAAGCCGGGGGCACAGCTCAGCGCCGAGACCCTGGCCGCCTTTGCAGCACCCCACATCGCGGAGCGTCCCGCCGTGCCCAAGCGCATCGACATCGTCCCGGCGATTCCGATGACCGCCGTCGGCAAGGTCTACAAGCCGGCGCTGCGGGTGCTGGCCACGCGGCGGGTGATCGACGAACTGCTGGCCTCGAACGGGCTGACCGCGCAGGTGCAGGCACTGGTGCAGGAAAGCCCTGGCGGTCTGGCCATCGAGTTCCGCCTGACCCAGGCCGGGGACGACGCTGCCGCAGAGGTCCGGGTCCGTCACATGATGGCGCCCTTTCCGCTGGCCTTCACCGTGACTGGTTCATGACGAGGACCGCATGAACACGCCCGTTCGAGTCGAGGTCCGCGAGGCCATCCTGACCATCACCCTTGATGCACCGGAGCGCCGCAACGCGCTGACCCCCGAGATGCTGTGTCGGCTGGCGGATGCGGTCCTGGCCTTCGCGGCGGACCCGGATCTTCGGGTGGCGGTCATCACGGGCGTCGGCTACCGCGCTTTCTGCGCCGGAGGCGATCTGGCGCGCACCTTGCCGCTCATGACCGGCAGTCGCCCGCCAGAGGACGACTGGGATCGGCGCGTGCTGGACGATCCGCAGGTGCTGGCCGCCTCCGGGTTGCGGGACTTCGCACTCGACAAGCCCGTGATCGCGGCCATCAACGGGGCCTGCATGGCCGCCGGATTCGAGCTGATGCTGGGCACGGACATTCGCATCGCCGCCGAACACGCTACCTTCGGCTTGCCCGAGGTGCAGCGGGCCGTGCTGCCGTTTGCCGGTTCGATGGTGCGCCTGCCGCGCCAGATTCCCCAGGCGCTGGCGATGGAGCTGCTGCTGACCGGTGAGCCGATCTCGGCAGCCGAGGCCTGGCGCATCGGTCTGGTCAACCGCGTCGTGGCGGCCGACCGGGTCATGCCTGTCGCAATGGGGATGGCCGAACGCATCGCACGCAACGGACCGCTGGCCGTGCAGGCGGTCAAGCGCACCGTGCGCCAGGCCAGCGGCCAGCCACTCGACGCGGGTTTTCAGATGGAAAACGAAGCCAAGCGGCAGGTGCTGTCCACCGAGGACGCCCGCGAAGGCCCGCACGCCTTCATGGAAAAGCGCCCGCCGGTCTACCGGGGACAGTGAACAGGCCGCCAAGGCAGGCCAGTGCCTCCTGCGTCTCAGTCGCCCTTGAAGCCGGTGGCCTTGACGATGGCGGCCCAGCGTTGAGCCTCGGCCTTGAGCATGCGTTCCGTATCGGCTCGCGACGTACCGGAAGCACTGAACCCCGCTTCGACAATGCGCGACCGGCTGTCGGGTGCCTGCACGGCGGCCACGGTCTGCCGGTTCAGCAGGTCCAGGATCACCGACGGTGCCCCGGTCGGCGCCAGAACGGCAAACCAGGCGGAGAAATCGATCCTGGGAAAGCCGACTTCCGCGAAGGTCGGAACCTCCGGCAGCAGCGTGGAACGCACAGGGGCCGTGGTCGCCAGCGCCCGCAGCTTGCCGCCCTTGATCTGCGCCACCCCCAGCGCGGTGGACACGAAGGCCCCCGCCACATCCCCCGCCAGCAGGCCGGTCAGGGCATCGCCCGTGGCGCGGTAGTGGATCGGCTCGACAGAAAACCCCGCGGCCTCGCCGAACATCTCCGCACCGAAATGTCCCGAGGTGCCGGCGCCAAACGTCCCGAAGTTGACCTTGTCTGGCTTGCCCTTGTAGGCCCTGGCAAAGTCCGCCACGGTCTGGTGAGGCGACTTCATCGGCACCGCCAGCAGGAAATCGACCTTGCCCACCTCGCTGACCCCGACCAGCTCTCGGGCCGGGTCGTAGGGCAGTTTGCTGAAGGCGGCCGGCGCGATCGCGATGGACCCGACCTCGCCGAGCAGGAGGCTGTAGCCATCGGCGGGACTCTTGGCCACGTTCTGCGCGGCGATCTGCCCGCCCGCGCCGGCCCGGTTGTCTACCACGACCTGCTGCTTGAGCAATTCGCCGAGCCGCGTGGCCAGCAGGCGGGCCAGGACATCGGGCGCGGTCCCGGGTGCGTAGCCGACCACCAGGCGCACAGGCTTGTCGGGATAGGTCTCGGCGCGGCCGATCAGCGGCAGAGGCGCCAGAACGGCAGCGGAGGCGGCGGCCAGCAATTGTCGGCGGCGGGTGTCGGGCATGGATCGCTCCTGAAGTTCATCCGCAGTCTGACGACTGCGCCACAGGCTGGATGTCCTCCGCGATGGGGACGTGACGATGGCGGCACGGGCTGCGCTTCCCATGACAATGCCGCCTGCCCGCACCGCCCACGGACGGCTTGCACAATGCTTGAGCATCTTGTCCATCACCGGAGCGCCGACATGGCCCGCAACACCGAAATCAAGGCCCGCATCGCCGACCTCGACGCCCTCGCCCGCCGCGTCGCTCCGCTGGCCACCACCGGGCCGACCGAGATCGCCCAGGACGACACCTTCTTCGCCTGCCCGCACGGCCGCCTGAAGCTGCGCGACTTCGGCGACGGACGCGGCGAGCTGATCTTCTACCAGCGCGCCGACCAGACCGGCCCGAAGACCTCGTTCTACGCCATCACGCCCACCGGATCGCCCGACACGCTGCGCGAGGTGCTGACGCTCGCGCACGGCCAGACCGGCCGCGTCGTCAAGCAGCGCACGCTCTACCTCGTCGGCCGCACGCGGGTGCATCTGGACCGGGTCGAGGGACTTGGGACGTTCATGGAGCTGGAGGTCGTGCTGCGCGATGGTGAGCCCGTCGAAGCGGGCGAGCGGGAGGCACACGACCTGATGCAGCAACTCGGCATCGAACCGGCGCAGTTGATCGACCGGGCCTATGTGGACATGAGTCACCCGCGACACCTGGCGCGACGGCATTGCTGACGGATGGCCGACCTGCGCGCCCGCGCTCACCACCGCAACGTCGCGCCCTTACTCCCCTGGATAGCGCAGCCCGATCTGTGCCCGGATCGTGTCCAGCGTCTGCATGATCGCGACACTTTCCTCCGGGGGCAGGATGTCGCCGGCCAGCATTCCAGCGGCCACCAGCCTTTCGATCTCGTCGGCCTGGAACTGCATGCCGCGCCCCGGCACATCGGACACGTAGGTCTCGATCACCTTGTCTTCGCTGTCGAGGAGGCGGAACGAGGTTGGCGCGTACCAGGTCGCGTCGATGTCGATGCGGGCCTCGGTGCCCAGGATGGACGCGACGTTGCGCCCGGCGTTGTCGCTGGAGGAGATCGTCGTCGAGAGGGCGCCGCCGCCGTGGCGGAAGAGGGTGGCCACCTCGGCGTCGGCGCCCGTGGCCTTGAACCGCGCCATGGACAGGATCTCCTCCGGCTGGCCCAGGATGTCCCAGGCGAACGACACCGGGTAGATGCCCAGATCGAGCAGCGCCCCGCCGCCGAGTTCGAGCGCATTGAGCCGGTGCAGGGGATCATCGGGCAGATCGCGCGTGTGGTCGGCGACGACCGAATGGACGGTGCCGAGCGCCCCCGAGGCGATCAGTTCGCGGATGCGGACCATGTGCGGGAGGAACCGTGTCCACATCGCCTCCAGCACGACAAGCTTCCTGGCCTTCGCCAGATCGACGATCTCGCGCGCCTCGGCGGCATTGACGGTGATCGGTTTTTCGATCAGAACATGCTTGCCAGCGTTCAGTGCGGCCATTGCATTGCCCGCATGCATCGGGTGTGGTGTCGCCACGTAGACGATATCGACCTGCGGATCGGCCACCAGACTTTCGTAGCTGCCGTGGGCGTTCGGGATGCCGAAACGGGCGGCGAAACGCTCCGCGTTTTCCTGCGTCCGCGACCCCACGCTGCTGACCTGGTGCCCGGTGAGCAGCAGATCCTTGACAAACAGATCGGCGATCCAGCCGGTCCCGAGAATTCCCCAACGCAGCAGTGTCGTCATGCCAATTCCTTTTTCTCTCTGACGCCAGTGCGATTGGCGCTCACTTGAACACGACGGTCTTGTGCCCATTGAGCAGCACACGCCGCTCGCTGTGCCACTTCACCGCCCGCGCCAGCACCTGGCTCTCGGTGTCCCGCCCGATCGCCGTCAGGTCGTCCACCGTCAGGCTGTGGTCCACGCGGGCCACGTCCTGCTCGATGATCGGGCCTTCATCCAGATCCGCCGTCACGTAGTGCGCGGTGGCGCCGATCAGCTTCACGCCGCGGTCGTGCGCCTGGTAATACGGCTTCGCGCCCTTGAAGCTCGGCAGGAAACTGTGGTGGATGTTGATCGCCCGCCCGCTCAGCGCCCGGCACATCGGGTCCGACAGGATTTGCATGTAGCGCGCCAGGATCACCAGCTCCGCCCCTTCCGCCCGCACGATGTCGAGCTGGCGGGCTTCGACTTCCTGCTTGGTGGACGCGGTCATCGGCAGGTGGTGGAAGGGGATGTTGTAGCTGGCGGCGAGCTGGTAGAAGTCGCGGTGGTTCGAGACGATCGCCTTGACCTCGATCGGCAGCGCGCCACTCTTGCAGCGGAACAGCAGGTCGTTGATGCAGTGCCCGTGCTGGCTGACGAAGATGACGGTGGGCATGCGCTGGTCGGCGCGGTGCAGATCGACGGTCATCGTCCACTGCGCCGCCAGATCCTGCAGCGCCGCATCCAGCTGCTCACGACTGGCCTGTGCGCACACAAACTGCACGCGCATGAAGAACAGGCCCGTCTGCTGGTCGTTGTATTGCGCGGCTTCCTGGATGTTGGCGCCGTGCTCGAACAGCCGGCCTGAAACCGCGTGGACAATGCCCGGCTGGTCGGGGCAGGAGAGCGTGAGGACGTAAGCGGCGGCAGTGGTCATGGTGGTGTGAGAAGAACTCAGGGCTGCTGGTCGAGGAACTGCGTGAACTGGGCCAGCACCTCGGGCGCGACGCCGACATTGTGCTGGGTCGCGGGGTAGGCGCCGCTGTCCACGTCCGTGCGGAACTCGGAGAACGCGGCCACGCGCTCGGCCTGCAGGCGGGCGTGTTCGGCGGCGAAGTTGCGGTAGACCTTGGCGTGGCGGGGGATGTGGCCGGTGTTGGCGCCGAGCACGTCGCTGGCGAAGAGGTATTGCGCATCACCGCCGGCACCGGCGCCCATCGAGATCAGCAGCAGGCTGGTGCGCGTCGAAATCGCCGCGGCGATGTCGGCTGGCACGACTTCGATCTCCGCGGCGAAGGCGCCCGCTTCTTCGAGCGCCTTGACCTGGCGGTACACGAGCTGCGCCGTTTCCAGCGTCTTGCCAACGGCCTTGAAACCACCCGTCCAGGTGCATTGAGAGGGGATCAACCCCGTGTGGCCGCAGACGGGGATGCCCTCGTCGCGCAGCCGGCGCACGATGCCCATGCTCGCGGCGCAGTAGACCGCGTCGCCGCCGGCCTTCATGGCAGCGAAGGCCGCACGCAGGTACTCCTCGGCGCTGACAAAGTCGCCGTATTCGAGGCCGGGAAAGGCGAACAGCGTCGGCGCTGCTTCGCGGAAGGCAGGGCCAAGCAGCGCGGGCGGCACCGAGACCAGGTCCACCCCGGCCTGCTGCGCAGCCGCCGCCTCGTCGAGCGTCTCGATGCGCAGCATGCTGAGTTGGCGCTGGCCCTTGAGGGCGCGCAGGTCGGCGATCGTCGGGCGTTGGGGCTTTTTCATGGGGGCTCTCAGAGCAGGGACTTGAGCTTGACGCCGACATCCGCCAGCGCCTCGGGTGAGGGTTGGCGGCGCCGCTCGACGAGCATGCACGCCAGCTTGAATTCCTTGGCGAGCGCCGACACAGGCCCGAAGCCGCTGGCGCCGACCAGCCGACCGGCGGCGTCAAGGTGGAAGTCGATCGACGCACCGCCAGCGAGCGGGCGCGTGACGACCGAGGCGCCGAGCGCCGGCTCGCCGCTGACCTGGATCTGGTGGTCGAACTGGTCGGACCAGAACCACGGTGAGGCGTCGAAGGCCATGCCCTGGCCGAGCATGTTGGCCGCCGCGACGCGGGCCTGCGTCTCGGCGTTCTGCCAGGTTTCCTGTCGGATCGGCTGGCCGCCGAGCGGGCTGGGGAATTCGGCCACGTCGCCGGCCGCGAAGACGCCGGGGGCGCTGGTGGCGAGCTGCGCGTCCACGGCGATGCCGCTGCGGCCGAGTGCCAGACCCGCCTGCGCCGCCAGCTCGGTGGCCGGCGCGATGCCGATGCCGACGAGGACGGTGTCGGCCACGAGCGCCGTGCCGTCGTTCAGCGTGACCTGCGTCGAGCCGTCGGGCTGGCGTTCGAACGCCGTCGGCAGCGTCCCGAGGCGAACCTCGACACCCCGCGCCCGGTGCAGCGCAAGCACCTGCGCACCGATGGCCTCGGGCACCGCGCGACCGAGCAGGCGCGGCGCCCCCTCGATCACCGTGACCTCGCAGCCCCGCTGCCAGGCGGACGCGGCCACCTCCAGCCCGATGAAGCCACCGCCGACGATGACCACGCGGGCGCCGGGTTGCAACTGTGCGGCGATCTGGGCGGCGTCGTCGAGCGTGCGCAGGCCGAGGATGCCGGGCAGGTCCGCGCCGGGGATGTCGAGCCGGCGCAGGTGCCCGCCGGTCGCCAGCAGCAGCGCCTCGTAGGCGATGCGCCGCTCGGCCCGCTGCGGCCCGCCGGTGATGACCACCTCGCGCTGCACCGGGTCGATCGACTCCACCCAGGCGACGACGTGGCTGATCTGGTCGGCGTCGTAGTCTGCGGCGGGGCGCAGCGCGCACGAGGCCGCGTCCTGCGCGCCGGTCAGCAGGCCCTTGGACAGCGGCGGGCGTTCGTAGGGCAGGTGCGGTTCGGCGCCGATCAGCACGATCGGGCCGGTCCAGCCGAAGGCGCGCAATGCCTGCGCAGCCCGACCGCCGACGTGGCCGGCACCGACGATCACCATGGCGCGGGGAGTAGGCATGCTCGGACCGTCCTCAGACTTCGATGAAGATGCGACCGTCCTCGACCTTGGCCGGGTAGGTCTTCAGCGCCACGCACACCGGCGCGCCGAGAGGCCGGCCGTTGCGGATGTCGAAGCGGCCGTTGTGCTTGGGGCACTCGATGACGTGCTCCATCACGAGGCCGTCGCAGAGATGCACCTTCTCGTGGGTACACAGGCCGTCGGTGGCATAGACGGCGCCATCGACGCGGTAGACGGCGTAGGTCTGGCCGGCGTGGTCGAAGCGGGACACGTCCTCGTCGTCGATGTCATCGAGGGGGCAGACGTTGATCCAGGTGGGCATGGAAGAAGCTCCGGGTAGGTGCCCGCCTGCGCGGGCATGACGATGGGGAAATCAGACCGCGCGGGCGGGCACCGGGCGCACGATGTGCCACGCCGGCTCGCGGCGCTGGCGCCACAGGGCCGGCAGTATCTCGCGGTACGCCTCGGCGGTGCCACTGTAGGCGGGCGGGCAGTCGGCCTGGATGGCGTCGTGCAGCTTCGGCAGCGCGTGGTACGGCACCATCGGGAACATGTGGTGCTCGACGTGGTAGTTCATGTTCCAGTAGAGGAAACGGAACACCGGGTTCATCTTCACCGTGCGGCAGTTGCGGCGGTGGTCGAGCACGTTCTCGGGCAGGCCGGCGTGCTGCGTCAGGCCGAAGAAGTTGTAGAGCCATGCCCCGGCCATCGACGGCAGGCCGATGTAGAACAGCGGCAGCCAGCTCTGGGCGACCACCGCCAGGCCGATCACCGCCGCGTAGATCGCCACCCAGATCCGCGCCTCGCGCACCATCTTCGGCCACTCCATCTCGGGCACGAAGGTCTTCTCCGCCTCGTCGAGCCGCCCGAAGGCATTGGCGATGATCCGGGCGTACTCGGTCGGGGCGTTCTTGGCCGCGAAGCAGTTCAGCGCCATCGTCAGCAGGTCGGTCGGCACCGGCGCGGCGATTTCCGGGTCACGGCCGACGACCAGCGTGTCGGTGTGGTGGCGGGCGTGGCTCCAGCGCCAGCGGGTCGGGCGTCGCAGCACCATGAAACACGCCACCTGGTACAGCGCCTCGCTCATCCAGCGGGTCTTGAAGCAGGTGCCGTGGCCGGCTTCGTGCCAGCGCGAGTCGGCCGGGCCGCAATACAGCGTGGCGTAGAGGAAAAACGCCGGCACGAACCACCCCGTGCCCCAGGCCCACGCCATCAGCGCCCCCGCCCCGATCACCAGCGCGAACCACAGCGCGGTGTCGCGGATCGCGTGGGCGTCGTCGCGCTGCATCAACTGCTTCATCAGCGGACGCGGCACGGCGCACTTGTACCAGTCGCCGTTGACCAGCCCGGCCGCCGCTGCACGGTCGCCCGCGCCGCCGATCAATCGGTAGTCGTCGAGGTGGGGAGCCGGGTCGGTCATCGTGTCGCTGCGCATGGCGTGGTTCGTTTCGTTGGATTTCCGCTGGAATTCCGTTGGATGCGCGGATGCTAGGGACACTGTTCCTGCACCACAATGCGAAACCATCATTTTCTATCAGAAAGCATCAACCATGCGGCACTGCATCATTGCATTTCCATCATGAGCAGCCGCCCCACTCTCACCGCCGTGGCGGCGGCGGCCGGCGTGAGCACCGCGACGGTGGACCGGGTGCTCAACAGCCGCTTGCCGGTGCGCGAAGCAACCGCGCTGCGCGTGATCGAAGCCGCCGAGCGCATCGGCTACCACGGCGCCCACCTGATGCGCGCCCGGCTGCAGGAACGCGCCGACCGCACGGTGCGCACACTGGGTTTCTGCCTGCTGCGGCGGCACGAGGCGTTCTACCAGGTGCTCGGCCGCGAGCTGAACGCGGCCGTGGCGCGGCACCCGTCGCCGGGTGTCGCGGTGATCGAGTACATGGCCGCGGTCGAGCCGGCCGCCATCGCGCAGCAGTTGCTCGAACTGGGCCGCGAGGTCGATGCGCTGGCGGTCGTGGCGGTCGATCACCCCCATGTCACCGCGGCGATCGAGACGCTGCACGCCGCGGGCAAGCCGGTATTCACGCTGCTGTCGGACCTGAGCGCGCCGCTGCGGGCGGGGTATGTCGGCGTCGATCCGCGCAAGAGCGGGCGCACGGCAGCGTGGGCGATCAGCCGGCTGGCGAAAGCGCCGGGACCGGTGGCGGTGTTCGTCGGCAGCCACCGCTACCTGGGGCATGAGGCGTGCGAGATGAGCTTCCGGGCCTATCTGCGGGAACACGCACCGGCCTTCCGCGTGCTCGACCCGATCGTCAATCTGGAGGACGCGCAGATCGGCCACGAGGCGACGCTGGAGCTGCTGCGGCGCCACCCGGACCTGGCCGGCATCTACGAGGCGGCCGGAGGTGGCGCCAGCGGGATGATCCGCGCGCTGCGGCTGGAGCGCCCGCCCGGCCACCCGCTCGGCCACGTCGTCACCGTCTGCAACGAGTTGCACGCCGAACACCGCAACGCCTTGATCGACGGCATCGTCGATCTGGTCCTGGTCACGCCGATCGAGCGCATCGCGCAGACGGTGGTGGCCGCGGTGCACGACGCGCTCGACCGGCCCGATGCGCTGCCGCAGGCGATGCAGCGGACGTTGCCGGTGGAGGTCTGCACGCCGGAGAACATCTGATTTCTTGCCGTCACGGCACGATTGAAGACACGCCCGATCCGGTAAATTCTCATTCCCATTCACCCAAGATCCATCCGGTCATTCTGGTCATGTCTCCTGCCATGCTGATTGCAAAACCGTTCCCGCGCCTCGCCCTCGTGTCGGCTCTGCTGCTGAGCGCCTGGTCTGCCCAAGCCGCCAACGCCACCCCGCACTGGGAATACAAAGGCAAGCACAACCCCGAACACTGGGCCCACCTGGACACGTCCTTCGAGGGTTGCTCGGCCGGCAAGCGCCAGAGCCCGATCGACATCAAGGCGACGGAAAAGGTCGCGCTGCCGTCGCTGGACTTCGGCTACAGCCCGACCAAGGGCGCGGTGGTCAACAACGGCCACACCATCCAGGTGAACCTGCCGGCGGGCAATACCCTGACGGTGGGCGACCAGCGGTACGAGCTGCTGCAGTTCCACTTCCACACGCCCAGCGAAGAGGCCCTCAACGGCAAGCGCAAGCCGCTGGTCGCGCACTTCGTCCACCGCAGCGCCGCGGGCCAGCTCGGGGTCGTCGCCGTGCTGTTCGACTTCGGCAAGGCCAACGCCCTCTACGCCCCGGTCTTCGAGCACCTGCCCGCCAAGGCCGGCGAGACGATCACGGCCGATGACCTGACGCTCGACCTCGCCGCGCTGCTGCCCACCGAGAAGGGCTACTACAGCTTCGAAGGCTCGCTGACCACGCCGCCGTGCTCGGAGGACGTGAACTGGATGGTGCTGAAGCAGCCGGTGAAGCTCTCGGCGCAGCAGGTCAAGCGGTTCCGCCAGATGTTCTCGTTCAACGCGCGCCCGATCCAGCCGCTGAACGGCCGCGTGGTCAAGGAATCGCTCTGAACGAAAAAAGGCGCGCAACCCAGGCTGCGCGCCACACGCCGCCTGGCCTCGGCCGGCGGCGAATCACCACACCACTGGAGATTCAGGCGCCGCGGCGCTTGCGCTGACGGTACTGATCGACCACCACCGCCGCGACGATGATCGCGCCCTTGACCATCTCCTGGTAGTAGGCGTCGATGCGGATGAAGGTGAAGCCCGAGGTCATCACGCCGAGGATCAGCACGCCGATCACCGTGCCCGTGACCCGGCCGATGCCGCCCGACAGCGAGGTGCCGCCGATGACGACCGCGGCGATCGCGTCCAGCTCGTACATCACGCCCATGCCGGACTGGCCCGAGATGGCCCGCGCCGCCGTCACGCTGCCGGCGATGCCGCTGAGCAGACCCGCGATCGTGTAGATCCAGATCAGGTGGCGGTTGACATTGATGCCGGAGACGACAGCTGCCTGCCGGTTGGCCCCGATGGCGTAGGTGAACTTGCCGAAACGGGTGTAGCGCAGCACCACATGGAAGATCGCCGCCGCCACCAGGAAGATGAACACCGGGACCGCGCCCGAGCCGATCCAGGCGAAATTGTCGGTCAGCATCGACACCGGCATCCCGCCCGTGAACCACTTGGCGAAGCCGCGGGCGGCCACCATCGTGCCCAGCGTGGCGATGAACGGCGGGATCGCGGTGAAGGCGATCAGCGAGCCGTTGAGCAGCCCGATCAGCAGCCCGATCGTGGTGCCCGCCAGCAGCGGCCACACCATCGGCAGGTCGGTCAGGTGCGGGAAGACGGCACGCGGGAAGTCCGACACCTGCGCCAGACTCGCCGAGACGACCGCCGCCGCCGCCACCACCGAGCCTGAGGACAGGTCGATGCCGCTGGTGATGATGACCAGGTTGACGCCGATGGCAATGATGCCGATCACCGCCATCTGCAGGATGATGATCTGCAGCCGCTCCGGGTTCATCAGGAAGCTCTGGCCGTTGACCCACCAGCCCAGGGCCTCGAAGAACAGGGAAATGCCGACCAGCACCAGGAAGATGCCGAGTTCGGGCGGCCACTTGCGCTTGGCCGGCTTGAAGGTCATGGACTGCGCGCCCACCGTCGCGTTGCTTGACATCGTGTCTCCGTAGCGGAATCTGAATCGAAAGGGATGGGTTGGATCAGCTCGAAGCCAGTTCCATGATCGTGACCTGGTCGGCCTGGGCGCGGTCCACGATGCCGGTCAGGCGGCCCTCGTGCATCACCATCACCCGGTCGCTCATGCCCAGCACCTCGGGCATCTCCGACGAGATCATCAGCACCGCCACGCCCTGCCCCGCCAACTGGCTGACCAGGCGGTGGATCTCGGCCTTGGCGCCCACGTCGATGCCGCGGGTCGGCTCGTCGAGGATCAGGATCTTCGGCTTGGTCAGCAGCCAGCGGCCGATCAGCACCTTCTGCTGGTTGCCGCCCGACAGGTTCTGGATCACCTCGCTCATGCCGGGTGTCTTCACGCGCAGCGACTGGCTCATCGCTACGCAGTCGCGCTGCAGCTCGCCCTGCTGGACAAAACCGTATTTGACGTAACGCTGGCTCAGCACCGCCGACTCCAGGTTCGACAGGACGTCGAGGATCAGGAAGCAGCCGGTGTCCTTGCGGTCTTCGGTGAGGAAGGCCATGCCGTGCTGCATCGCGACAGCCGGTGTGCCGACCACCGCCTTCTGGCCGCCGATGTGGATCTCGCCTTCGGTGGCTGGCACGACGCCGAACAAGGCCTCGGCCACATTCGAGCGACCAGAGCCGACCAGTCCGGCCAGCCCCAGGATCTCGCCAGCGCGCAGGTCGAAGGTGACACCGCTGAAAATGCCGTGTACGCCCAGATTCTTCACCGACAGGACGACATCGCCGATCGGCACGGTTTCCTTGGGGAACATCTGCGTCACCTCGCGCCCGACCATCATCTTGATGATGTCGTCGCGGGTGACCTCGGTGGACAGCTTGGTGTCGATGTACTTGCCATCGCGGAACACCGACACCTCGTCGGCGATCTCGAACAGCTCGTTCATCTTGTGCGTGATGTAGACGATGCCTTTGCCCTGCGCCCGCAACTGTCGAATGATGCGGAACAGGTGCCCCACTTCGTTCTCGGTCAGCGCGGAGGTCGGCTCGTCCATGATCAGGACGTCCGAATCGAAGGACACCGCCTTGGCGATCTCCACCATCTGCCGGCTGGCGATGGAGAGGCTGCGCACCTCGGCCTCGGGGTCGATGTCGATGCCCAGCCGGTCGAACAGCGCCTGCGTCTGCTGGCGCAAGGCAGTGTGATCAACGAAGCCGAAGCGGTTGAGCGGCTCGCGGCGGATCCAGATGTTCTCCGCCACGGTCATGAAGGGCATCAGGTTGAGTTCCTGATGGATCATCGCGATGCCCTGGTTCAGCGCGTCGAGCGGGCCGTCGAGGACCAACGGCCGACCCTTCACCCGGATCTCGCCCTGGTCGGGCGTGTAGATGCCGGCAATGATCTTCATCAGCGTGGACTTGCCGGCGCCGTTCTCGCCCATCAGCGCGTGGACAGTGCCCGCGCGCAGACGGAATCGAACATTGTCCAGCGCGACCACGCCGGGGAAGGCCTTTCGGATGCCCTCGATTTCAAGCAATACAGTCTCAGACATCCTCGGGCACCTCAGCTCAGTGTTTGCTCAGTTCTTGCCCATGTACTTGCTGAGGTTCGACGGCGTCACCAGCTCGAACGGCACATTGACAAAACGCTCGACCGGCTGCTTCTTGATCAGCTTGATCGCGGCGTCGATGGCGCCCGTGCCTTGACCGGCGGCGTTCTGGAACACGGTCACCTTCAGGTCACCGGCCTTCATCGAGGCCAGCGCGTCCGGCGAAGCGTCGATGCCCGCCACCAGCGAACCCGGGGTCCACTTCTTGGCGGCCTTCAGGGCGTTGATCGCGCCGATGGCCATTTCATCGTTGTTGGCGATGATGGCGTCGAACTTCACGCCCGACGACAGCCAGTTGGTGGTGATGTCCTGGCCCTTGGTGCGGTCCCAGGCGCCTTCGCGCTTGTCCACGATCTTGATGCCCGAGCATTCCTTGGTGGCGATGACTTCCTCGATGTCCTTGGTGCGGGTGCGCGCGGCTTCGTTGGACAGCTCGCCCATCAGCACCAGCACTTCGCCCTTGCCCTTGAGCAGGCGGCAGACTTCCTGCGTCTGCACGGTGCCCGAGATCTTCTCGTCGGACGCCACGAAGGCGACACCGGCGGGCAGCTTGTCGAAGTCCACCGGCTTGCGGTTGACGTAGACCAGCGGGATCTTGGCGTCGGTCACCATCTTGGTGATCTTCGGGGTCGCGTCGGTGTCCACCGGGTTGACGATGATGGCGTCCACCTTCTGGGCGATCAGGTTCTGGATCTGGCTGAGCTGCTTGCCCACGTCGTTGCCAGCGTCTTCGACCTGCACGCTGGCGCCGGCCTTCTTGCCCGCGTCGAGCGTGCCGTTCTTCAGGATCGTCAGGAAGGTGTCGAGCTGGGCCATCGCCAGACCGATCTTCTGCGCGTGGGCCATGGGGGATGCCAGGGAACCCGCGACAGCGGCGGCAATCAGCAGTTTCTTCATGATCTCGGTCTCCTCTATGTGTAACAGACGGGGCGCCTTGGCGCCACCCAGGGTGGTTTGGTTGATCGCGCCGTGCAGCACTGCTCAACACGACGCCACTGTAGCGCCGCGGGTTAAAATTTTGGAAATAGATTTCTAAGGAAATACACCTAGGGAATTACATTTCCGAAGCCAGGTGCTGTGGTGTGAATGGGTGCGCTGGCGCACCGACCGACCAGCGGATTGGCGCCACGCTGGACCCATGGGCTCCGGCCCAACCCTCGACTCCATGGACGGACCCTCTCATGTACACCTCCCGCCACTCTGCCCACCACACGCCGCTGCTTGGTCTGGTCGCCGGAACCGTCTTCTTCCTGGCGGCCTGCACCTCCGCACCGGTGCCCAGCGACCAGATGGCGGTGTCGACCGCCGCACTGGCCAGTGCCGTCAGCGCCGGCGCCGGTGATCTCGCCCCCGCCGACCTGAAAACCGCCCGTGACAAGCTCGACCGCGCCGCCGCCGCGATGACCGCCCGGAACTATGACCTCGCCCGCGCACTGGCGATGGAGGCCGAGGCCGACGCCCGGCTGGCGGAGGTGCGCGCCCGCTCGGCCAAGGCCCAGCGGGGCGCTGACGAGGTCGACGAAGCGCGCCGCGTCCTGCGCGAAGAAATGAACCGCAAGACCCAATGAACCGGAACCGCTTGAACTGACCCCCAAAGGACAACACCATGACCCGAGCGCCCCTCCCCCGTTTCTTCCCCGTGACCCTGACCGCGCTGGCCGCCAGCGCCGCGATCACGGGCTGCAGCAATCCGCCACTGCGCAATGAACGCCTGGAGGTCGCACGCATCGAATACCGCGCCGCACAGAACAACCCGCAGGCCCGCACACTGGCCGCCGCCGAACTCCAGCAGGCCGGCGACGCGCTGGTGATGGCTGACAAGGCATGGGCCAACCGCGACAGCAGCGAGGAGGTCGACCACCTCGCTTACCTGACCCGGCAACGGGTGGCGATCGCGCAGGAGATGAGCCGCCAGAAGGTCGCCGAGCATGCCATCGCCACGGCCGACGCCGACCGCGACAAGGTGCGCCTGGCCGCACGCACCGACGAGGCCGATGCCGCCCAGCGCAGCGCCCAGATGGCCCAGCGCCAGGCGGAAGCCGAACGGCAGAACGCCGAACTCGCCCAGCGCAAGGCCCAGTCCGCCGAGCGCGACACCCGCACCGCCCAGCAGCAGGCCAGCGAGTCGCAGGCGCGCACGACGGCGCTCGAAGTCCAGATCAACGCGCTGAACGCGAAGAAGACCGACCGCGGCCTGGTGATCACGCTTGGCGACGTGCTGTTCGACAACAACCGGGCGCAGCTCAAGCCGGGCGGCACGCGCAGCGTCGAGAAGCTCGCCGGCTTCCTCAAGCAATACCCGCAGCGCAAGGTGCTGGTCGAAGGCTTCACCGACAGCGTCGGCAGTGACAGCGCCAACGAAGCGCTCTCGACCCGCCGGGCCGACGCCGTGCGTGGTGCGATGGTCGACATGGGCGTGGCCGACGCGCAGATCAGCACCCACGGCCACGGCGAGGCCTATCCGGTGGCGAGCAACACCAGCGCGGCCGGGCGCCAGTTCAACCGGCGGGTGGAGATCGTCCTGTCGGACGACAGCGGGAACATCCCGCCGCGGTGATCCCCGCGGGCGGCGCGGCTCACACCGCGTCCACCAGCCAGGGCACCACGAAGCGGTTGTCCATCGGCAGCCCGACCCACTCCAGCCGCTCGCCGGGACGCAGCAAGCGATCTCCGGGCTGGAGCACCACGTCGGCCGCCCTCGCCCGCACCAGCAGGAAGCGCAGCGTGCGCCCCTCGCGTCGCAGGGTCAGCTCGGCCTTCGGCCAGTCCGACGGCAGGCAGGGTGTGCAGCACAGGTCGGTCGCACCCAGGTGCAGACCGAACATCGACTCGATCGCCGCCCGGTGCAGCCACGCCGCCGCGCCGGTGTACCAGCTCCAGCCACCACGACCGACATAGGGCGGCTGGCTGTAGACATCGCCGGCCATCACATAGGGTTCGAGGCCATACACGGCACCGCGGGTCGGGTGGCTCGACCGGTGCGCGGGGCTGAGATAGGTGAAATAGCGGTAGACCGTGTCGCCTGCGCTGGCGGCGCCGGTGACCGGCTGGCGCGGATGCTGGGCCTGCGCCTCGGCCATCAGCGCCCAGACGCCCGCGTGCGCATACTGGCCGCCGTTCTCGCGCACACCCGGCGGATAGGCCTGGATGTACCCCGCGCTCGGCTCGGCGTGGACGAGCGGCGGGTCCAGCAACCGGACCAGTCCCGCGTCGTGGTCGACGAGGTGGGTTTCCACCGCCGCCAGCGCCAGGTGCTGCCAGGTCGGCGGGGCCACCGTCGACAAGACCGCCCACGCCTGTGCGATCAGGTCGATCTTCGCCTCGGGATTGGCCTGCGAGCCGAGCGCCTGTCCATCATCGAAGAAGGCGCGCTTGAACCACTGCCCATCCCACGCCGGGCCGAGCAGCGCCAGTGTCCAGCCCTGCGCGGCGTGCTCCCAGCGCCGGGTGCGGTCCCCGTCACCGCGGGCGTGCGCCAGCGGTGCGAAATCCGCCACCAGCTTGCACAGGAACCAGCCCAGCCAGACCGACTCGCCGCGGCCGCCAATGCCGACGCGGTTCATGCCGTCGTTCCAGTCGCCGCTGCCCATCAGCGGCAGGCCGTGGGCGCCCACGCGCAGGCTGCGGTCGATGGTGCGGGCGGCATGTTCGTAGACCGTGGCGGTCTCGTCGCTGAGGGTCGGCGTGTAGTACGCGTCCTCGGCGCCGTCGGGGATCGGCGCTCCGGCGAGGAAGGCCACCGGCTCGTCGAGCAGGGTCGTGTCCCCCGTCGCATGCAGGTAGCGGACGCAGGCGTGCGGCAGCCACAGCAGGTCGTCGGAAAAATGCGTGCGCACCCCGGCCCCCTGCGGGGCGTGCCACCAGTGCTGCACGTCGCCCTCGACAAACTGCCGCGACGCGCACAGCACGATCTGGTCGCGCAGCATCTGCGGCGCCGCCCAGGCCAGCGCCATCGCATCCTGCAACTGGTCGCGGAAGCCCGTGGCACCGCCCGCCTGGTAGAAGCCCGCCTTGGCCCACAGGCGGCACGACACCGTCTGGTAGAGCAGCCAGCGGTTGACCATCGCGTCGAACAGCGGGTCGGGCGTCTGCACCGCCGTGGCGCCAAGCAGGTGGTCCCAGTGCTGGCGCACCTCGTCCACCCGCTGCGCCGCCGACTTGGTGGCCGCCACGGTGGCGATGCGCCGCGCCGCGCCAGGGCTTTCCGCATAGCCAAGCAGAAACACCCGCTCCCCCTGCTCCCCGCCGGCCAGCGTCAACCGGCTCGACAGCGCCGCGCAGGGATCGAAGCCGATGCCCTGCTGCCGACTGAAGTGGTCGGGCAGCACCGGGCATCCACGGGCATCGAACCACTCACGCCGGTCGCAGGTCCAGTCTTCGCCCTCGTCGTCGATGTCCGGGCCGGCCAGCGCGAGGAAGGCCGTGCCGTTGCCGAAACCACCGGCGCGTTCGCGCTGCGTCGCCAGCAGCGCGGTGAGGCGCTGGCCCGGCAGGCGTTGGCGGTGCTGCGCGGTGTGGACGGTGCTGCGGTCGGTGCGGTTCGCCCCCATCAGCCACTCGGCCACGCCGATCACGCGCAGGTGCAGCGTGCGCGGGCCGTGGTTGACCAGGTGCAACCGGACCTGCTTGACCGCCGTGCCCGCATCGACGCACCAGGCTGCGGTCACCGCCAGATCGCCGCGCTGGTGGCGAATGACGCTCAGGCCCTGGCCGTGCGCGATGCGGTAATCGCCGCC
Organism: Sphaerotilus sp.; assembly: GCF_031429695.1. Taxonomy (GTDB): domain Bacteria; phylum Pseudomonadota; class Gammaproteobacteria; order Burkholderiales; family Burkholderiaceae_C; genus Sphaerotilus. The sequence continues at coordinate 26,498 of NZ_JANPAB010000069.1, forward strand.
GTCCTCGCCTGCCGCTCCCCAGGCCGAAGGCGAGACGCTCCAGACCTGCAGCGTCTTGCGGTCCTGCAGCAGGAACCACTCCGAAGGCGGATCGGCCACCGGGTCGTTGGACCAGGCGGTGAGCTGGTTCATGCGGCTGTTCACGGCCCAGGTGTAGCCCCCGCCCGCCTCGGACACCTGCGCGCCAAACGCAGCGTTGGAGAGCACGTTGATCCACGGCCGCGCCGGCCGACGCGCCGCACTGACGGGAAAGCGGAAGTCGCCCGAGACGGCGTCGAACACGCCCTGCGTGGTCGCCACCTGCCCGGGCACGTCACTGGTCGCCACCACGGCGGTCGACACCTCCTGGCGCGATGCGAGCGCTTGCTCGTGCCAGGCGCTCCAGGTCTGCACGTGGTGCAACAGCGGCCGGCCGTCACCGTGAAAACGCACCCGAGCCAGCGTTTTCAGCGTGGACAGCTCGTCCGCGCTCAGCTCCTCGGCGCGCAGCGCGTGCAGCGCCGTAGTGGCCGCACCGGCCAGGCGGCGCTCCGCCGCGCTGTCCGCGGCGTGGCGTTCGCGCAAGGTCTGGATCTCGCGCTGCAGGGGCATCAGGTAGGACGCCGGCTCCGCGTTCACCACCACCAGGTCGCAGGCCACCTCGCCCCATGACCACAGCCGCAGCGCCTGCGCCAGCGAGCGCAGCAGCCCCAGGTCCTGCACCACGCCGACCTGCACCAGCACCAGCGGCCGCTCGCCCGACAGGCCGAAGCGCCACAGCAGGCGACGGTCGCAGACGCCGAGATCTTCCAGCGCAACCATCCGTGTCGGCGTGCGGGTCAGGCTGAACAGCAGCGCGGTGGACAGGAGCTGCACTGCGGCAAAGTTCTCCGGGCTGATGCGCAGCGCGCGCAGCCGGATGCCAGTCAGCGTCGCCGACATCAGCGAGGCGCGCTTGACGTGGCTGGGCTGGCGGTACTTGTCGATCACCGCGTGCAGCGTGCCGCCGTTGTCGGACGCGGCGGTGGCGAAGGTGAGCTGCGACACCGAGTGCGGCGCCAGCCGCAGCCGCACCGCCAGCGCACAGACGGGGTCGAGCCCGGTGCCAAGCCGCACACGCTCGTCGCCCGTGCCCGCTGGCGCGGCGTCGAACGCCGCCAGCGGATCGCCGACTGCCCGGTTGCGGCCGAGCCAGCGCTGGCGGTCGGTCTGCAGGCGCACTTCAGTGATCTGCGGATCGGCGTCGGCGAGGAAGTGCGCCGCCTGCAGGCCGTGTTCGGTCGGCAGCCGGGGCTGGCGGGCGAACACCAGCGCCTGCTGCGAGGCCTGCCACTCGGCACGCACGAACAGGTTGGTGAAGGCCGGGTGCGCCTCGTCGGCCCGCGCATCGGACAGCGTGATGTCGAAGGCCGAGAGCAGCTCGATGTCGATCGTCCGGTCGCTCAGGTTGTGCAGCGCGATCTGGCGGAACTCGATGTCGTCCTCCGGGCTGACCCAGACGGTGGTGTGCGCCTGCAACTCGGGCCAGTGGGCGTCCAGGCAGACACGGTCGGCGTGGAAGGTGCTGTGGTAGTGCGCGGCAGGGTCGGGCGCGGGGTGCTGGGTGATGGACACCGGGGTCGGCTGGCGGTCCCAGCGCAGGTAGAAGAAGCTGCCGAAGGCGTCGCGCAGCGCGTCGTCGCGCCAGCGGGTGATGCCGGTGGCGCCCCAGCGGCTCCAGCCGGCGCCGTTGGCGCGCAGCGAGACGTTGTAGCGGCCGTTCGAGAGCACGTGCGTCGGCTCGACCGCAGCCACGCCCGGCACCACCTCGCGCAGCAGCCCCGGCGCGCGGCGCTGCAGCGTCTGCAGGGGCGGCCCGGCCAGCGGCGCAAGCAGCACCGACACCGCGCGCGGCGCGCGTTCGTGCAGCAGCGAATCGACCGCTTCGATGTGCGGATTCGCCATGCCCCAGCGTTGCGCGACCCCGCCCAGCAGCACATTGGCCAGCGCCACGAGGGTCATGCCCTGGTGGTGGGCCATGAAGGTGCTGACGGGCGTGAAGGTTTCGCCGTCGACCTGGCGGGCGGCCGAGAAGTCGAGCGCCTCCAGAAAGCCGTACGGCCCGCGCGCACCCAGCGCCTCCAGCGCCGTGAAATTCGCCGCAGCCCGCCTCGGCGCGATCAGGGCCGCCAGCGCGGTCGCGTAGGGCGCGATCACCAGCTCGCCCGGCGGCGTGCGGCGCAGCGCCAGCCGCGGCACGCCCTGTGGCGCGTACTGGTAGGCCAGCGTGTGGTCACGCCCGGCGTAGGCCGATTCCGAAATGCCCCAGGGCACGCCCCGCTCGGTGGCAAAGTCGATCTGTTCGCGCAGCGCGGCGTGGCAGGCCTCGCGCAGCACGCTGCCATGTGGCTCGTCGAGGACGAGGCTGGGCATCAGGTACTCGAACATCGAGCCGGACCATGAGCGCAGCCCCGCATGGGCGCCGACGGCATAGAACGGTCGGCCGAGCGCCGACCAGTGGCGCACCGGCACGTCGCCCTTGGCGATGGCCAGCAGGCTGGTCAGGCGCGACTCGGAGGCCAGCAGGTCGTAGAACCCGGCGTCGAGCTGCTGCTCGGCGACGCGGTAGCCGATGTGCAGCAGGTGGCGCTTGCGGTGGTAAAGGAAGCTGAAATCGGCGTCCCACGCGAGCTGTTCGCAGGCCGAGGCCAGTGCGCGCAGGCGCAGCACGGCCTCGGTGGTGTCGCCCTCGTCGGCCGCCACGGGCGCCTCGGCCAGCGCCAGGCAGGCCTGTGCGACCGCGAGCAGGTGCCCGCTGAGGTTGCCGCTGTCCACGGTGGAGACGTAGCGCGGCAGCAGCGGCGTGCCGGTCTGCGTGTCGTACCAGTTGAGAAAGTGCCCGCGGTGGCGCTCCAGCGTGGCGAGTGTGGCCAGCGTTGCCTCCAGACGCGTCACCAGTTCGGGCGTGCCGATCCAGCCGAAGGCACGCGCACAGGCGGCACTGAGCAGGTACAGGCCGATGTTGGTCGGCGAGGTGCGGTGCGCGACCAGATCGTTCGGCAGGGTCTGCAGGTTGTCGGGCGGCAGGAAGCGGTCTTCCGGGCCGATGACCCGCTCGAACAGCCGCCAGGTATCGCGGGCGATGGCCTCCAGACGGACCTGCTCGGGCCGCGGCAGCTCGGCGTCCTTGCGCGCCGGACGCGGTCGGCTGACCCACCAGGTGGTCAGCGGCGACGCCGCCCACAGCAGGCACAGCACCACGGACAGGGCCGGATGCGGCGTGCCGACCGCCAGCAAGACACCGAGCAGCGCCAGCGCCACCAGCGGCTCCGAGGCATGGCCGCGCGCCACCACCCGCAGATGCACCGACGCGGCGGCCTGCGCCGTGGCCGCGGTGGTCCACTGCAGCAGGTGCCGCCGGCTGACCAGCATCCGGTACAGCGCCCGCGCGATCGCGTCCACCGCCATCAGCGCCAATTGCAGCAGTTGCGCCAGATGGAACAGCCCGCCGCCCAGCGCACGGCCCACGTCGCGTGCCGCGGCGCGGAAAAAGTAGCCCCGGGCGATATCCTCGCGGCCCGGCAGGAAGCCGGCGACTGCGCCCATCGTCGGCCCGGCCGAAAACGCGGCCAGCACCAGCCCCAGCGCCACCCACGGCGACACCCCTGCCCCGCTCAGCGACAGCAGCACCAGCCCCAGCGACATGGGCGCCACCAGCGAGCGGCGCAGGTTGTCGAACAGCTTCCAGCCGTTCACCGCACGCAGCCCGTAGCGGCGCGGCTGCAGCAGGAAGGGCAGCAACTGCCAGTCGCCGCGGGTCCAGCGGTGCACGCGCGAGGCGGCCACATCGGCGTGGAACGGTGCGTCCTCGACCAGCGCGATGTCGGTCACCGCAGCGCAGCGGACCATCGAGCCTTCGAGCAGGTCGTGGCTCAGCACCCGGCCTTCGGGCAGGCGGCCGGCCAGCACGGCATGCATCGCCTGCACGTTCAGCAGGCCCTTGCCGGTGAAGGTGCCTTCACCGAAGAGGTCCTGGTAGACCTCGGAACTGGCGGCGCTGTAGGGATCGATGCCGCACTGGCCGGCGAACAGCCAGTGGTAGACGGTGACGTCCTTCGGCGCAGGCAGCGGCGTGACGATGCGCGGCTGCAGGATGCCGTAGCCACTGAGGACGGCGCGGCCAGTGGCGTCGAAGCGCGGCTGGTTGTGCGGATGCGCCGCCACGCCAACCAGCTCCCGCAGCCGGCCGGGCGGCAGGCGGGTGTCGCTGTCGAGCGTGACGAGGTAGCGCGTACCCGGCGCAAGGCGCGACTCCGCGCCCAGGTCCAGGAACGGGCCGGACGCGGACGCGGACGGCGCGCAGGCGTTGACCACCTCGACCAGCTGCTCCAGCTTGCCACGCTTGCGCTCCCAGCCGATCCAGCGCTGCTCGGTGGGGCTGAAGGTGCGTGCGCGGTGCAGCACGAGGAAGCGCGGCGCGGGAGCCGCAGGGTCCGCAACGGCATCCGGAGGATGGCGGGCATTGAGCGCGCGGATCTGCTGGACGGCGTCGTCCAGCAGTGCCGCGTCCGCAGCGCACTGCGCCGTGTCGGCGTCGGCCCAGTCGGTCAGCAGCGCGAACTGCGTGTGGCGCTCGGGGTTGGCGAGGTAGTGCAACTGCAGCCGGTGCACCAGCGCGCGGGTCGCCACCGCGTCGGTGAGCATGCCCGGGATCACCACCAGGACGCGGTGCTCGGCCGGGATGCCCTCGGCCAGCGCCAGCCGGGGCAGGTGCTGCGGCCGGGCCGACTCGCTGATGAGCCGGTTGATGACCGCCACCACCGCCTCGGACACCGGAAACAGCATCAGCACGACCCCCAGCACGCCGCCAAGCCGGCTCCAGTCGCTGAGCGCCTCGACGCCGTGGCGCCGCATCAGCCACGCGATCACCCCGCCGGTCCCCACCAGCAGCGCGCCCAGGTAGACCGGCAACGCCAGCCGGCGCGCGGCGGCCCGGCAGACCAGCGCCACACGCTCGTGCAGCCCGAGCGCGGCCAGCAGCGCCGGCCGGCCTGCACCGAACAGCCAGTGGCTGGCGACGGCAGCCGGGTCATCGGCGCCGGTGGCCGTGTGCATCTGCTCCAGCAGCGTGTTGGCGACCGCGGCCTCGCTGCGGCCGCAGCGCCGGGCGAGCAGCTCGACGCCGTGCAGCGTCTGGTCGCGGGTGATCGCCTGTTCGGCGGCGAACACGGGCGAGGCCAGCATGCGCTGCATCAGTGCGCTGGTGCGGCTGACGATGTCGGACCAGTCGGCATCGCCAATGGCGCGCAGGGCCGTGACGGCGTTGCTGACGCTCAGGTTGTCGGCCGCCTGGTCGGCACGCTGCTGGGTCTGCAGCGCGGCCAGATCGGGCAGTGCGGCGTGCAGCCAGGCGAGCACCCGGGCCTGCGCGTCGGTCGCTTCGCTGGCCCAGCGGTCCTGCAGCCGCATGGCCATCTGGGCCAGGAACACCGGCCCGACACCCCGCTGCGTCAGCACCTCCAGCAAGCGGCCCAGGTCCTCCAGCGGGCAGGTGTCGATGCGGTCACAGCACAGGTTGGCCACCTCCCGGGCGGCCTTGTTGGTGGCCACCCGCTCGGCCAGTCGACGCAGGTTCTCGATCAGCACCACGCGCAGCGTCGTCGGCAGCGCCCACAGCTCGCTCAGGTTCAGCTCGCGTGCCTCCTGGTAGGCACACAGGAACTGCACCAGCAGGTCGTCATCGAAGGCACCGTCCGTGTGGGCGACAAACGCCCACGCGACGCTGTAGATGCGCGGCAGCCCGGCCAGTGGCTCGTCCACCAGCACCGGCAAGGCGCGGAAATAGCGCCGCGGCAGGCCGTCGTGGATCTCCTTGAGCTGCGCCTCGATCAGGTGAAAGTTGTCGAGCAGCCATTCGGCGGCCGGGCTGATGTCGTAGCCGGTGGCCGCCTGCACGCCGATGTAGCGGTGGGCGTGGCGCAGCGCGTCGATGTTGCTGCGCAGGCGCGGAAAGAAGGTCTGCGCGTGGGAATGCGCGCGCTCGGCACGGTGGGTCTCGCCCAGACTGCGGCCATGCTGCGCGAAGCGCTGCGGGCCGAAAATCTCGGCGCGGATCGGCGGCTGCACCGCGTCCGATGAAGCGCCGAGGATGTCCTGGAGTGCCGGCGAAGCGTCCGGGACCAGGCGCAGCAGTTCCTGTGGCGCCATGCCTTACAGGACCAGCCAGACCGCCACGACCAGCGCCACCACACCCAGCGCCGTGGTCACCAAGTGCGAGGCCACGAAGCCGTGCACCACCTCGGCGCGGCAGCGCGCGGCAAACAGCCGCCCCCGCAGGCCGCGGCACAGGTCCAGGTGGTCACCCAGGGCCGACAGCTCCATCGGCGAGGTGTCGGCGGTCTCGCCGAACGAGGCGGTGCTCCAGTGCGGGCCGGATTGGAAGGGTGTGCTCATGAGACGCTCCGAAACAGGCAAAACAGGGTGAGAGCCGATGGTGCGGCCCGCCCCGGGGCGTGTCTGTCAGACGAGGCGCCGACCCGCGAAGGACAAGGCGCCGAGCCAGCCGGGGCAGGAGCGCCGGTGGGTGGCACCTTGGAAATGGAAATACATTTCTAAGGAAATACACCTAGGGAATTTCATTTCCGAACCTCCTAGACTCGACGCCAACCTACGCACACGCCCGCCCGGGCCGGATCCTCCGATGAGCACCTTGAATTTCCCCTCCGGTCGCCGCATCGACCTGGCCTGTCTGGGTCGGGTTGCGGTCGATTTCTATGCGCAGCAGTTCGGCAGTCGCCTGGAAGACGCCCGCAGCATGGCGATGTACCTCGGTGGATCCTCCGGCAACCTGGCCTTCGGCGTGGCCCGGCTCGGGCTGCGCAGCGCGATGATTTCGCGGGTTGGCAATGAGCAGATCGGGAACTTCCTGCGTGAATCGCTGCAGCGCGAGGGCTGCGACGTGAGCCAGCTCCAGACCGACCCCGAGCGCCTCACCGCCCTCGTGCTGCTCGGCCTGAAGGACCGCGACACCTTCCCGCTGCTGTTCGTGCGCGAGAACTGCGCCGACATGGCGATCCGCGCCGACGAGATTTCCGAAGACTTTGTCGCCGGCTGCCGCGCCCTGGCCATCACCGGCACACACCTGTCCACGCCCACCACCCGCGAAGCCGCCCTCACCGCGCTGAGCTTCGCCAAGCGGCACGGGGCGATGCGCGTGCTCGACATCGACTACCGCCCGGTGCTGTGGGGCCTGACCAGCCGCGGCGCGGGCGAGAACCGCTTCGTGGACGACGCCAACGTGACGCGCCAGCTCCAGCAGGTGCTCGGCGAGTTCGACCTGCTGGTCGGCACCGAGGAAGAGTTCTTCATCGCGGGCGGCCACCCGGACGACCTGATGGCGTCGCTGCGGGCCGTGCGCGAAGTGTCGAGCGCGCAACTGGTGGTCAAGCGCGGCGCGGCCGGCTGCTGCGTCATCGAAGGCCCGATTCCCGCGGCGATCGAGGACGCGCCGACCTTCCGCGGCGAGCGGGTCGAGGTGCTGAACGTGCTGGGCGCAGGCGATGCCTTCCTGTCGGGCCTGATGACCGGGCTGCTGCAGGGCAAGGACTGGGCTGGCGCCACCCGCATGGCCAACGCCTGCGGTGCCATCGTCGTCTCGCGCCACGCCTGTTCGGCCGCAATGCCGACGCCGGCGGAGCTGGAGCACTGGTTCAGCGGCAGCCGCAATCCCAAGGTCGATGCGGATGCCCAACTGGCGCACCTGCACCGCGTCACCGCCCCCGCCCGCCCGGTGTGGAGCGAGCTGTGCGTGATGGCCTTCGACCACCGCAGCCAGTTCTACGACCTCGCCCGCGAAGCGGGCGCCGAGGAAAGCCGCATCCCCGCGCTCAAGAAGCTGCTGGTGCGCGCCGCCGAGCAGGTCGAGCGCAGCCACCAGTTGCAGGGCCACGTCGGCGTGCTGATCGACGGCGGCGATTACGGCCGCGACGCGCTGGCGAGTGCCACGGGGCGTGGCTGGTGGGTCGGGCGGCCAGTGGAGCTGCCGGGTTCGCGCCCGCTGCGCTTCGACGGCACGCGCTCGGTCGGCACGTCGCTGATCCACTGGCCGACCGAACAGGTGGTCAAGTGCCTCGTGCATTACCACCCGGACGACACCCCCGCGCTGCGCGTGGCGCAGGAGCAGACCGTGCTCGAACTCTGGGAAGCCACCCGCGAGAGCGGCAACGAGCTGCTGCTGGAAATCATCCCGCCGAAGGCCATGACGCCGGCTGGCACCGAAGACGACGCCGTGCTGCGCGCCGTCAAGCGCTTCTACAACCTGGGCGTCAAGCCCGAATGGTGGAAGCTCGCCTCGATGAGCGCAGACGGCTGGACGCAGCTCGCCGCGCTGGTGGCCGAGCGCGACCCGCACTGCCGCGGTGCCGTGATCCTCGGCCTGAACCAGCCGCTGCAATACCTCGCCGACAGCTTCGTCCACGCCACCAACCCGATCGTCAAGGGCTTCATGGTCGGCCGCACGCTGTGGGTGGACGCCTCGCTGCAGTGGTTCAAGGGCGAACTCGGTGACGACGCCTTCATCGACACCGTGGCGCAGAATTTCGCCACCCTCGTGGACGCCTGGAAGCGCCGCAAGGCCGCCTGAACGAACCCCCTGCCCCTATGCACAACACCCTCCGACTCACCGTCAGCCAAGCCTTGGTGCGCTACTTGGCTGCGCTGCGCGTGGAAGTCACCCACGTGGACGGCTCCACCGAAGTCCTGCCCTACGTGGGCGGCGCCTTCGCCATCTTCGGCCACGGCAATGTCACCGGCCTGGGCGAGTCGCTGCACCAGGTGCGCGACCAGTTGCCGACCTACCGCGCCCACAACGAACAGGGCATGGCCAACGCGGCCATCGCCTACGCCAAGGCGAACTTCCGCCAGCGCATCATGGCCGTCACCTCCAGCATCGGCCCCGGCGCCACCAACCTGGTGACCTCGGCGGCGCTGGCGCATGTCGGGCGGCTGCCGGTGCTGCTGCTGCCGGGCGACGTGTTCGTGACGCGGCTGCCGGACCCGGTGCTGCAGCAGGTCGAGAGCTTCGAGCAAGGCGATGTCAGCGCCAACGACTGCTTCCGCCCGGTGACGCGCTACTTCGACCGCATCACCCGCCCCGAGCAGTTGCTGGTGGCGCTGCCGCGGGCGATCCAGGTGCTGACCGATCCGGCGCAGTGCGGGCCGGTGTGTCTGGCGCTGCCGCAGGACGTGCAGACCTTCGCGTTCGACTGGCCGGCGGAGTTTTTCGAGCCGGCGGTGATCCGCTTCCGCCGCCCGCCCGCCGAACAGCGCGAGCTGGACGAGGCCGTGGCGCTGCTGCAGTCGGCAAGCAAGCCGGTGCTGGTGGCGGGCGGTGGCGTGCTCTACAGCCAGGCGTGGGCGGCGCTGCGCGACTTCGCGGAGGCGCATGGCATCCCCGTCGTCGAGTCGCAGGCCGGCAAGGGCAGCCTCGCCTGGGACCACCCGCTCAACCTCGGCGCGATCGGCGTCACCGGCTCGCCCGCAGCCAACGCGGCGGCGGCCGAGTGCGACGTGGTGTTCGCCGTCGGCACGCGCTTGCAGGACTTCACCACCGGCTCGCATGCGCTGTTCAGCCACGCCAAGTTGCTGAGCCTGAACGTGCAGCCCTTCGACGCCGGCAAGAAACGTGGTCAGGCGCTGGTCGCCGATGCACGCGCCGGACTCGCGCAGTTGTCGGCCGCGCTGGGGGACTGGCGCGCCGACACGGACTGGACCGTGCTGTGCCGTACCCGCGCCGCCGCGTGGGTTGCCCGCGTGACCGAGCTGACGCTGAACGTGCCGACCGACACGCTGCCCTATGACGCCGAGGTGATCGGCGCGGTGCGCGAATCGGCGGCGGATGTCGGGCTGGACAGCGGCACGAAGGATCTGGTGGTCTGCGCCGCCGGCACGCTGCCCGCCGAGCTGCACAAGCTCTGGCGCAGCGGCCTGCCCGGCAACTACCACATGGACTACGCCTTCTCGACCATGGGCTACGAGGTCGCAGGTGGCCTGGGCGCCAAGCTGGCCCGCCCCGAGCGCGAGGTCTTCGTCCTCGTCGGCGACGGCTCCTACATGATGCTCAACGCCGAACTCGCCACCTCGGTGATGCTCGGCAAGAAGATCATCGTCGTCCTCCTCGACAACCGCGGCTATGGCTGCATCGAGCGGTTGCAGGTGAATTCGGGGGGCGCGAGCTTCAACAACATGCTCGACGACTGTATCCCGGAAGGGGGCCAGCCGTCGTCGATCGACTTCGCGATGCACGGCCGTTCGATGGGCGCGGACGCGGTGCATGTCCAGGACGTGGCCGAGCTGCGCCGCGAGCTGGCCCGCGCCCGCGCCGCGACGAAATCGCAGGTGCTCGTGATCGACACGACGCACCGCCGGACGACGAACGACGGCGGCACCTGGTGGGAAGTGGCGCTGCCCGAGGTGTCACCGCGCCCCGAGGCGATGGCAGCGCAGGCCCGCTATGTCGAAGCCAAGAAGAAACAATTTCACTGACCCCGACTGAACCCGAATCACTGGAACCGCACATGACCTGGAACGTCCGCATCGGCATCAACCCCATCTCCTGGATGAACGATGACCTGCCCGCCCTCGGCGGCGAAACCCTGCTCGAAACCGCCCTCTCCGAAGGCGCCGAGATCGGCTACGAAGGCTTCGAACTCGGCAACAAGTTCCCCAAGGACGGCCCCGGCCTGAAGGCAAAACTCGACGAGTTCGGCGTGGCCTGTGTCTCAGGCTGGTACTCGGGTTTCCTGGCCGAAGACACGGTGGAAGCCGAGGTGGCCCGCTGCGTCGCGCACATGGCCAAGCTGCAGTTCAACGGCGCGAACGTGGTCGTCTACGGTGAGTGCGCGGGCACCGTGCAAGGCCAGATCGACACGCCCGTCAGCAAGCGCCCGACCTTCCGCGACGCCGCCGCCTGGCAGGCCTACGCCGAGCGCCTGAACGCCTTCGGCCAGCACCTGATCGACACCTACGGCATCAAGCTCGCCTACCACCACCACATGGGCGCGTATGTGGAGTCACCCGCCGACATCGACCAGCTCATGGCGCTGACCGATCCGGCCAAGGTCTTCCTGCTCTATGACACCGGCCACGCCTATTTCGGGGGTGCCACTGACCCGCTCGTGCCACTGAAGAAGCACCTGAGCCGCGTCGTCCACGTGCATTGCAAGGACGTGCGCCCGGCCGTCATCGCGCAGGCGCGCAACGACAGCTGGAGCTTCCTGAACGGCGTCATCAACGGCACCTTCACCGTGCCCGGCGACGGCGTGATCGACTACGACGCCGTGCTCACGACGCTGAAGGACGCGGGTTACGAGGGTTGGCTGGTCGTCGAGGCCGAACAGGATCCCGCCGTGGCCCCGAGCTACGCCTACGCCAAGAAGGGCCACGACACGCTGCGGGCCATCGTCAACCGACTGGGAAGCTGAACACCATGGGCCTGCTCGTCAAGGCCGCCTCCGGGCGGGAAATCTGCGAAATCACGCCCGAGCGGGCCGGCTGGACGCACGTCGGCTTCCGTGCGCTGCGGCTGGCGGCGGGCGACCATGAAACGCTCGACACCGGCGCACGCGAACTGTGCCTCGTGGTGCTGACCGGCACCGTCGAAGTGCGGGTCGGCGATACCGTGTTCGCGGGGCTGGGTTCGCGCGACAGCGTGTTCGCCGAACAGTCACCGGACGCGCTGTATGTGCCCGGCGGCCAGACGCTGACGGTCACGGCCACACGAAATGCCGAAGTCGCGCTGTGCAGCGCACCCAGCAAGGGCGGCCACGCCGTGCGGCGCATCGATGGCAGCACCCTGCGCCGCAGCGTGCGCGGAAAAGGCTCCAACACGCGCTATGTGTGCGACATCCTGCCCCAGGACGATCCGGGGGCGGACCACCTGCTGGTGGTCGAGGTGATCACTCCTGCCGGCCATTCCAGCAGCTATCCGCCGCACAAGCACGACCGCGACGTGCCCCCGGAAGAAACCCTGCTCGAAGAAACTTATTACCACCGACTGAATCCGCCGCAGGGTTTTGCGTTTCAGCGTGTCTATACCGACGACCGCAGTATTGACGAGGCCTGCGCCGTGGAAAACCACGACGTCGTGATGGTTCCTCGCGGGTATCACCCCTGCGTCGCGCCGCATGGCTACGACCTGTACTACCTGAATGTCATGGCAGGTCCGGGAAGGCTCTGGCATTTCAAGAACGATCCAGCCCACGAATGGATGGTGGCGCTGTAACGTCGCGTAATTGCGACAAGGATGTTCCCTAGGTTTTCGCCTAAATCAGGGTGCGGTAAAAACGCAAACGTTTACGGCGCTACTGTGAAGCTGTGTTTTGGCATAAATTCACAGGCAAGAAACCCGACGTAACCGGTCTGTTGTCTGAACGCGCTGCACTACCTCTCAACGACGGTGCAGCACACAATTCAGGCACCGAGCGAATGTTGCACCGGCGCGACACACTGGTTTACCAAGGGTCATCCTCAGGTAAATTGGAATTGAATAGTCGCTACTGTTCATCACCAAGCATCACCCAAGGTCGAGCATTCGGCCATCTTCCCGCAACGAAAGAGGAGTCTGACCATGATCCGCAAATCCCAACTGGCCCTGGCCATCGCCGCCCTGATCTCCGCTCCGGCTTTCGCCGCCGTGGCCTTTGATGCCAACGTCGAAATGGACACCACCTACCAGAACAACAACCGTGGCGCCAGCCAAGGTGGTCGCGTTGAACTGAACGCCTTCTCGAAGACCGACAAGGGCGGCGGTTTTGTCGCTGGCCGCGCCAGCTACCTGGCCACCAAGGGCGGCACCGCTGCCATCGACGACATGTGGGTCCAGATCGGCAATGCCGCTGGCGATGTCAAGCTGGGCCGCTTCGAAGCTGCGGACCTGTTCCCCACCGGCAAGGACACCATCGTTGAAGACGGCGGCGCTCCGAGCGGCTACCGCACCAACGCCTTCCGAGGCCGTACCAGCGATGCACACGCTGCGCTGACCCTGAACGCTGGTGGTGGCGTCGGCTTCGAACTGGGCCTGATGGCCGCTGCCAAGAACACCGGCATCCGCCCGGTCGTCAGCTTCGGCGTGGACGGCTTCACCGCCAAGGTCGGCTTCGAAAACGGCAAGAACTCTGCTGGCGCCAAGGTCAGCGGCGCTGGCATCACCGTCGGCACCACGATGGCTGGTGCTGGCCTGAACCTGAGCTACGGCTCGGGCAAGACCACCGCTGCTGCCGCTGGTTCCGCTTCGGTCAAGGGCTCCAGCCTGGGCCTGAACGCCACGATGGGTGCAGCTGGTCTCGGCTACATCATGGACAAGACCGGCTCGGCCAAGGAAAACATTTTCTACGCCGCCTACAGCCTGCCGCTGTTCGACACGGGCGCCACCGTCACCCCGGCTGCTTCGTACAGCAAGGCCGACGGCGAAGCCAAGCGCATTGGTCTGCGCGTCCGCGTCAACTACGCTTTCTGATCCCTGCTGCCCTTGCGGCAGTGGAATCAGCGATTTCGGGGTCCACGGTTCTAGTGGTCCTGAGGGGGTGGCATAGAGTGCTGCCACCCTTTCTTGGTGGGCTCCCGATGGGGGCTCACCTTTTTTTATGCCTGAACGAACCATCCCGTCCATGTCGCCCACACCTTCCACGCTGCATGTCGCGCTGATCGGATTCGGCTATGTCGGCCAGACCTTCCATGCCCCGCTGATCGACAGCGTCGAGGGCCTGTCACTCGCGCTGATCGCCTCCAGCGATGCCGGCAAGGTCCACGCCCGCTGGCCACAAGTCCGGGTCACCGCCGACTACCTGGCCGCCGCCACCGACCCGGCGATCGACCTCGTCGTCATTGCCAGCCCCAACGACAGCCACTACCCGCTAGCGTGTGCTGCGCTGCTGGCGGGCAAGCATGTGGTGATCGACAAACCGTTCACCGTCTCGATGGACGAGGCGCGTGATCTGGTGGAACTGGCGGAGACACGGGGGCGTCTGCTCTCGGTGTTCCACAACCGGCGCTGGGATGGCGATTTCCTCGGCGCGCAGGCGGCCTTGCACAGCGGCGCGCTGGGCGACGTGCGCGAATGCATCTCACGCTTTGACCGATTTGCCCCCGTCCCGCGGGACCGCTGGCGCGAGCGTCCCGGACCCGGCTCAGGCCTGTGGTTCGACCTGGGGCCGCATGTGGTCGACCAGGCGCTGTGCCTGTTCGGGCCACCGCAGACGGTCATGGCGGACATGGCGGGCTTGCGTGACGGTGCAGTCGGCGTGGTGGACTGGGCGCAAGTGGTGCTCGGCTACGAGGCTGAGGGGGTGCAACGCCGGGTGACGCTGCATGTCACGCGGCTGGCAGCCTGGGCCTCGCCACGCTTCGAGTTGCACGGCACGGCCGGGAGCTGGCTCTCCACCGGGCTGGACACGCAGGAAGACCAGCTGAAGGCCGGCATGACCCCGGGCGCACCGGGCTGGGGCGACGACAGCCGCCCCGCGCTGCTGGTGATCGGCACGGCCGAACCGGTCCCCGTGCCGCGACCGCGGGGCGACTACCGCCAGTACTACCTGGGCATCCGCGATGCGCTGCGCGGGAATGGCCCGAATCCGGTACCGGCCACCGAGGCCTTGCACGTCATGGCGGTGATGGACTGCGCGATGCGCAGCGCCGCCGAGGGCCGCACGCTGCGCTTCTCGCCGACCTGAGCCGGCTCGGCTCACTCCACCCCGACCGGCTCCGGCGTCATCAGGAAGGCCAGCGCCGCCATCACCCACTGCGCCACGGCGTGCGGCGGACTGGCGTAGAACGCGGACCACGCCGCCCCCCGGTGCTCGTTGTAGTCCGGTGCCGGCACATCGGGTTCACGCACCGGCAGCGTCTGCGTCCAGCCCACGCGCACGGCCACCCCCACCAGGACATCCATCACCAGCAGCCGCTCGGCACGCAACTGTGGATTGGCGCGGCAGATGTCGGACACCGCCACCAGCGCCTCGATCGTGAGCTGGCGGTACTCGGGCGCCTGGATCTTGTTGAGCAGATCCTCCACCTGCAGGGCAAAGCCGCGCTCGGACGGCGTCATGTCGGCCCGCGCCACGCGGCTGTCCATCTGGTTGCGGCTGTCGAGCTGGTCGCCAATGACCAGACCAGGGAAGTGCCGCAGCACCTGCCAGACGCGGGCGTAGAAGTCTTCGGGCAAGCGCGTGATGACGCCCTGCACTTCGCGCCAGGCCAGCCAGCCACCGACGCTCTGGTCGAGCACCGGGTCAGCCGACGCGGGGAAATGCACCGTCGCCAGCCCGGCGGCGCTGCCACTGCCGTCGTGGCTGATGCGGCCATGCAGCGACTGCAGGCGCAGCAGGTTGCGGTTCATGTCCTGCTCGTGGGCGATGACCTCACGCAGGCGGGTGAGGATGGCGTGCGGGCTCAGGCTGAGCAGGAAGTCGAAGGCCTCGGCCTGCGTCAGCGCGTGTTCGCGCGCCAGCCAGCCGGTGATGAGCAGGATCAGGTACCAGGCGCGCAGCGTCAGCGTGCCCTTGAACAGCGCGGCGTCCGCCTTGATCAGCACGCCCAGCAGCAACACGATCTCCTGCAGCAGCACCCGCGCCCGCGGATCGTCGCCGCCGTAGCGGCTGATGCGTGCGTGGATATCGGCGCTGCCCATCGGTCGGCCGATCACGGCGCCTTCGCCGTAGGCACGGCCGACAGCGACACGCTTTTGCCGGACGACAATCTGGGTCACCGCCTCTTCAAGCGCGTCGTCGTGCAGGTCGAGCACGCCGGCCGAGCGGCGGATCAGGCCCCACTTGCGTCCATGGCAGGCGCGGGCGTGGAAATCCAGCACCGTCTGTGCGACCGAGCAGCCCCGGTCGGTGCCCCACTGCGCGCCACCCCGGCGCACCAGGAGACCCAGGATCTCGATCTGCTCGTAGGGATTGCGGCTGCGGTCGAGCCGGTGGAGCAGCACTTGCGGATCGACCTCGTGCTCCAGCGCGGCAGCGCGCGCGGGCGTCAGGGGTCGGGTCGAGCCTTCTTCCCAGCGCAGATCAGGCGGCAAGCGGGTGTCCGCGGTGGCGGGCAGCTCGGCCGTCGCTGCCCAGGGCGCCGCGTCGAGCCAGTCCATGCGCGTGGTGCGCACACGCGGCAGCAGCGTGGCCAGCGGCCCGACTTCGACCCCAGCCGTGGCGTCGCGCCCGAGTTCCTTCAGGAAATTCAGCAGCACCTCGGCGCTGTTGGCGCCCAGCATCGGCTCGCCGATGAGCAGCAGCAGCAGCGGCTGCCCCTGCTGGTCACGCACCTGCCAATGGCGCCGCAGGCCGGCGATCTCGGCGCGGATCTCGTCGACCAGCAGCCGGTTGTCCAGCGTCAGGTAGAAGCCCTGGCGGCTGTAGAACGACGGCAGGAAAACGATCGTCTGCTCCCCGGCACCGCCTGCAGCGGCCAGCGTGAACACCTGGCTGGTGACGAGGCTGTCGAGGCGCTCGATCGGCCGGCCGGTCAGCCCGAGGCGGTCCACCCGCCCCAGCTCGGCCAGCGCCAGCGCCAGATCGTCGGCATAGCGCACCTGCAGCGGCTGCACCTGTTCGGGGGTCTCGCAGGCGATGCCGTGCGAGGCCAGCCGCGCCTGCACCAGCCGGTCCGCGCCCAGCACGGCCACCTGCACCCGCACCTGCTCGCGCGCGGCCTCGATCATGGCTTTGGACGCGGCATCGCTCGGACCGCGGCCGCGGGGCAGCAGTTCGCGCGCCGTCACGTAGCGGTCGTGCACCAGCACGCCCACGAGGTACAGGCTCTGCGCCCAGACCAGCGGCACGTTGTCGTTGGGTTCGCGGCGCTGGCTGCGGGGTTCCAGCCGCTCGGCGTCCACCAGCCCGGCCGGAACGAAGTACAGCTCTGGCAGCAGGCGTACACCGTCCTGCTCCACCATCAGTGCGTCCAGCCGCGTGCGGTAGTCGCGGGCTGCCATCTGATCACCGCGCAATGCCGCGTCGATCAGCAGGTAACAGAAGAACAGCGGCCACTCGGACTCGATGTGCTCGAACTGCTTCAGCTCGCCCGGCTCGTAGTGCAGGCGGCTGTGGTCTTCGGTGACGGTCTGGTGGCCGTCGCGCAGGAAACGCTTGCAGCCATAGCGGCCCTGCAGCTTGCCGATGATCTCGGCGCGGGTGCGCTCGACCAGCACCGCATCGCCGACCGCGAACGCCGGGAAGCCGATGATCGACAGCAGCGCAGCGTCGGTCTCCTTGGATTCCGACTCGCGCGGCAGCAGGCCTTCCAGCGTGTGGCGGGCCTGCGCGATGGCGTCGGCCGGGACGTGGATGCGCGGGCTGTCCGCACCGGGCATGAGCTGCGCGCCATTGACCACCTCCAGCGCCGCCTTGGCCATGCCGACCGAGCTGGCGTTGACCTCCGCCTGGCCGTCGTTGCGCTTGTGGCCGCGCTCCCAGATGCCGTAGTCGGGCGTGCGCCAGGCGTGCGCGAGGTACCAAACCAGGTTCTGCACGAAGTTCAGCTCGTCGCGGTCGCGCACGATCGACAGGCCGCCGGCGCTCATCTGCGTGAGCATCAGCAGGAAGATCGCGGTCGCGTCGATCTGCAGGTGGCCCCAGGCAGCGTCGCCCACCACCGATTCACCGGTCTGCGTCGAGTACTTGGCGTGCAGCGCGTCGTGCGGGTGCTGGGTGCGCTTGAAGCGCTCGACCTTGTGCGACTGCCGCATCATCGCCAGGAGCAAGCCGCGCATCAGGCGGGTCGTGGCGGCGTCGAGGTCATCGGCCTGCGCCGGATCGGTGGCACGCCAGGCACGGCCGAGCGCCCAGACCGCCAGGATGCTGTAGACGTTGTCGCGCACCCAGGCGTGGGTGTAGTCACCGTGCACCGTGATGGCGGTGCTGGCGGGCAGCAGGCCGGTGATCGGATCCTGCCGCGACAGGATGACGGTGCGCGCCTGCTGCGTGAGGGCCTGGAGTGCCTCAAGGCGCGGTGCGGTCCTGGAATTTGGGTGTGTGCTCATGTCGTCTGTCATCCCCGCGCAGGAGGGGATCCACCCGAACGGTCACTCCACTTTAGCAATTCACATGCCGCGCGGCACCAGCCACACCATCTGGTACGGCGCCAGCGTGACAGCCGACCGTGCATCGAAGGCCGATTGGCCGATGAGGTCCACCAGCTTGGCGGGCATGGCCGACATCACGTCGGCGGCGATGGTTTGGGGGAACTCGCTGAAGTTGCCCAGCACCAGCACGCTGCCCTGCCCGATGCGTGTCCCGTCGCGCAGATAGCCGAGCACGGCAGGGTTCTTGGTGAAGAACGGCACCAGGTGACCGCCCGCCAGCGCCGGCAGATGGCGGCGCAGGGAGATCAGGTGGCGCATCCCGGCGTGCAGGCGCCCTGCGTCGGTGCTCGGGTCACGGCGCTCGGCGTAGCGGCGCTCGTCACGCGCCGGGCGGTGCACCCAGCGGCTGTCGCTGACCTTGCCGGGGTCGTTGACGTACCCATGGTCGTCGAGCGTGCCCACCTCGTCGCCGAGGTAGATCAGCGGAATGCCGCCCGAGGACAGCGCCACCCCGTACAGCAGCAGGATGCGCGCCACCGCATGGGCGTCGCCTTGTTCCAGCCCGCACAGCGAGGCGGCCGTCCCGGAGATGCGGCAGTCGCCCGTGGCCGGGTTGTCCTGGAACGGCACGCCGCGGGCGAAGCTGCCAGGGAAGCGGTTGACGTAGAAGCGGTTGAGGAACTGGCGGTGGTGGAAGCCGTTGATGCCGAGCTGCAGCGCGTCCTCGTCGGCGAAGGTCCAGCCGATGTCGTCGTGGCTGCGCACGTAGTTGACCCAGGCGGTGCCGGGGGCGATGTGGTGGCGCTCGGCCAGGGCTTTTTGCAGCAGGTCCACCTGGCGCGTGGCCAGCGTGTTCCACAGCAGCGCCATCTGCAGCGGGTTGTAGGAGATCTGGCACTCGGTGGGCGCGATGTAGGCCACCACGTCGTCCGGATGGACGATGGCCTCGCTCTTGAACAGCAGCGCCGGCGCCGCGATGCGCGAGACCGCGTTGTAGGCGCGCAGCAGGTGGTGCGCCTCGGGCAGGTTTTCACAGGACGTGCCCAGCCGCTTCCAGATGAAGGCCACCGCGTCCATGCGCAGGAACTCGACGCCCAGGTTGGCGATGAACAGCATCTCGCCGGCCATCGCGCGGAAGACCTCGGGGTTGCTGTAGTTCAAGTCCCACTGGTAGCTGTGGAAGGTGGTCCAGACCCAGCGGCCGTCGGGCAGTTGCGAGAAAGCGCCCGGGTGCTCGTCCGGGAAGATCTCGCGCACGGTGCGCTCGTAGGCGTCGGGCTGGGTGCGGTCCGGGAAGAGGTAGAAGTAGTCCTGGTAAGCGGGATCGTTCGCCCGCGCGCCGACCGCCCAGTCGTGTTCGTCCGAGGTGTGGTTGAACACGAAGTCCAGCACCAGCGAGATGCCCGCCTCGCGCAGCTTTTCCGACAGGTGGCGCAGCTCGTCGATGGTGCCCAGCGACGGCTTGGTGGCCCGGTAGCTGCTGACCGCGTAACCACCATCGCTGTGCGGCTCGGGGCACAGGTAGGGCGGCATCAGGTGCAGGTAGGTCAGGCCGAGTTCCTGGAAGTACGGGATCTGCGCCTCGATGCCGCTGAAGTTGCCTGCGAACAGATCGACGTAGCAGACACCGCCGAGCATGCGCTGCGACTGGAACCAGTCCGGGTCGTGCTCGCGCTGGGCGTCGAGCGCCTTCAGGTCGTCGGCACGGTCGCGCCAGGCCTCGAAGGTGGTCTGCAGCAGGCGAACCAGGAAGTCCTCGAAGTCGGCGCGGTCGCCGTAGAGCGGCAGCAGCTCGCTGCGCAGCGTCTGCAGGTGGGTGCGGACGCGCTGGTCGAACGCGGGCCAGTGGGCTTCGCCCGCCAGCGTCCTGTGCAGCGTCTGCCAGAGGCGGCCGAGCTGCTCGTCGTGCGTGACCCAGGCGGGGATGGGGCGTCCGGTCACCCGCGGGCCGGAAATCGTGTCGGTGGCCACGGCGGCCTCCTTGTCAGTGAGTCGGTTCTGGGGACAGTAGGGATCAGGCATGCAGACGCAGCATCCGCGCCTCCCACGGCCGCAGGGGCGAGCCGTGCAGCGGATCACCCTCACACGGCGGACAGTTGCCGAGCATCCAGTCGCAGCCGCTGGCCGCAGCCTCGGCAGGCAGGTCGAACACGGGCGTCTCCCCGCCGAAATTGCAGACGATCAACCACCGTTCGAGGTCCAGGGTCCGCGTGTAGGCGTAGATCTGGGCATGGTCAGGCAGCAGCAGGTCATACCGGCCATGCACCAGCACCGGATGGGCGCGGCGCAGCGCGATCAGGCGCTGGTAGTGGTGGAACACCGAGTCCGGATCGGCCACCGCCTGCGCGGCATTGATCTGCGGAAAGTTCGGATTCAGCTTGAGCCAGGGCGTGCCGGTCGTGAAGCCGGCGTTGGGCGAGCCATCCCAGGGCATCGGCGTGCGCGCGTTGTCACGGCCCTTGGCGTGGATCGAGCGCATCACCTCGGCGGGATCCTGTCCGCGCTCCTCGGTGGCGACGCGGTACATGTTGCGGATCTCGATGTCCTGGTAGTCCTCGATCGACTCGAAGCCCACGTTGGTCATGCCGAGTTCTTCGCCCTGGTAGACGTAGGGCGTGCCCTGCATCCCGTGCAGGAAGGTGCCGAGCATCTTGGCCGACACGACCCGGTGCGCCCCGTCATCGCCGAAGCGCGACACCGGCCGCGGCTGGTCGTGGTTGTTCAGGTAGAGGCTGTTCCACCCCTGCTGGTAGAGCGCGTCCTGCCAGCGCGTCATCGTCGCCTTCAGGTCGCGCAGGTCCAGCGGCTTCAGCGCCCACTTGCCGTTCATGTGACCACCGACGCTGTCGAGGTCCATGTGCTCGAACTGGAACAGCATGCTCAGCGCGCCGGTCTGCGGATTCGTCAGTTCGCGGCCCTGCGTGATGGTGGCCAGCGGCGCCTCGCCCACCGTGATGGTGTCGTAGTGGTCGAGCACCTGCTCGCGCATCTCGCGCAGGAACTCCAGCAGCCGCGGCCCGTTGCAGGTCAGCGCAAACCCCGGCTGCAGGAAGCCCTCGCGCACGACCGACGCATCCGGCAGGCTGCCATCGGCATTCCAAGGCTTCGAGATCATGTTGATCACGTCCATGCGAAAACCGTCCACGCCCTTGTCGAGCCAGAAGCGCATCGCCTCGTGCACCTCGGCGCGCAGCGCCGGGTTCTCCCAGTTCAGGTCCGGCTGCTTGGGGCTGAACATGTGCAGGTAGTACTCGCCGGTCGGCGCGTTCCACTCCCAGACCGAGCCATTGAACGCCGCTTCCCAGTTGGTCGGCGGCGAGCCATCGGGCTGGGGTTCACGCCAGATGTAGTGGTCGTGGTACGGGTTGTCGCGGCTTTTACGGGCCTCGCGGAACCAGGCGTGCTCGTCCGAACTGTGGTTGACCACGAGGTCCATCATCAGCCGGATGCCCCGCGCGTGCATCTGCGCCAGCATCTCGTCGAACTCGGCCATCGTCCCGAACTCGGGCGCGATGGCGCGGTAGTCGCTGATGTCGTAGCCGTTGTCGTCCTGCGGCGAGGCGTAGACCGGCGACAGCCAGACCACATCGACGCCGAGCGCCTGCAGGTGGTCCAGCTTCGACGTGATGCCGGGCAGATCGCCCACCCCGTCGCCATTGCTGTCGCAGAAGCTGCGCGGGTAGATCTGGTAGACGACGGACTGTTTCCACCAGTCGCGGTCGGGGCGTGCGGTCATGGTCGGCGGGCGTGTCGGGGGTTCAGGCGGGCAGTTGCACGGTGCGCGCAAAGGCCAATCCGGCCGCGTCGAAGAGGTAGCCGTGTTCCGGGCGGATCCGCAGCGTGATGCGGTCACCCGCCGAGTGACCCGCGTAGCCTTCGAGGCGCAGCGTCACCATCGGTGCATCGGGTGCGATGTCGAGATAGAGCATCGACGAATCGCCCAGCCGCTCCATCTGGCGCACCTTGGCGTGCAGCGGCGAGCCGACGCCGGTGTCCCCTGCCAGCAGATGCTCGGGGCGAATGCCCAGCGACACCGGGTCGCCGGCCTTGGCGCGGCGGGCGTCCACCGCGACGGTGATCTGCTCGCCATGCACCTCGACCACCGCGTGGTCGGCCTCGGCGCGCACAAGGCGACCGGGCAGCACGTTCATCTTCGGGCTGCCGATGAACTCGGCGACGAAGAGGTTTTCCGGGCGATGGTAGAGGTCCATCGGCGAACCGAACTGCGCCACGCTGCCGTGGTCCTGCACGCCCTGGCCCGAGCGCAGCAGCACGATCTTGTCGGCCAGCGTCATCGCCTCGACCTGGTCGTGGGTGACGTAGATCATGCTGGCGGTGCCGATGTCGTGGTGCAGCTTGGCGATCTCCAGACGGGTCTGCACGCGCAGCGCAGCGTCCAGGTTCGACAGCGGCTCGTCGAACAGGAACACCTCCGGCTCCTTGACGATGGCGCGGCCGATGGCCACCCGCTGGCGCTGACCGCCGGAGAGCGCCTTGGGCAAACGGTCCAGCAGGGGCGTGAGTTGCAGGATGTCGGCGGCTTTCTTGACCTTCTGCTCGATCGCCGCCTTGTCGGCGCCGAGCACGCGCAGGCCGAAGGCCATGTTTTCGGCCACCGTCATGTGCGGATAGAGCGCGTAGCTCTGGAACACCATCGCCACGCCGCGCTTGGCCGGCGGCAGATCGTTGACGCGCACGCCGCCGATCGACAGGTCACCGGAGGTGATGTCCTCCAGCCCTGCGACCATGCGCAGCAGCGTCGATTTGCCGCAGCCCGACGGGCCGACAAAGACGCAGAACTCGCCCTTGCCGATGGTGATGTTGGCGTTGTTGATCGTCAGCGGCAAGCCGGGGGCGTAGCGTTTGCCGATGTTCTTGAAATCGATGCGTGACATGGCGGTCCCTTGCGAAGGAAGAGAGTCGAGGGGGTCAGACTCGGGTCAGACGCGCAAACAGCACGCCAAAAGGGTCGAAGGACAAGGTCGATTGCGCATCGACCCGGTCTCCGTCGGGCAGCGTCAGCGTCGCCGGTTCGGCGCTGAGGTTGAACGCGCACAGCAGCCGCGCGTCGCCGTGGCGGCGCACGAAGGCCAGCACCTGCGGATCGACGGGCAACAGCGTCAGGTCGCCCAGCACCAGCGCAGGCTGGGTGCGGCGCCATTGCAGCAGATGGCGGTAGTGGTGCAGCAGCGCGGCCGGATCCGCCTCTTGCGCATCCACCGCCAGCGCGCGGTGCGACTCGGCCACGGGCAGCCACGGGCGAACTTGACTGCCGTCCGTGGCCAGCGCACCGAAGCCCAGGTCCGGCGCGGCCGAGTCCCAGGGGAACGGCGTGCGGCAACCGTCGCGGCCCTTGAACTCGGGCCACATCGTGATGCCGTAGGGGTCTTGCAGATCCTCGTAGGCGATGTCGGCTTCGGGCAGCCCGAGTTCCTCGCCCTGGTACAGGCACACCGCACCGCGCAGGCTGAGCTGCAGCGCCGGAGCCAGCCGCAGCAGCGCCGGGTTCGGGTGTTCGCCGCCCCAGCGGGTGGCGATGCGCTTGCAGTCGTGGTTCGACAGCGCCCAGCAGGCCCAGCCGCCACCCGCTTCAGCGGCGACGCGCTCGAACTTGGCGATCACCTCGTGCAGGTAAGGCGCGTCATGCCGATCGGCCAGCAAGTCGAAGCAGTAGCCCATGTGCAGCCGCTCGGCGCCGTCGGCGGAGGGACTGCTGTACTGCGCCACCATCGCCATGCCGGACTCGTCGCCAATCTCGCCGACCATCATCGTGTCGGGGTACTGGTCGGTCAGTGCGCGCAGGCGTTCGAGGAAACCGAGCGCGTCCGGGCGGCTGCGGTCGTACACATGGTGCTGCCACGCATACGGGTTGCTCGCCGCCACCGTCGGGTTGCTGCCGTCGGGCATGCCGGCGCCGGGGTTGCTGCGCAGCTCGGCGTCGTGGAAACAGAAGTTGATCGCGTCCAGCCGGTAACCATCGACGCCAAAGTCGAGCCAGAACTTCACCGAATCCAGCAAGGCTTGCTGCACCTCGGGGTTGTGGAAGTTCAGGTCCGGCTGGCTGGTCAGGAAGTTGTGCAGGTAGTACTGGCGGCGCCGGGTGTCCCACTGCCATGAACTTCCACCAAACACGCTCAGCCAGTTGTTGGGCGGGTTGCCATCGTCCTTGGCATCGGCCCAGACGTACCAGTCGGCTTTCGGGTTGATGTGGGGATCGCGGCTCTGGCGGCTTTCCTTGAACCACGGGTGCTGGTCCGACGAATGCGACAGCACCTGGTCGATGATGACCTTCAGGCCGAGTGCGTGCGCCCGATCGACCAGCGCCCGGAAGTCGGCGAGCGTGCCGAACATCGGGTCGATGTCGTTGTAGTCGCTGACGTCGTAGCCGAAGTCCTTCATCGGACTCTTGAAAATCGGCGACAACCAGACTGCGTCGGCGCCAAGGCGGGCGATGTGATCGAGGCGGCGGGTGATGCCCGGCAGGTCGCCGATGCCGTCGCCGTTGCTGTCCTGGTAGCTGCGCGGGTAGATCTGGTAGATCACGCCGCTGCGCCACCAGCCGCTGTTGGGGGCCTTGTCGGAAGACTGGATGCGGCTCATGGGAAAAGGGGTTTCAAGCGGGCGAACAGAACACCCCAGGGTTCAAAACTCGCCCGCGCATAGGCGGCCACTGCGCCCTGCACGCCACTGTCGGTGCAGACCTCGGCCACTTGGCCGACAACCGACAGCTCCAGCGCGGCCCACTGGTCGCTGAGGTTGAAGGCGCACAGCACCCGCTCGCCCTCGTGTTCGCGCACGAAGGCCAGCACCTGCGGATGCACCGGCAGCAGCGTCATGTCGCCGTGAACCAGCGCCGGCACGCCACGCCGCCACGCCAGCAACTGCCGGTAGTGCGACAGCAGCGACGCGGGATCGCTGTCCTGCCGATTGGCGGCCAGTGCGCGGTGGCTTTCGGACACCGGCAGCCAAGGCTTGACCGTGGCGCCGGCCGCACCGAAACCCAGGTCGGGCGCGTCGGCTTCCCATGCCATCGGGGTGCGGCAGCCGTCGCGGCCCTTGTACTCCGGCCACATCGTGATGCCGTAGGGGTCTTGCAGATCCTCGAACGCGACCTGCGCTTCCGGCAGGCCGAGTTCGTCACCTTGGTAGATGCACGCCGTACCGCGCAGGCTCAGCTGCAGCGCCGCCGCCGCCCGCAGCAGGCCAGCAGGCGGATTCGCCCCACCCCAGCGCGTCGCCACGCGGGGAATGTCGTGGTTCGTGATCGCCCAGCAGGGCCAGCCGCTGCCGACCACGTCATTGAAGCGGGTGAAGACACCGTGCAGATACGGCGCGCCGTGCGGCTCGCCGAGCAGGTCGAAGCAGTAGGCCATGTGCAGCTTGTCGCCGCCGCCGGTGTACTCGGCGACCCGCGCCAGCCCGTCGTCGTCGCCGATCTCGCCGACCATCGTCGTGTCGGGGTACTGATCGACCAGCGCACGCAGCCGCTGCAGGAACACGAGGTTCTCCGGCTGGCTCTTGTCGAAGTGGTGCCACTGCCAGGCATACGGGTTGACGGGGCTCACCGCCGGGTCGCTGCCGTCGGGCATGCCGCGGCCCGGGTTGTCGCGCAACTGGCGGTCGTGGAAGTAGAAATTCACCACGTCCAGCCGGTAGCCATCGACGCCGAAATCGAGCCAGAACTTCACGCAGCCGAGCACCGCGTCCTGGACGTCCGGGCAATGGAAATTCAGGTCCGGCTGGCTGGTCAGGAAGTTGTGCAGGTAGTACTGGCGACGGCGCGTGTCCCACTGCCACGCCGAGCCGCCGAAGATCGACAGCCAGTTGTTCGGCGGATTGCCGTCGTCCTTCGCGTCGGCCCAGACGTACCAGTCGGCCTTGGCGTTGTCGCGGCTGGTGCGACTTTCCTGGAACCAAGGGTGCTGGTCGGCCGTGTGCGAATACACCTGGTCGATCATCACCTTCAGGCCGAGCGCATGCGCCCGATCCACCAGCACCCGGAAGTCCGCCAGCGTGCCGAACAGCGGATCGACATCGCAGTAGTCGCTGATGTCGTAGCCGAAGTCCTTCATCGGCGACTTGAAGAACGGCGACAACCAGATGCCGTCTGCACCCAGTGCGGCGATGTGGTCAAGCCGGCGCGTGATGCCCGGCAGGTCGCCCACGCCGTCGCCGTTGCTGTCCTGGTAACTGCGTGGGTAGATCTGGTAGATCACCCCGCCGCGCCACCAGTTGCTGTTGGATGCCTTCATCGCGTCAACCCTTGATGGCCCCAGCCGTCAGACCCGAGACGATCTTCTTCTGGAACACCAGCACCAGCAACACCAGCGGCACGGTGACGATCACCGACGCGGCCATGATGCTGCCCCAGGGAATCTCGTAGGCGGTGGCGCCCGAGATCATCGAGATGCCGACCGGCACGGTGCGCTTGAAGTCGTCGGTCACGAAGGTCAGCGCGAACAGGAACTCGTTCCACGCGCCGATGAAGGCCAGCAGCCCGGTCGAGACCAGCGCCGGCGCCAGCAGCGGCATGAAGACCTCGAAGATGATGCGCAGCGGGCCGCAGCCATCCATGATCGCCGCCTCTTCCAGCTCCTTGGGCAGGCCGCGCATGAAGGTGGTCAGCATCCAGACCGTGAACGGCAGCGTGAACACCGTGTACGGCACGACCAGACCGATCGAGCGGTTGTACAGGCCCAGCATCTGCATCAGCTCGAACATGCCCGACAGCACCGCCACCTGCGGGAACATCGACACCGCCAGGATCGCCAGCAGCAGCGCGCTCTTGCCCTTGAACTCGATCCGGCCGAGGGCGTAAGCACCGGTGATGGCCATCAGCATCGAGATCACGACGGTGACCGTGGCCACCATGATCGAGTTGCCGAGCTGCGTGCCGAAGGGCTGCTTGCCGTTGAACAGCGCGACGTAGTTGCTGAGCGTCGGCGCATCAGGCAGCAGACTGGTGCTGAACAGCGCGGTGCCGGTTTTCAGCGAGGTGGTGACGGTATAGAGGAAGGGGTAGACCGACATCACGACGACCAGCCCTGCAAACAGGTACAGGACGATCGAGCCCCAGAGTGGACGCTGGTTCATTAGTTCGACTCCTCGTTGAGCTTGACGCGGGCGGCGCGCATGAAGAGCAGCGCGGCCAGGAAGATGATGATCGTCAGCGAGGTCGAGGCCGCCGAGCCGGAGCCCAGGTTGCCGTTGTCGACCATGTCGCGGCGCACGAAGCCGGACATGCTGATGGTGGAGCCGCTGTTGGACGTCAGCACGTAGATCAGGTCGAAGATGCGCAGCGCGTCGAGCAGGCGGAAGATCACCGCGACCATCAGCGGGTGCTTGATCAGTGGCAGCGTCACCTTCCAGAACAGGCGCAGCGGATGGACCCCATCGACGCGCGCGGCCTCATAGCAGTCCTTGGGCAGCGTCTGCAGCGCGGCCAGGATCAGCAGGGCCATGAAAGGCGTGGTCTTCCACACGTCCACGGCCACGACTGTCCACAGCGCATAGGCGGGGTCGGCGGTGAAGGCGATCTTGTGGGCGATGAAGCCCCAGTCGACCAGCAGCTGATTGATCAGCCCGAACTGGTCATGCAGGATCCAGCCCCACATCTTGGCCGACACGATGGTCGGGATGGCCCAGGGCACCAGCACGGCGGTGCGCACCAGCGTGCGGCCCTTGAACTCCTGGTTCAGCAGCATCGCCACGCCCAGGCCGGCCAGTGTCTCCAGGATCACCGAGAAAAACGAGAACTGGAAGGTGTTCTTGATCGACACACCCCAGTCGGTCGCCCAGAAATCCGCCGAAAAGACCGAGAAACCGAAGAGTCCGTATTCGGAGAAGTAGTTGTCAAAGCCGACGTAGTTGTACTCGGCGATGTTGTTGATGTTCGTGTCCGTGAAACTGAACCAGATCGACCGCGCCAGCGGCCAGCCGGCCACCAGCACCATCAGGATCAGCATCGGCGCCAGGAAGGTCCAGGCAATGCGGGTGCGGTTTTTCATGGGGTGTCCAGGAGTGTCCAGACCGGATAAACAGGAACGGGGCGCCGGCAGCCATGGCAGACGCCCCGTCGGGAGCTTTGCCCCTGGCGGGGCACGGTGTCTCGGTCAGACCGAGATCACCGGGTCACCAGATCACCACTTGGCCTTCTTGATCTGCTTGAGCTTGCCTTCCAGCTTCTTGACCGCTTCGGCGCCGGTGGACTTCTTCTCCAGCACGTCGTGCGCTGCGTCCCAGAACGCATTGGAGACCTCCGGGTACTTCAGACCGGTGGCGGTGGCCGGACGGGCGGCTGCGTTGGTGAAGACGTCCAGCAGCTCGACCATGAACGGGTTCGCCTTGGCGATGTCGCCGTCCTTGTACAGGGCCGGGATCGTCGGGTTGTACGAACCACCCACGGCGCGCTTCTTCTGGATGTCGGCGCTGGTCATGTACAGCGCCAGCGAAGCGGCGGCGTCGACGTTCTTGGAGTACTTGTTGACGGCCAGCTGCCAGCCACCCAGGGTGGCGGCCTTCTTGGCGCCCGGGCCGGTGCCGGCAGGCAGTGCGGCCACACCGATCTTGTCCTTGATCGGGCTGTCGGCGGCCTGACCCAGCGACCAGGCGTACGGCCAGTTGCGCATGAACGCGGCCTTGCCGTTCTGCCACACGCCACGGGCGTCTTCTTCGCCGTAGTTCATCACGCCCTGCGGAGCGATGGTGCCGATCCACGAGGCAGCGGCGTCGAGCGCCTTGGCCGCCTGTGCGTTGTTGATGGTGATGTCACCCTTGCCGTCGACGATGGTGCCGCCGCCATAGCTGTAGACCCATTCCAGCGCGTCGCAGGTCAGGCCCTCATACGCCTTGGCCTGGAACACGAAGCCCTGGAAGTCCTTGTCGGTGGCGCGCTCGCCGTCCTGGATCTTCTTGGCCGCAACGGCCAGCTCTTCCCACGTCTGCGGTACCTTCAGGCCGTTCTTGGCCAGCAGATCCTTGCGGTAGAACAGCAGGCCGGCGTCGGTGAACCAGGGCATGCCCAGCAGCTTGCCGTCGACGGTGTTGTTGGCCACGATCGCCGGGAAGTGCTCCTTCTCGACGCCCTTGGAATACTTCTTCAGGTCGACCAGGTGGTCCTTGATGACACCGGGCCACACCACGTCGATCATGATCACGTCGAGGTCCGACGACTTGGCCGCGAACTGCTGGCGCAGCAGGGCCAGGTTGTCGGTCGTGCTGGCCGGCGGGGTGTACATCTTGACCGTGTGGCCGTTCTTCTTGCCCCAGTCCTCGGCGAACTTGCCGCAGAACTCGACGTCGGCAGCGTTGTTGCCGCACGAGATCGTGATGGTGGCAGCGTGTGCGCTGACCAGCCCGCCGAACGCCAGGGCGATGCCCGCGGCAACTTGCTTGTAAGTGATGGACATGATGGCCTGTCTCCTGTTGTCCGTGGCAATTCACGCCACGGACAACAATGTAATTTTCTTACAGCAATCCTAAAACTGGTGAAAACCCTCAGATTTGACGCTCAAAAATTAAGCACCTCAATCGTTTTCGGTGACATCGGTATCGTTTGCGTTCGGTTGCACTCCTCGGGATGCGTCAAATGAACACGAACTCAGGAATCGCATGGCTCTTGAGTTTCAATGTAATTTCATTACCATTCATCACCATGAATCCCAATCCAGCCGCCCTGCCCTATCCCGACGGCCCGCGCCTGCTGGCCGACGTCGGGGCCAGCAACATCCGATTCGCGCTAGAGATGGCGCCGGCATGTTTCGGCAGCACGGCCGTGTTGCCATGCGCAGCGCACGACAGCCTGGCAGCGGCCATCCGCGCGTTCCTTCAGAGCCAGAACCTCGCCAGCGTGCGGCACGCAGCACTCTCGCTGCCCAACCCGATCTCCGGCGACCAGATCAAGCTGACCAACCACCCGTGGGAGTTCTCGGTCGAGACACTGCGGCGTGCACTGGGCCTGCAAACCCTGCTGGCCATCAACGACTACACCGCGCTGGCCATGGGCCTGACACGCCTCGATCCCCACGAGCGCATCCAGATCGGCGGCGGTGATCCGCTGCCCGGTGCCGTGATCGGCGTGATCGGACCCGGCACGGGCCTGGGCGTGTCGGCACTGGTGCCGTTCCAGGACCGCAACGTCAGCCTCACCACCGAAGGTGGCCATGCCAGCTACCCGGCACAGGATGCCGATGAAGCACTTGTCGTCGCCTACGCCCACCAGCGCTACGGCCATGTCTCCGGCGAGCGGCTGATCTCGGCGTCGGGGCTGGAGCTGACCTACGAGGCGCTCGCATTGCGCATCGGCCACCAGCCTGCACGCCGCAGCGCGCCCGAGATCTCGGCCGCCGCGCTGGCCGCCGAACCGGACCCGGTGGCGCGGCAGGCGCTGTCGATGTTCTGCGCCATGCTGGGCACGGCGGCGGGCAATCTGGCGCTGACGCTGGGCGCCCAGGGCGGGGTCTACATCGGCGGCGGCATCGTGCCGCAGATCGCCGGATTCTTCGCGCAATCGGCGTTCCGCGCCCGCTTCGAGGAGAAGGGTCGCTTCCAGTCCTGGCTGGCCCGTGTGCCGACGTGGATCGTCACGGCGCCGCGGGCGGGGCTGCGCGGCGCCTCGGCCATGCTCGACGACCACCTCACCGCCGACCACGGCGCCGGCCCGCTGCTGGTGGACATCCGGGCGTCCATGGACAAGCTCTCGGCCTCCGAGCGCCTGGTCGCGCAGGACCTGCTCTCGGCGCCGCGGGCATGGATGAGCGACTCGATCTCCCGCATCGCCGAGCGCTGCGGCGTGAGCACACCGACGGTGATGCGCTTCTGCCGCTCGCTGGGCTTCAAGGGACTGGGGGACTTCAAGCTGCGCCTGGGCTCCGGCCTGTCCGGCACCACCAAGGTCGCCCACCGCGAAGTCAGCGCCGACGACCCTGCGGCCGAACGGATCGGCAAGATCTTCGACAACTCGATCTCGGCGCTGATCGGGCTGCGCGACCGGCTGCACCCGGCCGTGTTCGAGCGCGCCGTGGCCGCCCTGGCCGGCGCGCGGCGGATCGAGGTCTACGGCACCGGCAGCGCCGCCCTCACCGCAGAGGATGTCCAGCACAAGCTCGGCCGGCTCGGCCTGGCGGCGCTGGCCCGCACCGATGCGCAGCAGCAGAACCTGACCTCGATCTACCTCGGCGCCGAGGACGTGCTGCTGGTGCTGTCGAACTCGGGCGAACTGGACTCGATCAACGAGGCCGTGGCGCGTGCCCGCCACGCCGGCACCGTGGTGATCGCGATGTGCCCGCAGCGCAGCGAACTGGCGCGGCTGGCGGACATCGTGCTGCCGGTCGACCACCCGGACGATGTGCAGGCGCTGGTCCCGATGGTGTCGCGCCTGATGCAGACGGTGATGATCGACGCGCTGGTGAGCGACCTGGCGCTGCAGCGGCGGGCGCAGATCGGGCAGGCGCTCGCCCACCAGGACGACCAGCGCTTCGAGTCGCTCAGCTCACACAGCCGCTAAGCTGCGCGGCACAGTCATCAGACCGCACCGGTGCGCCGGCCCTGGGCGTCGAACAGATGCAGTGCGCCCGGTTTCGGGCTGAGCGTGGCCACCATGCCCGCCTGCCACGGACCCGCCTCTTCGGCCGCCAGCTTCAGGCTGACCGGCTGCTCGACCCCCGCCACCGTCGCGTAGACCAGCACGGTGTCGCCCAGGTGTTCGGTCAGATCGATGCGCGCAGACCAGCCGGACTGGCCTGACGCCGGGTCGGTCGGCACCAGGGATTCAGGCCGCACGCCCACCTGGGTCGCCCCAACCGCTGCCGGATGCCACGCCGCGGTCGCTGCCGGCAGCACGTTCATCTTCGGGCTGCCCATGAACTGCGCGACGAAGACGTTGGCCGGACGCTGGTACAGCTCCAGCGGCGTGCCGACCTGCTCGATGATGCCGGCGTTGAACACGGCAATGCGGTCGCCCATCGTCATCGCCTCGACCTGGTCGTGGGTGACGTAGACCATCGTCGAGCCGAGTTCGCGGTGCAGCTTGGTCAGCTCGACGCGCATCTGCACGCGCAGGCCAGCGTCCAGGTTCGACAGCGGCTCGTCGAACAGGAACACCGCCGGCTTGCGCACGATGGCGCGGCCGATCGCCACGCGCTGGCGTTGTCCGCCGGACAGGGCTTTCGGCGTGCGGTCCAGCAGGTGCGTGATCTGCAGCACCTTGGCGGCCTGCTCGACCTGCTCGCGGGCCTGCGCCTTGGGAACCTTGGCCATCTTCAGGCTGAAGCCCATGTTCTCGGCCACGGTCATGTGCGGGTAGAGCGCGTAACTCTGGAACACCATGGCGACACCGCGCATCGGCGCCGGCAGGTCGTTGGCCACCTGATCTCCGATCTTCAGCTCCCCCGCGGTGATGCTCTCCAGCCCCGCGATCATGCGCATCATGGTGCTCTTGCCGCAGCCCGACGGGCCGACGAAGACCATGAATTCGCCGTCGCGAACGTCCAGATCGACGCCCTTGATCACCTCGACGGCGTTGTCGTAGGTCTTGCGGATATTGCGCAGTGTGACGCTGGCCATGTCGGCCTCCTCGAAACTCGAAAACTCAGTGACTCAGGTGGACGAGCGCAGACTCAACGCGCCCGTGTCCGCATCGACGCACAACGGCATCGGGTCGCACACCGTGCCGGCGAAGGTACCGTCGGTCTGCCAATAGTTGAACGCCATCAGCGCAGGGCCATCGTCGGTCTGCACGATGCGACCGGCATAGCGGCGGCACGGCACATCGCCATCCAGGAACGGCGCCGGCCCGACCCGCCAGGGCCCCAGCGGGTGCTCGGCCATCAGGTAGTGCGTGCCCCAGACCGGTGGCTGGCCGCCGGCGGCGGCGTGGCGCGCGGCGTAACCATTCGACCAGTGCTCGCCCGCGTTGCAGAAGAGGCAGTACCAGCGCCCGCCGATCTCCAGCACCTGCGGCACTTCGAGCTGCCCGAAGTCGCCAGCAAACACGGGCGGGCACAGTGTCCACGTCTGCAGGTCCGGCGAACGCGCCAGACCGATCGCACCGCGGGTGTTCAATTCCTCGCCGTCCGGCACGCGGGCGGTGAAAACCATCAGCCAGCCCGTGCCGTCCGGGTCACGCATCACCCAGGGGTCGCGCATGGCCCGGCCATCCCACGGGCCACCATCCGGCAGCACGTATTCCTCGTACAGCGCGCTGACCGGATCGCCTGCCACGAGGTCCAGCACCAGCCCATCGCCGACCCGCTGCCAGTGGTGGCCGTCCACGCTGGTGGCGTGGCCGATGCGCTGGCGGCGGCCGTTCTCGGCGGCACACGTGCCGGTGTAGAACTGGTGCCAGCCGCCCGCACCGTCGCGCACGACCGAGCCGGTCCACACCGTCTTGTCGTCCCACGCTGGCGACGCAGCCGGCGAGAGGCAGGTGCCCAGGTGGGTCCAGTTCACCAGATCGGTGCTGACCGCGTGGCCCTGCGTCACGTTCCAGTGGCGCAAGGACTCGTCGCCGAGCGCCTTGTCGGCCTTCAGGAACCAGATGTGCCAGCAGGTCTCGTCGCTGGCACCGGCCTCGCCGACGCGGAAGGTCCAGAAATCCCAGATCCATTGGTCTTGCAGTGCAAGCATGGTGTTCAGCTCCCCGGCCTCAGCCCTTGACCCCGCTGCCCATCGCCGACTGGATGAACCAGCGCTGGAACAGCAGGTACACCCCCAGCACCGGCGCCGACATCAGCACCGAGAAGGCCATCACGTCGCCCCAGATAGGGGGCGGCGTGCCGAAGAACTGCGCCAGCGCCAGCGCCACCGGCCGCACCTCCGCCCCGCGCGTGACCATCAGCGGCCACAGGAAGGCGTTCCAGTACTCCAAGCTCTGCAGGATCGCCACTGTGGCGATCGCCGGCAGCGACAGCGGCATGATGATCTGCCAGTAGATCTTCAGGTGCGTCGCGCCATCGAGGAACGCCGCCTCGTCGTAGTCCTTCGGGATCTTGGCGAAGAACTGGTAGAACAGGAAGATCGAGAACGGGTGGGCGATGAAGGGGACGATCTGGGCCTGGTAGGTATCGACCCAGCCGACCTGGTTCATCATCAAGAGCATCGGCACCGCCAGCGCCTCCATCGGGATGATGATCAGCGAGATCACCGCCATCACGATCCAGTTGCGGCCGGGGAAGCTGATCCGCGCCAGCGCATACGCCGCCAGCGAGTTCACGAACACGCCGAAGACGACGATGCACACGACGATCAGCGCCGAGTTCATCAGGTAACGCGGCACCGGCGAGGTGGAGTCGTTCAGCACCTGGCGGAAGTTCTCCAGCGACATCTGCGACGGATCGACCCAGAAGGCGCGCCAGTTGCCGAAGTCGAGCAGGATCTGCTGCTCGTCGGCCTTCAGCGAGGTGGCGACCATCAGCATCAGCGGCGCCAGCACGAAAGCCAGCAGCGCGAGCGCAATGATCATGAGGAACAGGCGTTCGACACGGGTGCTCATTCGACAGCCCTTTCTTCCTTGACGAGGCGGCGCTGGACCAGGCTGATCGCCAGCACGATCAGGAAGAACACCACCGCCGCAGCGGCCGCGATGCCGACCTTGCCCTGCCGGAAACCGGTGAGGTAGATGAAGCGCACCAGCGTGTCGGTGACCCCGGACGGGCCGCCCTTGGTCAGCAGCTCGACCTGGGTGAACAGCTTGAAGGCGAGGATGGTCGTCGTCATCACGACCAGGATGTGGGTGTTGAGCAGGCCCGGCATGGTGATGTGCCAGAACTCGTTGAAGCGGTTGGCGCCGTCAAGCCGGGCGGCTTCATAGAGGTCGGTGTTGATGCTCTGCAGCCCCGCCAGATAGACCACCATCTGGAACGGGAAGCCCTGCCACGCCGACATCAGCACCAGCGCGGGCATGGCGGTTTTCGGGTTACCGAGCCAGTCCACCGGATCGACCAGCCCGAAGGTCAGCGCGTTCAGCAAGGAATTGAAGAAGCCGCTCATCTGGAACAGCGAGAACCAGATCACCGAGACCACGACCATCGAGATCACGGTCGGCAGGAAGTAGATGCCGCGGAACAGTTGCCGCATCGGCAGCTTCGTGTTGATCAGCATCGCCACCGCGAGGCCGAGGCCACATTGCAGCGGCACCACCAGCACGGTGAAGTACGCCGTGTTGAGCAGCGTGCGCACGAAGTCCTCGTTGTCGAAGACGCGGGCGTAATTGCGCCAGCCGATCCACTCGGTCGGCACGTTCGGATTCGGGACCAGTCGCTGATCGGTGAAGGAAAAGGCCACCGTCAACAGGAACGGCAGCACGATGAAAAGCAGGATCAGCGCCAGCGCCGGACTGAGAAACAGCCACGGGCGCAGCGTGGTCTGCTGTCGCACGGCAAGCATGGGGAATCCTTCAAGGACCGGGCCGACAGCGCCATCGCCGCCGGCCCGGTGAAGTCAGGGAATTACTTGCCGAACGGCTTGTAACCCTTGTTGTCGGCGATGTCCTGATCGACCTTCTTCGCCGCAGTGTCGAGCGCCTTCTGGACATCGGTGCCATCGACGGCATCGGCCACCGCCTTGGCAAACGCCGCGGTGATGGTCGGGTACGCCGGGTGAGCGGGACGCGCCACGCTGACCTTGGCAAGCTGGTCGATGTAGAGCGACAGCGGGCCGCCGGCCTTGTACAGCTCGACCTTCGGTGCCGCCGACTTCACGCCCGGCACGCCGCCCATCGCGGTGGCCAGCTCGGCCACGTTGTCGGTGGCCAGCATGAACTCCAGCAGCTTGCCGGTGGCGGCCTGCTGCTTGCTCTTGCTGTTGATCGACCAGGCCCAGCCGCCGTTGCCGGTGACCGCCTTGGCGCCGAACTTGGGCATCGGCAGCAGCACGAGGTCGTTGCCGAACGCCTTGCTGTGCGCCGGCCACATCCAGTGACCAACGAAGGACAGCGCGGTGATCTTCTTGCCGTAGAAGCTGTCGTCGCCTTCGCTGGCCGGGGCCACGTAGCCCTTCTTGACAAAGCCTTGCAGCAGCGACAGCGCCTTCACAGCCGCCGGGCCGTTCATCGTGCCATCGGCCTTCCAGCTCGTGCGGTTGATCAGGTCACCGCCCATCGACTGTACCCAGGGGCTGAAGCCGTAGGTGTACCACTCGCCCTGGCCGTAGTTCAGCTTCACGTCCAGCGCGTACTTCATGCCCGGCAGCTTGGACAGCTTGGCCAGCGCGTCCTCGAACTCGGCGGCGGTCCAGGCGTCATCGACACCCTTCGGAATGCGGACCTTGGCGGCTTCCAGCAGCGACTTGCGGCCCCAGATCGACAGACCCGAATCGCCCTGGCCCAGGCAGTAGATCTTGCCGTCCGGCGGGTAGGTGCCCTGGTTGATCAGCGAGGGCAGCATGTCGCTCAGCGTCTTGGCCGACACCAGGCCGTTCAGCGGTGCGATGTAGCCGGACCAGGCGTAGTTGGCGTAGTTCGGGCCGTCCAGGTCCAGCAGGTCCGGCAGGTTGCCCGAGAGTGCTGCGGCCTGCACCTGCTCGTTGTACGAACCTTCCGGCTGGATTTCCAGCTTGGCGGGCGTGGACGGATTGGCCTTGTTCCACTTCTCGATGAGCTGCGCCATGCGCTCGCGCTCGTTGTCGGCACGACCGCCGTGGTGCCAGACACGCAGCACGTCGGCGGCCAGGGCGGCCTGGGAAGCGGCCAACAGGGCGGCCACGGCCAGCAATTTGGGGCTGAACTTCATCGTCTCACTCCGGGGATAGGTGATTGCTTGGGGATTGCAGAGGCTGAATGGCGCCATTCAATCGCATTACTTGCAGCGCAATCAATTTAACGCAATCGATTTCGGCCTGTCAACGCGGTCTCCCCGGGTACAGGCGCGTAACGAGGGAAACCACGGGGATGGTGGCGGCTGTGGGGCGGCGGTCAGCCCATCAGCGCCACGCCCTTGATCTGGGCGTGCAGCCGGTCGCCGGGCTGGAGGCCCAGCGTGTCGGTGCTGCGCCGGGTGATGCGCGCCAGCAGCCACGCCGCGTCCGGCGCCTCGCCCAGCCGCAGGCGCAGCAGCACGGTGCGCCCCTCGCTGTCCAGCCGCTCCAGCGTCACCGGCAGCACGTTCAGGATGCTGCTGTGCTGCGGCGCGTCACGGGCAATGCTGACATCGCGGGCCAGCACCCGCGCCCGCACCGGCGTGCCCGGCGGCTGGTCGATGGTGCCGAGCCACAGGCTGCCGCCAGGGACGGCAATGCGCGTCAGCCCATAGGGCGTGTCGTGCGCAGCCACGGTGGCCTCCAGCACGGCGCCGGCCTCGTCCTGCCGGCCCAGCGGCAGGTCGGTACGGCTGAACAGTTCGGCCACGCCTCCTTGGGCCAGCACGCGCCCGGCCTGCAGCAGCACGAGGTGGTCGGCCAGCCGCGCCACCTCGTCGAGCGCGTGCGTCACGTAGACGATGGGCAGCGCCATGTCCCGGTGCAGCCGCTCCAGGTAGGGCAGGATCTCGGCCTTGCGCTGCGCGTCAAGCGCGGCCAGCGGCTCGTCCATCAGCAGCAGCCGCGGACTCGTCGCCAGGGCGCGGGCGATGGCGACACGCTGGCGCTCGCCGCCGGAGAGCGTCGCGGGACGGCGGTCCATCAGCACACCAATGCCGAGCAAGTCCACCGCCTGATCCAGCGCGATGCGCCGCTCGCCAGGCGCGATGCGACGCTGGCCGTAGTCGAGGTTGCGGCGCACGTCGAGGTGCGGGAACAGCGCTGCTTCCTGGATCACATAGCCGATCGGGCGCTGGTGGGTCGGCACGAAGACGGTGTCGTTCTGCCAGACCTCGCCGTCGAGCACGACGCGACCCGTGGCGCGCTCCAGCCCGGCCAGCGCCCGCAGCAGCGTCGTCTTGCCGCAGCCCGACGGGCCGAACAGCGCACTGACGCCGCGTGACGGCAGTTGCAACGACACGTCGAGCGCGAAGTCACGCCGCGCCAGCGTCAGCCGCGCCTCGATCACCGCTGCGCCTCCGCTGCGCGGGCCGAACGCTGGATTGCGTACAGCGACACCAGCACCAGCAGCGCGAAAGCCACCATGCCCGCCGCGAGCCGGTGCGCATCGGCGAATTCGGTGGCCTCGACATGGTCATAGACCGCCACCGACAGCACCCGCGTCTGGCCGGGGATGTTGCCGCCGATCATGAGCACCACGCCGAACTCGCCCACCGTGTGCGCGAAGCTGAGCACCGCGCCGGTCAGCAGCCCCGGCCGCGCCAGCGGCAGCGCCACCGAAAAAAACCGGTCCCACGGCCCGGCACGCAGCGTGGCGGCGGCTTCGAGCAGGGCTTCGGGGATCGCCTCGAACGCCTGCTGCAAGGGCTGCACGACAAACGGCATCGAATACAGCACCGACGCCACCACCAGCCCGCCGAACGTGAACGGCAGCCGCCCGAGTCCGAGTGCTTCGGTCATCTGCCCGACCACGCCCTGCGGCCCCATCAGCAGCAGCAGGTAGAAACCCAGCACCGTCGGCGGCAGCACCAGCGGCATCGTCACCAGTGCGCCGACCAACGGTTTCAGCCGCGAACCCGTGCGCGCCAGCCACCACGCCAGCGGTGTGCCGACCAGCAGCAGCAGCGCGGTCGTCACCGCCGCGAGCGTGGCGGTCAGGCGGATGGCGGTCCAGTCAGCCGCGCTCATCCACGTTCGTAGCCATAGGACCGGATCACCGCCTGCGCCGGCTCGCTGCGCAGCCATTGCAGCAGCGCCGCAGCGGCCGGCTTGCCTGCGCCGGTCTTCAGCAGCACGGCGTCCTGGCGGATCGGCTTGTACAGCGCCACCGGCACGCGCCACATCGACCCGGCCGGCGCCTTGCTCGGTGCGCTCACCTGCGACAGCGCGACGAAGCCGAGTTCGGCGTTGCCGGTGGCGACGAACTGGTGCGCCTGCGCGACCGACTCGCCCGTGACGAGCTTCGGCGACAGTGCAGCCGTCAGCCCGCGTACGGCGAGCACCTCCATTGCGGCGCGGCCATACGGCGCTGTCTTCGGATTGGCGATCGCCAGTTTCTGGAACCGACCGGAGGCGAGCACGGCACCCTGCGCATCGACGAATCCTGGCGTGGCGCTCCACAGCACGAGCTGCCCGACCGCGTAGGTGAACGCGCTGCCCGCCACCGCGTGCCCTTCGGTGATCAGGCGCTGCGGCGTCTCGTCATCGGCGGACAGCAGCACCTCGAACGGCGCCCCGGCCACGATCTGGCTGTAGAACTTGCCGGTGGCGCCGCTGGCGAGCTTGAGCGTGTGGCCGGTGGCGGCGGTGAACGGGTCGGCGAGCCGGGCCATCGGGGCGGCGAAGTTGGCGGCGACAGCGACGAGGATTTCGTCGGCTTGGGTGGCGCCGACCACGGCCATCAGACCGAGGCACCCCGCAGCACGGGCAAGTTGGGCAACAGCAATGGGCATCCCCCGAGTCTATGGCCACGGCCCCTCAGAAGGACGACCCGCTCCATGGATTGGCTCCTCCCCCAGCGGGGGGGCGGGAGCAAGACGCGCGACGCTGCAATGGAGGCTTGGTCAGTGGAGCCACTCGGGGAGCACGCCCCGGTGTGCCACCAGCAACTCATCGACCATCGCCCGGATCTGCGACAGATCCAGCGTCGCCGCCGTGTGCGGGTCGAGCATGGCGGCATGGTAGACGTGGTCGCGCCGCTGGCCGAGGATGGCCTCCACCACCAGCTCCTGCACGTTCACGTTGGTGCGCATCAGCGCCGCGAGCTGCACCGGCAAGCGCCCGATGCGCGTCGGCTGCACGCCGTTGTGATCGACGAGGCACGGCACCTCGACTGCGCAGCCGTCCGGCAGGTTGTCGATCAGCCGGTCGTTCAGCACGTTGCCGTTGATGACCCGCGGCTGGCCGGTGACGATGGAATGGATGATCGCGCTGCCGTACTCGACGCTGCGGGTGATCTGGCGCAGGCCGTCGATCATCTGCGCCGCGCCGGCGATCTCGCGGGGCATGACGTGGATGTCGGCGGCACGCAGTTGCGCCAGCAACGCGGCGCTGTCCTGCGAGCCGGGCGTCTGCAGCTCGCGCTCGATGTAGGGCCAGGCGTGTTCGAACACCTGGCAGCGGCCGGGGTATTCGTCGAGCGGGATGTTGAATTTTTTCAGCAGATCCTCGCGCCCTTGCTTGATGAACCACGGCACGTACTCGCTGAAGTGCTCGCTCGACTCGGTCGGGAAATGGCCGAGCTGGCTCAGCATCTCGTAGCGCACGCGGTTCCAGTCGGGCATGCGGCCTTCGCGGTGGATCTCGCGCAGGCGGGGGTACAAGTCCTGTCCCTGGTGCTCGAAGCGCAGGTAGAACGACATGTGGTTGATGCCGGCGCAGTGGTAGTCGATCTCTTCCACCGGGATGCCAAGGTCGCGGGCCAGCTCGGCGGCGGTGTGCTGCACGCTGTGGCACAGACCGACAGTCGGGATGCGCGTGGACGCCCGGTTCAGCGCCCAGGTGATCATCGCCATCGGGTTGACGTAGTTCAGGTGGA
The DNA here is from genome assembly GCF_031429695.1 of Sphaerotilus sp. Taxonomy (GTDB): domain Bacteria; phylum Pseudomonadota; class Gammaproteobacteria; order Burkholderiales; family Burkholderiaceae_C; genus Sphaerotilus. The sequence goes on from NZ_JANPAB010000069.1 coordinate 67,036, forward strand.
CGGCGCCATCCGCGCAGACCTCCTCCATGTCGCGCAGCATGTCGAGCATCACGGGGATGGTGCGCAGGCCGCGCATGATCCCGCCGATGCCGAGCGTGTCACCGATGGTCTGCTCCAGGCCGTACTTCTTCGGGATCTCGAAGTCGGTCACGGTGGACGGCTTGTAACCACCGACCTGGATGGTGTTGAGCACGAAGCGAGCGCCGTCCAGCGCGGCGCGGCGGTCGGTGCTGGCGGTGATGACGGGCGCCACACCCAGCGCACCCGCGATGCGGTGCGCGACCTGCTCGGACAGGCCGAGGCGGTGGGCATCGATGTCGTGCAGCGCGATCTCGGCGCCGGCCAGTTCGGGGTAGGACAGCAGGTCGCCCAGCAGGTTGCGGGTGAACACGGTGCTGCCCGCGCCGATGAGGGTGATCTTCAGGCGACGGTTCGCGGCGGTCATGGTGAAACAGCTTTCTGAATGGGGCGTAGAAGAAAAAACCGGCCCGAACGAGACGCTGCGGGCCGGTGAACCTGGGCCGGCGAAGGCCCGAGGAGACAGATGAAGAACCGGTTGGATCGACTGGGTTTACTGCTTGACGGCCACGTTGGCCTTGGCGCCCGCGTCCTTCAGGATCGTCGCCGCGTCACCCTTGCCGCGCAGGATGGCCTGCATGGCGTTGTCCATGATGTCGTTGACCTGCGAGCCGTTGTCGGCGATCGGGGCCAGGAAGGTCTTGCCCTTGGTCATTTCCAGGAAAGCCGACGAATCGACGCCCTTGGCCTTCTGGGCGGCGATGGCCTTCTCCGGCATGCCCTTCACTGCCGGGAACACGACGCCCGCGCTGGCGACGATGTCCTGGCAGGCGGCCGAGCCGAGGAACTTGACCCACTTCCACGCCTCTTCCTTGTTCTTCGAGCCGACCCAGATCGAGTCGGCGAGTCCGTTGAACATGGTGGCGCGCTGGCCGATCGGGCCCTTGGGCAGCGGCACCCAGGCGTAGGGGAACTTCGCGTTGCTGGCGAAGTGCGTGATCATCCACGAGCCTTGCGGGACGATCGCGGCCTTGCCGGCGATGAACATCGCGTCCGAGCCGAGCTTGCTCACGTCCTCGGCGGTGGCGGACAGGCCCTTGCCCGGCAGACCCGCCAGCCAGCCCATCGTTTCGGCCAGCTTCGGATCGTCGTAGTAGAACTTGGCGTCCCAGGGCTTGTCCTGGAACTTGAAGCCGTTGGAGACCGCGAAGTGGCTCCACTCGGTCTGGCCCATCATGCCGCCCGAGCCGGGGTTCTGGTAGCCGTAGACCGCCACCTTGGTCTTGTCGAACTTGGCCGTCGCGGCGCTGTTGCCGGCGGCGTCGGTGGTGAGTTTCTTGACGACTTGCTCGAAGCTGCCGCCGTCCTTGGGGTTCCAGGTCATGTTCTGGAGGTCGGCCGCCGACACGCCCGCCTTCTTGGCGAGGTCCATGTTGACGATCATGCCGATGGTGTCCCAGTCCTTGGGCAGACCGAACTGCTTGCCGCCACGGCCCCAGATGTCGTAGAGACCGGCGGAGTAGATGCCGATGTCCACCTTGTCGCGCTGGATCAGCGGCGTCAGGTCCACGAGCTGGTTGTTCTTGGCGAACTCGGGGTACTTGGCGAGGTGGTTGGTGAACACGTCCGGGGCGGTGCCGGAGATGAAGCCGGTGGAGATGCCGGTCCAGTACTCGTCCCAGCCCTGCTGGGTGATCTTGATGGTGATGTCCTTGTTCGCTTTCTGGAACTCGTTGGCGCAGTTCTGGTAGGCCGGGCGCTGGTTCGAGTCCCACAGGACGTACTTGATCTCGACGGCGTGGGCGCTGCCAGCGGCGGCGAGCAGAGTGGCCACGGCCAGGGCAATTTGACGGTTCTTCATCGACTTGTCTCCTTCATCAGAGGTCAGGGGGCGGGGGAATTCATTTGCTGCCGCTGAACTGCACCGACTCGACCACCTTGCGGCCGAACAGGAACAGCAGCACCAGCACCGGAATCACGGCCAGCGCGGTGGCGGCCATCAGCCCGCTCCAGTCGGGCGAGCCTTGCGGGGTCTGGGACTTGAAGGACTGCAGCGCGACGGTCAGCACCTGCTGCGTCTCGTCCTTGGCGACGAGGAACGGCCAGAAGAACTCGTTCCACATGTTGATCGAGGTGAGCATCGCCAGCGTGGCCAGCGGCGCGGTGGACAGCGGCAGCACGATGCGCCAGAACACCCGCAGCGGCGAGGCGCCTTCCAGGATCGCCGCCTCTTCGAGGTCACGCGGGATCGACAGGAAGAACTGGCGCAGGAAGAAGATGCCGAAACCCGACATCAGGCAGAACGGCGCCACCATCCCGGCCATGGTGTTGAGCCAGCCAAGATCCTTGATGAGGATGAAGTTCGGGATGAAGGTCACGACACCCGGCACCATCATCGACGCGACGAACAACCCGAACAGCAGGTCGCGCCCCGGAAACCGCAGCCGCGCAAACGCATACGCCGCCATCGAACTTGTCAGCACCTGCAGCGTGACGATGATCCCGGTGAACATCAGCGAGTTGCCCACGGCGCGCAGGAAATGCACCTCCGCGCCCGAGCCGCCCATCGTCAGGCTCTCCTCGTGCGAGACGAGGCCGAGCACGCGGGTGAAGTTGCGCAGCGTCGGCGTGTCGGGCCAGAGCTGGGCGGCCTGGCTGAACACGTCCTGCGACGGCGTGAGTGCGGTCTTGAGCACCACCCACAGCGGCATCACGGTCAGCGCCAGCATCGCCAGCAGGCACGCCCAGGCGAAGGCGCGGGAAGGGTTGAGTTTCATGCCAGGTCGTTTTCGTTGGCCCGCAGGATGCGCATCTGCAGCACCGTGTAGAGCACCATCACCAGACACAGCGTCATCGACATCGCCGACGCATAGCCCATCTTGTAGAAGCTGAAGGCGTTCTGGACGATGTAATGGACGATCACGCGGGTCGATTCGAGCGGCCCGCCGTTGGTCGCCACCGCCACCGTGTCGAAGATCTGGAACGAGCCCGTCACGCTCGTCACCAGCACGAACACCATCACCGGACGCAGCAACGGCAGCGTGATGCGCCAGAACATCTGCATCTCGGTGGCGCCCTCCAGCGCGGCAGCTTCGTACAGATAACGCGGGATGTTCTGCAAGCCGGCGAGGAACAGCAGCGCCACCAGCCCCATGTGGCGCCAGATGTTGACGGCCGCGACGGTGGCCAGCGCCTGCGTCTCGCCCGCGAAGAAAGGCTGGTGCCCGAGGCCGGTCCACGTCAGCAGCGCGTTGACGCCGCCGAGCAGCGGGTCCAGCAGCCACAGCCACATCAGCGCCACCAGCACGTTCGACAGCAGGTAGGGCAGCAGCACGACCGCCTTGACGAACAGCGAGCGCGCCAGCCGGTCCATCACCACCGCCAGGAACAGGCCGAGCACGGTCTGCAGCGGGATATTGAACGCCACGTACCACGCCGAGAGCTTCATGCCGCGCCAGAAGCGTTCGTCACCCCAGAGCTTCACGTAGTTGTCCAGCCCGACCCAGTTCGGCGCCCGCAGCAGGTTCCAGTCGGTCAGGCTGATCTCGATGGCCCGCCACGCCGGCCACGCATAGAACAGCAGGAAGCCGACCAGCGCCGGCAGCACCAGCGCGAGCGCCGTCAGCGTCTCGCGCCGACGACGGGCGCCGAATGCGGACGGGGTGCGCGGGGCAGTGGGCATGGACTCTCCGGGGTGGACAGGAAGACGGGACAACGAAAACGATTGCAGTGAAGACCACCGCTGCCCGGACTCTAAGGAGTTCGATGGTAATGAAGCAATGGGGTTATCACCAATTATTAGCATCGCGCCATCAGCGACGATTACCTGCCCCGCGCGGCCGGCTTGGCTACCATCACCAGACTCCGACCGACCCCGACACCCCACCGCCGTGACCACCCGCAAACCCGCCCCCATGCCCACCCCCCGCCGACCGACGATGACCGACGTGGCCCAGGCCGCTGGCGTGTCGCAGTCCACCGTGTCGATGGTGCTCAACAACATGACCGGGGCGCGGCTGTCGGCCGAGACGCGCAGCAAGGTGCTGGGGGTGGCGATGGAGCTGGGCTACCGGCTGCCGCGCCGGGAAGCGCCCGCGCCGGCCGTCGCCGCCACCGCCACGCCCGGCAGCCGCCGCAACCTGATCGGCTACCTGGTCGATGAGATCTCGACCAGCCCGCACCCGGTCGTCAGCGTCGATGGCGCGCGCGACGCGGCGTGGGCGCACGACTGCGTGGTGAGCGTGGCGGTCACGCGGGGCAACACGGAGCAGGAGGCCGCCGCCATCGAGATGCTGGCCGCGCATCCGTCGCTGCTGGGCATCGTCTACTCGACCATCTTCACGCGGGAGGTGGCGCTGCCCGAGGCGCTGACCGGGCGGCTGGACACGGTGCCGGTCGTGCTGCTGAACTGCCACGACGAGCGCCACAAGCTGCCCACCATCGTGCCGGGCGAGGTCGGTGGCGGCCATGCGGCGACCGAGCACCTGATCGCCATGGGCCACACCCGCATCGCGTTCATCAACGGCGAGCCGTGGATGGAGGCCGCCAAGGACCGCATCAAGGGCTACCGGCGGGCACTGGCGACGGCCGACCTGCCCTTCGACCCGGCCTTGGTGCGCGACGGCGACTGGATGTCGGGCACCGGTTTCGAGGCCACGCGCTCGCTGATGGCCGAAGCGCGCCCGCCGACCGCCATCTTCTGCGCCAACGACCTGATGGCGCTCGGCGCGATGGAGGCACTGGCGCAGCTCGGGCTGAAGGTGCCGCAGGACGTGTCGGTGATGGGCTACGACGACCAGGAAATCTCGCGCCACACCCACCCGCCGCTGACGACGATGGTGCTGCCGAACTACGAGATGGGGCGCGCTGCCGTCGAAGCGTTGCTGGTGGCGGCCGACATGCCAGCGGCGCAGCGCGGCGGGCGGCGGCACCTGATCAAGATCGACTGTCCGCTGGTGGTGCGGCGGACGGTGCGCCAGCGTTGAGTGGCGATGCCATCAAGGCACGCGGATCAGCACCATGCCCGCCGCCTTCGACGCGCCCACATCGAAGGTCATCGTCCGTTCACAGCCTGCGCTGGCGGCGATCCGCTCGATCAGGCAATCCGCGAAATCCGCTGAACTGCCGCGGTGCGTCGCCAGCGCACGCAGGACCAGCTCGGCACGGTCCACCACGATCTCCCGCGTTCGCAGCAGGATGTCGAGCGCGTCGCCCACCTGGGTGCGCGTGAGCCGGTACGCCGACGACAGCACCCAGACCAGTTCGATCACCGACACCACGGCCACGAAGCCCGGTGCATCGACCGTCAGCGACTCGATCAGCCGGCCCGCTTCCGGGGACTGCTTGGGGTCGTCCTGCATGATGTAGCGCACCAGTACATTGGTATCGAGACCGATCATCGGGCGGAGGCTCCACGGGCAGCGATGGCCTGGTTCATCTCTTCGATCGACACGCTGCGGGTCGGCGTGCCAAACAGCCCTTTGAGTTCGGTCACGGAGCGCGTCACGGCGACCACCTCGAAACGGCCGGCAGCCACTTCAACGAACTCGACCCGATCCCCCGCGCCGACGCCCAGCGATTGGCGCACCTCGGCGGGAATGGTGATCTGTCCCTTGCTGGTGACGGTTGCAGCGGTCATGGCGAGACTCCAGAGAAGTTCATCGCCTTACTTTACCGTAAGGCAGATTCCCAACACGGCCTCGATCAGGGTTTCTGTTCCGGGTTTCCACTGTGCATCGCTAATATTATTAGCATCAGAATCGCTGCATGGCGAACATCGAACTCTCCCGCGTCTTCAAGGCTTACGGCGACCACGCCCCGGTGATCCGGGATGTCAACCTGCAGATCGCGCAAGGCGAGTTCTGCGTCTTCGTCGGGCCATCGGGCTGCGGCAAATCGACGCTGCTGCGCATGATCGCCGGGCTGGAGGACATCACCGGCGGCGAGTTGCGCATCGGCGGCGCGCTGATGAACGACGTGCCGCCCGCCCACCGGGGCGTGGCGATGGTGTTCCAGACCTACGCGCTGTTCCCGCACATGACGGTGTTCGAGAACATGTCCTTCGGGCTGGGACTCGCCAAGGTGGACAAGGCCGTGATCCGCGAGAAGGTGATGGCCGCCGCGAAGGTGCTGCAGCTCGACCAGTTGCTCGACCGCAAGCCGAAGGCGCTCTCGGGCGGCCAGCGCCAGCGGGTGGCGATCGGGCGGGCGATCGTGCGCGAACCGGGGGTGTTCCTGTTCGACGAGCCGCTGTCGAACCTGGACGCGGCGCTGCGCGTGCAGACCCGCTTCGAGATCGCCAAGCTGCACCGCGACTTCGGCCGGGCGAGCACGGTCTACGTCACACACGATCAGGTCGAGGCGATGACGCTGGCCGACCGCATCCTTTTGCTCAACACGGGCGACGCGGTGGCGCGGGACGGCTCGGTTGCACAGATCGGCACCCCCCTGGAGCTGTACCACCACCCACGCAACCTGTTCGTGGCGGGGTTCATCGGCTCGCCAAAGATGAATTTCCTGCCCGGCACGCTGGTCAGCGCCGGCACCGACCATGCCGTCGTGCGCCTGAGCAGCGGCGAGACGCTGCGGGCGGCGGTCGATGCGCAGCGGTTGTTGCCGGGTGCGAAGGTGACGCTGGGCGTGCGGCCGGAGCACACGGAACTCGGCACGGCGACGCAGCACATCGTCCGCCCGCTGCAGTGGCAGGAGCGGCTGGGCGAATCAACCTACCTTTACATGGAAGGCGCGGACGGCAGCATCGAGTCGCTGGTCGCCAAAGCCCCCGGCCACGCGCACGCCAGCACCGGCCACCGCCTCGCGATCGGCCTGCCCGCCCACACGCTGCACCTCTTCGACGCGCACGGGCTGGCGCTGGAACGCTGCATCCCCGAGCAGGACCAGACGCTGCCGCAAGCCGCCTGACCCCTTCGCCGCCGAGAACCCGCGATGCAACTGGGTGTCTGCTACTACCCCGAACACTGGCCGCGTGCGCAATGGGCCGAAGACGCCCGCCGGATGTTCGCCATGGGCATCCGCCTCGTGCGGATCGCCGAATTCGCGTGGAGCGTGATCGAGCCGGAGCCGGGCGAGTTCCATTGGGACTGGCTGGACGAGGCGGTCGAGACGCTGCACGCGGCCGGCCTGGGCATCGTGCTGTGCACGCCGACCGCGACGCCGCCGAAGTGGCTGGTGGACCGGATGCCGGACATGCTGGCGGTCGATCCGCAGGGCCGGCCGCGTGGTTTCGGCTCGCGGCGGCACTACTGCTTCTCGCACGCCGGCTACCGCAGCGAGTCGCAGCGCATCAGCCGCGCCGTCGCCGAACGCTACGGGCAGCACCCAGCCGTGGTCGCCTGGCAGACCGACAACGAGTACGGCTGCCATGACACGGTGCTGAGCCTGTCCGAGTCGGCGCGGCGTGGTTTCCGGCACTGGCTGGCGGCGCGCTACACGACGATCGACGCGCTCAACGACGCCTGGGGCACGGTGTTCTGGAGCCAGGTCTACCGCAGCTTCGACGAGATCGACCTGCCCGCGCTGACCGTGACCGAGGCGCACCCGGCGCACCGGCTCGACTGGCGCCGCTTCGCCTCCGACGAGGTGGTGGCGTTCAACCGCGAGCAGGTGGCGATCCTGCGCGCGCTGTCGCCCGGCCGGCCGGTGTCGCACAACTTCATGGGCTTCTTCACCGAGTTCGACCACCACGCCGTGGCCGCGGATCTGGACATCGCCACCTGGGACAGCTACCCGCTCGGCTTCACGCAGATGTTCTTCCTCACCGCCGAGGAGAAAGCGCGCTGGGCGAGGACCGGGCACCCGGACATCCCGGCGTTCCACCACGACCTGTACCGGGGCATGTGCCGGGGTGCGGATGGCCAGGGCGACGGCCGCTGGTGGGTGATGGAGCAGCAGCCCGGCCCGGTGAACTGGGCGCACTGGAACCCGGCACCGCACGACGGCATGGTGCGGCTGTGGACGTGGCAAGCCTTCGCGCACGGCGCCGAGGTGGTGAGCTACTTCCGCTGGCGGCAGGCGCCGTTCGCGCAGGAGCAGATGCACACCGGCCTGCTGCGACCGGATTCCTCCGAAGACCAGGGGGCGCTCGAAGCGGCGCAGGTCGGGGCGGAGCTGCAAGCATTGGCGGCGGTGGGTGTGCTCGATCCCCAGAGCCTCACCGCCCTGCCCATGCGCCCGGCCGTGGCGATGGTGTTCGACTACGACGCGCTGTGGATGGCGCAGATCCAGCCGCAGGGCGCGGACTACCACCCGCTGGAGCTGAAGTTCCGCGCCTACGAGGGCTTGCGCCGGCTCGGGCTGGACGTGGACATCGTGCCGCCTGGCGCCGAGTTGTCGGGCTATCGGCTGGTGGTGCTGGCTGCGCAGCCGCATGTGTCGCCGGCCCTGCGCAGGGCGCTGGCGCAAGCGGTTGCAGCGGGTGCGCAGGTTGTACTGGGGCCGCGCACGGGATCGAAGTCGGCGCACCTGGCCTTTCCGGCGGACGAGGCGGGCGGGCCGTGGGCCGTGCTGCCGCCGGGACCGCTGGCGGCGCTGGCCGGGGTGCGGGTGGAGCGGGTCGCGTCGCTGCCGCCCGGTTGCGCCGAAGGGATCGAGGTCGGTGGCGTCACGGTCACGGTGCGGCGCTGGCGCGAGGATCTGGCGCTTGTCGGGGCCGACACGCTTGCCTCGTTCAACGACGGCCGCCCCGCCCTCACCCGCAACGGCCCCGTGCGCTACGTCGCCGGCTGGCTCGATGCAGACGGCTGGCAGGCGGTATTCACGGGTGCGGCGGCCGATGCTGGACTCACAGCGCAACCCTTGCCCGACGGCCTGCGCATCAGCCGCGCCGGCGGGCTGACGCTGGCCTTCAACTTCTCGGATCTGGCACGGGATTGGACCCCCACGCCGATGGCGACGCCCGTGCTGGGCGGCGCACACCTCACCCCCCGATCGCTCGCGGTCTGGCGGGATTGACCACAAGCACCACAGGTATCCCAGGAGACAGACCGATGAAAACACGCCTCACCACGCTCGCCGCCCGCTTCAGCGTGCTCGCGCTCGCCGCCGCCGCCTGCGCCGCCCAGGCCGGCACCCTCGTCATCAACACCGACGCCTCCGACCCGGCCCCGAAAGCCGCCTGGGAAGCGATGGCCAAGGGCTTCATGGCCGCCAACCCGGACGTGACCGTCAAGATCAACACCTTCGACCACGAAGGCTTCAAGACCTCGATCCGCAACTTCCTCTCCGCCGAGGCACCGGACATCGTGACCTGGTACGCCGGCAACCGGATGGCGCCGTTCGTCAACGCCGATCTGTTCGAGGATGTCTCCGATGTCTGGGCCAAGGAAGGGCTGAACGACAAGCTGAAGTCCGCCGCCGCCTCGATGACCCAGAAGGGCAAGCAGTGGGGCGTGCCCTACACCTACTACCAGTGGGGCATCTACTACCGCAAGGACATCTTCGCGAAGAACAACGTCGCCGTCCCCAAGGACTGGAAGGAGCTGATCGCCGCCAGCGCGAAGCTCAAGGCCGCTGGCGTCACCCCGTTCGCCATCGGCACCAAGGCGCTGTGGCCCACGGGCGGCTGGTTCGACTACCTGAACATGCGCGTCAACGGCTACGAGTTCCACATGGACCTCACCGCCGGCAAGGTGCCCTACACCGACAAGCGCGTGCAGGAAGTCTTCGACCGCTGGGACGACCTGACCAAGCCGGGCTACTTCCTGGCCAACCACGCCTCCTACGACTGGCAGGACGCGATCCCCGCCTTCGTCAAGGGCGAGGCCGCGATGTACCTGATGGGCAACTTCGCCGTCGATCCGATGAAGAAGGGCGGTCTGACGGAAGCTCAGCTCGGCTTCATGCAGTTCCCGAAGATCAACAACGTCCCGATGGCCGAGGACGCACCGACCGACACCATCCACATCCCCGCCAAGGCGAAGAACAAGGCCGATGCCAAGCGGTTCCTGGCCTACGCGGCGAGCGCCAAGGTGCAGGGCGAGGTCAACGCCATCCTCGGCCAGCTTCCGGTGAACAGGGACGCCACCAAGCCGACCGACGTGTACCTGAAGGACGGTTTCGCGATGCTGTCGGGGGCCTACGCGCTGGGCCAGTTCTATGACCGCGACGCGCCCGCCGAAATGGCCAAGGCCGGCATGGAAGGCTTCCAGAAGTACATGGTCAAGCCGGAGACCCGCAAGGAAGTGCTGGAGCGGCTGGAGCAGGTCCGCCAGCGCGTCTACAAGTAAGGTGCCCATGTCCTCCCGAACACCACCACCGCAGTTCTCCTGGTGGACGCGCCACCAGCGCCAGATCGCCCCGTGGCTCTTTCTGGCGCCTGCGCTGCTGATGTTCGGGGTCTACGTGATCGCGCCGATCTTCCAGTCGATCGCGATCAGCTTCTACGACTGGGACGGGCTGGGCAAGGCGACGTACATCGGGTTCTCCAACTATGTCGAGCTGTACAGCGATCCCGATTTCCGCACCGCGCTGAAGAACAACCTGCTCTGGCTGGTGTTCTTCCTGCTGTCGGTGCCGATCGGCCTGGGGCTGGCGCTGTTCCTGAACCAGACCGTGTCGGGCATCCGCTTCGTCAAGTCGATGTTCTTCTTTCCGTTCGTGATCTCGCAGGTGGTCATCGGGCTGGTGTTCACCTGGTTCTACAACCCGACCAACGGGCTGTTCACGCAGATCCTCGCCGCCATCGGCATCCCCGGCGTGGCGGTCCTCTCCGACGAGCACCTCGTCACCTACGGGATCATCGCGGCGGGCCTGTACCCACAGATCGCCTACTGCATGATCCTGTTCCTCACGGGCCTGAACAACGTGCGCCCCGACCTGATCGAAGCGGCGCGGCTGGAAGGCGCCAGGGGCTGGTCGATGCTGTGGCACGTCGTGCTGCCGCAGTTGCGCCCCGCCACCTTCATCGCCGTCGTCGTCACCATCATCGGCTCGCTGCGCAGCTTCGACATGGTGTCGATCATGACCTCGGGCGGTCCCTACGGTTCGTCGCGGGTGCTGGCGTACTACATGTACGAGCAGGCCCTGAGCGAGTACGGCTACCGCATGGGCTACGGCACCGCCATCGCCACCGTGCTGTTCTCGATCATGCTGGTCTACATCACCTTCGTGCTCTGGCGCATCTACCAGCAAGAGAAGGAACTGGCCTGATGTTTCCGACCCCGCTCGCCAAGACCAGGCCGCTGACGCAGGCGCTCTACAAGGTCGGCCTGCCCATCGCGCTCATCGTCTGGCTGCTGCCCATCATCGCCGTGGCGCTCACCTCCATCCGCGGCCAGGGCGACATCGCCAGCGGCAACTACTGGGGCCTGCCCACCCAGTGGCAGATCATCGAGAACTACTCGGCCGTTTTCCGCAACACGCCCATTGCACGCTACATCGTCAACAGCCTGCTGGTGGCGATCCCGACGGTGATCGGCGCGGTGGGCTTGAGCTGTCTGGCCGGGTTCGCGCTGGGCACCTACCGCTTCAAGGCGAATCTCGCGGTGTTCTTCCTCTTCGTCGGCGGCAACTTCATCCCCTTCCAGATCCTGATGGTGCCGGTGCGGGACATGAGCCTGCGCCTGGGGCTGTACGACTCGATCGGCGGGCTGGTGCTGTTCCACATCGCCTTCCAGACGGGGTTCTGCACCTTCTTCATGCGCAACTTCATCCGCGACCTGCCGCACGAGCTGATCGAGGCAGCACGCATCGAAGGGGCGAGCGAGTGGCAGATCTTCTGGAAAATCGTGCTGCCGCTGGTGCGGCCGGCGCTGGCGGCGCTGTCGGTGCTGATCTTCACCTTCATCTGGAACGACTACTTCTGGTCCACCGTGCTGATCCAGGGCGACCACGCGATGCCGGTCACGGGCGGGCTGAAGTCGCTCAACGGCATCTGGGTGGCGCAGTGGCACCTCGTCTCGGCGGGGTCGATCGTGGCCGCGCTGCCGCCGGTGCTGATCTTCTTCCTGATGCAGAAACAATTCATCGCCGGGCTGACGCTCGGAGCTTCCAAGGGTTAAAGGGTTGAGCAGTGCTTGATGGTTTCCTGATCCTCCACAGCCGGCGCAGCAGCGTCGTCCTCGAACTGCTGCCCGGCGAAGCGCCGCTGTGGCGCTACTGGGGTCCGCGCCTGCCGGACGCCGCCTCGCCCGGCACACCGCTGCGCGACACCCGCCCGCTGCCGTCGTTCATGCTCGACTTCGACCAGCCGCTGACGGTGGCGCCCACCTTCGGCGTCGGCTGGTTCGGGCAGAGCGCCCTGCTCGCCCACCGCGACGGGCAGGACTTCGCGCAGGCGTTCACCGGCTGCGAGGTGGAATGGACCGTCCCTGGCGCGGCGGTGGTGCTGCACCTGCGCGACGACGTGGCGCGGCTGCGGCTGGACCTGTCGGTGGCGCTGGAGGCGGACAGCGACGTGCTGCTGCTGCGCTCGACGCTGCACAACGACGGGGACACGCCGCTCGACGTGCAGTGGCTGGCCGCCGGCACGCTGCTGCTGCCCGGCCGCTGCGACGCGGTGCGCTCCTACGCGGGGCAGCATGTCCACGAGTTCCTGCTGCAGGTCGATCCGCTCACGCGCAGCCTGTGGCGCAAGGAAAGCCGGCGCGGGCGCACCAGCCACGACTGTTTCCCGGGCGCGGTGGTGACGACGCCCGGCGCGACCGAGGACACGGGCCTCGTCTTCGGCGCGCACCTGGCGTGGTCCGGCAACCACCAGCAGACCATCGAGTGGCTGCACGACGGCCAGTACCAGTGGCAGATGGGCGAATGGCTGGCCCCCGGTGAAGGCCGGCTCGCACCCGGCCAGTCGCTGCAATCGCCCGAGCTGGTCGCCACCTGCTCAGGCCAAGGACTGAACGGGCTGGCGGCGAACTTCCACGCCGAACTGCGCCGCCGGCTCGACTGGCCGGGCGGTGCGATGCGGCCCCGGCCAGTGCATCTGAACACCTGGGAGGGCTTCTACTTCGACGTGCATCCCGGCCCGGTCAAGGAACTCGCCACCGCAGCGGCGGCGGTCGGCATCGAGCGGTTCGTGCTCGACGACGGCTGGTTCCACGGCCGCCACCACGACCGCGCCGCCCTGGGCGACTGGTGGCCGGACGCGACCAAGTTCCCCGAAGGACTCGGCGACCTGATCGCGCACGTCAACGGCCTGGGGATGGCGTTCGGGCTGTGGGTCGAGCCGGAGATGGTCAACCCGGACAGCGACCTGTTCCGCGCCCACCCCGAATGGGCCTTGCAGATCGCCGGTCGCCCGCTGCTGACGGCACGCAACCAGCTCGTGCTCGACATCGCGCGGCCCGAGGCGAGCGACTACCTGTTCGAGAAGATCGCCGCGCTGCTGTCGGCGCACCCGATCGATTACCTGAAGTGGGATCTGAACCGCGATTTCGCCCCCGCCGGCTTGGCGAACGGCACCGCCGGCTACCGGGCGCAGGTCCACGCCGCGTATGCGCTGATGGCGCGGCTGCGGGCGGCGTTTCCGGCGGTGGAGATCGAGAGCTGCTCGGGCGGCGGCGGGCGGATCGACTTCGGCGTGCTGCGCCACACGCACCGGGTCTGGACCAGCGACTGCATCGACGCGCTGTCGCGGGTGGACATCCAGCGCGGGTTCCTGCAGTTCTTCCCGCCCGAGATCATGGGCGCCCACGTCGGCACCGCGCCCGCGCACACGACCGGCCGCACGCAGTCGATGGCCTTCCGGGCGGCGGTGGCGCTGTCGGGGCACTTCGGCGTGGAACTCGACGTGCGCCACCTGAGCGAGGCCGACACCGCCGAGCTGCGCGGCTGGATCGCGGTCTACAAGCAACTGCGCGACCGGCTGCACCACGGACGGGTGTGGACGGGCGATGCGGGGGACGGTGTGCGCTGGCAGTTCCATGCCGACGAAGCAGATGAAGCGGTCAGCGACGGCGTGCTGATCGCGCTTCGGACCCGGCCGAGCGACCACCGCTATGCGCCGACGCTGCGGCTGCCGATGCTCGATGTGGCGGCGCGGTACCGCGTGCGCGAGATCCGACCGGATGGGGCTGAACCAGAAGCACGGGAGATGGACGGCGCGTGGCTGGTCCATGCCGGGCTGCCGATGCCGCGTGCCCATGCCGAAACGGCGTTCCTGGTGAGGGTCGAGCGTGTTTGATCCCGCCGAGCACAGCCACCGCCGCCGCAACCCGCTGACGGGCCAGTGGGTGCTCGTGTCGCCGCATCGGTCGAAACGGCCGTGGCAAGGACGGCAGGAAGACACCTCCGACGAGGTGCTGCCATCACATGACCCGGGCTGTTTTCTCTGTGCCGGCAACACGCGGGTCAGCGGCGACGTGAACCCGCCGTACACCGGCACCTTCGTGTTCACGAACGACCACGCGGCGCTGATGCCCGACGTGCCCGACGCGCCGGCCACCGACGATCCGCTGTTCCACACCGCCGCCGCACATGGCACGAGCCGCGTCCTGTGCTTCTCGCCGGACCATGCGCGCACGCTGCCGGAGCTGTCGCTGGCGGCGATCGGCGGCGTGGTCGATACCTGGTGCGATCAGAGCGCCGAACTCGGACAGACCTACCCATGGGTGCAGGTGTTCGAGAACAAGGGCGCGCTGATGGGCTGCTCGCAGCCGCACCCGCACGGCCAGATCTGGGCCTGCGGGCACCTGCCCAACGAAGCGGCGACCGAGGACCGCGAACAGCGCGCCTACTTCGCCGCACACGGCCAGCCGATGCTGCTGGACTACGTGCAGCGCGAGGCGGCGTCGGGCGAGCGGGTCGTGGTGGAGACGGCGCACTGGCTGGCGGTGGTGCCGTACTGGGCGACGTGGCCGTTCGAGACGCTGCTGCTGCCGCGCTTCGCGGTGCAGCGGCTGCCGCAGTTGACGCCAGAGCAGCGCACGGACCTTGCGGTGGCGCTGCAGAAGCTCACCAGCCGCTACGACAACCTGTTCCGCTGCAGCTTCCCGTACTCGATGGGCTGGCACGGGGCGCCGTTCAACGCCGACGACGCCACGCCCTGGCAGCTCCACGCCCATTTCTACCCGCCGCTGCTGCGCTCGGCCACCGTGCGCAAGTTCATGGTCGGCTTCGAGATGCTGGCCGAGGCGCAGCGCGACCTCACGCCCGAGCAGGCCGCCGCCCAGTTGCGGGCGGTCAGCGACACCCACTACCGCGCCTCGGCCCCGGCCGCTCTCCCATGACCGACACCCTGAACTCCCGCACGGCCGACGCGCTGCAGACCGCCTTCGGCCACGCGCCGGACCTGTGGGTGCAGGCGCCCGGCCGCGTCAACCTGATCGGCGAGCACACCGACTACAACGACGGCTTCGTGCTGCCCTGCGCGATCGACTACCGCACGGTGATCGCAGTGAAGGCGCGTGACGACCGGCGGATCCGCGTCGTCGCCGCCGACTACGGCCACGCGACCGACACCTTCGACTTGGACGCCCCCATCACGCCGCACCCCACGCTGCAGTGGGCCAACTACGTGCGCGGCACGGTGAAGATGCTGGCCGAGCACCTGGCGACCCTCGGGCTGACGCTGCGCGGCGCGGATCTGGCCGTGGCGGGCAACGTGCCGCAGGGCGCGGGGCTGTCGTCGTCGGCGTCGCTGGAAGTCGCGGTGGGGCAGGCGTTCAAGGCGCTGCTCGGCCTCGACGCGGTGAGCCAGACCGACCTCGCGCTGATCGCCCAGCGCGCCGAGAACCGCTTCGTCGGAGTCAACTGCGGGATCATGGACCAGCTCATCTCGGCCCGCGCCGAAGCGGGTCACGCACTGCTGATCGACTGCCGCAGCCTGGGCGGGCAGGCGGTGCATCTGCCGGACGCGGTGGCGGTGATGATCGTCCACTCGCGGGTCAAGCGCGGGCTGGTGGGCAGCGAATACAACACCCGCCGTGCCCAGTGCGAGGCGGCGGCGCGGCACTACGGCGTGGCGGCGCTGCGCGACGTGGATGGCGAGCGGCTGCTGCGCGACCGGGGCGACCTGGACGACGTGGTGTTCCGCCGCGCCCGCCACATCGTCACCGAGAACGCACGGACCACCGCCGCGGCCGCGGCACTGGCGGCCGGCGATCTGGTGCGGCTGGGCGAGCTGATGGCCGCGTCGCATGTCTCGATGCGCGACGACTTCGAGATCACCCACCCGGCCGTCGATCACCTGGTGGACATCGCCCAGCAGGCCGTTGGCCACGAAGGCGGCGCTCGCATGACGGGCGGCGGCTTCGGCGGCTGCATCGTCGTCGTGCTGCCGGATGCGCGCATCGCCGACGTGCGGGCGGCGATCCAGGCCGCCTACCGCTCGCCGGACAACGAGTCGCCGACCATCTGGGTCAGCCATGCAGCGTCAGGAGCCGGAGCGGCCACCTGACGCTGGGGGAGAGGCTCAGAGCCAGCCTGCGGTGGTGAGCGCCTTGGTGATCTCGGCTGCCAGCAGCTGGTGGCCCAGCGGCGTCGGGTGGAAGCCGTCGGAGAAGGCGTAGGTCTTGTACCAGTTGGTCGAGGTCACACCGGCCGGCAGGGCCGCGGCCAGCGTGGCATCGGTACAGGTCGCGAAGGTGTAACTCGGCAGGCCGTCGGTGCCCACGCCAGTGATCGGGCAGGCGGGTGTGGTGACGTTGGTCAGCCCGTAGGTAGCGGGGCTGGCGATCTGGTTGTTGAACGCCGTGTAGAAATCGACCACGACCACCTGGCTGTTGCCCGCGAACTTCGCCGCGAGCTGGGTGTTGAAGGCGACCGTCCAGCTCTTGAACAAGCCTTCGCTCTGGGCCCGCGCGGTGGCGCCGGTTGTGCCGCCGCCGTAGGCCGCTGCGATGCTGTCGAGCACGGTCTGGAAACGCGGCGTGTTGGTGACACCGGGCATGTTCAGCAGCACGATCCGCTTGGCGCCCTTGTCGAGTGCGCTGGTCTTGACCAGGGTGTAGAAGTTGTCGGCCAGCGCAGTCATGTAGGTGGATCCGGCCGCAGCCAGACCCGTGGCGCCACCGGCCGCCGCAGCGGACACCTGACCCGCGGTGAGCACCGTCCCGAGCACGCCCAGATAGGCCGCGCCGCCGTCGGTGGAGGCATTGAGGTACGCCCCCACCAGTGCCGCCGCGTCGTTGCCGCCGCCGTCCACCAGCAGCAGGTCACCGGCGGCGTAGTTGCCCGCCGCCGTCGCCGCGGCGAACTGCACCGCCAGACCGCGCGGATCCGTCGCCGTCAGCGCGCTGCCCGCCGGGTTGATCACCCCGCCGCCCACCGCATAGTTGGTGCAGCCCGTCGCCGCGGTGTTGGTCGCGAAGGTGGTGCCGGTGAAGGTGAAGAAGTTGCAGCCCTTGCCGAGGCTGTAGGCGGTGGACACACGCTCGGGATAGGTGTCGTTGCCCTGGATGGTGAACTTGATGCCGAAGGTGCCCACGTCGGCCAGGCTGTCGCCCATGACGCGCAAGCTGGTGACCGGCACCTTGGTGACCACAGGGGTGTCGTCTCCACCACCGCACGCAGCCAGCACCGCCACCAGCACGGCAGACAGTCCGAATTGAAAACGTCGAATCAAGGCCATGGTGTTTCCTGGATGTGAAGTCGCACCATTAAATAGTACGACCGTTCGATTTAGTGAAAACTACTGTAGGGCCAAACCGGTAGACACCGGATCTGGGCAAACCCTGAGGCGCCGGCTTCCGCGTCCCCGGGGTGACTCGGCAGGGCCGCTGGCCTAGCCCAAGGTCGTGACCGACTGCACGGACTGCGGCGTAGGATCCGCCGCTGCAAGGCCCGATCCGGGCCAGCGGCCACCAAGGACGTACCCACCATGATGCATCTCGTCTGGACCATCCTGATCGGCTTCGTTGCCGGACTGATCGCCAAGTCGCTCACCTCGGGCAAGGCGCCCGGGGGCTTTCTCATGACCTCCGTGCTGGGCATCGCCGGCTCGGTCGCCGCGAGCTACCTCGGGCAGGCCCTGGGTCTGTACCCGGCCGGCCAGCTCGCGGGCTTCATCGCCTCGGTCATCGGCGCCATCGTGCTGCTGTTCGTCTACAACCGTGTCACCCGCTGAACACGGTCCTACCGGAGTCCCCGCATGAACCTCATCGACATCCTCGCCCAAGCCACCGGCAGCCACCACGTCAGCGACCAGCAGTTCGACCAGGTCGCGCAAGCGGCCCCGTCCGACCTGCTCGCCCAGGGCCTCGCCAGCGCCTTCCGCTCCAGCCAGACGCCCGACATCGGCGCGATGGTGGGCCAGCTGTTCGGCGGCTCGTCGGGCACGCAGCAGGCCGGCATGCTCAACCAGATCCTGGCCACGCTCGGCCCGGTCGCCGCCGCCGCGCTGGCCAATGGCGCACTCGGCCGGATCATGGCCCCGGGCAGCAGCCAGATCACCCCCGCCCAGGCGTCGCAGCTCTCGCCACAGGAAACCGAAGCCATCGTCGCCCAGGCCCACGCAGTCGAACCGGGCATCGCGGACAAGATCGCCAGCTTCTACGCCGAACACCCCGCGCTGGTGAAGACGCTGGGAGGGCTGGCCATGGCCGTGGCGCTGTCGAAGATGAAGGACCACCTGGCCCAGCGCTGA
Organism: Sphaerotilus sp.; assembly: GCF_031429695.1. Lineage (GTDB taxonomy): Bacteria > Pseudomonadota > Gammaproteobacteria > Burkholderiales > Burkholderiaceae_C > Sphaerotilus. The sequence continues at coordinate 85,592 of NZ_JANPAB010000069.1, forward strand.
CGTCAAGGGGCGACACGCACACGCAGTCAGTCAGCGCGTGCCCGTCACGCGCCAGACCGTGTTGCCCACGTCATCGGCCACCAGCAAGGCGCCCTGCCCGTCCAGCGCCACGCCAACCGGACGACCGGACGCACGTCCGTCCGCGCTCAGAAAGCCGGTGAGCACGTTGATCGGCTGCGCACCAGACGGCCGCCCTCCCTCGAACGGCACGAACACCACCTGGTAGCCGCTGTGCGGCCGGCGGTTCCATGAACCGTGCTGGCCGATGAACATGCCGTGGGTGAATGGCGCCGGCAGTGTCGTACCGGCCGAAGAGGCCAGACCCAGTGACGCCGTGTGCGGCCCGAGCGCGTAGTCCGGCGCCACCGCGCGGGCGACCAGATCGGGCCGGGGCGGATCGACCCGCGTGTCCACGTGCGCGCCAAAGTAGCTGTAGGGCCAGCCGTAGAAGGCGCCGTCGGCCACGGCGGTGAGGTAGTCGGGCACGAGGTCGCTGCCGAGTTCGTCGCGCTCGTTGACCACCGTCCAGAGCGCGCCCGTGACCGGCGCCCAGGCCATGCCGTTCGGGTTGCGCAGACCGTCGGCGAACACGCGGTGCGCACCGTTGCGCAGGTCCACCTCCCAGATCGCCGCCCGCCCGGCCTCGACGGCCATGCCGCGTTCGGCGACATTGCTGTTCGAGCCGACCGTCACGTAGAGCCGCGTGCCGTCCGTGCTGGCGATCAGGTTCTTGGTCCAGTGGTGGTTGATCGGGCCGGCGGGCAGCTCGACCAGCCGCTCGCCGGGCGCCGTGATGCGCGTGTCGCCCCGGGTGTAGCGGAAGCGCCGGACCGCGTCGGTGTCGGCCACATACAGCGCCTCGCCGACCAGCGCCATGCCGAACGGCGAGTTCAGCCCGTCGAGCAACACGGTGCGCTGGTCGGCCACGCCATCACCGTCCGTGTCGCGCAGCAGGGTGATGCGGTTGGCGCTCGGCACCGTGGCGCCGGCACGCTGCATCACCAGACCGGCGATCCAGCCCTTGAAGCCGCCGCTGTCGCCGGGCCGCGGCGGTGCGTTGGTCTCGGCCACCAGCACATCGCCATTGGGCAGGACGTGCAGCCAGCGCGGGTGGTCCAGCCCGGTGGCGAAGGCCACCACGCGCGTGCCGGGCGCGGCAACCGGCGTTGCCCGAGGAAACCAGCCATCCGCCGGAGCGATGTTCACGGTGGGGATCAGCATCGGCCGCGGCGCCGGCAGCACGGGATGCGGCCCGGTGCCTGCAGCCAGCGGCAGCGTCGCGGTCTCGCCGCACGCGGCCAGCAGCAGCACCCCCAGCAGCCCTGCCCAGCGCAAGGCCCTGGCCAAGCTCACAACCGCCCCATCAGCAGCAGCACGACGAGGATGAGCAGAATCAGCCCGATGCCGCCGCTCGGCCCGTAGCCCCAGCCGCGGCTGTGCGGCCAGCTCGGAATTGCGCCGATCAGCATGAGGACCAGGACGATGAAAAGAATGGTGACGATGCTCATGAGGTGCTCCCGGGAAGAGGAAAGGATTGGCCCATCGATTCGCCGATGACCTGGTGGGCGCGTGCGGTCTGGGCATCGCCGTCGGTGTGCGCGACCAGCACGGTGTGTCCGCTGTCGAGTCCGGCCCGCACCTGATCGGGCACGTCATCCGCCTCGCCTTCGGCGCCAATGGCCGCGCCCACCAGTCCGCCGATGCCGGCGCCCCAGCCGACCATGACCAGCGGCGCCAGCAGCGGGCTGGCGACCAGCAGGCTGACGTTGGCGGCGGCCATCGCGGCACTGCCGATCGCGCCGGCGATCGAGCCAGCCACGGTGCCGACGGCGCTATCCTTCAGCACGCTTTCCAGCACATCGTCGCTGCCCGCAGCCGCCGCAGTGGTCGCTGTCGGGTGTCCGGGTTCGTGGATGTCCACCTTGTCCTGCGGGATGCCATGCCGCGCCAACTGGGCGACCACCGCGTCGGCGGCCGCCCGGGTCCGGTACAGGCCCAGGACTCGGTGCAAGTGCAGATTCATGTCCATCGCGTTGCTCCTGTTCGGCCAGCGGTGTCGGTTCGACACGCCAGCTGTGGAGTCCACGCTAACGCCCGGGCGGGCGGGGGTCTGTGCGGTGGCGAACCGAGCGGGCGGCTCGCCATGGTCACCGGGCCAGACCCCTTGGGGTCAGGCGGCGGGCGCCGTCTCCAGCCACTGCGCCAGGGCCAGGGCCACGACGGCGTTGACGCCGCCTTCCTGCGTCAGGGCGCGCTCGCGCATCTGGTTGACCAGATCGGCGGGCAGGCGGCAGGCCACCGACACCAGCTTCGGTGCAGCGTTCTCGGCGCGTTCGACACGCCGGGCGGCCGCATTGGCATCGGCAGATCCTTGGGCGAACCGCGGGGGCACGCCGGCCGTTTTCATCTTGCCGTCCAGCTTGCGGGCCAGGTGTTTGACCAGGTCGGTCTTCTTCGCGCTCATGGGGTCTTTCGGAGAGTTGAGGGGCATTGTCGCCCACCCGCGTCAGGCCCCGGTCTGGCGGGTATAGGTGAGGTACACCTCGTCGCGCTCCCAGCCGAGCGCGGCGTAAGCGGCCTGCGCCGTGTGGTTGGTGCGGGCGGTGGTCAGCTCCATGCGGAGCTTGCCGTGTTCGGCCGACAGCCGCTCCGCCGCCAGCAGCAGCGCACGCCCGGCACCGCTGCGGCGCGCTGCGGGGGTCACGAACAGATCGGACAGCAGGTAGATCGGCTGCGCCGCGATCGAGCAGAACACCGGGTAGAGCTGGCAGAAGCCGATCGCCTGGCCGGCGCCGTCCTCGGCCAGCAGAATCTGCGATTCGTGGCGGGTCAGGCGGTCGCGGAGGAATTGCGTGGCGGTGGCGAGGTCGGCCGGTTGCTCATAGAACTGGCGGTAGGCGTCGAACAGGGGGGCGATGCGGTCGAGGTCGGCGAGGGTGGCTGGGCGGGTGGTCATCGGCTGAGGGGAATTAGTGTGGGTACAATAAAAAGATGCGAGTGACCTACGATCCTGCCAAAAGCCTGCGCAACGAGGCTGAACGTGGACTGCCATTCGCGATGGCTGAAGACTTCGACTGGAGCTGTGCGCTCATCGTGGAAGACACCCGGCAAGACTACAAGGAGCGGCGCTTCCAGTCGCTCGGCTTCATCGGTGAGCACCTGCACATGCTGGTGTTCACGCCGCGAGATGGCGCCGTGCATGTGATCAGCCTGCGCCGGGCGAACCAGAGAGAAAGGAACCGCTATGCCGCGCAAACCGAATCCTGAACAACTGGACCTTGAAGCACCCGAGGCAACCGACGAGTGGTTCGCCAAGGCGCGGCCGGCGTCCGAGGTGCTGGGCGGCTTGCTGGGAGAGTCCATCGCCAAGGAAATGCTCCAGCCCAAACGCGGCCGGCCGGCGTTGGACAAGCCCAAAGCGCATGTGAATATTCGCCTGGATGCCGACATCCTTGATGCGTTCAAGGAGACCGGGGCGGGCTGGCAGACGCGGGTGAACAATGCGCTTCGAGAATGGTTGAAGGCGCACCCGAATGTGACTGGGGTTTGATCCGGGGCACTTGCTTGAAAGTGCTGGCTGCACTAGTCCACAGTCGAGATCACCAGCGCAGTCAGTACGACCTTGGCCACCGATCTGGCGCCATGGGCACAGCCGTCAAGCCCAATTGAGATTCAGCTTTCGGTGCGTCGCCGCGCAGTCCCGCAGGTACAGGTTGATGAGGCTCTGGTACGGGATGCCCACTTCCTCAGAGATCGCCTTGAAATACGTGATCGACTCTTCGTCGAGACGGATGGTGATCTGCTTCTTCAGTTGTGCTGCGTATGGGTTCTTCCTCGCAGCGGAGAAGTCGTACTCTTTGCGCATGTGGTGACGGCTTTGTTGCATAACCCAGCCGAGGCTGAGTTTCCCCTGACCCCAGACGGAGTTACGCCACAGCCCGCGTCACCGGGGTGCCCAAGTGGGTGAAGCGGTTGAGCACTGCGGCCCGCACCTGCAACTCCACCACCTGCC
>NZ_JANPAB010000070.1:0-15561 GCF_031429695.1 Sphaerotilus sp.
CGGCAGGTGGTGGAGTTGCAGGTGCGGGCCGCAGTGCTCAACCGCTTCACCCACTTGGGCACCCCGGTGACGCGGGCTGTGGCGTAACTCCGTCTGGGGTCAGGGGAAACTCAGCCTCGGCTGGGTTATGCAACAAAGCCCTACTAGCCACTCAGCCCGCCCGGACTTCACTCAGCAACTCCGGGTGCCGATCCAGCACCTTGAGCAGTTTCACCAGCGCCAGCGGCGGCTTGGTCTTGCCATTCTCGTAGCGCGAAAACGCATTCACGCCCCCGCCGAAAATCTCGGCCGCCTGCCGCTGATCGAGGTCCAGCTTCCTGCGCACCCTGGCGATGTAGCCAGGATCGACATACGCCGCGTTCACCTGTCGCTGAAACTGCCCGACCGCTTCGCTGTAGCGGTCCCCGTGCTCCCGGTTCAGCACCACCTCCCCGCACGCCGGGCAGAAATCGCCTGTCACCTCCGGAATGACGGTGCTTTCGCCCTTGTAGACAAACGGCAGGTCGCGGGTGTCATGGATCAGTTCCGCCGCTCCACAGCATGGGCATTTCATGGTCACAACTCCTTGAAAGAAACGATCAGAACGTCGTCGATGACGGTCAGCTTCAGGTACACCTCGCCTGCGCCAGCAATCCGGGTGCGGTACACGTCCTGCCAGATCCGGTGATCCGCGTGGGTCGTCATGCTCTTGTAGAAACTGGCAGAAGTCAGCGACAAGACGACAGCGCACATCCCGGACAGATCATTGAGGCCCAGCGCCCGCGCACCACTGAACGCACTGGCCGTGGCCCGGACATGACCCGCCTCGATCAACGCCTTCACCACGGACAGCTTGCAATGCGGTGTGCCTTTTTCCATGTCTGTATTTTTAACCTATCAAGCAAATCAATCAAGTAGGTTATCAAAGTATTGGTCATGCTCCCAACAAGGCGATGCCCAGCAGCCCCGCCCAGCGGCACAATCACTCCACCACAGCCCACACCGCATGAAACCCTCCGAAGCCTTGGCATCGAACCGCGCCGCCATCCGGCAGGTGGTCGAGTCTCACTGCGCCTGCAACGCCCGGGTGTTCGGCTCCGTGCTGCGGGGAGAAGACACGGACGGCAGCGACCTGGACATCCTCGTCGATCCGACGCCGGAAACGACCTTGATGGATGTGGCGGCCATCCAGGTGGCCTTGCAACGCCTGTTGAACGTGCCGGTCGATGTGCTGACCCCCAGGGCATTGCCCGACCACTTTCGCAGCGTGGTGCTGGCGGAAGCGGTTCCGGTGCGACCAAGACCCTGCGCGTCCCGGACTACCTCGGACACATCCTGAAGGCGATCGAGCGCATCGACCGCTACACAGCAGGCATGGACGAAGCGGCGTTTCTGAACAGCGAACTGGTGCAAGACGCGGTCATCCGCAACATCGAGATCGTTGGCGAGGCGGCGAACAACGTCCAGCGCGCCGATCCGGCCTTTGCGGCATTGCACGATGACATCCCGTGGCAGGTCATGTACACGATGCGCAACTGCGTCTCGCACGGCTAACGACAAGGTGGATCTGGAAATCGTCTGGAAGACGATTCAGGGCGATCTGCCGAGGCTGTATCGGCAGGTGCAGGCACTCGAAGCCCAAGCAGCTACCCCGTTCAACCAGCCCGGACCTCACTCAGCAGATCCGGGTGCCGATCCAGCACCTTGAGCAATTTCACCAGCGCCAGCGGCGGCTTGGTCTTGCCGTTCTCGTTTCAAGTCCGGCGGCGCCTGACCATCCGGAGGTTCAGCCCCTCGCGCCCGGTTGGCGGGCAAGGTAGCCACGCACCGACTGCGCCTGCGGTCCGACCTGCTGGACCGCCCGACGCAATTCGGTCATGTCCACATCAAAGACACGGCACCAGTAAGCGATGTCGGTGCTGCTCAGCATGTTGATGCTCACCGGATGCTCGGGGCTGGAGCGGGGTGATTCGGTTTCCATGAGAAAACTCCTTTCGGCGTCCACCTTGAACGGCGGTTAGATCGGTTTGGCCAGAGGCAAGTTCCCGCCCGATACTGGCCACGTTCCGCCAACGGATCCTTGGCGCAGCCGCGTCGCTGCTCACCAGTGCCGCTCGATCAAGCCGATCCGGCGGCCGATGCGGCTCACCAGCGAGTGGTATTTCAGTCGCCAGCCGTCCATCGGCGACTGGTCTGGCGCGGGCGGTGGCGGCAAGCCACGGGTCTTGTCGATCGTAGCCCGCGACAGGTAGGTCATCACGGCCGTCTTGTACGGCAGGTGGATCACCCGGCCAAACTCGAACCCGGCCTGCACCAGCCGCAGCAACACCTTGCGGTTGCGAATATCCGGCTCGCCGACCATCCGCTGGACAGCCGGATCGCGGAATATCCATGCCGCAATCGCCTGAAAGGTGTAATAGGCGGCGGCGGGCAGGGGTTTCTCGACCGGGCCAAGCATCAGGTGAAAACCACGGTCACCCGTGCGTACAGGATAGTGCTGGCTCAGCACATCGGCATTCACGTCATACGACTGGAACATGAACAGCCGCTCGCCCGTGGCCGCCAGGATGCCGAAGACCACGTCGCAGGTGCCACTGGCCTCGATGCCAGCGAATTTCTCGCGGATCTCCTCCACCGTCTTGCCCTGCAGCCCCCAGAAGCGGGCGTAGTCGCGGCTGAACCAGTCGTGCAGCAGTGGCGCGTCCTCGTCGAGCACCATCTTGCGCAGCACGACCGTGCCGCTCGGGCCGAAGGGGACGTCGAGCGGGGTGGACGGCGCACTCATGCCAGCACACCCACCGGTGCGCCATGCTGCGTCGGACGGGTCTCCAGCAACGCCAGCAGCGGCTTCAGCGACGGACCGCAGGCGCGGTTCTGGAGGTCGTCGAGCGTGATCGTCTGCGATTCGAAGCGGTGCAACGCGCGGTGCGTGGTGTCGAGTTCCTGCTTGCAGAACGGGAAGATCAGCTCCGTGGCCAACCGTATCCGACGCGCGGCCGATACCCGTACATCCCCACCCACCTGGTCGATCAGATAACCTCCATTGCCGGAATTCACCAGATTGGCATTCACCAGCGCCGCCCGGACTTGAGGAAAATCCAATTCATCCAGCAGCGCCAGCACGACCTGGATGAAATTACCCATGACCGTGCGGTCGTCGTAGCGGTCGCCGGGGTCGTGGTAGCACTTGTCCAGACAGGCCAAGACCAGTGTCTGCTCGGCTCCGCTCAGCAAGCCATCGCGCAACTGCAGCGCCCACAGCGACTGCGCGCACAGATACTGTGTCAGGCGAACCATCAATTCCAGCCGCGAGGTGGCGTACACATAGGCGTAGAACTCGTCCCAGTCGGCGATGCTGTGGACTGCGCGCAGGGCATCCACGGAATCCAGCGGCTTGGCAAACGTCCCATTCATGGTCACGTCGAGAAAATCGAGGATGAGCTTCTTGCTGCCGGCGCAGCCCTTTCCATCGGCAGAGATGAGCGTGCCGGAGCTGTCGGCCATCTCGTACAGCTCGGCCGCCGTGAGCGGCCCGTCGTGCAGCACGGCCAGATCGCCCTTCTCCATGAAGGTGCGCACGATCATGAACGGCCCGACACCGAGTGTGAAAAACGCCGTTTCGAGCGCCGGCAGCGACGTGATCGGGTGGCTGCGTTTGCGCGCCAGATAGGCCGGATAGGCGGCCCCCAGCTTGGAGAACACGTAGCCCTGGCGCAGGGTCAGGCGCGGGCCGGTGAGGCCGCGTCGGCGGAGGTAGTCGTTGCGCAGCATCGTGGTGAACTGCAGCGCGTCCGTCCAGACCGCCATCACCTGCCGCAGCGCCGTCACGTTGATCGGCAGACCGTTGCGCGAGCCTTCGAACTTGCAGATCTTGTGCTCGGTCTCGATCACTTCCCTGTAGATCTCGGGGTTGGTATTGTTTTCCCCGATCTGGCGACCGTCATGGGAATGGAAAGTGCAGATACCATTCCAGACGTCATAATCGAATTCCATGTTCGCACGCCGGTACGGCGGCGGATTCACGGCGGAATACAGCCGCACCGCGAGCTTGTTGAAGCGCTTGGAATAAAACAGTTTTTTCGCCAGAGCCGACATCGAGTGCAATCTTCTGCGGTTGGTTGATCTTCTGGTTGATCCGGTGTCTGCCACTACCCCCGCGCAGACCGGACCTACCCCCATCGTTCTCGCCCGGTCGCGACTCACCCGGACTCTCGTCTGTACTTTGCCGACCCCTTGTTCCCTTGGGCAAGGCAGCGCCAACCTACAATTTGACACCAAGTACGAATCCGAGCAAAATTTCACGAAAATATTTTGCAAGAATTTTCATATTTTGCTATTAGGGGCAAATCAACTCATGGTACAAAATCGGCCCTTGGCACGGCCTGTCGAGGCCCCAGAGGCAAAACGCCACCCGCTTTCACGTTTAAAGTGCCGGCCTGACCCCTCCCAGATCCTTCAGCCTTCTCAGGTGGCCCGCCGATGCGCTCTAAGTCCCGCTCTTCCCTGTCCCGGTCGTCTTCGGCATCGCTGACCCCGTGGCTGCTGCTCGCGCTGCTGGTCATCGCGGCCGACCAGGCCACCAAGTGGCTGATCCTGCAGCGCTTCCAGCTCGGTGATGGCCAGACCTTCACCAGCTACTTCAACCTCGTGCGCGTCCACAACACCGGCGCTGCATTTTCCTTCCTTGCGCAGGCGGCGGGCTGGCAGCGCTGGTTCTTCATCGGACTCGGTGCAGCCGCCTCGACGATGTTCATCTGGATGCTGAAGAACCACTCCGAGCAGCGCCTGTTCAGCTTCAGTGTGGCGATGCTGCTCGGGGGCGCCATCGGCAATGTGGTTGACCGGGCCTGGCATGGCTACGTGGTCGATTTCCTGCAGTTCCACGGGAACATGCTGGCACCCCTGTTTCCTGGCGGTTACTTCCCATCGTTCAATCTGGCCGACTGCGCCATCACGGCTGGTGCGGTCGGGCTGATTCTGGATGAGCTGCTGCGGGTGCGCCGCAGTTGACACACGGGCCTTGACCATGTCCCTTCCTGCCCCGGACGACACCGAAAGCACGCCTATCCGCCTGCGCCACATCGGCTTCGGCGACCCGCTGCGCTGGCTGGTGCGTGGCCTGCACGACTACCTCGCTCACCCTGCCATCAGCCTGTTCTACGGCCTGTGCTTCATGGCAATGGGCTGGACGCTGATGAAGGTCTACGAAAATGCACCCGCCTACACGCTGGCGATGTCGGCCGGCTTCCTGCTGATGGGGCCGTTTCTCTGCATGGGTCTGTACCAGATGTCGATGCGGCTGGAGCGTGGTCTCCTGCCCGATTTCGGCGACTCGCTCACCGCATGGGACGCCCACATCGGGCAGATGGCCATTTTCGGCTTCGTGCTGCTGGTGCTGGAGATGCTCTGGGGTCGTGCCGCGATGGTGATCTTCGCCGTGAGCTTCGACGGCATGCCCGACCTGAATGGCTCGCTGCTGGCCCTGCTGGACCCGGAAAACCTCGGCTTCATCGTCACCTACCTCGGCGTGGGTGCCCTCTTTGCCGGGCTGATCTTCTCGGTCAGCGTGGTCAGCATCCCGATGATGCTGGACCGCCAGGTGGACGCCATCACCGCCGGCTTGACCAGCCTGCGCCTGGTGCTGAACCAGCCGGCCGTGATGGTCTGGTGGGGCCTGCTGATCACGGTGCTGACGGTGGCGGCGATGCTGCCGTGGTTCCTCGGGCTGCTGCTGGTCGGCCCGGTGGTGGGGCACGCGAGCTGGCACGCCTACCGCGCGACGGTCATCGATGATGAAAGCACGGAGGCCGACTCTTCCGCGTGAACTGGCCGCTTTACGCACGTATTTCCGATTTTCATCACCCATCTGGCTTACACGGAACAGCCCTGGCTACTATCCTGCCCGATTTCATTTATCACGAATCTGGGTAGCATGAAGGTAACAGCATGAGTCGAGACGTGGTCCTCTCCGTACAGTGGCTGCGTGGCATTGCCGCATGCGCCGTGGTGTTGCGCCATGCCGTCACTGGTGCAGAAAAGGCCGGCTGGCTGGCTCCAAACGGCCTTGATATCGGTCTGTGGGGTGTGGACCTGTTCTTCGTGATCAGTGGCTTCATCATGGCGATCACGACTGCCGGCCAGACCCCAGGGATCAATGCGGCGCTGGCGTTCTGGCGACGGCGCATCGTGCGGGTGGTGCCGATCTACTGGCTGCTCACAACGCTGGTGGTCGTGATGTCCCTGCTGGCACCAGCGACGACCGGTTACCGCCCCTCGCCCGACCATGTGCTGGCCTCCTATCTGTTCATTCCGATGGCAGACGACCGCGGTGTCATGAGTCCGCCGCTGCGGGTCGGCTGGTCGCTGAATTTTGAAATGTACTTCTACCTGGTTTTTGGATGGCTGCTGCTGTTGCCTCGGCGGTGGCTCGCGCCGATGCTGATTGGCTGGACCACCATCAGTGTTCTGCTGGGCCAGTGGCTGGCGCCGCAGGCAGCACTGCCATCAATGCTGACCAGCACGTACCTGTGCGAGTTCACGTGTGGCGTCGGCATCGGCCTGCTGCACCAGCACGGCATTGCGCTGCCGCGACCTGCCGCCATCGTGCTCACCCTGGCAGGGTTCTTCGGCGCCATTGCTGGGGACGTACTCGGCATCGGCCACGACCTGCTGCCACGGATACTGCCAGCGGTGGGTATGCTGTACGGCCTGCTCTCGATCGAGAAGGGTGCAGGGGCTGGCTGGTTCAATTTTCAGCGCCGGGCTGCACTCGCACTGGGAGACTGGTCGTACGGGCTGTACCTGACCCATATCCTGACGCTGGCAGCACTCACCGCCGTGTTCAACAAGATCGGGGCCGCCCGTCTGGTACCCGGGCCTTGGCTGTTCATGTTCGGTGTACTGACGGCGATCGGTGTGTCGGCGGCCGTCTACCGGTTCGTCGAACAACCGCTGCAGCGCCTGACATCGCATCGGACGAAGCGGTTCGACTCCCGATTGCGCTCGTCAGCTTCTCGGGCTCGTCCGTGATCTGCATTTATGGAAAACCCTTATGTCGCCAGCCTGAGCTGCATCAAAACCAAGACCTACAGCGTCAGGACCGTGCAGCCGGTGGTGGCACGCGCCTCCAGATCCCGGTGTGCCTGCGCGACCTGTTCGAGCGGGTAACGTTGCGCGATCGGGATCTTCACTGCGCCGGAGCCGACCATCGCAAACAGCTCGTCGGCCAGCGACTGCGTGCTCTCGCGGGTGGCGATGTGGGTGAACAACGTCGGGCGCGTGACGTAGAGCGAGCCTTTGGCGCCGAGCACGCCGAGGCTGACCGGCGGCACCGGACCGGACGCATTGCCGTAGGTCGCCAGCAGGCCGAACGGCGCCAGGCAGTCGAGCGAGCCCTCGAAGGTGTCCTTGCCGATCGAGTCGTACACGGCCTTGACGCCGCGCCCGCCGGTGAGTTCGCGCACGCGGGTGGCGAAGTTCTCGCTGCGGTAGTTGATGGCGTGGACCGCACCGTGCTGCAGCGCGAGCAGGCACTTGTCGGGGCTGCCAGCCGTGGCGATCAGGTTCAGCCCCAACGCGCGCGCCCATTGGCAGGCAATGAGGCCGACACCGCCCGCCGCCGCGTGGAACAGCACGAAGTCGCCGGGCTGCAATCCGCCCTGCGGCTGTGTGCGGCCCAGCAGGTATGCCGCGGTCATGCCCTTGAGCATCATCGCAGCGCCGGTCTCGACATCGATGCCATCCGGCAGTTGCACCACGCACTTGGCAGGCATCACGCGCACCTCGCAGTAGCTGCCCGGTGGCTGGCTGGCGTAGGCGACGCGGTCACCGGCCTGCAGGTGCATGACGCCCTCGCCCACCGACTCGACCACACCGGCCGCCTCCATGCCCAGCACCAGCGGCAGCGCGTTGGGGTACAGACCGGTGCGCTGATAGACGTCGATGAAGTTCAGGCCGATGGCGTGGTGGCGGATGCGCACCTCGCCCGGGCCGGGTTCGCCGACGGGCAGATCGACGAACTGCATCACGTCGGGGCCGCCGAAGGCGGAGATCTGGATGGCGCGGGGCATGGAGGTTCTCCTGTCGGTCCGGAAGGGAATGTGGAGCTTACGGGATCGGCGGGTCCGAAGAGGCCGGCAATCTGAGCATCGGCACCCGACTGGGTGAATTCGAGATCCGCGGTCTGGTCGGTGCTGCTGGAAGCCCCGAGGCCGAACCCGGCAACCGGATGCTCGCTCAGACGGCCAGCGCCTCGACCCGCAGATGGTGGCGTCCGATCAACCGACCAGGCAGGCGATAGACCCCCGCCGGAGTGCGGCTGACACCGAGTCCGGCGTGCGCACTGACCTGAACACGCCAGCGGCCGTAGAAATTGAAGGTCAGCACGTCCTCGGATTCGGCCCGGAGTTCGGTGACGATGCCCACGCCTTCCGGTCGCGCGAAACTGAAGCGCACCTCGTCGCGCAGGCGGTCCTGCCCGTCCAGATACACCAGATGCAGCGCCTCCTCGAACGGCGCATCAAACCCGAGCAGCAGCGCATGCCCCTCGCGGCAGCGAAACTGGGCAATCAGGTCGGTGCCATCCACACGCGGCAGCACCACGCGACCACCGCAGGTGATCCGGCTCCATACCTGCATCGGTTCGTCCGGTCCGGTCAATGGTTCCAGGTGAAAGTCGTGGCAAGACTCCAAGGCACAGGCTCCGGGCGCGCAAGGCACCGTTCAATCGAAGAAATGGAGACCGCCAAGGGCGGCCACAGTCAGGATAGCGTCGATCCACCCCGCACCCGGTTCAGTCACGGACCAAGCTGCAACGACCCGTGACACGCGCCAGACGCAGCCTTTGCGCGACACTGTGCGCCCGCAGTCGTCCGCAATGTCCCGGCCCCAAGGCCGCGCTGATCCATGACCCTCACGCCCCGCCTGATCGCGATGCTCACCCTTCCTCCGCTGATGTGGGCGGGCAATGCGGTAGTCGGCCGCCTGACCGTGCCGCACGTGCCCCCGCTGATGCTCAATGCGATCCGCTGGGGCGTCGTGCTGCTGGTGCTGCTCGTGCTGGGCCGGCAGGCCATCGCCACGGTGGCGCGGCGGCGCGACATCCTGGCCCGCTGGCGACCACTGGCGCTCATGGGCCTGCTGGGGATCGGCGCCTACAACGCACTCCAGTACCTGGCGCTCACGACGTCCACCCCCATCAACGTGACGCTGATCGCCGCGAGCATGCCGCTGTGGATGCTGCTGGTGGGCGGTGTCTTCTACGGCGAACGCCCGCGCGGGCCGCAGGTGGTCGGCGCGGCACTGTCGCTGGTGGGCGTGGCCACGGTGCTCAGTCGTGGGCATCCCTCGGCGCTGGCGGACGTGCAATTCGTGCGGGGTGATCTGTACATGCTGGCCGCCGCCGCGAGCTGGGCAAGCTACAGCTGGCTGCTGGCGCGACCGCCGGCCTCCATGCGCGGCGACGAGCGACCGGGCATCACCGGCTCCGACGGCCAGCGCCGAGCCTGGATCTGGAGCGAGGCATTGCTGGTGCAGACGCTGTTCGGCGTGGTGTGGGCTGGCAGCGCGGCGGGGGTGGAGGCGGTGGTCTCGCCGCGCCAGCCGGAGTGGTCGCCGGCGGTGGGGGCGGCCGTGCTCTACATCGTGGTCGGCCCGTCGCTGATCGCCTATGCGCTGTGGGGCCGGGCGGTGGCGGCGGTGGGGCCGACGACGGCCGGCATCTTCGCCAACCTCACGCCGCTGTTTGCCGCGCTGCTGTCCACCACGCTGCTCGGCGAAGCGCCGCATGGCTACCACGCGGTGGCATTTGCGCTGATCGTGGCGGGCATCCTCGTGTCGTCACGGCGCGGATCCGCCCAAGCCTGATCAGCGCCAGCGCGCCAGCAGCGCCACCCCGGCCAGCACCAGCAGCGTGCCGATGGCGATCCACACTGTCAGCGGTTCGCCCAGGAAGAACACACCCATCAGGATCGTGCTCATCGGCCCGACCAGTCCGGTCTGTGCAGCCAGCCCGGCCCCGAGCCGCTCGATGCCCATCATCACCAGGATCACCGGCGCGAAGGTGCAGGCCGTCGCATTCAGCAGCGACAGCCACAGCACCGGCTCCGCCACCGCGAACACCGACGCCACGGGCCGCAGCACCACGAACTGCCCGATGCACAGCACACAGGCCACTGTCGTCGCCAACCCGGTCAGGCGCAGAGAGCCCAGGCGCTGCACCTCCTGTCCGCTCTGCACGAGGTAGACGGCGTAGCTCAACGCGCTGCCAAACACCAGCGCCGCACCGAGCACAACGTTCGGCCCCAGGTCGGTCAACTCGTGGCCGAACACCACCAGCACGCCCGAATAGCTCACGCCCAGCGCCGTCAACTGCCGGCCCGTGACCCGCTTGCCGTGCAGCACCACGCCGAGGAAGAGCACCAGCGTCGGATTGAGGTAGAGGATCAGCCGCTCCAGGCTGGCACTGATGTGGACCAGCCCGGCAAAGTCCAGAAAACTCGCCAGGTAATAGCCAGAGAACCCCAGGCCCAGCACCGCCACGACATCGCGCCGGGTCAACGCCGGCTTGCCGCGACTCGCCCACCACGCCAGCCCGACGAACAGCGGCAGCGCGAACAGCATGCGCAGCATCAGCAGCGTGACCGCATCGACCCCATGCCGGTACGCCAGCTTGACAATGATCGCCTTGCCCGAAAAAGCAATCGACCCGGCCAGCGCGAACGCCAGACCGGGCCAGAGCTTCGGGCGGCCTGAAACGGCCGCGGAGTTCAGAGCTTCTGCGCTTGCATGAAGTCGTCGAAGCCGGCTTCGGCAAAGCGGAACCACAGGTTCTGGTCGGCGCGGAACTTGGCGTAGTCGTCGTAGATCTTCTTCCACGCCGGGTTCTTGGCCGAGATGTCGGCGTACAGCGCGTTGGCCTCCTTGAAGGCCAGCTCCATCGCGTCCTTCGGGTAGCGGAACAGCTTGGTGCCGCCGGCCACCAGCTGGCGCAGCGCCACCGGGTTCTTGGCGTCGTACTTGGCCTGCACGTCGACCAGGGCGTAGGTGCTGGCCGCCTCGATCATGGCCTTGTACTCGCCCGACAGGCCGTCATAGGCCTTCTGGTTGACGAAGAAGTCGAAGGCGGCACAGCCTTCCCAGAACGCCGGGTAGGCGTAGTTCGGCGCCACCTTGTTGAAGCCCAGCTTCTGGTCGTCATACGGGCCCACCCACTCGGCGGCGTCGATGGTGCCTTTTTCCAGCGCCTGGTAGATCTCGCCGCCGGGCATGGCCTGCACCACCACGCCCAGGCGCTCCAGCACCTTGCCGGCCAGGCCCACGGTGCGGAAGCGCAGGCCCTTCAGGTCGGCCAGGCTGGTGACCGGCTTGCGGTACCAGCCGCCCATCTGGGCACCGGTGTTGCCACCGGGAAAGCTGATCATGTTGTAGTTGCTGTAGAACTCGCGCATCAGCTTCAGGCCGTTGCCTTCGTACAGCCAGGCCGTCATCTGGCGCGAATTCAGGCCGAAGGGGATGGCGGTGCCCAGCGCAAAGGCCTCGTTCTTGCCGATGAAGTAGTAAGGCGCGGTGTGCGCCATCTCCACCGTGCCGGCCTGCACGCCGTCGACCACGCCGAAGGCCGGCATCAGCTCACCGCCGGCATGCACCGACACCTGGAACTTGCCGCCCGACATGTCGTGCATCTTCTTGGCGAAGGCTTCGGCCGCGCCGAACAGCGTGTCCAGCGACTTCGGGAAGCTGGAGGCCAGGCGCCAGCGGATGGCCGCCTGGGCATGCACCGCGGGTGCCACGCCAGCGGCAAGCACACCGGCCAGGCCGGCACCACGAACAAAGGAACGGCGTTCCATGACCATGTCTGAATCTCCTGAGGGTTGACGGCCAGGACAGCCGCCACAAAACCCGAGATTCTAGAAGCGCCCCGCCCGCGGCCCGGCCCGTGAAAGCCCCCGGGGTCGCGTGATCAGGAGCCGGCCACCTTCATGCGCGCCAGCAGCACCGAGCCCACGGTCTTGCCACCGGACACATAGGCATCGGCGCCCACGGCCACGATCTCGCGCAGCATCTGCTTCAGGTTGCCGGCGATGGTGACCTCGTGCACCGGGTACTGGATCTGCCCACCCTCCACCCAGTAGCCGGCGGCGCCACGCGAATAGTCGCCGGTCACGCCGTTCACGCCCTGGCCCATCAGCTCGGTGACGAACAGGCCGCGGCCCAGCTTGCGCAGCATCTCGTCCAGGTGGTCACCCGGCCGGGTGAGGCGGCTGGTCAGCACCAGGTTCTGCGAGCCGCCGGCATGGCCGGTGCTGCGCAGGCCCAGCTTGCGGGCTGAATAGCTGGACAGGAAATAGCCCTGCACCACGCCGGCCTCGACGACACGGCGCTTGCGCGTGCGCACACCCTCGTCGTCGAAGGCCGCACTGGCCTTGCCACGCGGGATCAGCGGGTCCTCGTCCACGTCCAGGTGGTCGGCCAGCACCGGTGTGCCCACGCTGTCGAGCAAAAAGCTGGCGCGGCGGTACAGCGAGCCGCCGCTGAGTGCACCCACCATGCTGCCCAGCAGGCCGGCGGCCAGGGTGTTCTCGAACAGCACCGGCACCTCGCAGGTGGGCACCTTGCGGCCCTTCAGCCGCGACAGCGCACGTTCGGCGGCGTAACGGCCCACGGCTTCGGGCGAGGCCAGGTCCATGGCGTTGCGCTGCGAGCTGTACCAGGCGTCACGCTGCATGGCCGCGCCCTTGCCGGCGATGGGCGCCACCGAGATCGAGTGGCGGGAGCTGGCATAACCACCACGGAAGCCCCGGCTGTTGCCGGCCCAGAAATGCGACTGCTGGGCCGAGGTGCCACCACCCTCGCTGTTGCTGATCTTCGGGCTGGTGGCGAAGGCCGCGTCCTCGCAGCGGCGCGCCAGCGCGGCGGCGCCGTCGGCATCCACCAGCCAGGGGTGGAACAGGTCCAGGTCGATGCCGGCCACGTCGGGCGTGGCCAGGTCGTCGGCATCGGGCAGGCCGGCGGCCGGGTCTTCGGCGGTGAAGCGGGCGATGTCGTAGGCCGCGCGCACCGTCTGGCGCAGTGCATCCTGGGAGAAATCACTGGTGCTGGCGTTGCCACGGCGCTGGCCCAGGTAGACGGTGACACCCAGGCTCTTGTCGCGGTTGCGCTCCACGTTCTCGATCTCGCCCAGACGCACCGACACCGACAGGCCGGCGCCTTCGCTGACCTCGGCCGCGGCGTCGCTGGCACCCAGGTCCTTGGCCATGGCCAGCGTGTCGTCGATGATCTGCTGGAACTGGCCGCGGTTGAAGGCGAAACCCTGGGAGATGGTGGATCCGGACATGGAAGGCTTGGCCTGAGAGCGAGGTGGGAGACAATCATAGCCACCGGGTCCGCGGGCCCGTGCCATGCCCACTTCTGGAAGCCCCCACGGCCCATGCGCCAACGCCCTGACCCCCACACCGCCGACGACAGCGCCGACGCCTACGTCTTCGAGAAGCCCAGCAAGACGCGGCTGAAGGCCCAGGCCCATGAACTGCAGGCCCTGGGCGAGGCGCTGGTGGCGCTGCCACCCAGCCGCCTGAAGGACGTGCCCATGCCCGAAGGCCTGCGCGACGCCATCGCCCAGTACCGCCGCACCAAGAGCTTCGAGGGCCAGCGGCGCCAGTTGCAGTTCGTCGGCAAGCAGATGCGCTTTGCCGATGAAGCCCCGCTGCGCGAGGCCGTGGACGCCTTCAAGCTGGGCTCGGCCAAGGACACGTTGGCGCTGCACGAGACCGAGCGCCGGCGCGACGAGCTGGTGGCCAACGACGAAGCCCTCACGCAATGGGCGGCCGAGTTCCCCGGCAGCGACCTGCAACGCCTGCGCAGCCTGGTGCGCGCCGCGCGCAAGGACGCCGCCGCTGCACCCGAGCAGCGCAACGGCCGGGGCTACCGCGAGCTGTTCCAGTTCATCAAGCCCTGGCTGCTGGACGCGGCGGGCCAGCCGGTGCACGGCAGCGACGGGGCGGATGACAGCGAGGACGGCGACGGCGATGACTGAGGCCACGAACCCGCACGACCCGGTGACCATCGGCCTGGTCAGCATCAGCGACCGTGCGTCGGCCGGCGTCTACGAGGACAAGGGCATCCCGGCGCTGCAGGACTGGCTGGCCAAGGCCTTGAAGAACCCGATCACCTGGGTCACACGGCTGATCCCCGACGAGCAGGCCGGCATCAGCGCAACGCTGCGTGAACTGGTGGACGATGCCCATTGCCACCTGGTGCTGACCACCGGCGGCACCGGCCCGGCGCCACGCGACGTGACGCCCGAGGCCACGCTGGCGGTGGCCGACAAGGAAATGCCCGGCTTCGGCGAGCAGATGCGCCAGATCAGCCTGCGCTTCGTGCCCACCGCCATCCTGAGCCGCCAGGTGGCGGTGATCCGCAAACAGGCCTTGATCATCAACCTGCCGGGCCAGCCCAAAAGCATTGCCGAGACGCTGCAGGGCCTGCCCGAGGCTCAGCCTCCAGCGCATGGCATCTTTGCCGCCGTGCCCTACTGCGTGGACCTGATCGGCGGGCCCTACCTGGAATGCGACGAGGCGGTGTGCAAGGCCTTCCGGCCGAAGGCGGCCATCCGGCCACCCCGGGCCTGAGCTGCCCTCAGGCCGCCCGGAACCCGCAGCTCACTTGACCAGCCGGCTCAGCCGTTCGGCGTCGAAGAGCTCGCTGGTGTGCGCATCCTGCGGCACGCAGTCGCTGCCCGGCAGTTCACGCGCGCCATGCGACAGCTTCTCGATCGCCTGCCACAGCAGGGCGATCTGGTGTTCCTGGCTGCTGGCGTTGTCGATCAGGCCCTTCATGGCCTGCGACACCGGGTCATCGCCGCTGGTCACGCCATAGGCCGAGAAACCCATCTTGGCGGCGGCCTGTTCCCGCTGCGCCTCGGTCTCGGCCTGGATGATGCGCGCCGGGTTGCCCACCGCGGTGGCGCCGGGTGGCACCGGCTTCATCACCACGGCGCTGGAGCCCACCCGGGCGCCATCGCCCACGGTGAAACCACCCAGCACCTGGGCGTTGGCGCCCACGATCACACCCTTGCCCAGCGTGGGGTGGCGCTTGGTGCCACGGCCCAGGGAGGTGCCGCCCAGGGTCACGCCCTGGTAGATGGTGCAGTCGTCGCCGATCTCGGCGGTCTCGCCGACCACCACGCCCATGCCGTGGTCGATGAACACACGCCGGCCGAGGCTGGCGCCGGGGTGGATCTCGATGCCGGTGAAGAAGCGGCCCAGGTGCGACAGGAAGCGGCCCAGCCACTTGAAGCCATGGCGCCAGGCCAGGCGCGCCCAGCGGTGCCAGATCACCGCATGCAGGCCCGTGTAACTGGTCAGCACCTCCCAGGCGGAGCGCGCGGCGGGATCGCGCTCGCGGATGCAGGCGATGTCTTCACTTATGCGGCTGAACATGGCGGGGCTCACGACGAGAGGGCATCCAGTGTAGTGCGACCCCGCCAGGCGTGCTGGCGAGCCCCGGCGCCTACACTGGCCGCGTGAATCCCGTGCCGCGCCAGCCTGCCCATCACCACACCGCCGCCCGGGCCTTGCATGGCGC
>NZ_JANPAB010000071.1:0-47542 GCF_031429695.1 Sphaerotilus sp.
GAAATGGTCATGCCGGGCGACAACGTGTCGATCACGGTCAAGCTGATCGCCCCGATCGCCATGGAAGAAGGTCTGCGCTTCGCCATCCGCGAAGGCGGTCGCACCGTCGGCGCCGGCGTCGTCGCCAAGATCATCGCCTGATTTCCAGTAAACTCACCAGTCAGGCCGCAGGGGTATAGCTCAACTGGCAGAGCGTCGGTCTCCAAAACCGAAGGTTGGGGGTTCGATTCCCTCTGCCCCTGCCAAATCCGATGGCTAAAAAGTCGTCGAGATTTGTTGCCTGACCGGCAGCCCGCGGGACGTGTCGACGCCCTGGCGGGCTTTCCTGCTTGTGGATGTCGATGATGGCGCGCAGTGCAATGGCTGTGACACGCCCACCCCGAACGAAGTGAATGTGATGACCGCTCCGCAAGTCGAAACTGTTTCCACCAACGCTGACAAGACCCGGCTGATCGCTTCGGGTCTGCTGCTGCTTGGGGGGCTGGTGGCGTTTTACCTGCTCTCCGCACAAGGGCCGTATGCCCAGTGGGCGGCCCTGCTGGTGCTGCTCGGCGGTGCAGTGGCCGTGTTCTTCGCCTCCGAGTCTGGCAAGGCACTGATCGCCTACGGCCGCGAGTCAGTCAAGGAGTTCTACAAGGTGGTCTGGCCGACACGCAAGGAAGCAGGTCAGATGACCGGCTATGTCTTTGCCTTCGTCGTGGTCATGGCCTTGTTCCTGTGGATGACCGACAAGACCCTGGAATGGGTGCTGTACGACCTGGTCCTCGGCTGGAAACGCTGACAAAGCAAGGTTTCATGATGAGCGATATCCAGTCCACAATCCCTGCCGCCGTTCCCATGCGCTGGTACGTGGTCCACGCCTATTCCGGTATGGAAAAGGCCGTCGAGCGCAACCTGCGCGAACGCATCGACCGCTCTGGCATGCAGGCCAAGTTCGGCCGCATCCTGGTCCCGACCGAAGAAGTGGTCGAGATGAAGAACGGCAAGAAGTCGGTCACCGAGCGCCGTTTCTTTCCCGGCTATGTGCTGGTCGAGATGGTGATGAACGACGAGTCCTGGCATCTGGTCAAGAACACCAGCAAGGTCACCGGTTTTGTCGGTGGTGCCAAGAACCGTCCTTCCCCCATCTCCGAAGACGAGGTCATGAAGATCGTGACCCAGATGCAGGAAGGCACCGAGAAGCCACGTCCCAAGGTGGAGTGGGTGGTCGGTGAAGTCGTGCGGATCAAGGACGGTCCGTTCACGGACTTCAATGCCGTCATCGAAGACGTCAACTACGACAAGAACAAGATGCGGTTGTCGGTCACGATTTTTGGCCGTGCAACACCAGTGGAACTCGACTTTCACCAGGTCGAGAAAGTCTGACGCTTCACCGCGTCGGATCGGGTGGCGGGTGCATGGTGTGCCCGCGTATCTCACATGACGAGGAGCCTGCTTCAGTGGCAGGCGCTTGAACTCGAGGAGCCATCATGGCAAAGAAAATCGTCGGCTTCATCAAGCTGCAAGTTCCGGCAGGCAAGGCCAATCCTTCGCCCCCGATCGGTCCCGCTCTCGGTCAGCGCGGTCTGAACATCATGGAGTTCTGCAAGGCGTTCAATGCGCAGACGCAGCAGGGCTTCGAGATCGGCATGAAGCTGCCGGTGGTCATCACCGCCTTCGCCGACAAGTCGTTCACCTTCATCATCAAGAGCCCGCCGGCAACGGCCCTCCTGAAGAAGGCCGCCAAGATCGAACGTGGTTCGGCCCGCCCGCACCTCGACAAGGTTGGCAAGCTGACCCGTGCGCAGCTGGAAGAGATCGCCAAGATCAAGGTCAAGGATCTGACCGCAGCGAACATGGACGCTGCCGTCCGGACCATCGCGGGCTCGGCCCGTTCGATGGGCATCAACGTGGAAGGGGTCTGATCATGGCAAAGCTGACGAAGCGCGAAAAGGCGCTGCAGGGCAAGATCGAGACGACCAAGCTCTATCCGATCGACGACGCACTGGGCCTGCTGAAGGCTTGTGCAACCGCCAAGTTCGATGAATCCATCGATGTGGCTGTGCAGCTCGGCGTGGACGCCAAGAAGTCGGACCAGGTCGTGCGTGGCGCGGTCGTGATGCCCAACGGCACCGGCAAGATCAAGCGTGTGGCCGTGTTCACCCAGGGTGCGAAGGCGGATGAAGCCCGCGCTGCAGGTGCGGACGTGGTCGGCATGGACGACCTGGCTGCGGAAGTCCGGGCCGGCAACATCAACTTCGACGTGGTCATCGCCTCGCCGGACGCGATGCGCGTGGTCGGTCAACTTGGCCAGATCCTGGGTCCGCGTGGCCTGATGCCTAACCCGAAGGTCGGCACCGTGACCGCTGACGTGGCCACCGCAGTGCGCAACGCCAAGGCGGGTCAGGTCCAGTTCCGCGTCGACAAGGGCGGCATCATCCACGGCACCATCGGTCGCCGTTCGTTCGAAGACGGCAAGCTCAAGGGCAACCTGCAAGCGCTGCTGGACGCGCTGAACAAGGCCAAGCCGGCATCGAGCAAGGGCGTCTACCTGCGCAAGGTCGCTGTCTCGTCGACGATGGGCGTGGGCGTCCGCGTGGACATCGCCAGCGTCACCGCCGGCATGGGCACCAGCCAGAACTGATCGACAGATCACGGTTTCGTTGCGCGGCGTCGCGTGGCGGAACCCGGGCATGGTGCGAGTCTGGCACCGTTGCTTCGACAATATTTGGTGGGCTGAGGCGGCAAGGGCGACAAGCTCTGGTCACCGCAGGTCATCGAAGACCGCTGGCGAATTGCTCCCCTGGGTGACCGGGACGGGCAGGGCTTAATCGGCGCGTTCAGGCTTCGGCTTGGGCTGATCCGGCCAGCGCAGATGGCGTACCCGCCGCAAAGGTTGACCCCGTGGTGACACGGGCTCCTGAACGGCAAGGTCGCTGAACCCGGTGTGCCCTGAGCGTGCAAGCGCGACGGGCATGTTTTAAGGAGTGGACCTTGAGTCTCAATCGCAACGAGAAAGCAGCCGTTGTCGAGGAAGTGATCGCCCAGGCGGCGAAATCACAGACCTTGACCGTGGCCGAGTACCGTGGCCTCACCGTCGCTCATCTGGATGCTCTGCGCAAGACCGCGCGCGAAAAGGGTGTGTATCTTCACGTGCTGAAGAACACCCTGGCCCGCCGTGCTGTTGCCGGAACGCCGTTTGAGGTCGCCGAGAGCCTGTTCGTCGGACCGCTGATCTATGGCTTCTCTGAAGATGCCGTGGCAGCCGCGAAGGTCGTTTCCGACTTCGCCAAGACGAACGACAAGCTGGTCATCAAGGGCGGTGCCTACGGTGGCAAGGCGCTGGACGTCGAAGGCGTCAAGGCGCTGGCCAGCGTGCCCAGCAAGGAAGTCCTGCTGGCGCAACTGCTGGGTCTGCTGCAGAGCCCGATGTCTGGTCTGGCCCGTGTACTGGCCGAAGTGGCCAAGCAGCGTGATGTCGTCGCCGAAGCGCCTGTCGCCGAAGCCGCGGCTGCTGAAGAAGCGCCCGCCGCCTGATCCCTGGTCACACACGACCTGTTTTCTCGAATTCACTGTATTTAGGAGCCCCAAATGGCATTCGATCAAGAAAAATTCCTGTCCGACCTGGACGGCATGACCGTTCTGGAACTCAACACCCTGGTCAAGGCTGTTGAAGTGAAGTTTGGCGTGTCGGCTGCCGCCATGGCGGTCGCCGGCGGCGGCGGTGGCGCTGCTGCTGCTGCGGTCGTTGAAGAGAAGACCGAATTCAACGTCGTGCTGCTCGCAGCCGGCGCTCAAAAGGTACAGGTCATCAAGGCCGTGCGCGAACTGACGGGCCTCGGCCTGAAGGAAGCCAAGGATCTGGTGGACGGCGCTCCGAAGAACGTCAAGGAAGCCATCTCCAAGGCCGACGCAGAAGCCGCTGTCAAGAAGCTGGTCGACGCTGGCGCTCAAGCCGAAGTCAAGTAATTCAGCGTGCGCGACAAGCGCATCTGAATCACAGCAGGCTGGTCCGACAGGGCCAGCCTTTTTGTGCTTCTCTTGGGGTTACGGGTTAATCCTTAGAGATCACCTGAAAAAGCCGTCCGGGGTATTCTGGAAGGCTTTTTCAAGTGTTCTCTGAACCGACTGCAGAGAACCGGTTTGGTCGGACCGGGGTGCAATGCCCTGGTTGTCCGCCAGCGGCTGGTAGTGGCCAGCCACCAAGCTTCAGGCGCAAGGCCTGGTGCCAGTCGTCCCGATTTTCGGCCGAATGAACTGCTGCCTTGGCCTGGCGGCGGACTTCGACACGGAGTGATTGATGGCGCAAGCAACCCCCTATAGCTACACCGAGCGCAAGCGAATTCGCAAGAGCTTCGGCAAGCGCGCGAGCGTGCTGAACGTTCCCTATCTGCTCACCATGCAGAAGGACAGCTACGTCGCTTTCCTGCAAAAGGATGTACCCCCGCTGAAACGCAAACCAGAAGGTTTGCAAGCCGCGTTCCTCTCGGCGTTCCCGATTGTTTCGCACAACGGGTTCGTGGAGATGAAGTTCCTCGAATTCAACATTGCCAAGCCGCCGTTCGACGTGCGCGAGTGCCAGCAGCGTGGTCTCACGTTTGCTGCTGCCGTGCGGGCGCGCTTGCAGATGATCATCTACGACCGCGAGAACTCGACCAACCAGTCGAAGGTAGTCAAGGAGATCAAGGAGCAAGAGGTCTACATGGGCGAAGTACCGCTCATGACCGACTACGGCTCGTTCATCGTCAATGGCACCGAGCGTGTCATCGTCTCGCAGCTGCACCGTTCCCCCGGCGTGTTCTTTGAGCACGACAAGGGCAAGACGCACAGCTCCGGCAAGCTGCTGTTCTCGGCGCGGATCATCCCGTACCGCGGCTCGTGGCTCGACTACGAGTTTGACCCGAAGGACATCCTGTTCTTCCGCGTCGACCGCCGCCGCAAGATGCCGGTCACGATCCTGCTCAAGGCCATCGGCCTGAATCCCGAGCAGATCCTGGCGCACTTCTTCGACTTCGACAATTTCCGCCTGATGGACTCGGGTGCACAGCTCGAATTCGTCGCGGAGCGTCTGAAGGGCGAGATCGCGCGCTTCGACATCACCGACAAGAACGGTGTGGTCGTCGTCGAGAAGGACAAGCGGATCACCGCCAAGCACCTCCGCCAGATCGATGCCTCCGAGACGCAGTTCATCAGCGTGCCGGAAGACTTCCTGGTGGGGCGTGTCATCGCCCGCAACATGGTCGATGCCGACACCGGCGAGATCGTGGCGAAGGCGAACGAGGAAGTCACCGAAACGCTGCTGAAGAAGCTGCGTTCGGCGGGCATCCGCGACGTGCAGTGCCTGTTCACCAACGAGCTGAACCAGGGCGCCTTCATCAGCCAGACCCTGGCGGCCGATGAAACCGCCGACCAGCTGGCCGCGCGCGTGGCCATCTACCGCATGATGCGTCCCGGCGAGCCGCCGACGGAAGACGCGGTCGAAGCGCTGTTCCACCGCCTGTTCTACTCGGCTGACACGTACGACCTGTCGCGCGTGGGCCGCATGAAGTTCAACGCCCGCGTGGGCCGCGACGGCTCCGAAGGCCCGATGACGCTGACCAACGAGGACATCCTCGACGTGGTCAAGATCCTCGTGGACCTGCGCAACGGCAACGGCGAAGTGGACGACATCGACCACCTCGGCAACCGCCGCGTGCGTTGCGTGGGCGAACTGGTCGAAAACCAGTACCGCTCGGGCCTCGCCCGGATCGAGAAGGCCGTCAAGGAACGCCTCGGCCAGGCCGAGACCGAAGCCCTGATGCCGCACGACCTGATCAACTCCAAGCCGATTTCCGCGGCGCTCAAGGAGTTCTTCGGGGCGTCGCAGCTCTCGCAGTTCATGGACCAGACCAACCCGCTGTCGGAGATCACGCACAAGCGCCGTGTCTCCGCCCTGGGCCCGGGCGGTCTGACCCGCGAGCGCGCCGGCTTCGAAGTCCGCGACGTGCATCCGACCCACTACGGCCGGGTCTGCCCGATCGAGACGCCGGAAGGCCCGAACATCGGCCTGATCAACTCGCTGGCCCTGTTCGCACGGCTGAACGAGTACGGCTTCCTGGAAACGCCGTACCGGCGCGTCAAGGACGGCATTGCTTCCCTGCAGATCGACTACCTGTCGGCCATTGAGGAAGGCAAGTACATCATCGCGCAGGCCAACGCCTCGCTCGACGCGGACAACCGCCTGTCCGACGAGCTGGTCTCGGCCCGTGAAAAGGGTGACTCGGTCCTGACCGGTCCGGAACGCATCCAGTACATGGACGTGGCCCCGACGCAGATCGTGTCGGTCGCGGCCTCGCTCGTGCCCTTCCTGGAGCACGACGACGCGAACCGCGCACTGATGGGCGCCAACATGCAGCGTCAGGCGGTGCCGACCCTGCGCCCCGAAAAGGCGCTGGTCGGCACGGGCGTCGAGCGTGTGGCAGCCGTGGACTCGGGCACTGTCGTGACGGCGCGCCGTGGCGGCATCGTGGACTACGTCGACACCAACCGCATCGTGATCCGCGTGAACGACGCGGAAACGGTGGCCGGTGAAGTCGGCGTCGACATCTACAACCTGATCAAGTACCACCGCTCGAACCAGAACACCAACATCCACCAGCGTCCCATCGTCAGCCGCGGCCATCTGGTCGGCTGTGGCGACGTGATCGCGGACGGTGCATCGACCGACCTGGGCGAACTCGCCCTGGGGCAGAACATGCTGGTCGCGTTCATGCCGTGGAACGGCTACAACTTCGAAGATTCGATCCTGATCTCCGAACGCGTGGTGGCCGAAGACCGCTACACCTCGATCCACATCGAGGAACTGGTGGTCATGGCGCGTGACACGAAGCTGGGCCCCGAGGACATCACCCGCGACATCCCGAACCTGTCCGAGGCGCAACTGTCGCGTCTGGACGAGTCCGGCATCGTCTACGTCGGTGCCGAAGTGAACCCGGGCGATGTGCTGGTTGGCAAGGTCACGCCGAAGGGCGAGACCACGCTGACGCCGGAAGAGAAGCTGCTGCGCGCGATCTTCGGCGAGAAGGCGTCCGACGTGAAGGACACCTCGCTGCGCGTGGACCAGGGCACGATGGGCACCGTCATCGATGTGCAGGTCTTCACCCGCGAAGGCATCCAGCGCGACAAGCGCGACCAGCAGATCATCGACGACGAGCTGAAGCGTTTCCGCCTGGACCTGAACGACCAGCTCCGCATCGTCGAGGCCGATGCGTTCGACCGGATCGAGAAGCTGCTGACCGGCAAGGTCGCCAATGGTGGTCCGCGCAAGATCGCCAAGGGCACGGTCATCGACAAGGCGTATCTGACCGAGGTCGAGAAGTACCACTGGTTCGACATCCGCCCGTCGGAAGACGAAGCGGCCAACCAGCTCGAATCGATCAAGAACTCGCTGGAGCAGACGCGCCACAGCTTCGACCTGATGTTCGAGGAAAAGCGCAAGAAGCTCACGCAGGGCGACGAGCTGCCCGCCGGCGTGCTGAAGATGGTCAAGGTCTACCTGGCCGTCAAGCGCCGCCTGCAGCCGGGTGACAAGATGGCCGGCCGCCACGGCAACAAGGGTGTCGTGTCCAAGATCGTCCCGATCGAAGACATGCCCTACATGGCCGACGGCACCCCCGCCGACATCGTGCTCAACCCGCTCGGCGTGCCGTCGCGGATGAACGTGGGTCAGGTGCTGGAAGTCCACCTGGGCTGGGCCGGCAAGGGCATTGGCCAGCGCATCGGCGACATGCTGCAGCAAGAGGCCCGCGTGGCCGAGCTGCGCAAGTTCTTCGACGAGCTGTACAACCAGTCCGGCGGTCGTCCGGAGCAGATCGAGCAACTGACCGATGACGAAGTCGTCGAGATGGCGCGCAACCTGACCAACGGCGTGCCATTCGCGACGCCGGTGTTCGACGGGGCGAAGGAATCCGAGATCCGCGCGATGCTCAAGCTCGCGTACCCGGACGACATCGCGGCGAAGAAGGGCCTGACCCCGACCCGCACGCAGGCCTTCCTGTACGACGGCCGCACCGGCGACCAGTTCGAGCGTCCGACCACCATCGGCTACATGCACGTCCTGAAGCTGCACCACCTGGTCGACGACAAGATGCATGCCCGCTCGACCGGCCCGTACTCGCTCGTCACCCAGCAGCCGCTGGGCGGCAAGGCGCAGTTCGGCGGCCAGCGCTTCGGCGAAATGGAAGTCTGGGCGCTGGAAGCCTACGGCGCGGCGTATGTCCTGCAGGAAATGCTGACGGTCAAGTCCGATGACGTGAACGGTCGCACCAAGGTCTACGAGAGCATCGTCAAGGGTGAGCACTCGATCGAAGCCGGCATGCCGGAATCGTTCAACGTGCTGGTCAAGGAAATTCGCTCGCTCGGTATCGACATCGAGCTTGAGCGCAACTAAGGAGAAGATGCATGAAGGGATTACTCGACCTTTTCAAGCAGTTCACCCCGGACGAACACTTCGACGCGATCAAGATCGGGCTGGCCAGCCCGGAAAAGATCCGCTCGTGGTCGTTCGGCGAGGTGAAGAAGCCCGAGACGATCAACTACCGCACCTTCAAGCCGGAACGCGACGGCCTGTTCTGCGCCAAGATCTTCGGTCCCATCAAGGACTACGAGTGCCTGTGCGGCAAGTACAAGCGCCTCAAGCACCGCGGCGTGATCTGCGAGAAGTGCGGCGTCGAAGTCACGCAGACCAAGGTGCGCCGCGACCGGATGGGTCACATCGACCTGGCCGCTCCCTGCGCGCACATCTGGTTCCTGAAGTCGCTGCCGTCGCGTCTGGGCATGGTGCTCGACATGACGCTGCGCGACATCGAACGCGTGCTGTACTTCGAAGCCTATGTGGTGGTGGATTCGGGCATGACCCCGCTGAAGAAATTCAGCATCATGTCCGAGGACGACTACGACACCAAGAAGCGCGAATTCGGTGACGAGTTCACCGCGCTGATGGGCGCCGAAGGCATCAAGCAGCTGCTCGAAGAGATGGATCTCGATGTCGAGATCGAGCGTCTGCGCGGCGACATGACCGGCTCCGAGCTGAAGGTCAAGAAGAACTCCAAGCGCCTCAAGGTGATGGAAGCCTTCAAGAAGTCGGGCATCAAGCCGCACTGGATGATCATGCAGGTGCTGCCGGTGCTGCCGCCGGACCTGCGTCCGCTGGTGCCGCTGGACGGCGGTCGTTTCGCGACCTCCGACCTGAACGACCTGTACCGCCGCGTCATCAACCGCAACAACCGCCTGGCGCGTCTGCTGGAGCTGAAGGCCCCTGAAATCATCGTGCGCAATGAAAAGCGCATGCTGCAGGAAGCCGTCGACTCGCTGCTGGACAACGGCCGCCGCGGCAAGGCGATGACGGGTGCGAACAAGCGCGCGCTCAAGTCGCTGGCCGACATGATCAAGGGCAAGTCGGGTCGCTTCCGCCAGAATCTGCTGGGCAAGCGCGTCGACTACTCGGGTCGTTCGGTCATCGTGGTCGGCCCGACGCTCAAGCTGCACCAGTGCGGTCTGCCCAAGCTGATGGCGCTGGAGCTGTTCAAGCCCTTCATCTTCTCGCGCCTGGAGGCGATGGGCATCGCGTCCACGATCAAGCAGGCCAAGAAGGAAGTGGAATCGGGTACGCCGGTGGTGTGGGACATCCTTGAAGAAGTCATCAAGGAACACCCGATCATGCTGAACCGCGCGCCGACGCTGCACCGCCTGGGCATCCAGGCCTTCGAGCCGGTGCTGATCGAAGGCAAGGCGATCCAGCTGCATCCGCTCGTCTGCTCGGCGTTCAACGCCGACTTCGACGGTGACCAGATGGCCGTCCACATCCCGCTGTCGATCGAAGCGCAGATGGAAGCCCGCACGCTGATGCTGGCCTCCAACAACGTGCTGTTCCCGGCTTCGGGCGAGCCGTCGATCGTGCCGTCGCAAGACGTGGTGCTGGGTCTGTACTACGCGACCCGCGACCGCATCAATGCCAAGGGCGAAGGCATGATCTTCTCCGACGTCATCGAACTCCAGCGCGCGCTGGACAACGGTGTGGTCGAGATCACCGCCAAGATCAACGTGCGCCTGACCGAGTACAGCCGCGCGTCGGCCGACGATGCCTGGGTGCCCGAGACCAAGCTGGTGGAAACCACCGTCGGTCGCGGCCTGCTGTCCGAGATCCTTCCGAAAGGCCTGCCGTTCACCAACCTGAACAAGGCACTCAAGAAGAAGGAAATCTCGAAGCTGATCAACACCTCGTTCCGCAAGTGCGGTCTGAAGGCCACGGTCGTGTTTGCCGACAAGCTGCTGCAGGCCGGTTTCCGGCTCGCCACGCGCGCCGGCATCTCGATCGCGATCGACGACATGCTGGTGCCGAAGGAGAAGGTCAAGCTGCTGGAGCGCGCCGAAAAGGAAGTCAAGGAAATCGAGCAGCAGTACGTCTCGGGCCTGGTGACCTCCGGTGAGCGTTACAACAAGGTCGTGGACATCTGGGGCAAGACGGGTGACGAGGTGGGCAAGGTCATGATGGCCCAGCTCTCCAAGCAGAAGACCATCGACCGCCACGGCAAGGAAGTCGATCAGGAGTCGTTCAACTCCATCTACATGATGGCCGACTCGGGCGCACGGGGTTCCGCCGCCCAGATCCGACAGCTTGCCGGCATGCGCGGCCTGATGGCCAAGCCGGACGGCTCGATCATCGAGACGCCCATCACCGCGAACTTCCGCGAAGGCCTGAACGTTCTGCAGTACTTCATCTCCACCCACGGTGCCCGCAAGGGCCTGGCGGACACGGCGCTGAAGACTGCGAACTCCGGTTACCTGACGCGCCGTCTGGTCGACGTGACGCAGGATCTGGTGGTCATCGAGGACGATTGCGGCACCGACAACGGCATGGCGATGCGCGCCCTGGTCGAAGGTGGCGAAGTCATCGAATCGCTGCGCGACCGCATCCTCGGCCGCGTCACCGCGATCGACGTGACGCACCCCGAGACCCAGGAAGTGCTGGTCACCCGCGGCAAGATGCTGGACGAGGACACCCTCGACCTGCTCGAATCCGTCGGCGCCGACGAAGTCAAGGTCCGCACTGCGCTGACCTGCGGCACGCGTTTCGGCATCTGCGCCAAGTGCTATGGCCGCGACCTCGGCCGCGGCGGCCTGATCAACATCGGCGAAGCGATCGGCGTGATCGCCGCGCAGTCGATCGGCGAGCCGGGCACGCAGCTGACGATGCGCACCTTCCACATCGGGGGTGCGGCGTCGCGTGCGGCGGTGGCCTCCAGCGTGGATGCCAAGTCGGACGGCCGCATCGGCTTCAACGGCACGATGCGCTACGTGACCAACGCCAAGGGCGAGCTGGTGGTGATCTCGCGTTCCGGCGAAATCATCATCTCCGACCCGCATGGCCGCGAGCGCGAGCGCCACAAGGTGCCGTACGGTGCGATCCTGAACGTCAAGGCCGACCAGCAGATCAAGGCTGGCACGGTCCTGGGCAACTGGGATCCGCTGACGCGCCCGATCATCACCGAGTTCGCCGGCAAGATGCGCTTCGAGAACGTCGAAGAAGGCGTCACCGTGGCCAAGCAGGTGGACGAAGTGACGGGTCTGTCGACGCTGGTGGTCATCGACCCGAAGCGCCGCGGCTCCATCAAGGTCGTGCGTCCGCAGGTCAAGCTGCTCGACTTCGCCGGCCAGGAAGTGAAGATCCCCGGCACCGACCACTCGGTGACGATCGGCTTCCCCATCGGCTGTCTGATCCAGGTCCGCGATGGCCAGGACGTGATGCCCGGCGAGGTGCTGGCCCGTATCCCGGTCGAAGGCCAGAAGACACGCGACATCACCGGCGGTCTGCCGCGGGTGGCCGAGCTGTTCGAAGCCCGCACGCCCAAGGACAAGGGCACGCTGGCCGAGATGACCGGCACGGTGTCCTTCGGCAAGGAGACCAAGGGCAAGGTGCGCCTGCAGATCACCGATCCGGAAGGCCGCGTGTCCGAGGAACTTGTGCCCAAGGAAAAGAACATCCTGGTGCACGAAGGCCAGGTGGTCAACAAGGGCGAGTCGATCGTCGACGGACCGGCCGATCCGCAGGACATCCTGCGTCTGCTGGGCGTCGAGGAACTGGCGCGCTACATCGTCGACGAAGTGCAGGACGTCTACCGACTCCAGGGCGTGAAGATCAACGACAAGCACATCGAGGTGATCGTTCGCCAGATGCTGCGTCGTGTGCAGATCGCCAACTCGGGTGACTCCACGTACATCGTCGGCGAGCAGGTCGAGCGTTCGGAGCTGTTCAACACGAACGAGCGCCTGCAACGCGAAGGCAAGCTGCCGGCGACGTATCTGGACGTGCTGCTGGGCATCACCAAGGCCTCGCTGTCGACCGACTCGTTCATCTCCGCGGCGTCCTTCCAGGAAACCACCCGCGTGCTGACCGAAGCGGCCATCATGGGCAAGCGCGACGAGCTGCGTGGCCTGAAGGAAAACGTCATCGTGGGTCGCCTGATCCCGGCCGGCACGGGTCTCGCCTTCCACCAGGCCCGCAAGGCCAAGGAAGCCATGGACGACACCGAGCGCCGCGCCATCGCGATGCAGGAAGCGCAGGAAGCGTTGGCGGCGATCGACGCCGACACGGCATCCGGCGTCGATGCACAGGGCTGACGCCTGAAGGGATGGCCCCGCACCGGCGCTGCCGGTGCGGAATGCCCCCCTGAAAACCCCGAGCTGGCTTGTCCACCTCGGGGTTTTTTACGCCCATGCGCTGTTGCAAATGCTTTTGCATTAGCATGTGACCCATGGAACCCCGTGAACGCCAGACCCGCCAGCGCGACGCGCTTCTGCAAGCCCTGCAAGGCAGCGCCCGCGCGCTGACGCCGGTCGAACTGTGCGAACTGGCGCAGCAGCAGGTCGCCACGCTGAACCTCTCCACCGTCTACCGGCAGCTCAACGCGCTGCAGGAGCTGGGCGTGGTGACGCGGGTGGACCTGCCGGGGCAGTCGGCGCGCTACGAGGCCGCCTGCGAGCAACACCACCACGGCGTGGGCACGCACGGTGAGCAGTACCACCACCACCACCATTTCCACTGCACCCAGTGCGACCGCGTGTTCCCCATCCACGCCTGCCCCGGCACGATGTCTGAACTCGCGCCGCCCGGTTTCCAGGTCCAGCGCCATGACCTGACGCTGCACGGCCTGTGCGCCGACTGCGGCAGTGCCTCAGCCGCAGGGAGCACCGCATGTTGATGGCGAGCGCGGCGGTGCGGTGTGCGGGGGCGCTGGCGCTGGTGGCGCTGCTGTGGCTGGCGGTGGGCTGGGGGTTGTCGGCATGAACGCGGCGGTGTTGACGCTCGACGGCGTGGGGGTGCGGCGCGGGGAACGCTGGGCGCTGGAAGGCGTCAGCGGCACGATTCGGCGTGGTGCGATGACGGCCATCGTCGGCCCGAACGGCGCTGGCAAGAGCACGCTGCTCGACACCCTTGCCGGCCAACTCACCCCGCAGCAAGGGCGCCTCATCCGCGCTGCCGGCGTGACGGTGGCGTATCTGCCGCAGAGCGCGCGCATCGACCGCAGTTTCCCGATCCGCGTCGGTGACGTGGTGGCGCTGGGCGCGTGGTCGCGCATCGGCCTGTGGAAGGCGCTCGGCGGTGGCCTGCGCCGCGAGGTGGCCGAGGCGCTGGTGGCGGTGGGGCTGGCGGGCTGCGAACGCCGCGTCATCTCCGATCTGTCGGCGGGACAGTTCCAGCGCGTGCTCTTCGCCCGGCTGATGCTGCAGAACGCCGACCTGATCCTGCTGGACGAGCCCTTCAACGCCATCGACGAGGACACCACCGCCGACCTGCTGGCCCTGGTGCACCAATGGCACGCCCAGGGCCGCAGCATCGTCGCCGTGCTGCACGACATGGCGCAGGTGCGGGCGCACTTCGACCAGACCGTGCGGCTGTCGCAGCGGGTGCTGGGCTGGGGCGCGACCGAAGCGGTGCTGTCGGCCGACGAGGTCACCGCATGACGCTGCCGGGTCCGGGCGACTGGTCCGCGCTGCTGTTCCAGTCCTTGTTCCAGCCGTTCGTGGAATTCGGCTTCATGCGCCGGGCGCTGGTGGCGGTGGTGGCGCTGGCGATGGGGGCGGCGCCGCTGGGCTGTCTGCTGGTGCTGCGCCGGATGAGTCTGGTGGGCGACGCCATGGCGCACGCGCTGTTGCCCGGCGCGGCGGTCGGCTACCTGATGGCCGGGCTGTCGCTCACGGCGATGAGCCTTGGTGGCTTCATCGCGGCGCTGCTGGTGGCCCTTGGCGCAGGCGCCGTGACGCGGCGCACCGGCCAGCGCGAGGACGCGAGCTTCGCCGCCTTCTACCTGATCGCGCTGGCGCTGGGCGTGCTGCTCATCTCCACGCACGGCAGCAGCGTCGACCTGATCCACGTGCTCTTCGGCAGCGTGCTGGCGGTGGACAACGCGGCGCTGGTGCTGGTCGCCGCCATCGCCAGCGTGACGCTGCTGGTGCTGGCGCTGCTGTACCGGCCGCTGGTGGTCGAGAGCTTCGACGCGGTCTTTCTGCGCTCGGTCGGCGGCCCCGGTGCGCTGAGCCACAACGTGCTGCTGGTGCTGACGGTGGCGAACCTCGTCGGCGGGTTCCAGGCGATGGGCACGCTGATGGCAGTGGGTCTGATGATGGTGCCGGCCATTGCGGCCCGCTTCTGGGTGCGTGACCTCGGGCACCTGGCGCTGCTGGCGGCGGTGATCGCGGTGGTGTCGGGCTGGGTCGGGCTGCTGCTGTCGTTCCATGCCGAGTTGCCGTCGGGGCCGGCGATCGTGCTGGTGGCGGGTGGTTTCTATGCCGTGTCGCTGCTGTTCGGGCGGCACGACGGTCTGCTGCGGCGCCGGGCCACGCCATGACGACGCGCCGGCACAGTCTGCACGGTCTGGTCGGTCTGGTCGGGGGGCTCGCCGCGGTGGCGTGGCCGCTGGCATGGGCACAGACACAGGACAGCAGTACCCGCCCGTTGCGCGTGGTGGCCAGCTTCTCGATCCTGGCCGATCTGGTCGTCAACGTCGGCGGCCCGGCGGTCGAGGTCCATGCCCTGGTCGGCCGCGACGCCGACGCCCACGTCTTCCAGCCCGCTCCCGCCGACGTGAAGCGTGTCGCCCAGGCCGACCTCGTGGTCGTCAACGGCTTGCACTACGAAGGCTGGCTGACGCGGCTGGTGCAGACCGCCGGGTTCAAGGGCCCGGTGCTGGTCTGCAGCGACGGCCTCACGCCGCGCCGCCTCGGCAAGGACGCCGATCCCCACGCCTGGCAAGACCTCGCCAGCGCCCGCCACTACGTCGCCCGCATCCGCGATGCGCTGGTGCAGGCCCGCCCCGCGCAAGCCGATGCCCTGCGGCGCCGCGCCAGCGACTACACCGCCCAGCTTGACGCCCTCGACCGCCAGACCCGCGCCGACTTCGCCGCGCTGCCAGCCGACCGGCGCCGCGTGGTCAGCACGCACGATGCGTTCGGGTATTTCGCCGCGGCCTACGGCATCGAATTCCTGGCGGCCCAACGCTGGAGCACCGACAGCGAGCCGTCCGCCGCCGACGTGGCGCGGCTCATCCGCCAGCTCCGCCAGCAGCGGGCGGCGGCGCTGTTCGCCGAGAACATCGCCGATCCGCGCCTGATGCAGCGCATCGCCAAGGAGTCGGGCGCGGTGGTCGGCGGGACGCTGTATTCCGACGCGCTGTCCGCCCCTGGCACCGCGGCCGACACCTACCTCAAGCTGTTCCGCCACAACGCGCAAACGCTGCTCGCGGGACTGCGCAGGAGTCCATGATGAAAAAGCTGACCCCCTGGTGGGTGATCTCCGCGCTGGCACTGGGCGTTGCGCCTGTCCTGGCTGCTGGCACACCAGCCCATGCCCATGTGCATGGCGCCGTGCAACTGGACATCGCCCTGGACGGCCCGACCCTGACGATCACGCTGGAAGCCCCGCTCGACAGCGTGTTCGGCTTCGAGCACGCCCCGCGCACCGCCGCCGAGAAAAAAACAGCCCAGGACGCGCTCGCCACCCTGCGCACCAGTGGCACGCTGTTCGTGCCGGACGCCGCCGCGGGCTGCACCTTCAAGTCCGCCACCGCCGACTCCGAGGCGCTGCACCCCGGCGCCAAGGCCGGTGAGCACGCCGACCTGGACGCGAGCGCCGAGTTCACCTGCGCCAAACCCGAGCAACTGCGCCGCATCGACCTGGGCGGCCTGCTCGACCGTTTCCCGCGTGTCCAGCGCCTGCAAGCGCAGATCGTCACCGCGCAAGGCCAGTTCAAGCAGACGCTCCAGCGCCCCGCCCGGGTGCTGACCTGGGGCCGCTGATGGCCGCCGCGTCGAACGGGCCGCTGCTGAGCCTGCGCGACCTGCGCTTTCGCTGGCTGGGCAGCGCGCATGACCAGCTCGACATCGCCGCCTTCGACGTGGCGCCCGGCGAGGCGGTGTTCCTGCGCGGCCCGAGCGGCTGCGGCAAGAGCACGCTGCTGTCGCTGCTCGCGGGCGTGCTGGTGGCGGACCACGGCACGGCGAGCCTGCTCGGCCAGGACTGGCACACGCTGTCCGCCGGCCGCCGCGACCGCCACCGTGCTGACCACGTCGGCTACATCTTCCAGCAGTTCAACCTGTTGCCCTACCTGTCGGTGCGCGACAACGTGCTGCTGCCGAGCCGGTTCTCGGCGCTGCGGGCCGCCCGGTCGCGTGAGGCCGCTGGCTCGCCGGGGGCCGAGGCGGAGCAGCTGCTCGGGGCGCTGCAACTCGACCGCACGCTGTGGGGCCGCCGCGCCGCCGAGCTGTCGGTCGGCCAGCAGCAGCGGGTGGCGACGGCGCGGGCGCTGCTCGGCCGCCCGGAGATTGTCATCGCCGACGAGCCGACCTCGGCGCTCGACGAGGCGCTGCGGGACCGTTACCTCGCGCTGCTGCTGGGTGCTTGCGCCGAGGCGGGCAGTGCGCTGGTGCTGGTCAGCCATGACCTGCGGCTGGCGGACCATTTCAGCCGCCGCGTCGATCTGCCGCAGCTCAACCGCGCCGCGCAGGCCGTGTCCAGTGCGGCAGAGGAGGGCGCCGCATGACCGCGCTGCTCTCCCTCGCCGCCCGCAGCGCCTGGAACCGCCGCTTCGTGCTCGGGCTGATCGTCGCGTCGATCGCGCTGTCCACCTTCTTGCTGCTGGGCATTGAGCGGGTGCGCCAGGACGTGCGGCGCAACTTCTCGCAGGCCGTCTCCGGCACCGACCTGATCGTCGGCGCCCGCACCGGGTCGGTGCAACTGCTGCTGTACGCGGTGTTCCGGCTCGGCAGCGCGACCAACAACCTCCGCTGGGACAGCGTGCAGGCGCTGGCGACACAGCGGCAGGTGGCCTGGGTCGTGCCGATCTCGCTGGGCGACACGCACCGCGGCTTCTCGGTGGTGGGCACGACGACCGGCTATTTCGCGCACTTCCGCCACGGTGAGCAACAGCCGCTGGCGCTGGCGCAGGGCCGGGCGTTTGGCGACGGCAACGACCAGGTGTACGAAGCGGTGCTCGGCGCCGAGGTGGCCGAGCGGCTGGGCTATGCGCTCGGGCGAAAGGTGGTGCTTAGCCACGGCGACGGCGCATTTGCCGCCAACGACCACGCGGACAAGCCCTTCACCGTCGTCGGCATCCTGCAGCGCACGGGCACGCCGGTCGATCGCTCGGTCCACATCCCGCTCGGCGGCATGGAGGCGATTCACCTCGATTGGGTCGCGGGGGCGCCGATGCCTGGCATGGCCGTGACCGCTGAGGCCGCGGTGGCGCAAGACCTGACGCCGCGCAGTGTCACGGCCGCGCTGGTCGGGCTGAAGAACCGTGCGGCGGTGTTTTCGGTGCAGCGGTGGGTGTCGGGCTACCCGGACGAGGCGCTGATGGCGGTGCTGCCGGGCGTGGCGCTGGACGAGCTGTGGGAGGTGGTCGGCGCGGGCGAGCGGGCGCTGCTGGCGGTGAGCGTGCTGGTGTCGGTGGTGAGCCTGGCGGGGCTGATGGCGGTGATCATGGCGGGGCTGAACGAGCGGCGGCGCGAGCTGGCGATCCTGCGTTCGGTGGGCGCCGGGCCGTGGCAGATGCTGGGGCTGCTGGCGGTGGAAGGGGCGCTGGTCACCGCCTGTGGCGTGGTGCTCGGGGCGGTGGTTTGTTATGGGCTGATCGCGGTGCTGGGCGACTGGGTGGGACTGCACTGGGGTGTGGCGCTGCGGCTCGGTTGGCCGGGGCCGGGGGAATGGACGCTGCTTTGTGGGTTGCTGATGGGGGGCTGGCTGGCCAGCCTCGTTCCGGGCTATCG
This sequence comes from Sphaerotilus sp., assembly GCF_031429695.1. GTDB lineage: Bacteria > Pseudomonadota > Gammaproteobacteria > Burkholderiales > Burkholderiaceae_C > Sphaerotilus. The sequence continues at coordinate 18,280 of NZ_JANPAB010000071.1, forward strand.
TGCTTATCAACTGTCGCTGGCCGACGGGTTGTCACCGAGGATTTGAAATGACTGTGAACCTGAATCAGAACGCCAATCTGCACCGAAACAGGCCCCGGCTGTGGATCATCTGTGCGGGGCTGGGCTGGGCGCTGGGGCTGGGTTCGCTGACCGTGCTGCAGGCGGCTCCGGTTGACAAGGGCGCTGTCAAGTCAGGGGCTGTTCGTGAACTCAAGTGGGAAGAACTCGTCCCGTCCGGCTGGGATCCGGCCAAGATCCTGAAGGGCAAGGGTGACTTGGCGCGTCTGCAGGACGGCGATCCGAAGACCTCCGCGCTGATGCGCGAGGTTCGCCGGGTCTGGGACGATGCCCCTACCCGCCCCGAACTCGCCGGCCAGAAGGTCAAGCTCCCCGGCTATCTCGTCCCGCTCGAAGGCCAGTGCGGCGAGTGGAAGGAGTTCCTGGTCGTGCCGTACTTCGGCGCCTGCGTCCACTCGCCGCCGCCACCGGCCAACCAGATCGTGCATGTGAAGGCGGCCATTCCGGCCAAGGGCCTGCGCAGCATGGACACCGTCTGGGTCACCGGCACGATGCGCACCGAGCGCCGCGACACCGACATGGGCGTGAGCGGCTACACGCTGGAAGGCGCGGTGGTGGAGAAGTACGTGGAGCCGCCGCTGCCGCCCGCGACGAAGTGATGAGGGCAGGCGGCGAGGCGTTCAACGCCCTGCGCTGTCGTCCTTGAGCGCCTGCATCAACACCTCCATGTCCAGCCGCGCATGGCGCGCATCGACGGCGTGCAGCACCCCCTCGCGCCGCAGCGCCGACACCAGCCGGCTGGCGGTCTCGAAGGTCATGTCCAGCATCGCGCCCATTTCCTGGCGCGTCGGCATCCAGATCCGCCCCTGCGCCTCGCCGAACTCGCTGAGCTTGAGCAGCAGCCGCAGCATCCGGTGACGCGCCGGGCCGCGGGCGAGTTCGGTCAGCCACTCGTCGGCGTCGTCGAGCGCACGTTGCCAGCGCTTCATCAAGTCGCGGGTGATCTCGGGGTGACCGGCCGAGAGTTCGTCGATCAGCGCACGCGGAATGCGGCAGACATGCACCTCGGTGCAGGCCACGGCGTCGGTTGCATAGGTCTGGTGCAGGATGGCCTCCAGCCCGAGCAGATCGGTGCGTCCGGCCAGACGCAGGATGCGCCGCTCGCCGGCCTCGCTCGTGCGCTCCAGGCGCAGCACGCCGCTGCGCACCGTGAACACGGCGTTGCCGCTGTCCTGCGCGGCGTAGAGCGTCTGGCCTGGCTCCAGTGTCAGGTCGGCAATGCGGTAGTGGATCTGGGCCAGCGCGGCTTCATCGAGCGCGCCGAACAGCGCGAACTGGCGCACCCCGCAGCTCGAACAGACCTGGGCTTGCGGGTTGTAGGGGCCGAACTCAGGCTTCAGAGGAATGATCGGGACAGGTTGGCCCATGGCGTTCTTTGGTCATGTGGACAGGCGGTCGAGTATGGCGTGTTTGAACTGGTGAGGGGCTGACACCGTGCCCGTGTGGCCGGTCTGCCTGCCCGGTATCATGCCCGGTTGCCCTCGCGCCGCCGGAAGCTGTCTGCCATGCCCCTCGAATCGCCCAAGTCGCCCGTCCGCCAGTCGCTGATTTCTGTCCGCGGTGCCCGCACGCACAACCTGAAGAACATCGATCTCGACCTGCCGAAGAACGCGCTGGTCGTGATCACCGGGCTGTCGGGCTCGGGCAAGTCGAGCCTCGCGTTCGACACCCTCTACGCCGAAGGCCAGCGCCGCTACGTCGAGAGCCTGAGCGCCTACGCCCGCCAGTTCCTGCAACTGATGGACAAGCCCGACGTGGACGTGATCGAGGGCCTGTCCCCGGCGATCTCCATCGAGCAGAAGGCCACCAGCCACAACCCGCGCTCCACTGTCGGCACCATCACCGAGATCCACGACTACCTGCGCCTGCTCTACGCCCGCGCCGGCACGCCGTTCTGCCCCGACCACGGCCTGCCGCTGGAGGCGCAGAGCGTCAGCCAGATGGTGGACGCAGCGCTCGCGCTGCCCGAGGAGACGAAGCTGATGGTGCTCGCGCCCGTGGTGCGCGACCGCAAGGGCGAGTTCGTCGAGCTGTTCGAGGGGATGCAGGCGCAGGGCTACGTGCGCTTCCGGGTCGATGGCCAGATCGTCGATGCCGCCGAGGTGCCGCCGCTCAAGAAGACCGAGAAACACGACATCGACGTCGTCATCGACCGCCTCAAGGTGCGCCCGGATGCGCAGCAGCGGCTGGCCGAGAGCTTCGAGGCGGCGCTGCGCATCGCGGAAGGCCGCGCGCTGGCGCTGGAGATGGACACCGGGCGCGAGCACCTGTTCTCCAGCAAGTTCTCGTGCCCGGTGTGCAGCTACTCGCTGTCAGAGCTGGAGCCGCGGCTGTTCTCGTTCAACTCGCCGGTCGGCGCCTGCCCGAGCTGCGACGGGCTGGGACACGTCAACGTGTTCGACCCGGAGCGGGTGGTGGCGTTTCCGACGCTGAGCCTGGGCAGCGGCGCGGTCAAGGGCTGGGACCGGCGCAACGGCTACACCTTCTCCACGCTGGAGAGCGTGGCGGCGCACTACAAGTTCGACCTCGACCAGCCGTTCGAGGAACTGGCGCCCGCGCACCGGCAGGTGCTGCTCTACGGCTCGGGCGAGGAGGAGATCACCTTCGTCTACGCCGCCGAGGGCGCGGGTGGCAAGAAGCGCAGCGTCAAGCGCGCCCACCCCTTCGAAGGGATCATCCCCAACCTGGAGCGCCGCTACCGCGAGACCGACTCCTCCGCCGTGCGCGAGGATCTGGCGCGTTACCAGGCCAACAAGCCCTGCGCAGAATGTGGCGGCGCACGGCTGCGGCGCGAGGCGCGCAACGTGTTCCTGGCGGATGCGGGCGGCCTGCCGCAGAAGGCGATCTTCGAGGTCGAACACGCCACGCTGTCCGACTGCCTCGCCTACTTCGAGGCGCTGCACCTCAAGGGCGCCAAGGCCGAGATCGCCGACAAGGTGGTGCGCGAGATCCGGGCGCGGCTGAAGTTCCTCAACGACGTAGGCCTGAACTACCTGAGCCTGGACCGCAGCGCCGACACCCTCTCCGGCGGCGAGGCGCAGCGCATCCGGCTGGCGTCGCAGATCGGCTCGGGGCTGTCGGGCGTGATGTACGTGCTGGACGAGCCGTCGATCGGCCTGCACCAGCGCGACAACGAGCGGCTGATCGGCACGCTGCGCCACCTGCGTGACCTGGGCAACAGCGTGCTGGTGGTCGAGCACGACGAGGACATGATCCGCGCCGCCGACCACGTCATCGACATGGGGCCGGGCGCTGGTGTTCACGGTGGGCGCGTGATGGCGCAGGGCACGCCCGACGAGGTGGCCGCCAACCCCGATTCACCGACCGGCCGCTACCTCGCGCAGGTGATGCGCATCGAGCTGCCCGCGCAGCGCCGCCGGCTGCAGGACCAGGCCGATCCGCGGGTGCTGCGTGTCGTCAATGCGCGGGGCAACAACCTGAAGGGCGTCACGGCCGAGATTCCGGTCGGCCTGTTCACCTGCGTGACCGGCGTGTCCGGATCGGGCAAGAGCACGCTGATCAACGACACGCTCTATGCCGCCGTGTCGCGCAAGCTCTACCAGAGCCACCAGGAGCCGGAGGCACACGACGAGATCGACGGTCTGGAGCATTTCGACAAGGTCATCAACGTCGATCAGAGCCCCATCGGCCGCACCCCGCGCAGCAACCCCGCGACCTACACCGGCCTGTTCACGCCGATCCGCGAGCTGTTTGCCGAGATGCCGGCCGCCCGCGAGCGCGGCTACGGGCCGGGGCGGTTCAGCTTCAACGTCGCGGGCGGGCGCTGCGAGGCGTGCCAGGGCGACGGGGTGCTGAAGGTGGAGATGCATTTCCTGCCGGACGTCTACGTGCCCTGCGACACCTGCCACAGCAAACGCTACAACCGCGAGACGCTGGAAGTCCTCTACAAGGGCAAGAACATCACCGAAGTGCTCGGCATGACCGTGGAAGACGCCCACGCCTTCTTCAGCGCAGTGCCGGCGCTGGCGCGCAAGCTGCAGACGCTGCTGGACGTGGGCCTGGGCTACATCAAGCTTGGCCAGTCGGCGACGACGCTCTCGGGTGGCGAGGCACAGCGGGTGAAGCTGGCGCTGGAGCTGTCCAAGCGCGACACCGGCCGCACGCTCTACATCCTCGACGAGCCGACCACCGGGCTGCACTTCGCCGACATCCAGCTGCTGCTGCAGGTGCTGCACCAGCTCTGCGAGGCGGGCAACACGATCGTGGTGATCGAGCACAACCTGGATGTCATCAAGACGGCGGACTGGCTGCTCGACATGGGGCCGGAGGGCGGGGCGGGCGGCGGGCGGCTGCTGGTCGCGGGGACGCCGGAGGACGTGGCGGCGTGCGAGGGGAGCCACACGGGGCGGTTTCTGAAGTCGTTGCTGGCGGCGGTGCGGTAACGTTCCGGAGCGATTTGCCGCACGCGGGCCAAGCCCTCACACCAGCCTGCGCCGATTGGCTTCGATGGCACTGCGCACCCGCCTGACGGTCGCTGCCCGGATCGGCCGGGTGGCAGCGGTCGCTGCAAATTGCCCGGCCAGCTCGGCGAAGTGGTCCACCACCTGCGCCGCCCACGGCCGGTCCAGCCCCCCTTGGCTGGCCAGGGTCAGCAGGTGGGCCCGGGTGATGTCGCGTCCCTCGCCGCACACGTCCATCTGGTGTTCGCCACCCGGCCCTTCGCAGAAGGTCAGGTCGTAGCACGGCGCCAGCCGCCAACCGCGGTCCCGCCCCAGCCTGAACGACACGTTCTTGGCATGGTCATCGCGGTTGTGGAACACCACATTGAACACGGCCCGCTCGTACGCCTTGCGCACCTCGCGCTCATCCCGCGTGAACAGCCGGGTGGCCCGCAGCAGCGTCGTGTAATCGACGGCGGACGGTAGCCGGAAATCCACCTGCAGCGCACCGGCGAGCGTATGCACCGGCACGCGCAGCCCGTCCTCGACATCAAAGCGGGCGATCCCGAACGCCCCCAGGCGGGTGTCGAGGTCGAAGCAGCGGGTTTCGGGCATGTCCAGGCCGCCGTCCCGAGCGAGTTGCGCGTAGGTGTCCTCCAGTGCGCAAACTTCCTTGTGCTCGCCTCTGGCCTGGAACTTGACCAGCCATGGCCGGCTCCCGGGAAAGGGGGCCGTGCCGACCTCGGCCGTGCGGGGATCGTGGTGGACCAGCACCTTGGGCCGCGCGCCCTGCGGCGATCCACCCAGCAGGGCCAGCTCACGCAGCGCCACACTGTCTCGGTCATGCACCACGGCGCTGGCCTCATGCGCCAGGTCCAGCAGCCGCATCGCACGGGGGGCGATCGACTGGGGATCCGCCGGCTCGAAGGTCAGGGCGCCCAACGTGCGCTCACCGAGGAACATCAGGCGGTCCAGCGGCGACACCGTGGCCGGATTCACCCCGCCTTGGCGGAACAGCCGGTCCATCACCAGCAGGCCCCAGCCATCGGGCAGGGCATCCGCGATGAGGCCCGGCAGGTGCTGCTGGTGGGCGGGAAACCCGCTGGAGGCACCCGACCGGAGTGGCAGGTGACGCGGCGACAGCTCCAGCCCCTGCTGCAAGGCCTCGGCCGAGTATTCGAACAGCAGTTCATGCCCGTGGTGGGCCAGCGTGCCCAGCAGCCACCGCTCGCCCCAGCCGGCGTAATGCACCAGGACTTTCTTGCTGATCATGGCGTGTGTGTGTGCGTGCGTTTGCGCGACGCCCGCTGACGGGGCGCGCTGACCCTGCGCTCCAGCTCGGCGATGGAGCGGGGCGGGGCCTGCACGAAGAGCGGCTGCAGCGCCTCTTCCAGCCCGAGCACCTGGACCACCCGCACCAGCGAGGCCAGGGTGGTCTGGCCGGAGCTTTCGAGGGTCACGACCGTGCCGCGCGACACCCCTGCCCGCAGCGCCAGCTCGGATTGAAGCAGGCCCTGCGCCAGACGTGCCACCTTGAGCCGCTGGCCCAGGGCTTGGCAGATTTCGTCAGAGGAGGCGAGACCAAAGTCCAGTTTGCTGATCATTGCAGCCTATTCTAGGCCTTGATGAACAGTTTGCTGATCTCAGGGTCAACGCAGCAGATACACCCCGATCCGCACCGCCTTGCGCTCCGCCGGTAGCGGCGTCAGCGTCCCGACGAAGATCCGCCGGTTCAGCCACGCATGCGGCCCGTCCGGCGCCGTCAGCCGCACGACCGAGCGCGCATAGCGCCCGTCCGGCGACGGATCCTCGATCAGCACGCGGTTGTGCACCGTGATGACGGTGCCGTCATCGGTCTCCATCTCGTACAGCGCGTCCAGCTCCTTCACGCCGTCCGGCCGCACCAGTTGCCGATCCGCCCCGCCGGGCAACACGCGCCCGCGCAGCCGTGGTCCCTCGAACGTGCCGCCTAGGATGTCGATGATGAACCGCTCGCCCAGCGGCGACCTGCCCAGCGCGCGGCGCGGGCCGATGTCCACGGTGGCGTCGTAGAGGGGTTCGAGGGTCGGGAGGTTGGGGTGGTCGCTGTTCATGGGTAGACCTGCCGTTCGATGGTGTCGATGATCGACTGTCGCCGCGCCTGCGTGACCTACGCGGGGTCGAGGTCCTGCTCGAAGATGGCGGCGAAGGTCTGCCGGTTCGAGACGAAGTGGAAGGCCAGTCCGACCGCGTTCGCATAGACATCGAGCACCTGCACGTCCGCCCGCACCACGCCCTCGGCCTGGCCGCGCTGGAGGAGCCGCGCCAGCGCCGCCATGCCGCGCAGATTGGCCTCGCGGACCTCGGGCATCTCGCGCACGAAGCGCCCGCCGAGCAGGTTCTCGCCCATCACCAGCCGCACGAACTGCGGGTGCGCGACGTGGATGTCGAAGACGTGACCGGCGTAGGTCCGCAGCGCCTCGCGCACGGGCAGCACGTCGAGGTCCGGCTCGGGGGTGTCGCGGCGGATCTGCGCGTAGGCGTGCGACAGCGCCGCCGCGTACAGCCGCTCCTTGCTGTCGAAGTGGTAGTACAGCATCCGCTTGCTGGTGTGGGTGCGCGCCGCGATGGCGTCCACACGAGCACCGGCCAGCCCGTGCTCGGCGAACTCCTCAATCGCCACCGTGAGGATGTTCAGAACGACCGGGTCCATGCCGCTTCAGTTCGCTGCAGCCACCAGCATCGCCCGCAGCGCGTCGCACAGCGCATCCGCCGCGACCCGGCTGTCCTCGGAAATCGCGGTGTAGCTGAAGAAGCCGTGGTTGAGTGTCGGGAACTCGCGCAGGGCGGTGGGCACGCCAGCCGTCCGCAGCGCGGCGGCGTAGGCCAGGTTGTCGCGGTACAGGAAGTCGTACGGCCCCACCCCGATCAGCGCGGGCGCGACCCCGGCCAGCGTCGGCGCCCAGCGCGGCGAGACGAGCGGGTCGCGTGCCTTGGCCTCGGCGTCGGGGCCGGTGCCGAGGTACATCTCGCCGACGGCGCCGTGGGCCGGGTCGGTCAGGTCGGTGGCGGGGTAGAGCAGGAGCTGCGCCGCCAGCGCGATGCCCTCGTCGCGGCAGACGACCGCCGCGACCGCCGCGAGGTTGCCGCCCGCGCTGTCGCCGCCGACCGCGAGCGGCCGGTCGGCGCCCGCGAACTGCGCCCGGTGCGCGTGGACCCAGCGCACGGCGTCGAGCGCGTCGTGGACGCCGGCCGGGAACGGGTCTTCCGGTGCGAGCCGGTAGCCGACGCTGAGGACGACGGCGCCGGTGCGGTTGGCGATGCGGATGCAGTGCGCCTCGTGCGAGTCGATGTCGCCGACGATCCAGCCGCCGCCGTGGAAGTAGACCAGCGTGGCGGTCGGCTCCGGCGTGTCGAGCGGCCAGATCGCCCGCAGCGGGATCGCCGCGCCGGGGAGGGTGAAGTTCTCGATGCGGCCGGTGGGCAGCAGGGGCTTCGGGTAGAGGAAGGCGCGGATGTTGCGGGCGCGCTCGCGCATCTCGGGGCCGCTGCCTTCGTAGAGGCCGGGGACGCCGGACGCTTTCCAGCGGCGGTCCACCTCGGCGAGGGCGGGGTCGAGTGGCGGGGGAGTGGTGGTGTCGGTCATGTGGGCATGTCAGGGCAAGTCACTCAAGGCGCTGTGGATCACTTGGCGGGCACGACGTTGACCAGGTCGATCACCACCGACTGCCCCACCTTGGGCGTCTTCACCTCGTCGGTGGCGAAGTAGACGTTGTGCGTCGCGGCGATCGGGGCGAACCAGGCCAGCTCGGTGACGCGGGCGTAGACCTTCTTCCACGCCGCTTCGGACTGCGGCAGCGGGAGGTTGGCGGCCTCGTCCATCAGCTTGGTCAGCGTGGTGTCCTCGTTGCCGAAGAAGTTCAGGCTGCCCTTGGGCGAGAGCGTCTGGAAGCGGGCCAGGTTGGGCACGCCCGAGTTGCTGTTGAACACCAGCGTGGCATAACCGGCTTCGGCCAGCAGCGCCTTGGCCTTGGCCGGGTCGTAGGGATAGCGGGTGTCGTTGGCCGGGTCATGGCCGAGGAAGCCCTTGCCCTGGAGCTGTGCGCTCGGGTCGGCGTAGTGGCCCAGCAGCGCCTTGGCGATGAGCTTGCGGTCGATGGCGTGGTTGATCGCCTGGCGCACGCGCACGTCCTTGAGGGCCGGGTTGATGGTGCCGTCGCGGTCCACGATGACCAGCCCGCTCCACTGCACCGGCTCGGAAACGATGCGCATGTTCTTGTCGAGCTTGGTCGCGTTGGCGTGGCCCGTGACCGGGTCGCTCACCAGCAGCTTGACCTGGCCGGCCTTCATCGCCTGGATGGCCGAGTTCTGGTCCTCGAACACGCTCAGCACGATCTTGTCCCACTGGATGCGGGACTTGTCGTAGTAGTGCTCGTTGGGAACGTAGGTGTAGGTCTTGCCGGTGACGGTGGCGGCGGGGTCGAGCTTGTAGGGGCCGGCGCCGAAGGTCTGCGTGCCGAGCTGGTCGGGCTTGTCCAGCGCCTTCGGGCTGATGAGGTCGCCGCTGAGCCAGTAGGCCTCGAACAGGTTGAGCAGCGCCGGGTTGGGCGAGCTGAGCTTGATCTTGAAGCGGTGCGTGTCGAGCACGTCGATCGACGTGACGTTGGCGAGGTTGACCGAGAACGGGCCTTTCTTGTTGCGCCAGTACTCGATCGACTTCCTGGCGGCTTCGGCAGTGACCGGTTCACCGTCGCTGAACCTGGCGTCCTTGCGCAGCGTGAAGGTGGCTTCCTTGCTGTCGGCGCTCATCTCCCAGGCGGTGGCGAGCGCGGCCTCGAAACTGCCGTCAGCGCGCACGCGGATCAGCGGTTCGTAGGCGGGCATCAGGTGCGTGCCGGCACGGCCGTTGCCGCTGACGGACGGGTCCATGCTGAGCGGTGCGAAGGGGTTGCCGACGGTGAGCACCTTCTGCTGCGCCAGTGCCGCACCGCCCGCGCCGAGGGCGACCACGGCGAGCAGGACGTGGAGGGCGCGGCGGGTCAGCCGGGGCAGGGTCGCGTGCTGGGTCATGGGAGTCTCCTGGGTAGACATGGAATCTGGTGGGATCAGTTGGTGGTGATCGCGGTGCGGGCCAGCCGCCACGCCTCGCGGCGCTCGCGCTGCAGGACGGGGTGCGGCACCGGGGCGGCGGCCAGCAGCGCCTGTGTGTAGGGGTGCTGCGGGTGGTCATGGACCTGCGCCGCGTCGCCGTGCTCGACGATCTCGCCCTGGTAGAGCACGGCGGTGCGGCGGGACACATGGCGCACGACGGTCAGGTCGTGCGAGATGAACAGCAGGCTCAGGGCCATGCGCTGCTGCAGTTCGTTGAGCAGGTTGAGCACCTGCGCCTGCACCGACAGGTCCAGCGCGCTGACCGGCTCGTCGCAGACCACCAGCCGCGGCCGGCCGATCACGGCGCGGGCGATGGCGATGCGCTGGCGCTGGCCGCCGGAGAACTGGCCGGGGTAGCGGGCGGCGGTGTCCACGGGCATGCCGACGCGCTGCAGGATGTCGACGATGCGGTCGCGGATCTCGGTGGTGTTGCGGTTGCCGGCGGCCAGCAGCGGCTCGGCCAGCGTGTCGCCGATGGTGCGCGACGGGTTGAGCGAACCGTAGGGGTCCTGGAACACCACCTGGATCTCGCGCCCGAGCTGGCGGCGGCGCTCGCGGCTGGCGTGGGTGATGTCCTCGCCGTCGTAGAGGATGCGGCCGGACGTGGCGGGGGTCTGGCCGAGGATGCCCCCACCATGACGAGGCCGAGCACCGTCACCACCGGCAGCGCGGCGTTGCGCAGCGCGTGTTTCCAGATGACTGAATGTTCGGAGATGCCGCTGGCACGCAGGCTGCGGATGAAGTCGCGGCCCAGCACGTCCTTCATCGCGTCCCGCGTCTGCTTGGCCACGGCCGTGATCGGCTGCATCGCCACCGACAGCACCGGCAGCACGAGGCCCAGCAGCCACGCCTTCGGGTCGTCCAGCAGCGGCGTGAACCCGGTCGCCGGCAGCCACTTCAGCCACACCGCGAACACCGCGATGAACACCAGCGCGACCCAGAACGACGGAAAGACCAGCCCCGCCAGCGACAGCGTGTCGATCGTGCGCCCGACCCAGCCGCCCCGCAGCGCGCTGAACACCCCCAGCGCCAGCCCCACGGTCACGCAGACCGCGAACACCCCAGCCATCAGCGCCAGCGTCACGCCGATGCGGCCGTTGAGCATGTCGGCCACGCGTTCCTTGGTGAAGAAGGACACGCCCAGATCGCCACCCAACGCCCGGCCGACCCAGCGCCCGTACTGCACGACCAGCGGCTGGTCCAGGCCGAGTTCCTGGCGCAGCACCTGGTACTGCTCCTCGGTGCCTTCGCCCTGCATCATCGTGCGCGCCAGATCGCCCGGCGCGAGGCTGTTGAGGAAGAAGGTCAGGAAGGTGACAACGAACAGCAGCGGCACCGACAGGGCCAGCCGCCTGAGAATCATCCGCAGCATCAACAATACCGCCAAGTTAATGAACCAGTTGGTTCAATACTGCGGTTTTCCCTCTCCGAATTTACCCGGCAAGGACGGTGACCCGGTCCCTGCCGCTGTCCTTGGACGCATAGAGCGCCTGGTCGGCGCGCTCCATGAAGGCCGCACCGGTTTCGCCCGGCTGGAACAGGGTCAGGCCGATGGAGATGGTGACGCGGGTGGCCTCGGCGTCCTGGCCCTGGCGGCGCACACGGGCCGCCGCCACGCGGGTGCGGATGCTTTCGGCCAGCGCACGTGCTTCCGACAGGCTGCGCGAGGGGACCAGGACGGCGAACTCCTCACCACCGATGCGGGCGGCCAGGCAGTCCTCGGGGGTGGTTTCCTTGAGGATGGTGCCGATGGCGCGCAGCACATGGTCGCCGTAGGGGTGGCCGTAGGTGTCGTTGATGCGCTTGAAGTGGTCAATGTCCGCGATCAGCAGGCAGGGCCGCTGGTAGCGCTTGGCGGGGGAGTCCGCTTCCGCGAGGCAGGCGGCCATGCGCTGGTCGAAGGCGCGCCGGTTGGCCAGCCCCGTCAGGCTGTCGAGGCGCGATTCCTCGTGGACCCGGCGCAGCTCGGCCCGCAACTGGCCGATCTCGTTCTGGCTGTCGGACAGGCGCTGCTGCATCTCGGTCACGGCGGTCTGCATCTGGCGCGTCGTGTTGAGCATTTCCTCCAGCGCGGGCGAGTGGGCGCTGCCGGCCAGTTCCAGGCTGAGCTTGGACAGCGAGGTGCCGTACTGGGCGGTCTGGTCGCCGGCGCGGGCGGCGGATTCAGCCATGCCGGTCAGGACGGTGGAAACCCCTTCGGCGGTGCGCTCGATCAGCGTGGCGTCGAGGCCGCTGCCCGTGACGAAGCGTTTGTAGAGCGCGTCAGCCACCGCGTCGTCAAGCTGCAGGTGCTGGCCGAGGTAGCGGTCCATGGCCGCACGCAGCGGCGGGTTCTCGCCACGGACGTATTCGTACCACAGCGTGTAGTTCACGGGGTGCAGCGCACTGCCGTAGCGTTTCATGAGCTGCACCGCCTGTCGCAAGACGTCGGCACTGCGCTCCATGCTGTCGTGGTATTTCATCGGTGTAAGCATCCCGGCGAGCTCGCCAGGCACCAGCGAGTGTCCGGAGATGGTAAGGCGCATCGCGACGCCCATTCGCCAAGAGTGTGGGCACTCTGGTACCCACTTCGCATTCTTGCGATTGATCAACGCCCGAGGCGGCTTGTAGTGGGCTGTGGCGGGATAGGTGGCTCTGTCCCCCTGTCCGCAGGGGGTTGCCGGCGTGCTGCGCATTCGGTCCTTCCCGGCGTGCTGACCAGCCGTGACAATTTTTACATGTCACGCCAACCCGCCCTGCCGCAACGCTTGAACCGCGCCCTCCGGGTGGGTGCGCTGCTGGCCGTGCTCGCCGCGGGGAGTGTTGCCGTGTTCGTGACGGAGCAGTCCTTCGTGCTGGGCGCGCTGGCCGGGGCACTCGCGGGGGCCGGCGTGCTCGCACTGTTCATGCTGTCGCGCCATCGGCAGGCGCAGCGTCAGGCGCGCAGCGAAGCCACCCGCAGCCAGGAGACCACCGCGCTGCTGCTGCACGACTTCGAGACCCAGTCCGAGGCCTGGAGCTGGGCCGCCGACCGCGAGGGCCGCCTGACGCACGCGACTGAGCGGATGGCCTGTGAGCTGGGCGCCGCTTCGCCGGAGCCACTGCTGGGTGTCTCGTTGCTGCAACTGCTGCGCTTTGGCGAAGGTGGGCCGTCGCTGGCGATGCAGCAGGGCTTTCGTGATGCGCCGTCGCCGCAAATGCCGCCCGACCATGTCTGGCTGATGGGCTGCCTGGCCGGTCGGACGCCGTTCCGCGGCGTCGAGGTGCAGGTGCACAGCCCCGCACGGCGCACGCTGTGGTGGTCTGTGAGCGGTGTGCCGGTGTTGGACGAGATTGGGGTGCATGTCGGCTGGCGCGGTGTGGTGCGCGACGTGACGACACTGCACGAGCAGTCGCGTGCGCTGGAGCGGCTGGCGCATGAGGACTCGCTCACCGGGCTGGCCAACCGGCATGTGCTGCAGTCGCGCACCGAGCAGGCCGTGGCTGCACTCGCCCAGGCACCCGAGGCCGACGGCGAGGACGCGCTCAGCCCGCTGTCGCTCTACCTGCTCGATCTGGACAACTTCAAGTCCGTCAACGACCACTTCGGGCACCTCGTCGGCGATCGGCTGCTGCAGGAGGTGGCGCAGCGGCTGCAGCGCTGCGTGGACGCGGGGCCTGGCGGTGGTGTGCTGGCGCGGCTGGGCGGGGACGAATTCGCGCTGCTGATCGCGCAGCCGATGCATGTCGTCGAGCGCGAGGCGCTGGCGCTGGCGATGCTGGCGACGCTGCGTGAGCCGTGGACGCCGGAGGATCTGTGCATCGAGGTGCGCGCCAGCCTGGGCGTGGCCGCATGGACGGGTCCGGCACATACCGCGTCCTTGCTGCTGCAGCAAGCCGACATCGCGCTGTACGAGGCCAAGGCCGCCGGGCGCGATCTGGTGCGGCTATTTGATGCGGCGATGGGCGAGCGCATGGTCGAGCGCCACCTCGTCATCCACGAACTCGGCCAGGCACTGGCCGCGGCACAGCGGGCGCTGGCGTATCCCGAGCGGCCCGAACCCGAGCTGCCCTGCGGCCGGCTGAGCGTCCACTACCAGCCGCAGCACGACGTGGGCGACGGTCGGCTGACCGGTTTCGAGGCACTGGTGCGCTGGCGCCATCCGCAGCGGGGCTGGATCTCGCCGGCGCAGTTCATCCCGGTGGCCGAAGAAACCGGGCTGGTGGTGGCGCTCGGCGAGTGGGTGCTGCGCCAGGCGTGCCGCGACGCGGTGGGTTGGGGCGGCGATGGCAAGATCGCCGTCAATGTTTCCGGCGTGCAGCTCGCCAGCCGGCACCTGATCCGCACCGTGGCGCAGGTGCTCGCCGAGACAGGGCTGCCGCCGTTCCGCCTGGAGCTGGAGGTCACTGAAACCGCTGTGCTCGCCGATCCGGCCGCAGCGCGCACACGGATGCAGTCGCTGCGCTCGCTGGGCATCGGGCTGGGGCTGGACGACTTCGGCACCGGCTACTCGTCGCTCGCCTATCTGCGCACCTACCCGATCAACACGCTCAAGATCGACCGCAGCTTCATCACCGGGCTGTCCGCAGGGGCGCAGGCGGACATGATCCTGCGCACCATCATCCAGCTCGGCCAGGGGCTGGGGATGAAGACGCTGGCCGAAGGCGTCGAGACCGCCGAACAGCTCGACACGCTGCGCCGGCACGGCTGTCTGCAGGTGCAGGGTTACCTGTTCGCCGCGGCGATGCCTGCGCACGACGCCACGGAGCGTGTATTCCGGGCGCGCAAAATAACCGCCTGAAGTGTGCAAATTGCGATAATCGGCCCCGTACCCGCTGCGGCGCTGCCATGACTTCCTCCCCGATTTCCGAGTGAACTGCACATGAGCAGCCTCTCCGCCGACTCCAGCCTCCACAGCGAGGCCTCCCATTGGTCCGACGCCGTCGAGCGCCGCCACCACGATGCCCGGCTGATGCAGATGCTGCTGCGCGTCACCCCCATGGCGGCGGTGGTGGACATCGGGCTTGGCCTGCTGGCGGCGTGGCTGGTCTACCCGGAGCTGGGCTGGGGCGTGCACATGGTCTGGCCGCTCGGTCTGTCGGTGGTGGCCTTCGGGTACGGACTCGACAGCCTGCTCCACCTGGGGCAACCGCTGGAGAATCTGGCACGACCGGCGGTGCGCTGGCGGCTGCTGGCGTATGTCTCGCTGGTGGCACTGATGTTTTCCGGTGTGGCGATTTTCCTGTTTCCCGTGGTCAGTCCAGACCGGCGCTTCCTGCTCGGGGTGATGGCCAGCGGGCTGATCCCGATTGGCACGATGTCGCTGGCGCCGGTGGGCAGCGTCGCGCGGCTGTGGCTGCTGATCACCTCGGCGGGTGTCCTGCTCGGGCTGCTGCAGCTCGAACCGTTTGTCCGCAACATCACCTGCGGACTGATGCTGCTGACGGACCTGATGCTGCTGGCCTCGGTGCAGTCGATCAGCACCGGCGTGGTCGCACGGTTGCGGGCCGAAACGGCAGCGCTGCGGGGCCGGCAGTCGCTGGACCTGTTGCTGCGCGACTTCGAGACGCAGGCCGATGACTGGCTCTGGGAGACCGACGCAGGCGGGCGGCTGCGGCACGTCTCGCTGCCGATGGCGCGGGCGCTGGGCTTCGACGAGGGCGACCGGCTGATCGGCATCCGGCTGACCGAGGTGCTGGGGGTCCGCACGGCGGTGTTGGCGCTGACCGATCACCTGCGCAGGCCCAAGCCGTTCCGCGGGCTGGAGCTGGCGCTGTCACCCCACCACCCGCAGGACACACCGCGCGTCTGGAGCCTCAGCGGTGTGCCGGTGTTCGACAGCGACGGGGTGCCGGCGGGCTGGCGTGGGCTGGTCCGCGATGTCACGCTGGTGCGCGAGCAGGCGCGCGAGCTGCACCGCCTGGCGCGCACCGACATGCTGACCGGGCTGTCCAACCGGCATGTGCTGCAGCAGCGGTGCGCCGACACGCGGGTTCCGCTGACGCTCTGCTTGATCGACTTGGACCACTTCAAGACCGTCAATGACACCCTCGGCCACGCGGTTGGCGACCGGCTGCTGCAGGAGATCGCCCGCCGCTTGACCGCTTGCGTGGCGGGCTGGTCGCGACCCGAGGCGGTTGTGCTGGCGCGACTGGGCGGGGACGAGTTCGCTCTGCTGATCGACCAGGCGCTGACACCCGCCACCCGTGAGGCGCTGGTGGGTTCGCTGCTGGCGGTGCTGCAGCCGGTGTGGGAGGCGGAGTCGCTGCGGGTGGAGGTGCGGGCCAGCATCGGTGTGGCCACCAGCGAAGCGGGTACACCCGACGCCGACCGCCTGTTCCAGAACGCCGACCTGGCCCTCTACGAAGCCAAGGACGGTGGACGCAACCAGATCTGCGTGTTCGACGCTGCCATGCGAGGTCGCATGAACCGCCGCGCCGGGGTGATCCGGGACATCGGCCTGCTGCTGGCCGCTCCCGACGCGAACCACCCGACAGCGGGGCGGCTGGCCGTGCATTACCAGCCGCAGTTCAGCCTTTGCGACGGTCGGCTGGTGGGGGCGGAGGCATTGCTGCGCTGGCGGCATCCGCGCCACGGCTGGATCGAGCCGGGCGAGTTCATCCCGATCGCGGAGGAAACCGGTCTGATCGTGCCGCTGGGCGAGTGGGTCTTGCGGCAGGCCTGCGCCGAGGCGACGGGCTGGCCGGCGTCGGTGCGGCTGGCGGTCAACCTGTCGGCGGCGCAGCTCGGCCGCGATGGGCTGGAGGCGCTGGTGCAGACCGTGCTGTCCGACAGTGGATTGCCCGCCCCACGGCTCGAACTGGAGATCACCGAGACGGCGCTGATGGACGACCCGGATCGGGCGCTGGCCTGCGTGCAGTCGTTGCGCTCGCTCGGTCTGGGCATCGCGCTCGACGATTTCGGCACCGGCTACTCCTCGCTCGCCCAGCTCGCCACGCTGCCGGTGGACACGCTGAAAATCGACCGCAGTTTCGTCGCTGCGCTGGGCCGTGAAGGGAGCGGGCAGGCCGAGGCCATCGTGCGGCTGATCGTGCAACTGGCCCGCACCATGGGGATGCACACGCTGGCCGAAGGGGTGGAAACCGAGCGGCAACGCGGGGTGCTGCGGGCGTGTGGCTGCGAGATGGCGCAGGGCTTTCTCTGCAGCGCTGCGCTGGAGCCGCTGGCGCTGCGGGCCTTGCTGGCGCAGGGTGGGCAGTCGGAGGTGGTCAGCGGTCCGCGGTGAGGGGCGTGGCCGGCGGGACAGGGCGGGCGGGCTGGTATTCGCCGACCAGCCGTGCCAGCCGCTCGCGCACCTCGTCGTCGCTGGCCACCGAGCGCGCCGCGGCCCAATCCAGCAGCGCCTGCACATCGGCCGAGCGGTCGTCCAGCCGGGCGATGCGCAGCCGCTCGAAGCGGGTCGGCAGCGTCGCATCGGCATCCGCCAGCAGCTCCTCGTAGAGCTTTTCCCCCGGCCGCAGCCCGCTGAAGGTGATCGGAATCTCGGCCAGCGTGTGCCCGCTCATGCGGATCAGGTCACGTGCCAGATCGACGATCCGCACCGGCTCGCCCATGTCGAGCACGAACACCTGCCCGCCGTCGCCGATCGCCGCGGCCTGCACCACCAGCCGCGCCGCCTCGGGGATGGTCATGAAGAAGCGCGTGATGTCGGGGTGGGTCACTGTCACCGGGCCGCCGCGGGCGATCTGCTCCTTGAACTTGGGGATCACGCTGCCCGAGGAGCCGAGCACGTTGCCGAAACGCACGGCCATGAAGCGTGTGCGCCCACCCGTTTCCGCCATCTGCGCGGCGAGTTTGGCGATCACCATCTCGGCGGCGCGCTTGGTGGCGCCCATCACGTTGGTCGGGTTGACCGCCTTGTCGGTGGAGATCAGCACGAAGCGCTCGGCGCCAGCCACCGCCGCCGCGCTCGCCGCCCGCCATGTGCCCAGCGTGTTGTTGCGCACGGCGGCGAAGGCGTTGTCGTCCTCCATCAGCGGCACGTGCTTGTAGGCGGCGGCGTGGAACACGACCTGGGGCCGCACGCGGGAGAAGGTGGCGTGCAGGTGCTCCGGGTCGCGCACATCGCCGACCAGCCGCACCAGCGGGATGTGCGGGAAGGCCTCGGTCAGCTCCTGCTCGATGCGGTAGAGCGCGAACTCGCTCAGCTCGTACAGCACCAGCCGCAGCGGCCCGTAACGCGCCACCTGCCGGCACAGCTCCGAGCCGATCGAACCGCCCGCACCGGTGATCAGCACCACCTTGCCCGACAGGCACTCGCTGATGCCGCCCTCGTCAAGCTGTACCGGGGCGCGGCCGAGCAGGTCGTCCGGTTCGATCTCGCGCACCTGCGCCACCGCCTGCCCGTCGCGCAACTCGGCGGCGGTCGGCACGGTGACGACGGGCAGGGCAGTTGCTGCGGCGAGGTCCAGTGCGCGGCGGCGGCGGTCCGGTGCGGCTGAGGGCATGGCAACGACGATGTGGGTGATGCCGTGGACTTCGCTCCAGCGGGCGGCGCTGTCGAGCGGGCCGAGCACGGGGACGTTGCCGATGCGGGCGCCGTGTTTGCGCACGTCGTCGTCGAGCAGGCCGACCACGACCCAGCCGTGGTGCTGGATGCCGGCGATCAGCAGCTTGGCGGCATCGCCCGCCCCCATGACGAGGGCACGGCGGGTCTCGTGCATCGAGCCCGAGATCCGCCCGCGCATGTGTTCGTAGAGCATCCGGTAGCCGATGCGCGTCATCGCCAGCGCCATCAGCGTGAACACCGGGTGCAGCGCCAGCACTGCCCGCGGCACCCCGACCAGTTGCGCCATCAGCACGACCACCGCGGTCAGCGTGCCCGCGATGGCACACGCGATCGTCAGCCGCTGCACCTCGCCGAAGCCCGAGAAGCGCCACATCCCCTTGGGCACCTTCAGCAGCACGAACACGCCCAGGTAGACCGCCACCAGCCCGACCAGCACCCATTGGTCATAGTCCGGCCGGGCGTTGAGCCAGCGGTCGAAGCCCATGCGGAACAGGTAGGTGAAGTTCCAGCACAGCGCAATGATCACTGCGTCGATGGCGAGCGCCAGCGGCTCGCGGTGCGGGCGGATGCGGGTGAGGACGGTGTCGAGGTGGTGCCAGGTCATGGGGCGGGCGGGTGCGGTCAGCGGGCGATGATCGCCGAAAGTGTCCGTCCGATCAGCTTCAAGTCCGTCCACCCCCCGGCCTCGTCCACATACCGCGCCTGCAAGGCCAGCTTGGTCGGAAGGATCACCTCACGGTACGTCCGCTCCGGGTCGCTGCTCTGCGCCAGCAGCGTGCCTTCGTCGCGGTATTCGATGGACGCGAAATCGGTGATGCCGGGCCGCACCGACAGCACCTTCTCGCGCAGATCCGCCGGGTACAGCGCCACGTAGCGTGGCACCTCCGGGCGCGGGCCGACCAGGCTCATCGTCCCGTCGAGCACATCGAACAACTGCGCCAGCTCGTCCAGCTTGGTGCGGCGCAGAAAGGCGCCGACACGGGTGATGCGCGCATCGGCGCCGACCGTGAGCTGCGGGCCGCGGTCGGCGGGGTTGTGCGCCATGGTGCGGAACTTGTGGATGCGGAACTCGCGCCCGAAGCGGCCCACGCGCACCTGTCGGTAGAACACCGGGCCGGGTGAATCGAGCTTGATCGCCAGCGCCACCAGCCCCAGCGGCAGCGCGAGCATGACCAAGCCGAGACTGGACAGCAGCAGGTCGAGCAGGCGCTTGGACATCACAGCTTGAATCGGAGTCAGGTCAGCGCCTGCCGCAGCGCCGCCGCCACGCGCCGCACGTCGTCCTCCGTCATCCGCGTGTACAGCGGCACGCTCAGCATCCGCTCATACGCCCGCTGGCTGTGCGGGAAGTCGCTGGCCTGCAGGTCGTAGCGTTCGCGCCAGTAGGGGTGCTGGTGCAGCGGGATGTAGTGGACGCTGCAGCCGATGCCGGCGGCGTAGAGGGCCTCGATCAGTGCGTCGCGGCCGATGGGTGCGTCGTCGGTCAGGCGCAGCACGTAGAGGTGCCACGAATGCACCTCGCCTGCGGCCGGGCGTGGCGGCAGGACCAGCGGCAGGTCGGCCAGCAACTCGTCGTACAGCGCCGCGAGCCGGGCGCGTTGCTGCTGGAAGCCCTGCGCGCGCCGCAACTGGTGGATGCCCATCGCGGCGGCGATGTCGGTCAGGTTGTACTTGAAGCCGGGTGCGACGATCTCGTAGTACCAGCTCGGCACCTTGGCGGTGAAGCGGTCGAAGGCGTCGCGGTTGATGCCGTGCAGGCGCATGACCTTGGCGCGGGCGGCGATCGCCGGATCGCGGGTCACCAGCATGCCGCCCTCGCCGGTGGTGATGGTCTTGTTGGCGTAGAAGCTGAACACGGTGACATCGCTGCCCAGCGTGCCGACGAGGCGCCCGGCGTGCGTGGTCGGCAGCGCGTGGGCCGCGTCCTCGACCACCTTCAGGCCGTGGCGGCGGGCGATGGCCAGCACGGCGTCCATGTCCACCGCGAGACCGGCGAAATGCACGGGAATGATCGCCTTGGTGCGCGGCGTGACCGCGGCTTCGATGGCGGTCGGGTCGATGTTCAGCGTCGCCGGATCGATGTCCACCAGCCGCACGTCCGCGCCGAGGTAGCGCACGACCTCGGCGGTGGCGGTGAAGGTGTGCGTCGTCGTGATCACCTCGTCGCCGGGGCCGATGCCGAGGGCTTCGAGCGCGAGGTGCAGGCCGGCGGTGGCGGAGTTGACGGCGATGGCTTCGAGGCCGGGGTGGTCCGCTGCACCGAGGAAGGCGGCGAAGTCCTGCTCGAAGCGGCGCGCCTTCGGGCCGGTGGTGACCCAGCCGGATTTGAGGGTGTCGATGACCTCGGCGATCTCTTCGTCGCCGATTTCGGGCAGGGCGAAGGGGAGGAAGGGCAGGGCGGGCGCGGTGGGAGCGGTCATGGGGGCATTCAGGGGGAGCGGCGGCGGGATGCTAAACCAAGGTTCGTTTACGCCCTCGACCAGTTTCCCGAGGTGTGTGCAGCGCAGGCGCCCATGTTCTGCCTTCCAGCGTCAGCAGGCTGAAACGTCGGAAGAGCCACGTCGGAAGAACCTTTTTTGAAACAGTTTGAAGCTGTTTGCGGGAGAGGTGTCTGGGCGGCAAAGGTGGGTGAGACACTGGTGTCCAGACAAACGGGGAACACCAATGGCATTGGTCGCCAACATCGCAAGCTGGTCACAAGCGGACTATCAGAGCGCCACCGCGGCGCAGATCACGTCGCTGACGGCGGCGCAGGTCACGGCCATGCTCCACCCGGACTGGCTGCTGCCGGCTGCCATCGCCGGTTTCACGGCGGCGCAGATCCCGTCCATCGCCACCGGCTGGAACTGGATGAGCGCGACCTGGCTGAACGCGCTGTCGCCCGCGGCCTTCGCGGCGATTCCGGCCACGGCCACCGTGGGTGTGGTCAAGTTCTCCAGTGCCACCATCGCCGGGTTGAACGCCGCCCATGCAATCGCCCTGACGCCTGCCCAGCTCGCGGTTCTGGGCTCGCCACAGTCGCTGAGCGTGACCGCCGTGGCGGCGCTGAGCGCGGTGCAACTGGTGGCCATCCCCACCGCCAAGTGGGGTTCGATGGGCGCGGCCTGGCTGAACGCGGTGCCGGCGTCTGTCTTCGCGACGATCCCGGCGGCCAGCGTGGCCAAGTTCTCCAGCTCGGCGGTGGCGGGCCTGGATGTGGCCCATGTGCGTGCGCTGTCGGTCGGCCAGATGGCCGGCCTCTACTACCCGGAATCGCTGAGCGTGGCGGCCGTCGCGGCGCTGTCACCGGCACAGGTCGCAGCGATCAGCACCAGCTTCTACTGGATGAGCCCGGCCTGGCTCAACGCGCTGTCGCCGACGGCCTTGGCCGCGATCCCGGCCAAGGGCATTGGCCAGTTGGCGGCCACGACTGTCGCGGGGCTGGACACGGCGCACCTGCAGGCGCTGACCGGCACGCAACTGGGCACGCTGAGCCTGGGCTCGCTGACCACGACCCAGGTGGCGGTCTTGTCGGGCACGCAACTGGCGAGCATCGGCGCCGACCGCTGGTACTGGCTGAGTGCGGCATGGCTGAACGCTATCCCGGTCGCGACCTTCAAGACACTGTCGGCCGCCGCCGTGGCGAACTTCGCCGGATCCGCCGTCGCGGGGCTGGACCTGCCGCATGTGGCTGCACTGACCGTGGACCAGATGAAGACGCTGGCCTCCCCGTCGTCGCTCAGTCTGGCCGCCGTGGCGACGCTGACCCCGGCCCAGGTGGCCGCGATCGGTGGCAACTTCTACTGGATGAGCGCGGCCTGGTTCAACGCACTGACGCCCGCGGCCTTCGCTGCGATCACGCTCCAGAGCGTTGGCCAGATCGCTAGTGCCACCATCGCCGGCCTCGATGTGGCCCACACCCGGATGTTGACGGCGGTCCATCTCAATGCGATCAGCCTGGATGCCCTGAGCACCGCCTCCATCGGCGCGCTGCTGCCGTCCCAGGTCGCGGCGATCACGCAGAACTTCTACTGGCGCACGCCGGTCTGGCTGAACGCACTCTCGGCCGACGCCTTCGCCGCCATCCCGCCGGCCGGCATCACGCAGATGAAGAGCGCGACCATCGCCGCGCTCGACGCCACCCACGTCGGCGCAATGACCGCCGGCCAGGTCGCCGCGCTCGACTACTGGCAGCGCACCGCGCTGACCGCCGCACAACTGGGCTGGATCTCCACCAGCGCCATCGCCGGCCTCACCACCGCCCAGCTTGACGACCTGACCCCGGCCCAGCTCGCTGGCCTCACCGCCGTGCAGACCGCTGGTCTGACCACCACCCAGATCGCCAGCCTGACCCCGAAGCAGTTGGCGGCACTGTCGGCGTCGGCCGCGTCGGGTTTCAGCGCCACCCAGATCGCCGCGATGGGCACCAACGTGTGTGTGCTGGCGCCTGCGGCCATCGCCGCCCTGTCGGTTGCCACGTTCAGTCAACTGACGCTGATGCAACTCAGCAGCCTGCAAGGCGATCAGGTCGCGGTGCTCACGTCCGCGCAACTGGCCTCGCTCAGCGCCACGCAGGCCAACTACCTGACCACGGGTCAGCTCGACGTGCTGGGCAGCAAGGTGCAGTCCCTGAGCAACAGCGCCGTGGCCGGCCTCGGCAACGCCAACCTGCTGGTCGTCTATTCGTCCTTGTCGGCGACCCAACTCGCGGCGCTGTCGCCAGCCCAGAACGCCATGGTGCAGGCCGCCGGCTCGACCGTGGCGACGCTGCTGACCTCGCTCACCGATGCCGGCGTGCGGGCGCAGGTCGCGGCCGTCCTCAACGCGGGCGAGTCGCTGTTCAGCTACAACGGGCTGGTGCAGGTGCTCGGCGGCGTGGGGGCTTCGGTCGGTGCCGGCGGGTTGACGCTGGCGCAGATGAACGACCTGAAGGCACTGTCGGCCGCCGTGGCGCAGACACTGGGCAGCGGTTCCTATCTGGCCAGAATCACCAGCAACGTCGTCAACGGCGACATGTCGAACGCCTGGTGGACCGGTGGCACGGCCAGCCAGACCGCGCTGGGCAATCTCGCGGTGGGCAGCACGGCTGGCCAGATGGACAAGCTGGTGGGCAAGTGGTTCCTCGGCACCGACCTGCCGACCTGGACCGGCACGGCGACCTACACCGCCTTCGACGCACCGCTGTTCGCTGCCGGCGGCCCGCAGGCGTGGGAAGTCAGCCAGGGCAGCATCGGCGACTGCTACCTGCTGGCCGCCATGGTCACGGTGGCCGACGACTACGCCTCGATGCTGGAGACGATGTTCACCGACAACGGCAACGGCACCTGGGGCGTGCGCTTCTACGCCCCCAACGACGACCCGCTGTACGTGACGGTCAACAACGCGCTGCCGGCGTGGAGCACGGGCACGGCCACGTCCGGCGCACTGTGGGTGTCGCTGCTGGAGAAGGCCTACGTCGAGTGGGAAGTCCACTACAAGGGCGAGATGAACAACTATGACGGCATCAGCGGGGGCGACAGCCGTGGCTTCCAGGCGCTCATGGGGCGTTCCTCGACCTACTACAGCATGTCCAGCTACACCATCAATGCTTGGACGACCAGCGTCAAGGACACCGTGATCACGGCCCTCAGCAGCGGCCAGGAAGTGATGTACGGCAGCAGCATCACCACCGCCGACCCGCTCAGCGGCAAGACCGAACTGGTGGGCAGCCACATGTTCGCGGTGCGCGGCTTCGATGCGGCTACGAACGAGTTCATCCTGCAGAACCCCTGGGGCAGCGAGGGCGGTTCGGGCTGGCTCGGCGTCTTCGGCATGAGCGCCGCCGAACTCTGGGTGGGCAGCAACAACTTCGTCATCACCAACGAGGCGTCTCCGCTGGGTGCACTGGACACCAAGTACAACTACAACACCAGCAACGCTGCCAGCCAACTGGTGCAGGCCATGGCAACCCAGGACGGTGCGGCGGCTTCCACTGGCATGCTGACGAGTCAGACCGCATTCGACCCTGCCCGTCTCCTGCTGGCCAGCGCCGCCTGACCCCTTCGATCTGACCCCATGCCACGACGCCCCGGCGTCGTGGCATGACAGGCACTCGGTACGATGCTGTCCGAGTGCCTTTCCCATTTTTGCCCCGCTGCTGCATGAGTTCCGTTCCCCCACCCAACGCGCCCGACTCCGGTTTGTGGGCACTGCTCGCGATGGCCGCGCTGCATGGCGTCGCCTGCGACGAGGCCCAGCTGCACCACCAGCACGGACACCGGCCGTTCGATGTGCAGACGATCCTGCTGGCCGCCCTATCGCTCGGCCTGACCGCCAAGGCGCTGCGCCAGGATCCGAAGCGGCTGGCCAAGGCCCCGCTGCCCGCCGTGGCGCAGGACCGGGAAGGCCGCTTCTTCGTCGTCGCCCGGATCGAGGCTGCCAAAGGTGAGACCCCCGCGCCGGACGCGAAGGTGCTGATCCAGCGCGCCGGTGAACCCCCGGCCGTGATCGCGCTGTCGGAGCTGCTGGCGACCTGGACCGGCGAGCTGGTCTTCTTCACCAGCAAGGCCAGCTTCAGTGGCCAGATGGCCCAGTTCGACTTCACGTGGTTCATCCCGGCCATCGTGAAGTACCGGCGCCTGCTGGGCGAGATTCTGCTGATTTCCTTCGTGCTGCAGCTCATCGGGCTGGCGACGCCGCTGTTTTTCCAGGTCGTGATGGACAAGGTGCTGGTCAACCACGCGATGAAGACGCTCAACGTCATCGCCGTCGGCCTCATCTGCGCCACCGTGTTCGAGGCGCTGCTGTCGGGCATCCGCACCTGGGTGTTCGCGCACACCAGCAGCAAGATCGACGTGGAACTCGGCGCCCGGCTGTTCCGCCACCTGCTGAACCTGCCGCTGGCCTATTTCCAGTCGCGCCGGGTCGGCGACTCGGTGGCGCGCATCCGCGAGCTGGAAAACATCCGCAGCTTCCTCACCGGCAACGTGATGACGCTGGTGCTGGACCTGCTGTTCTCCTTCGTGTTCCTGGGCGTGATGCTCTGGTACAGCGCGGCGCTGACGATGGTGGTGCTGGCGTCGATCCCGGTGTATGGGCTGCTGTCGATCGTGTTCACGCCGGTCATCCGCGCACGGCTGGACGACAAGTTCAACAAGAGCGCCGAGAACCAGTCCTTCCTGGTCGAGACCCTCGGCGGCATCGACACGGTCAAGGCGCTGGCGGTGGAGCCGCGCTGGATCCAGAAGTGGGACCAGCAACTCGCCGCCTACGTCACCGCCGGCCTGTCCGTCACCAACGTCGCCACGATCGCCAGCGGCGGTGTCACGCTGGTGAGCAAGCTGGTGACGGCGGCCATCCTGTGGCTCGGCGCGACGCTGGTGATCGACAAGCAGTTGACGGTCGGCGAGCTGGTGGCGTTCAACATGCTGGCGGGCCAGGTGTCGAGCCCCATCCTGCGGCTGGCGCAGCTCTGGAACGACTTCCAGCAGGTCGGCCTCTCGATGCGCCGGCTGGGCGACATCCTCAACGCCCGCACCGAGATCGCCGGCCAGAAGACCCGCCTGCCGCGGCTGAACGGCGCCATCGAGTTCGACCAGGTGTCGTTCCGCTACCGCCCGGACGCCGCCGACGTGCTGCGCCAGGTGTCGCTGAAGATCGAGCCGGGCGAGGTCATCGGCATCGTCGGGCGCTCCGGTTCGGGCAAGAGCACGCTGACCAAGCTGGTGCAGCGGCTGTATGTGCCCGACCGGGGCCGCGTGCTGGTGGACGGGCAGGACATCGCCATCGTGGACACCACCAGCCTGCGCCAGCAGATCGGCGTGGTGCTGCAGGAGAACATGCTCTTCAACCGCTCGGTGCGCGACAACATCGCGCTGAGCAACCCGGCGCTGCCGATCGAGGCGGTGATCCAGGTGGCCAAGCTGGCGGGGGCGCACGAGTTCATCTGCGAGATGGCGGAGGGCTACGACACCCTCGTCGGCGAACACGGCACCGGCCTGTCCGGCGGCCAGCGCCAGCGCATCGCCATCGCACGCGCGCTCATCACCAACCCGCGCATCCTGATCTTCGACGAGGCGACCAGCGCGCTCGACTACGAATCCGAGCGGATCATCCAGGACAACATGCGCCGCATCGCCCAGGGCCGCACCGTGCTCATCATCGCGCACCGCCTGTCCGCCGTGCGCGAGGCGAACCGCATCGTGGTGCTGGAGCGCGGGCAGATCGTCGAGGTGGGCAGCCACCAGGAGCTGCTGCAGGTGCCGAAAGGGATCTACGCCCACCTGCACGCGCTGCAGCAAGGGGGCCAAGCATGAGCCTGCGAAACCGCATCGCCGCGTGGGGTGCGCTCGTCACCCGCTACCGTCAGGTCTGGGGCCATTTCTGGCAGCAGCGCGACACGCTCACCCCGCCCGCGCTGACCACGGAAGAAGCCGAGTTCCTGCCCGCCGCGCTGTCGCTGCAGGCGCAGCCGGTGTCGCCCGCCGGGCGCTGGGTGGCGCGCATCCTGATGCTGCTGGTGCTCGCGCTGGTGGCGTGGTCGGTGATCGGGCGCACGGACATCGTGGTCAACGCCCAGGGCAAGGTCATCCCCAACGGCCGCACCAAGACGGTCGGGGCGCTGGAGGTAGCGCGTGTGCAGGCGCTGCATGTCGAGGACGGGCAGGTGGTGCGCGCCGGCGAGCTGCTGATCGAGCTGGACCCGCGCCTGAGCGACACCGAGCAGGACAAGGCGCAGGGCGAGTTCCAGGCCGCGACGCTGCAGCGCGAGCGGGCCGCTGCCCTGCTGGCCGCGCTCGACAGCGGCCAGCCGCCGAACCTGTCGACGCTGCCCACGCTGCCCACGCTGCCCACGCTGGCCGAACTCGACCCCGACCGCCTGCAGATGACCCGCCAGCACCTGCAGGACCAGTGGCGCGACTACACCGCCCGCATGGCCCGGCTCGATGGCGAGATCCGCCGCTACGGCCAGGAGCTGCCGCTGGTGGCCCAGCGCGCCCGCGACTACGCCGAGCTGGCGCAGACCCGCGACGTGTCGCGCCATGCCTGGATGGAGAAGGAGCAGGCCCGGCTCGACCTCGAAGGCCAGATCGCCGACCTGCACCGCCAGAAGACTGCGCTCACCGCCGAGCTGCGCAAGTCGGCGCAGGACACGCGCACCGACGCCAGCCGCCAGGCCGCCGCGGCGCAGCAGGAGGTGCGCAAGGGGCGCGTGCGGGGCGACCTGCTCAGGCTGACGGCGCCGGTGGACGGCACGGTGCAGCAGCTCGCGGTCCACACCGTCGGCGGGGTCGTCTCGCCCGCGCAGCCGCTGATGCAGATCGTGCCGAAGCAGACCCGTGTCGAGATGGAGGCGTTCATCGAGAACCGCGATGTCGGCTTCGTTCGGGAAGGCCAGACCGCCCGCGTCAAGATCGATGCCTTCGAGTACACCAAGTACGGCACGCTGGAAGCCACCGTCGCCCACGTCTCCCGCGACGCCATCCCGGACGAGAAGCGCGGCCCGATCTACGCGGTGAAGCTGGCGCTGCGCCAGCCGGTGCTGCAGGTGGAAGGGGAGGCCGTGCCGATCACCGCCGGCATGTCGGGCAGCGTCGAGATCAAGACCGGCTCGCGGCGGCTGATCGAGTACGTGCTGTCGCCGCTGGTGCAGCATGTCCGGGAGAGCCTGCATGAGCGGTGAGTTCGGGTGGCGCGCCGGGCTGTGTGCGTGGCTGGTGGCGTGTCCGGGATGGGCGGTGGCGAACTCGGCGCTGGCGGATCGGCTGGACAACCCGCTGGCCGTACCGCGCCTGGTCGAACCTGCCCCCGAGCCGGCCAGCCCCTGCGCCGCGCTGCAGACCCCGGACGGCCCGCTCTCGCTGGCGCAAGCGATGCAGACCGCGCTGTGCCTCAACCCGCAGGCCCGCGCGGCCGGGGCGGCGATCCGGGTGCAGGCCAGCGCGGTCGGCGAGGCCCGGGCGGCGTATCTGCCCAAGCTCAACATCGGCGTCAACCGCCTGTTCAGCCGCACCGCCTACACCGACGGCGACCTGCCCGACGACGACCGGGTCGGCACCAACCGCTCGGTCAACCTGACGTGGCGGCTCGTCGACTTCGGGGCGCGCAGTGCCAGTCTGGACGTGGCGCACCAGTTGCTGCGCGCCGCCACCGCTTCGCGGGATGCGACGCTGCAGAAACTGCTGGCGGCGGTGGTGGAAACGTATTTCGACGCCGTGACCACCCAGGCGACGCACGGCGCCCGTGCCGAAGCGGTGCGCCTCGCCCGCTCGACGCTGGTCGCCACCGAGCGCCGCGAGGCGCTGGGCGTGGCGGCCGGGAGCGACGTGCTGCAGGCGCGTGCGGCGCTGGCGCGGGCGCAACTGGCGGCGCAGCGGGCACGGGGCGAGCAGGTGAAGGCGGCGTCGGTGCTGGCCTACGTGATGGGCCTGCCCGGCACGGCGCCGCTGACCTTGCCGGACGGGCTGGACGTGCCCGACGCCCCGGCCGTGGAAGACCTCGCGCACTGGCTGGCGCAGGCGCAGGCGGGCCACCCCGGCATCCGTGCCGCCCAGGCACAGCGCGAGGCGGCCGTGGCCAAGGTCTCCGCGACCCGCGTCGAGGGCTGGCCGTCGCTCGACTTCAGCCGTGCCGACCAGGTGAACGGCCTGCCCAGCCAGGGTTTCGGCGCCACGCGCAGCCGCGTCACCACCTACGGGTTGGCGCTGTCGATCCCGCTGTTCGAAGGCTTCGCCCGCGTCTACAAGGTCAGCGGTGCCCAGGCGCAGGCCGAGCAGAGCGATGCCAGCCTGCAGAACGTGGTGCTGCAGGTGTCGATGGAGGTGGTCAAGGCCCACGCCGACGCCACCGCCGCGCTGGACAACCTGCAGGCCAGCGTCACCCTCGTCGACGCCGCGCAGGCGGCGGTCGGCAGCGCGACGCGGCGCTACGACAAGGGGGTGAGCGACATCCTGGAGCTGCTGACCAGCCAGAACACCCTGGCCGACGCGCAGCAGGAGCGCATCCGCTGTCTGGCCGAGTGGCACGCGGCGCGGCTGAAGCTGGCGGCGGCGGCGGGGGTGCTGGGGGCGCAGGACTGACGGATCTAGTGTTGCGTCAAGCGTTGATGGACGGTTGGCGCGGCCCGAACCCCCACCCCAACCCACCCCCCCGGGGGGCGGGTGCACCACCACATCGCCCCGGCTCCGTTATCCTCCCCCCCCCCGGGGG
>NZ_JANPAB010000072.1:0-57623 GCF_031429695.1 Sphaerotilus sp.
CCTACAAGGCGCCGGCGGACACCAGCAAGTTCCTGCTTTCGCCGATGCCGGGGCTGCTGGCCGACGTGCCGGTGCAGGTCGGTCAGACCGTGCAGGCCGGTGAAAAGCTGGCAGTCATCGAGGCGATGAAGATGGAAAACATCCTCGTCGCGACGCAGGACTGCGTCGTCGCCGAGGTGCTGGCCAAGAAGGGCGAGAGCTTGTCGGTCGACCAGCCGATCCTGCGTTTCGTCTGACACGAGCCCGAGGACATACCACCATGAAAAAGCCATTCACGATCCTGGGCATCCAGCAGATCGCCATCGGCGGCACTGACAAGCAGCGGCTCAAGAACCTGTGGGTCGACATCTTCGGCCTGTCGGTCAAGAGCACCTTCGTGAGCGAACGCGAGAACGTTGACGAAGACATCTGCGCTCTCGGCACGGGGCCGACCGCGATCGAAGTCGACCTGATGCAGCCGCTGGATGTAGACAAGAAGCCTGCCGTGCACACCACGCCGCTCAACCACGTCGGCCTGTGGGTGGACAACCTGCCGCTGGCGGTCGAGTGGATGACGGCCAACGGCGTGCGCTTCGCCCCGGGCGGCATCCGCAAGGGCGCGGCCGGTTTCGACATCTGCTTCATCCACCCCAAGGCCAGCGATGAGTTCCCGATCGGCGGCGAGGGCGTGCTGATCGAGCTGGTGCAGGCGCCGGCCGAGGTGATCGCCGCGCTCGGCTGAGTTTCTGGTCATGGCAGGCACCGGCTGACAGTCCCCTGTCAGCCGCATGATTTTGAATTAAGAATTCAGGAGACAGCCCATGACCGCCCACACCAATTACGCCGAATTTCACCGCCGCTCCATCGAAGACCGCGAAGGCTTCTGGGGCGAGCAAGCCGCGCTGATCGATTGGCACAAGCCCTTCGAGCAGGTCTGCGACTACAGCAACCCGCCCTTCGCCAACTGGTTCGTGGGAGGGCAGACCAACCTGTGCCACAACGCGATCGACCGGCACCTCCAGGACCGCGCTGACCAGAATGCGCTGATCTTCGTCTCCACCGAGACCAATACCGAGAAGACCTACAGCTTCCGCGAACTGCACGGCGAAGTGCAGCGCATGGCGGCGATCCTGCAATCGCAGGGCGTCACCAAGGGCGACCGCGTGCTGATCTACATGCCGATGATCCCGGAGGCGGCGTTCGCGATGCTGGCCTGCGTGCGCATCGGGGCGATCCATTCGGTGGTGTTCGGCGGCTTCGCGAGCCACTCGCTGGCCAGCCGCATCGACGACGCGCAGCCGAAGGTCATCGTCAGCGCCGACGCCGGCATGCGCGGTGGCAAGAGCGTGCCGTACAAGCACTTGCTCGACGAAGCCATCAGTCTCGCCAGCAGCAAGCCGGCTGCGGTCGTGATGGTCGATCGGGGTCTGGCGCCGTATGCCAAGGTCGAAGGCCGCGACGTGGATTACGCCACGCTGCGCACGCAGTGCATGGACGCCGTTGTCCCGTGCGAGTGGGTCGCTTCCGACCACCCGTCCTACATCCTGTACACGTCTGGCACCACCGGCAAGCCCAAGGGCGTGCAGCGCGACACCGCCGGCTACACGGTGGCACTCGCCGCGTCCATGAAGCACATCTACATGGGCAACCCCGGCGAGACCTACTTCTCGACCAGCGACATCGGCTGGGTGGTGGGCCACAGCTACATCATCTACGGCCCGCTGATCGGCGGCATGGCGACGATCATGTACGAAGGCCTGCCGATCCGCCCCGACGCCGGCATCTGGTGGAGCCTGGTCGAGAAGTACAAGGTCACCGTCATGTTCTCGGCGCCGACCGCCGTGCGTGTGCTTAAAAAACAGGATCCGGCCTTCCTGACGAAGTACGACCTGTCCAGCCTGAAGGCGCTGTTCCTGGCCGGCGAGCCGCTGGACGAGCCGACCGCCAAGTGGATCGCCGAGGCGCTGGGCAAGCCGATCGTGGACAATTACTGGCAGACCGAGACCGGCTGGCCGATCATGGCGATCTGCAATGGTGTGGAGGCGGCGCCCAGCCGCTTCGGCTCACCCGGCAAGGCGGTGTACGGCTACGACGTGAAGCTCATTGATGAGGCCACGGGTGAGACGATTACCGAACCGGGCAGGAAGGGCGTCGTGGCAGTGGAAGGCCCGCTGCCGCCGGGCTGCCTGCAAACCGTGTGGGGCGATGACAAACGCTTTGTCAGCACCTACTGGACCAGCATCCCCGGTCGGCAGATGTACAGCACCTTCGACTGGGGCGTGCGCGATGCGGATGGCTACTACTTCATCCTCGGCCGCACCGATGACGTGATCAACGTTGCTGGCCACCGCCTGGGTACCCGCGAGATCGAGGAAAGCATTTCCAGCCACGCCAACGTCGCCGAAGTGGCCGTGGTGGGCGTGGCCGACCAGCTCAAGGGTCAGGTGGCCATGGCCTTCGTGGTGGTCAAGGATGCCAGCCGCGTCACGACTGCCGAAGAGGAACGCAAGCTGGAAGCCGAGATCTTCAAGGTCGTCGATGCCCAGCTCGGCGCCGTGGCGCGCCCGGCCCGCGTGCGTTTCGTGACCGTGCTGCCCAAGACGCGCTCGGGCAAGGTGCTGCGCCGCGCGATCCAGGCCGTCTGTGAAGGCCGCGATGCCGGTGATCTGACAACCATGGAAGATCCGGCTGCCCTGATGCAGATCAAGGACCTGGTTACCGCCAAATAAGCCGGATCTACCGGATTCGGCCGGCAAATCCGGCCTCCCGCCCCGCCCATTCGAGCGGGGTTTTTTTTCGTCAGGGGGTCAGTTCTTCTTCAGAATATCAAGAGGCAAAAGTCACGACAAGTTACATAATTAGTTCAAATCATCTACCTGAAGCGAACGGGATATGCCTCGCATCCACATCATTGCCGGCCCGCCGGGCGCAGGAAAAACCACGTTCGCCAAGGAATATCTGCCGCAGGAAGCGGCCTGCAAGAACTTCATCGACGCGGACCTGATTGCCCAGGGTCTGTCGCCATTCGCGCCGGAGCGCATGGCGGTGCGGGCCAGCAAGCTGATGCAGATGACCATCCAGGACATGCTGCGGCTGCGCGAAACCTTCGGTTTCGAGACCTCGCTGCGCAGCCGGGACTACGCCGGCCTGATCCCCGACTGGCGCAGCAAGGGCTATGTGGTGCAGATGGTGTTCCTGTCTCTGCCGTCTTACGAGGTGGCACAGCACCGGGTCAACGAGCGTGTACGCCAGGGCGGCATGCGCATGGCGAACGATGTGGTGCGCCGTCGCTACGAGGCGGGGCTGCACAATTTCCACGCGGTCTACAAGGATCTGGTGGACCTCTGGGTCCACTTCGACAATGCAGGCCCAGTGCCGAGACTGGTGGACTGGAGTGGTGCATGAAGAACGGAAGCCTGATCCAGAACTACATCGCACCGGAAGTGCTTGGTGCGTATTCCGCCCTCAAGCGGGCTGCGGAAATCTCGCGGCAGATTGCTTTCCTCACCGGTACAGATGTGATCGTTGTCCAGGAGGGCCGCATCCTGCGCGAGTCTGGCGCCGAGAGCTACGACCTGCGCACCGAGCGGCCGACCGGCAACGTCCATCCGCTGACCCGCCCACTGCGCTGAACTGAATCCGATTCAGCGCGGCAGCGCGTCCCTCAGGCACTGCACCTGCCGTGCGATGGAGGCCGGCAGCGGAATCTGGCCATTCAGTACTGCGCGGATGTGCTCGGCAGTGGTTCCCGCATCGATCGCGGCGGGCAGCACCGGCAGTTCGACCAGCACGCCCTCTTGCGGCGCCACCGACCTGTCCGGGTCCAGCACGCCCGCCCGGTAGACATCCAGCCGTGGCTGCCGGCGTGCATCGGCCACCGGCTCGCCCTCGGTGCCACGCATCAGCACGGCATCTGCGCTGCTCTCGCGCAGGTACTGCGACAGGCTCACCGCGTACTCCGGGTGGGTGTGGTTGACGACCCGCAGCGCGCTTGGCATCACCGGCAGGATCTTGGCAATCGTGTGCCCGCTGTTGCGCAGGCCGAGCACGCGGCGCAGCGCCAGCAACTGCGCCAGCGGCCGGTTGAGGGTTTCAAGCGACATGAACACCGGCTCGCCGCGCGCCCACTGCGCTGCGGCCCGCTCGGCGTCGGCCGCAGGCGGCAGGCCGAGCGCGGTGAAGATCGCCGCGCTGGTGACGCGGCCGGGGTCGTCGATCGGGCCGTGGACCAGCACCGGCACGCCCTCGCGGGCCAGCAGCAGCGCCAGCAGCGGCGTGAAGTTGGGCAGCTTGCGCGCGCCGTTGTACGACGGCAGCAGCACCGCAGGCGAGGGCGCCACCAGCGGCAGCGTGTGGACCATGGCGGCCTCGACGAAGGCCGAGAGTTCGTCCGCCGACTCGCCCTTGATGCGCATCGCCAGCGCGAAGCCGCCGAGTTCGAGGTCGCTGACGCGGCCGTCAAGGATGCGGGTCATCAGGTCGAGTGCCTGCGCGCGGGTGAGGGAGCGGGCGCCGTCCTTGCCGCGGCCGATGGTCTTGAGGTAGGGGGCGATGGTCATGGAGAGATTGTCGTCGGCAGGTTCAATCGGTGCCCGTGTCGACCTGTTGCGCCAAAAGCGCCCGCCGCACGGCCGCCATGGCTGGCTGCAGTGCGCGCCAGGCGGAGACATCGAAGCCAGCGGGGCGGCGTGTCGTGATGTCGCTGCGCCGCAGCGCCAGCGCGTCCCGGCAGGCGAAGACCACGCTGTTGGTGCCCCGTTCGCCATCGCCGACCACCAGCACCGCATCCGCACCGAAGGTCTGACGGATGCGGGCCACATGCACGTCGAACAGCGGCTGGCTGGCGCTGCTGGGCAGATTGGCGACCAGCCAGCCGGTGTCGGTGAGCGCGCTGGCGCAGTCGTCGTAGAACGCCTGCGAGCACAGCGCCTCGGGCAGGCCTTCCCAGTCGAAGCCGTCCACCAGCAGCACGTCGAAGCGCTGCGGTGGCTCGCGCACCAGCACCGCGCCGTCCAGACACACCACGCGGAACCGCTCGCTGTCGGCCGGAATGCCGAACTCGTCGCGCAAGGCGATCACATGCGGGTTGATCT
The DNA here is from genome assembly GCF_031429695.1 of Sphaerotilus sp. Lineage (GTDB taxonomy): Bacteria > Pseudomonadota > Gammaproteobacteria > Burkholderiales > Burkholderiaceae_C > Sphaerotilus. The sequence continues at coordinate 5,073 of NZ_JANPAB010000072.1, forward strand.
CGGCCGCCAGCAGGGTGGCGTCAGGCAGATGCCGGTGGCAGAACTTCGCCAGCGAGCCGCCCCCCAGCCCGATCATCGCAAGGCTCGCCGGTCGGGGAGTCCACAGCAGGAAACCCATCATCCGCTGCGTGTACGCCAGATCCAGTCCGTCGGGATCGTCCAGGCGCATGCGGCTCTGGATTTCGCTGAGCGAGAAGTGCAGGGCGCGGACGGTGCGCGCCTGGTCTTGGTAGACGTAGGGGCGGACGTGGTCGTCCGCTGGCGATGGCGTGTCGGGCATACCGTGGATTGTCACGCCACCGCCATGGCCCCCTTCACCAATCCCCGCACCGCCGGCAGGCAGGAGCCGCAGTTGGTGCCGCATTTCAGCTCGCCCTGCAGTTGCGCCATGCGCTCCTCGACGCTGCCGCTGCAACGGCCGAGCACCTGCACTATCTGCGGTTCGGTGACGTTGAAGCAGGTGCAGACCTGTTTGCCGCGCTCCTGCACCGGCACCGGTGCGGTCGGGCTGCCGGTCAGCAGCGCACGGCCGTAGGACTGCGCCGGCAACTCGTCCTGCAACAGCGTCTTGATCCACGACTCGGCCCGCGTGTCGCCGGCCAGCAGCACGCCGCGCAGCAGCCGGTCGGCGCCCACGGTCTGCATCTGCACGGCGCGGTACTGGCCGCGCTGCCGGTCGTGGTAGACCAGCGTGTCGCTGCCCGACAGACCGAGCAGGGCTTCGATGCGCTTGACCAGCTCTTCCGGCATCGGCGCGGCGGCTGCAGCGCGCCAGATCAGCCCGGCCAGCCCGTCCGCGTGCGGTTCGCGCCCGAACGGCAGCACCATCGCGTAGCCGAACTCGGGCATGAGTGCCTTGAGTGCCTCACGGGCCTTCAGCGCGTCCTCCTGTGGCAACCACGCCAGACCCAGCATCCGCCACGGCAGCTTGACCGGCTCGATGCGCACGGCGGTGTGCTTCAGCTCCGGCTGCTTCGAGGTCGGGCAATAAGCGGGCAGCGTCACGCCGTTGATGCCCAGGCGCGCCACGCCCTTGTCGTCCGTGCCTCCCAGGACTTCCTCGCCCCAGTGCATCGGGATCGATGCCTGCGTCGGCGCCACCGACTCGCTGACCTGGATCGGCAGCACGAGACTGCCCCGCCGCGAGCGCACTTCGACCAGCTCGCCGTCCGTCAGACCGCGCCGCGCCACGTCGGTCGGGTGCATCTCGACCACGGGTTCGGCGACGTGGCCGAACAGGCGACCCAGCGTGCCGGTGCGGCTCATGCCATGCCACTGGTCGCGCAGGCGGCCGGTGGTCAGCGAAAACGGGTAGCGCGCATCCCGCGGCTCGGCCACGGGGCGGTACTCGGCGGCGGAGAAGCGGGCGCGGCCGTCGTCGGTCGGGAACACGCCGTCCTCGTACAGCCGCGCCTTGCCGGTCGAAGTGCCTTCGGGCATCGGCCATTGCTGCGGGCCGTCGCGCTCGATCAGGCCGAAGCTCAGGCCGGTGATGTCGAGGTCACGGCCGCGGGTGCTTTCGCGGTGTTCGTTCCACACCGATTCGGCCGTGTCGTAGGGGAAGAGGGTGGTCTGGCCGTTCAGCCGCTCGGGCAGGCGGGCTTCCAGCCGGCGCGCGATGTCCACGCCGATCTGCCAGTCGTGGCGCGTGCTGCCCGGTGCCTTCACGGCCGGACGCACGAGGCTGATGCGGCGCTCGGAGTTGGTGACCGAGCCGACCTTCTCGCCCCAGGTGGTCGCGGGCAGCAGCAGGTCGGCGTACGCGGCGGTCGCGGTGGTGGAAAACGCCTCCTGCACGATGACGAACTCGGCCCGCTCCAGCGCGCGGCGCACCATCGCCTGGTCCGGCAGCGACTGCGCCGGGTTGGTGCAGACGATCCACAGCGCCTTGATCTGGCCGTCGGCGGCGGCCTGGAACATCTCGATGGCGCTCTTGCCCGGAGTCGCCGGCACATCGGCCACGCCCCACAGGCCGGCGACTTCCGCGCGGTGCGTGGCGTTGCCCAGGTCGCGGTGCGCGCCGAGCAGGTTGGACAGCCCGCCCACCTCGCGCCCGCCCATCGCGTTGGGCTGACCGGTGAGCGAGAAGGGGCCGGCGCCGGGCTTGCCGATCTGGCCGGTGGCGAGGTGCAGGTTGATCAGCGCGGCATTCTTGTCGGTGCCGGACGCACTCTGGTTCAGGCCCTGGCAGTAGAGCGACAGCGTGGTGCCGCTGCCGCGCCGGTCGCTTTGTGCGAACCAGCGGGCCGCTTGCACCAGATCCTCTTCCTTGATGCCGCAGACGCGGGCGGCTTCCTTCGGCGTCCACGCCCGCACGGTGTCGCGCAGCGCGTCGAAGCCGCTGGTGTGCGCGGCGATCCAGGCCGGGTCGGTCAGCCCCTCCCACAGCATGACGTGCAGCATGCCGTGGTACAGCGCCACGTCGGTGCCCGGCTGGATCTGCAGGAACAGGTCCGCCGTCTCCGCCGTCTCCGTGCGGCGCACGTCCACGACGATCCAGCGCTGGTCGGGCTTGGCCTTGCGGGCATCCTCCAGCCGGCGGAACAGGATCGGGTGTGCCCAGGCCGTGTTGCTGCCAGTGATGAACACCGTGTCGGCGTGGGCCAAGTCCTCGTAGCTGCAGGGCGGGGCGTCGGCGCCAAGCGTGCGCTTGTAGCCGGCGACCGCGCTGGACATGCACAGCCGCGAGTTGGTGTCGACGTTGTTGGTGCCGAGCAGGCCCTTGGCGAGCTTGTTGAAGACGTAGTAGTCCTCGGTGAGCAACTGGCCGGAGAGGTAGATGCCCAGCGCGTCCGGCCCGTCGCGACGCACGGTCTCGGCCAGGCGGTCGGCGGCGAGATCCAGTGCCGAGGTCCAGTCGATCACCTCGGCCGCGCCACCGCGGGTGCGGCGCAAACGCGGTTGCAGCAGCCGCGTGACCATCGTCACCGGGGCGCTGGCGGTCAGGTGCAGCGTGCTGCCCTTGGTGCAGAGCCGGCCGAAGTTGGCCGGGTGGTCCGGGTCGCCGCGCACGCCGGTGATCTGCGCGCCATCGGACTCGATGATCACGCCGCAGCCGACGCCGCAGTAGGGGCAGGTGGACTTGGTATCGGTCATGCGCAGGGTCACAGGTGGAAGTCTTCGGAGCGTGGGCGGGCGCCTCAGGCGAATTCGCCAATCGCCAGGGTGTTCAACTCCTCGGCGTCGAGGAACACCTGGTTGCCCTCCACCTTGACCGCGAAGCGCGGTGTGCAGCCTTCATCGGGCGCCTTGGCGCAGCCGCTGTCCAGACCGATGGTCCAGTTGTGCAGCGGGCAGGCCACGCTCTCGCCGAAGACGATGCCCTGGCTCAGCGGGCCGCCCTTGTGCGGGCAGCGGTCGAGCAGCGCGAACACCTTGTCCTCGCTGTTGCGGAACACGGCGACATCGCACGAACCCGGCCGGGCTACGCGGCGCGCGCCCAGCACGGGGATGTCGTTGACGGTGCAGATGGATTTCCAGTCACTCATACCAAAACCTCGAATATCAAAAAGAAACCTGTCAGGACACGGCGACCGGCTCGAACTGCCGCGTATCGACGCTGGCCTTGGCCGACTCCAGCCACGGGTCCGCCGCCCCATCCAGCGCGAACTGCAGCCGCTCCCACAGCTCCTTGCGCAGCTCGGCGTTGTCCACCACCTTGGCCTTGACGTAGTCCAGCCCGACGCGGTCGATGTAATGCACGGTGCGTTCCAGGTACCAGCCTTCCTCGCGGTAGAGCTGCAGGAAGGCGCCCGCGTGCTCCAGCACCTCGGCCGGCGTCTTCACCTTGACGAAGAACTGCGCCACCTCGGTCTTGATGCCGCCGTTGCCGCCGACGTACAGCTCCCAGCCGGAGTCCACGCCGATGATGCCCACGTCCTTGGTGCCCGCTTCCGCACAGTTGCGCGGGCAGCCCGAAACAGCGAGCTTCACCTTGTGTGGCGAGTACATCGCCCACAGTGCGCGCTCCAGATCCTTGCCCATCTGAGTCGAGTCCTGCGTGCCGAAACGGCACCACTCGCTGCCCACGCAGGTCTTCACCGTGCGCAGCGACTTGGCGTAGGCGAACCCGGACGGCATGCCCAGATCGGCCCACACGCCCTGCAGGTCTTCCTTCTTCACGCCGAGCAGGTCGATGCACTGGCCACCCGTGACCTTGACGGTCGGGATGGCGTACTTGTCGGCCACGTCGGCGATGCGGCGCAGATCAGCCGCCGTCGTCTCGCCGCCCCACATGCGCGGGATGACCGAGTAGGTGCCGTTTTTCTGGATGTTGGCGTGGCTGCGCTCGTTGATGTAGCGGCTTTGCGGATCGTCCAGAGCTTCCTTCGGCCAGGTGCTGAGCAGGTAGTAGTTGATCGCGGGACGGCAGGAGGTGCAGCCGTTCGGGGTTTTCCAGCCAAGGCGCTGGTAGATGCCGGCGTGGCTGACGAGGTGCTCCTTGCGGATCGCGTCGCGCACTTCCTGGTGGCTGAAGTCGGTGCAGCCGCACATCGCCTTCTTCTTCGGCGTGGCGCTGTAGTCGCCGCCGGCCGTGAACATGATGAGCTGCTCGACCAGCCCGGTGCAGGAGCCGCAGGACGCGCTCGCCTTCGTGTGCTTGCGCACCTCGTCGAGCGTGAACAGCCCCTTGTCCTTGATCGCCTTGCAGATGGTGCCCTTGGTGACGCCGTTGCAGCCGCAGACCTCGTCCTTGTCGGCCATCGCGGCGGCCTTGCTGTGCCCCTCATGGCCGACGTCGCCGATGTTGGATTCGCCGAACATCAGCCGGTCGCGGATGTCGTGGACCTTGCGGCCTTCGCGCAGCAGCTTGAAGTACCAGCTCCCGTCCACCGTGTCGCCGTACAGGCAGGCGCCCACCAGCTTGTCATCCTTGATGACCAGCTTCTTGTAGACGCCGCCGACCGGATCCGACAGCAGGATTTCCTCGAAGCCCTCGCCACCCGTGAAATCGCCGGCCGAGAACAGGTCGATGCCCGTCACCTTGAGCTTGGTGCTGGTCTGGCTGCCGGTGTAGCGGCCGATGCCGAACTCGGCGAGGTGCGTGGCGCAGACCTTGCCCTGCTCGAACAGCGGCGCCACCAGCCCGTAGGCGATGCCGCGGTGGCTGGCGCACTCGCCGATCGAGTAGATGCGCGCGTCGGTGACGGTCTGCAGCGTGTCGGAGACGACGATGCCGCCGCGCCCGCCGTGGTCGCACAGCAGGCCCATCTTCTTCGCCAGGTCCGTGTTCGGGCGGATGCCGGCGGCCATCACCACCAGGTCGGCGGGAATTTCGCGGCCGTCCTTGAACTGCACCGCCAGCACACGCCCGCCCTTGCCGTCGTCCTGGTCGCCGATCAGCGCCGCGGTCTGGGCGCCCATCTCGAACTTCAGGCCGCGGTCCTGCAGCGATTTCTGCAGCAGCTTGCCGGCCACGTCGTCGAGCTGGCGCTCCATCAGCCAGCCGGAAATGTGGACCACCGTGACCTGCATGCCGCGCAGCATCAGCCCGTTGGCCGCTTCCAGCCCCAGCAGGCCGCCGCCGATGACGACGGCGTGCTTGTGCGTCTTGGCCGTCTCGATCATGGTGTTCGTGTCGGCGATGTCGCGGTAGGCGATCACCCCGTCCAGATCCTTGCCCGGCACCGGCAGGATGAACGGGTTCGAGCCGGTGGCGATCAGCAGGCGGTCGTACTCGGCCTCGATCGTCTCGCCTTGCGCATTGACGGCGGTGACGATGCGGCGGGCGCGGTTCACGTCGGTGACCTTGGCGCCCAGGTGCAGCGTGATGCCGTTGTCCGCGTACCAGCTCAGCGGGTTGAGGATGATCTCGTCGATGGTCTGCTCGCCGGCCAGCACGGGCGAGAGCAGGATGCGGTTGTAGTTCGGGTGCGGCTCGGCGCCGAACACGGTGATGTCGTAGTGGTCCGGGGCGATCTTCAGCAGTTCTTCCAGCGTGCGCACACCGGCCATGCCGTTGCCGACCATCACGAGTTTCATCTTCTTCATCACGGACTCCTTGAGATTTCGTGGAATTACTGTTAAATGGCTGCTTTTGTTACCACGATGGCGAACAATGAGCTTTGAAGTCAACATTGGGTACACGAGTGCCACGGGGCTGCGCGAGCACAACGAGGATTTCGCGGCCGTCGTGCGCGCCGATGCACACGAGGAGGGACGGGGGCTGATCGCCGCCGTGGCCGATGGTGTCTCGGCCGGTGGGCTGGGTCGCGAAGCCGCGCAGACCACCGTGATGAGCCTGGTGCAGGACTTCCACGCCGCACCGCCCACCTGGGAAACCACGGTCGTCCTTGACCGCCTCATCGCTGCCCAGAACGCCTGGCTCGCCGACCACAACCGCCGCCGCAACGGTGCGGGCAACGACCGCCGGGCGGCACTCACGACGCTGACCGCCCTCGCGCTGCAAGGCCAGACCTGGACCGTCGCCCACGTTGGCGACACCCGGGCCTGGTTGCTGCGCAACGGCGAGCTGCAACTGCTCACCCAGGACCACGCGCTCGATCACCCCGACTTCCGCAGCCAGCTCACGCGTGCGGTCGGCCTTGACCTCACGGTGCGCGTGGACTACCTGCAAGGCGAGCTGCACACCGGGGACACCTTCGTGCTCACCTGCGATGGTGTGCATGGGGTGCTCAAGCCGGATCGGCTGCGCGCCTTGCTGACCTCACCCACCAGCACCACTTCGGCCCAGACCGCCAGTGAGGCGCTGGTGGAAGCGGCACTGGCTGCAGGCAGTCAGGACAACGTCACAGCGGTAGTCATGCAAGTTATGGGCCTGGCCCCGCTGCGACTGGAAGACACCCAGTCGCGGGCGCGGCAACTGCCTGTGCCGGGGCGGCTGAAGGTGGGTGATGTGCTCGACGGCTACACCGTCACGGCGATGGTGGCCGACACGGGGGTCCACCGGCTCTACCAGGCGCGCGAGGCGACCACACGGGCGCTGGTGGCCATCAAGACGCTGCACGAATCGCGCGCCAGCGACCGCGAAGAGCAGGCGATGCTGGCCCACGAAGCCTGGTTGGGCCTGCGCGTGACCGAGCGCGAAGGGCAGGGCTTTGTGCGGGTGCGCGAGGTGCACGACCCGAGCGCGTTCTACACCGTGTTCGACTGGCACAGCGGCCACACGCTGGAGCAGCAGCTTGCCCAGCCCGATTACCGCAGCGAAGTCCCCGATGTGGTGCAGGGCGGATTGGCGTTTACCCGCGCTTTGGGGCGCATGCACCGACTTGGTGTGGTCCACCGCGACATCAAGCCCGGCAACCTGCACCTGGGCGACGACGGGCAGTGGCGGGTGCTCGATCTGGGTGTGGCCGTGTCGGGGCGCGAGCCGGCGGCCATGCGCAGCCTGCACGCCGGCACCCCCAGCTACATGAACCCCGAGCAATGGCAGGGCGACCACGGCCAGCCGGCGGATGCGGGCAGCGACCTCTTTGCCCTGGGGGTGACGCTTTACCAGTGGCTCACCGGCAAGCTGCCCTACGGCGAAATCGAACCGTGGCAGACCGGCCGTTACCGGTGCGACCCGACACCGCCGTCGCGGATGCGCCCGGATGTGCCGATCTGGCTCGACCATGTGGTGCTGAAGGCCGTGGCGCGGGATCCCCGGCAGCGTTTCGAGACAGCGGAAGAGTTCGCGCTGGCGCTGGAGCGGGGGGCGTCGCGGCCGTTGAATGCGCTGGGAGCGACACCGCTGGCGATGCGCGATCCGGCGCTGCTGTGGAAGGTGGCGTGCCTGGTGTCCGTCGCCTTCAACCTGCTGTTGATCTTCTGGCTGCTGTTCTTACCGCGCTGAGACGGCGGCCCCGTGGCTGTGGCTGCGGGCACGGCCACCCTTTTCCGCCCAGGTGCGGGTCCAGCGGATCTGCATCACGCGCATCACGCCGAGCATGACCAGCGCCAGCACCGCAAACACCACGAAGCCCCAGGCGTAGGTGCCCAGGTATTGCTTGGACGCGCCCATGACGTTGGGCACCAGGCCGCCGCCGAGCGCACCGATCTCGCCGATCATCGAGCCGGCCACCGCCGTGCTGGTCGGCCAGCGCAAGGGCACCAGCTGGAACAGCGCGCCATTGCCTGCGCCGAGGGCCGCGAAACAGGCGATCAGCAGCAGGGTGGTCAGCGCGAGCGAACTGGTGGACAGCCCGATCAGCGTCAGCGTCACCGCCACGGCGACCAGCACCAGCGTCAGCGTGTTGACACCGCCCCAGCGGTCGGAGAGCCAGCCGCCCACCACCCGCACCGCCGCGCCCATGAAGGCCGCCAGCATCGTCAACTGACCCGCCTGCACCTTGCTGACGCCGAATTGCTCGTAGTAGTACGACGGCAGGAAGGTGATCAGCCCGATGAAGCCGCCGAAGGTCACGCCGTAGATCAGGCTGAAGACCCAGCCGTCCTTCTCGAACAGGCAGGCGATGTGTTCGCGGAAACCGGCGTGCCTGTCCACGTCGGGCGGCTCCTTGGCGAAGACGATCATCACCACCATCGGCAGCAGGATCGCGGCGGCAGCGACGCCGTACACGGCTTGCCAACCCAGCCACTGCGCCAGCGGCGGCGCGACCAGCACCGACACCGCGGTGCCGACGTTGCCCGCGCCGACCAGCCCCATCGCCAGCCCCTTGTGCTGCGGCGGGAACCAGCCCGAGCCGAGCGACAGCGCCACACCGAAGCTCGCCCCCGCCACGCCGAGCAGCACGCCCATCGCCAGCAGGTCGTCGAAGGTGTGGACCATGAAGTAGCCGTACAGCATCGCCACGGCGATCAGCCCCATCTCCACCAGCGTCGCGTTCTTGCGGCCGATGTACTGGGACAGGATGCCCAGCGGGAAGCGCATCAGGGCCCCCGCGATGATCGGGATCGACAGCATCAGCCCGCGCTGGGCGGGGGTCAGGTTGAAGGTTTCCGTGATGAACGGCGCCATCGCCCCGTTGAGCACCCAGATGCAGCAGGAGAAGGCGAAGTAGAAGAAGGCCGAAAACAGGGTGGGCCCGTGGCCGGCGCGCAGGAAAGTTTTGAAAGTGGACATGGCTTGGCGGCGATTGAGCAGCGGATGGTTCTACTGCACGTTGCACTGCACAAAACATGCCACGATGCTGGCCTGAAGTCTGCTTTGTGCGTTGCCACATGATCAATCTCCTTGCCATTGCCCCCGCGCTGCCTGACGCACCCACGCTCGTCACCGATCTGGAGTCCAACGGTCTGCAGGTCTGCACCCGTGCCACCTGCGCCCAGATGGTGCGCGAGGCGGTGCGCCATGCACCGGACCTGATCGTCGTCTGGGAGCCGCACCCGGATGAGGCGCTGTTCGAGGCGGTGCGCCTGCTCGAAGCGGCAGTGCCGACGCCGGTGCTGGTGTTCACCAGCGATGTGCGCGCCGAGACGATGGAGGCGGCGCTGGCGGTGGGCATCGACGGCTGGATCGTCAACGGCTATGCGCCCAGCCGGCTGCGTCCGCTGGTGCAGGTCAGCATCGCCCGCTACCGCCAGACCCGCCAGTTGCGCGAGGAACTTGCCGACCTCAAGCGCCGTTTCGAGGAGCGCAAGCTGGTGGACCGGGCCAAGGGCTTGCTGATGTCGGCGCGGCAGGTCAACGAGGACGAAGCGTTCCGGCTGCTGCGCTCGGCGTCGATGAATGCCAAGCAGCGCATCGGCCAGGTTTCGCAGCAGGTCATCGACTCCGCCCACTACGGCGACGCCATCAACCGCGCTGGCCGCCTGCGGATGCTGTCGCAGCGCATCGTCAAGCTCTATGCGCTGGCGGCCACGGGCGTGGAGTCGGCGGGCTCGCGTGCGCTGCTGGCCGACTCGGGTGCGCAGATCGACCAGAGCTTGCAACTGCTGGACCGCGCGCTGTCGCGCCCGACCTTTGGCGACCTGATCGACGCGGTGCAGGCAACCTGGGCGCAGGTGCACGCGAGCCTGGTCAATGTGCCGGTGGCGTCGCGGCTTGCGGCACTCGACCACGACGCAGAGCGGCTGCTGGAGCTGTCCGATCGCCTGACACAGGCGCTCGAAAACGCCGGACTCGCGCCGACGCTGCACGTCATCAACGTCTCCGGCCGCCAGCGCATGCTGGCGCAGCGGCTGGCCAAGCTGGCGCTGCTGCGCGAGGGACCGACGCTGTCGGCAGGTGAGCCACTGCCGGCCGAACTGGCCCCGACCGCCGAGGCCTTCGAGCGCGGGCTGGCCTATCTCCGGGAGATTCCGCTGTCGACCCCGGCCATCCGCGAGGGCACGGCCGCGGCGGAACTGCACTGGCAGGAAATGCTCGCTGCCGTGCGCGCAGGCGCGACGCCGGTCGCCCGCGTGACGCTGGCCGCCGCCAGCGAGGCCCTGCTCGAACGCTTTGACCGCCTGACGCGCGAGTACGAGCAAAGCATGCAGTTGCTGATGGGCTGATCTGCACACGGGCTGAACCGCCCGGTCAGGGGGGCCGCGGGCGGTGAAGGAGTTCACGCCCGCGCGGCGGCCCGTTACCTTGTGTGAGTTCGGTCGCAGTCGGTGAGGAGGTGACCTGCCTATCATGCCCGGATGAACATCCTCGAATGGCCTGTCCCCGTGGCGCTGCCTGCTCTGCTGGCTGGTGGTGTGCTTGATCTGCTGCAGGTCGAGGGGGTGCTGCTGGCGCTCAAGGACGCTGACAGCGGGCGCTACCTGTGGGCCAACCCGCCGTGTCTGGCGTGGCTTGGTGCCGATGCACAGCGGGTGGTGGGCGCCGCGGACCTGGATCTGCTGCCGCAGGCCGAGGCCAACGCCCTGCAGGCGGCGGACGCCCGTGCGCTGGCGTCGGGCCAGTTGGCGGTGGTGGAGGACCACCGCTTCGAGCGCGCCGGGGTGCGCGCCGAGTTCCATGTGGTGCGCCACATTCTGGTGCCGACGGACGGCCCGCGCCAGATCCTGAGCCTCTGGCGCGACGTGACGCAGAGCCGGCGCGATGCGGGTCGGCTGCAATCGGCGCTCGACCAGATCGAGCGCCAGCAGCAATCGGTCGAAGCACTGCGCCGCCAGCATGCGCAGGGGCTGGACCGGCCAAGCGAGCTGTTCCGCCGCGAGCATTTCGAGGAACACCTGCGCCGCGAGGCGGCACTGTCGCAGCGGGAACACCGCGAGTTCGCTCTGGTGCTGCTGGCGCTGGACCGGGTCGAATCGCTGCGCCAGACGCTGGGCGAGCCGGGGGTGCAGGCCGTCACGCAGGCGATGGGCCACTTGATGCGCACCAACACGCGGGCGATGGATGTGCTGTCACAGCTCGGCGACGGGCGCTTCGCGATCCTGCTGTCCGGTGTCGGGCTGGCAACGGCCCACGCGCGCATGGAGCACCTGCGCCGAGCCTGTGCCACCGAGGTGGTCGTGGTGGCGGGGCAGGGCTTCAATTTCGAGGTGTCGATCGGGGTGGCGAGTTTTCCGCACACAGCGGCGACACTGGCCGACCTCAGTCAGGCCGCCGTGCGGGCGCTGGCGGATGCGCGCCAGCGCGGGGGCAACCGGGTGGCGCTGGCGTCGATCCGAATGGGCGAGATGCTGCCGGTGACTTGATCCGAACCGAGTCGAGTCGATTGATTTTCGCCTGCGTGGGCATAGCCAATCTCTAATCGACGCCCGCCTGGGGTCGTCCTATCGTCAGCGTCTCGGATCTTCCTCGGATTTCACCGGAGACTGACATGACACTCAAGGGTTCCAAGACCGAACAGAACCTGAAAGAGGCCTTCGCAGGCGAGTCTCAGGCCAACCGGCGCTACCTCTACTTCGCGAACAAGGCCGACATCGAAGGCCAGAACGACGTTGCCGCGCTGTTCCGTTCGACCGCCGAGGGCGAGACCGGCCATGCGCACGGGCACCTCGAATTCCTCGAAGCGGTGGGAGACCCGGCCACCGGATTGCCGATCGGCTCGTCGCGCCAGAACCTGACGGCTGCGGTCGCCGGTGAAACGCACGAGTACACCGACATGTACCCCGGCATGGCCCGCACCGCCCGCGACGAGGGCTTCGACGAGATCGCCGATTGGTTCGAGACGCTGGCCAAGGCCGAACGCTCGCACGCCAACCGCTACCAGCGCGCGCTCGACACCCTGGAGGACTGAGCGGCTGTCTGCGCAGGAGATTCCCGTGAGCCAACGCGAAGGCAATCTGGAGGCGCCCACCCGCCACCCCCTGAACTGGCAGAGCGCCGACTTCCACGACGAAGCGCAATGCGAAGCCGAGATGGAGCGCGTGTTCGATGCCTGCCACGGTTGTCGCCGCTGCGTGAGCCTGTGCCAGTCCTTCCCGACCTTGTTCGACCTCGTGGATGCCACCGCCGATGGCGAGGTTCACGGGGTCGCGAAGGCGGATTACAGCAAGGTGGTCGATCAGTGTTACCTCTGCGACCTTTGCTACGTCACCAAATGCCCCTACGTGCCGCCACACCCGTGGGGGCTGGATTTTCCGCACCTGATGCTGCGCGCCAAGGCGATCCGCTTCCGCAAGGGTGAGGTGTCGCGTGCGGACCGTTTCCTGGCCTCGACCGACGTGCATGGGCAGTTCGCCGGTGTTCCGGTGGTCGTGCAGGTGGTCAACGCCGTCAACCGCACGCCCTTGGTGCGCGGGGTGATGGAGCAGGTGCTTGGCGTTCACCGGGATGCCTGGATGCCGGAGCTTGCCAGTCAACGCTTTCGCAGCAGCGCTGCGGCCAGTCCGGCCACGGTCAGCACCAACGGCGAGCGCACGCCGGGCAAGGTCGCGGTGTTCTCGACCTGCTTCGTCAACTACAACGATCCCGGCATCGGCCACGACCTGCTCAAGGTGCTGGCGCACAACCGGATTCCCTACGAACTCGTCGAGAAGGAGCGTTGCTGCGGCATGCCCAAGCTCGAACTGGGTGATCTGGCGTCGGTCGAGGCCAGCAAGGAGGCCAATATTCCCGTGCTGGCGCGCTACGCCCGCGAGGGTTACGCGATCCTGGCGGCAGTGCCATCCTGCACGCTGATGTTCAAGCAGGAACTGCCGCTGATGTTCCCCGACGATGCCGACGTGGCGCTGGTGCGCGACGCGGTGTGGGATCCGTTCGAGTACCTGGTGGCGCGGCACAAGGACGGCCTGCTGCGCACCGATTTCACGCAGGCGCTGGGTCGGGTCAGCTACCAGATCCCGTGCCACGGCCGGGTGCAGAAGATCGGCCGCAAGACGGAAGAGCTGTTCCGGCTGATCGGCCGGACCGTGGTGGTCGAGCTGAACACGGTAGAGCGCTGCTCCGGCCACGCCGGCACCTACGGCATCAAGAAGCCCTTCCACGAAACCGCCATGAAGATCGGCAAGCCGGTGTTCATGGCCATGGCCAAGCTCGGTGCGGAAGGCCAGCCGCCGGACTGGATCAGCTCCGACTGCCCGCTCGGCGGCCACCACATCGCGCAGGGCATGGCGAACAACGGCCTGCCTGCGACGCCGCTGGCCCACCCGCTGTCGCTCGTCGCGCGCGCCTACGGCCTGAATCCTTGAAGGAGACGCTGGCATGGCCCTGACCCGCGACAGCCTGATGACCCTGGAAGCCTATGCCCGCGTCCGTCCCGCCATGCGCGCCGAGGTGATCGCCCACCGCCGCCTGCGCAGCGTCCACCTGGGCGAGCACATGACGCTGCAGTTCGAGGACGAGGTGACGGTGCGCTACCAGGTGCAGGAAATGCTCCGCGTCGAGAAGATCTTCGAGGAGGCGGGCATCCGCGGCGAGCTGGAGGCCTATGTGCCGCTGTTGCCGGACGGCGGTAACTGGAAGGCGACGCTGTTGCTCGAATACCCGGAAGTGCAGGAGCGTCGGCGTGCGCTGGCGCGGCTGATCGGGGTGGAGGACCGGGTGTTTGTCGAGGTCGAGGGCCATGCCCGTGTCTATGCCATCGCGGATGAGGACCTGGACCGGGAAACCGCGGAGAAGACTTCAGCGGTGCATTTCCTGCGCTTCGAGTTCGGTGCGCGCACACGTGCGGCGATCCGTGCCTGCGCCGAAGTGACGCTGGGCTGCGACCACTCGGCCTATCCGGTGCATCAGCGCGCAGGTGCCGAAACCCTGGCGAGTCTGGCGGGTGATCTGCGCTGAGCCTGCCGGAGTCAGCCCATCGACTTGTAGAACATGTAGGCCGCCAGCCCATACAAGGTGCAGGCGAAGACCTTCTTGAGCTGCTTGATGTTCATCGCATGCGCAGTGCGGGCACCGAGCGGGGCCGTGGTGACACTGGCGATCGCGATGATGGCGAGTCCCGGCAGCCACAGGTAGCCGAGTGCGCCTGGCAGCGGGCTTGGCATCGACCAGCCACCGACCACGTACCCGACAGTGTTGGCCAATGCAATCGGAAAGCCGAGCGCCGCCGAGGTCGCCACGGCGTTGTGCATGGACACGTTGCACCAGCTCATGAAGGGCACCGAGATGAAACCCCCGCCCGCGCCGACCAGCCCGGAGATGAAACCGATCACGCCGCCCGCGCCCAGGCTGCCCGCCGTTCCGGGCATCTGCCGGGTGGGTGCTGGCTTGCGGTCCAGCAGCATCTGCGTGGCGGAAAAGGTGACGAAGACCGCGAACACCAGCGCCAGCGTGGTGCCCTTGAGCAGCGAGAACACCCCCGCGCCCGCCAGCAGGCCACCCAGCACGATGCCGGGTGCGAGGCGGCGCACGATGTCCCAGCGGACGGCGCCGCGCTGGTGGTGCGCACGCACGCTGGAGATCGACGTGAAGAGGATGGTCGCCATCGAGGTGGCGATGGCCATCTTGACGGCCAGCGAGGCATCGACACCGCGCGCCGACAGGATGAGCGTCATGAAGGGCACCATCAGCATGCCGCCGCCAATGCCGAGCAAACCGGCGAGGAAGCCGGTGCACATGCCGAGGGCGAGAAGCTCGGCGACCAGGGTGAAATCGAGGTGCATGTGGGGGTGTCCGCTGCGAACCGAGGGCCGCATTCCTGAACCCAGGGGATTCAGGTGGGCGAGGTCAGACCGGCTTCGGGTTCATCTGACGCGAGACGATCACACCAGCTGGTCGATGTTCCAAGCCCAGGCTCGCGAGAGCATCGGTTCAAGGAAATAAAAACCCCCGCGAACGCAGCGGACGGGTCAATTCTATGCCGATCCACGCCGACCGAATCAGGCCGGCGTGTGATCCTGGTCACCAAGTGCAGCTTCGATGCGCCGCACCAGATCATCGACGTCGATGGTGATGAGCGGGACGCTCGGGGTGGGTGCCGGATGGGCGTCGGTGACCGGTACCGGCGCAGCGTGGCCGTCTTTCGTGCGCTGTTCGATGAGCGAATAGGCCAGATTGAGCGCCGCCAGCACGGCGATGCGCTCCCGGGCCTTCACTCGGCCGGCATCGCGGATGGCACACATCTCGCGGTCCACCTGACGCACTGCAGCGGTCAGGACGGCTTCACCACCGTCCGGGCAAGCCAGGATGTAGCTCTGGCCCATGATGCTGATGTCGAGCTGTTTCATACACCGCCTCCAGATGCACCGCGGTCGTGGGTATCGACATCACCGGCCGGCAGGCGCTCGATCAATGCATCAATGCGGGCCCGGGCCGCTGCCAGCCGGGAGCGCAGATTGTCCCGTTCGGCCGCGACGGCGGTGAGTTGCTGGTCGAGCAGTGCGTTGGTGCGCTGCAGCTCTTCGTGGCGCAGCAGCAGCCGGTCTACCCGTTCGGCGAGGTCTTCGAGTGTGGACATTGCGCGGTGGCGGTTGGCGTAGTGATCGGCGCGACAGTGCGCGCTCCCTGACCGTGTCGATTGTAGTGGTCCGGGCGCGCACCGTTTACAATTCACGCTGTTGGTGCTCGTGCCGGCCTTCACGCCAGCACGGTTAAACGGGAAGCAGGAAAGTCAACGCCCCTTCGGGCCACGCTCAACCTGCGCTGCCCCCGCAACGGTAAGCGGACGGGAGCCATGCGCTCTCCGCCTCGGCGCACACACCACTGGTGTCATTGGGATACCGGGAAGGTCGTCCGAGGTTCGTCCGTCAGCCCGGATACCGGCCAACGGGGGGCGAATGACGCAGGTCGTTCGCCATTGAGGTGTGTGCCTGCGGGGAAGCTGGCGCGCACGATCTTTCCGTGTAGTCCTCTCCTATGACCTCCGAATTCCGGGCCGCTTCGCTGCCCGCCGCGCTGTGCGCGTTCTCCCTCCTGTCGAGCGCAGTCTGGGCGCAATCCAGCCTGCCCACCGTGGTCGTCACGGCCACCCGCACGCCAGTGCGCGCTGACCAGACCGTCGCCGATGTCACTGTGCTGACCCGTGAGGATCTGGAGCGCGCCAACGGCCGCACCCTTGCCGAGGTGCTGGCCCAGCAGCCTGGCATCCAGCTCACCGCCAACGGCGGCCTCGGCAAGACCAGCTCGGTCTTCATCCGCGGCCTGGAGGCGCGCCACGTGCTGCTGTTGGTCGACGGTGTGCGCTACGGCTCGGCCACCGCCGGCATGCCCGAACTCGACAACCTGCCCCTGGGCGACATCGACCGCATCGAGATCGTGCGCGGCCCGCTGTCGAGCCTGTACGGCAGTGACGCGGTCGGTGGCGTGGTGCAGGTGTTCACCCGCCGCGCCAGCGCCTCCGAGGGCACCCGACTGAACGGCGCCGTGACGACCGGCAGCCACCGCTACGGCCAGGCCAGCGGCGGCGTCAGCTTCAACGATGGCGTCTGGAGTGGCGCGGTGCAGGCGTTGCACACCGAAAACCGCGGCTTCTCGGCCACCAACGCGCGCGCCGAATTCGGCAGCTACAACGCGGACGTGGACGGTTTCCACCAGAACGCGGCTAGCGCCCACCTGGGGCTGAAGCTGCCGCAGGGCTGGCAGGTCGGTGCGCATCTGCTGAGCGCCGACGCGGTGTCCGGCTACGACGACGGCCCCGGTGCCGACGCCAGATCCGGCCTGCGCACCCGCGTGCTGTCGGTCGACACCTCGGGCGAGGTCACCGCCGGGTGGCGCACACAGGTCCGCGTCGCCCGCAGCGCCAACGACTACGAGACCCTCGCGTCCGCTTCGCCGTATTCGGACCTGGGCACCATTGCCACCGTGCAGCAGCAGCTGAGCTGGGACAACACCATCAGCCTGCCGGTCGGCACGCTGCTGGTCGTCGCCGAACACCTCAAGCAGAAGGTGACCAAGCCCGCCGGCAACTACGACATCACGAACCGCACGGTCAACAGCCTGGCCCTCGGCTACCACGCCACGGTCGGCCTTCACACCGTGCAGGCCAGCCTGCGCCACGACCGCAACTCGCAGTACGGCAACCCGACCACCGGCACCGTCGGCTACGGCCTTGCGCTGATGGACGGCCTGCGCGCCACCGCGCAGCTCGGCACCAGCTTCGTGGCACCCAGCTTCAACCAGCTCTACTGGCCGTCCTACGGCAATGCCTTGCTGGAGCCTGAAAAGGGCAAGCACGCCGAAGTCGGCCTGCGCTACACGACCGGCGAACACCAGTTCGGCGCGACCGTGTTCGGCAACCGCATCCGCGGCTACATCACCCAGGGCGCCAACCCGGTCAACCTGCCGTACGCGCAGAGCAATGGCGTCAGCGTCAGCTATGACGGCCAGCTCGGTCCGGTCAAGGTCGGTGCCGCCGTGGACCACGTGACGCCGAAGAACGACACCGACGGCAGTGCCAACCAGGGCAAGCTGCTGCAGCGCCGCGCACGCAACGCCGCCAAGCTGAATGCCGATGTCGATCTGGGCGCCTGGACAGTCGGCGCTGGCCTGCAGGCCTACAGCCACCGCTTCAACAACACCGCCAACACGCAGCGCCTGGCCGGCTACGGCACGGTGGACCTGCATGCGCAGTGGCAGTTCGAGCGCGACTGGGCGCTGGGCGCACGGCTGAACAACGTCACCGACAAGGCCTACGAAACCGCGCTGGGCTACAACCAGCCGGGTCGCGAGCTGTACCTGACGCTGCGCTACGCGCCGCGTTGAACGCAGCGGCGGCCGGGTCATGCATCCCCTGAGCGAGTTCATCCTCGGCGGCCAGCGCAGCGGCAAGTCGCGCTGCGGTGAAGCGCGTGCGGCCGACTGGCTGGTGCAGCCCGGCCACCGTGCCGTGCTGCTGGCCACTGCGCTGGGGGGGGACGACGAGATGCGTGCCCGCATCCAGCGGCACCAGGCCGACCGCGCGGTGCGGGTGCCGGCGATGGCGCTCGACGAGGTGCCCCGCGACCTCCCCGACGCCATGCGCCGGCACAGCGCGCCCGACTGCCTCGTGCTGGTGGACTGCCTCACGCTGTGGCTGACGCAGTGGCTCATGCCGCTGGAGGGCGAGCCGGTCGGTGACGCCACCTGGCTCGCCGTGCTGGCCGATCTGGACGCGGCGTTGCGGGCGGCGCCCGGCCCCGTCGTGCTGGTCTCCAACGAGATCGGTCTCGGCCTGGCGCCGATGTCCCGCGAGGCGAGGCGCTATGTCGATGAACTTGGGCGGCTGCACCAGCAGGTCGCGGCCCGCTGTCCGCGGGTGACGCTCATGGTGGCGGGGCTGGAAATGGCGGTGAAGCGATGACCCGGAGCCGAACCCCGTACCGCACCTCGGCACACTGGGCGCTGGCCGTGGCCTTGTCCCTTGGCTTCGCCGTGCTGGCGCGGGCTGATGTCATCGTGCGCGATGACCGTGGCGCGACGATCAAGCTGCCCGCCCCGCCGCAGCGCGTCATCACGCTGCTGCCGTCGTTGACCGAAACCGTCTGTGCGCTGGGGTTCTGCGAACGGCTGGTCGGCACCGACCGCTACTCCAACTGGCCCACCAGCGTGCCCGCGCTGCCCAAGCTTGGCGGCATGGACGATGCACAGGTCGAGCGCATCGTCGCGTTGCGGCCCGATGTCGTGCTGGCGGCGCGCTCGACCCGGGCGGTCGAGCGGCTGGAGTCGCTCGGGTTGACCGTGGTCGTGCTGGAGCCGCGCAACCAGACCGAGGCGAGGCGCATGGTCGCCACCGTGGCCACGCTGATGGGCCGCCCGGAGCAGGGCGGCGTGCTGTGGGCGCGCATCGACCAGCAGGTGCAGCGGGCGGTGGCACGCGTGCCGGCGGTGCTGCGTGGCCAGAAAGTTTATTTCGAGGTCGATGCTGCGCCCTACGCGGCCGGCAGCGTCTCGTTCATCGGCGAGCTGCTGGCGCAGCTGGGGCTGGGCAACATCGTGCCGCCTGCGCTCGGGCCGTTCCCGAAACTCAATCCCGAATACGTCGTCAAGGCGCAGCCCGACCTGATCATGGCGGTCGAACGCCACCTGAACGACATGCCGCGCCGCCCCGGCTGGGCGACGCTGAAAGCCCTGCAGACACGCCGCACCTGTGCCTTCGACGCCGCGCGCTACGACATGCTCGTGCGCCCCGGCCCGCGGCTGGGGGAAGCGGCCGAGCTGATCGCCGATTGCCTGCAGGCGCTGCCCCCCGCGGAGCGCGGCACGCCGTGAGCGCACACGAGCAGCGCCGCCGCACCCGCCTGGCCTGGGCGCTGGCGCTGGTCGCGTGGCTGGGTGGCGTGGCCGGGCTGGTGGCGGGCAGCGAGGGCTGGAGCCTCGCGGCGTTCCGCACCACGCTGACCGATGGCTCGGCCGACCTGATCCTGTGGCAGATCCGCGCCCCGCGCACGCTGGGCGCCTGGCTGACCGGCGCGCTGTTCGGGCTGGCCGGCGCCATCGCGCAAGGGCTGTTCCGCAATCCACTGGCGGATCCCTATCTGCTGGGCTCGGCGGCGGGGGCGTCGCTGGGGGTCGTGCTGGTGCTGGCGGCGGCCTCGATGGCCGGAGTCGGGATGAGCCTGGCGACGGCCGAACTGCTGTCGCGCTTCGGGCTGGTCGCGGCAGCGTTCCTGGGCGCGCTGGTCGGGGTCGGGCTGACGCTGTCGCTGGCGCGTGGCGCCCAGCACACGACACGCCTGCTGCTGGCGGGCGTCGTCGTGGGCGTCGTGCTCGGGGCACTCAACGACCTGCTCACCACGGTCTCGCCGGAGGCCCTGCGCGGCAAGCAGGCCTTCCTGCTGGGCACGACCGGCTTTCTCGGCTGGACAAGTTGTGTGGTGCTGGGGGCTGCGCTGCTGCTGGTGCTGCCCCTGGGCTGGCGGCTGTCGCGCGTGCTGGATGCGCTGACGCTGGGCGAGGACAGCGCCGCGAGCCTCGGGCTGGCGCTGCCGCGCCTGCGGCTGGTGCTCGTCGTGCTGATGGCGCTGGCGACCGGCACCGCCGTGGCGCAGGCCGGCATGGTGGCGTTTGTCGGGCTGGTGGCGCCGCATCTGGTGCGGCGCTTCGTCCACGCGACCCATGGCTACCGGCTGGTGGCCAGCGCGGCGATGGGCGGTGCGCTGCTGCTGGTGGCCGACGTGCTGGCGCGCACGCTGATCGCGCCGCAGGAGCTGCCGGTGGGCGTGCTGACCGCCGTGCTGGGCGGCTTCTACCTGCTGTGGCTGCTGCGCCGCCAGGAGATCGCGTGAGCACCTCTCCCACCCGTCATGCCCGCGAAGGCGGGCACCCACCCTTGTCCGCCACGGACGTGGAAGTCCGCCTCGGCGACCGCCCGGTCCTTTGCGGCATCACCCTCGCGTTCGACCGCGGCTGGACCGCCATCGTCGGCCCGAACGGCGCCGGCAAGTCCACGCTGCTGCGCGCACTGGCCGGTCTGCAGCCGCTGGCGGCGGGCGAGGTGACACTGGCCGGTCGTCCGCTCGGCCAATGGTCCGCCCGCGACCGCGCCCGCCAGCTCGCCTGGCTGGCGCAGCAGGCCGAGGCGAGTGGCGAACTGACGGTGCGCGATGTCGTTCACCTCGGTCGCCTGCCGCAGCTCGGCCTGTTCGCCACCCCCGGCCCCCAGGACGAGGCCATCGTCCAGCAGGCCATGCGCGACACCGAATGCCAGTCCTGGCAGCACCGCCGCCTGTCCGAACTCTCCGGCGGCGAGCGCCAGCGGGTGTTCCTCGCGCGGGCGTTGGCGGTGCAGGCACCGGTGCTGTTGCTGGACGAACCGACCACCCACCTCGACCCGCCGCACCAGGTCGCGCTCGTGCGCCAGATGGCGCAGCTCGGCCGCACGCAGGTGGTGATCAGCGTGCTGCACGACCTGAGCCTGGCGCTGGCTGCCGACCGGCTGGTCGTGCTCGCCGCAGGGGAGGTGCGGGCGGTCGGAGGCTGCAGCGATCCGGCGGTGCAGACCGCGCTGGTCGAGGTCTTCGGCGGCGCGATCCGCATCGAGCGGGTGGGCGGCCAGTGGGCGGCACTGCCACAACTGCAAGGCTTCAAGGACGAACGAGGACGGACCCCATGACCCCCCTGAAAAAGACCGCCATCAGCTGGAGCGCCGGCAAGGATGCCTGCCTGGCGCTGCTGCGTGCCCGCGAGACCGGCCACGACGTGACGACCTTCCTGACGATGTGCGAGGCCGACGGCTTCAGCAAGTCGCATGCACTGCCGCCCGCGGTGATTGCCGCGCAGGTCGCGGCCTTCGGCGGCGTGTGGCGGCCGGTGGCCGTGCCGGACGGGGTGCCGGGCGCCTATGCGATGGGGTTCAACGCCGCGCTGCAGTCGCTGCACGACAGCGGCCACACCCACATCGTCTTCGGCGACATCGACCTGCAGGCGCACCGCGATTACCTGGAGCCGGCCTGCGCGCAGATCGGCCTGGTGCCGGTGTTCCCGCTGTGGGGTGAGCCCCGTGGGGCGTTGGCGCGCGAGATCATCGCCCGTGGCATCCGGGCCCGGCTGGTCTGCGTCGACGTGGGGCGGCTGGACGTGCGCTTCTGCGGTCGGGACTACGACGCCGCCTTGCTGGACGAACTGCCGGAGGGCGTCTGCCCCTGTGGAGAGGATGGCGAGTTCCACACCGTGGTCGTCCATGCGCCGGGGATGTCCGCGCCGCTGAGGCTGGTGAGCGACGGACGGCGCCAGGCGGCCTCCCGCCCCCCGATGCGCCCGACGACCTTCGTGTTCGACGATCCGAGGCTGGTGGACACCCCGTGACGCTGCCCGACCTCGCCACCGTGCAGGCGCCGTGGTCCGTGCTGCAGGCCGGCGCGCTGCTGCTTGCCTGGGCGCTGGGCGCGATGGCGTTACGTCTGGACATCTGTCTGCGCAAGCCGGGGGTCTATGCTCTGCAACCCCGGGGCCGAGCACCCGAGGCTGCAGACGTGGAGACCGCGCTGCGGCATACCCAGTCGGCCGTCCGGTGGTGGATGACCATGCTCGCGGGTGGCTGGCTGGGGTGGGCGTTGATGGGGGCGGCCGGGGGGCCAGCCTGAACAGCACATGACGTCGAGCAAGGACCACCACGACCTCGTGCACACGCACGGGGGGCCGGACGCCCTGGGCGTGCCGCGCTGGGATTTCTCCACCAACGCCAACGCCTGCGGGCCGGCGCCGATGGCGCTGGAGCAGGTGCGCCAGGTCGACGTGCGGCGCTATCCCGATCCGGGCTACGCGGCCCTGCGGCTGCAGCTCGCGCGGCTGCACGGGGTCGAGCCGGTGCGCGTCGTCGTCGCGGGCAGCGCCAGCGAGTTCATCCGCCGCATGAGCCTGGCGATCGCGCTGATCCACCCGGGGGCGCGCGTGCGGGTGCCGGACTACGCCTACGGCGAATACGCGGCGGCGGCCGAGGCGCTGGGCCTGCGCCCGGTGCGCGAGATCGACGATCTGGACGCCCAGGATCCGCCCTGGCTGATCTGGCACACCGAGCCGGGCAGCCCGATCGGCGACGCCCGTGCCGCACCGCCGTTCAATCCGAGCGAGTCGGTGCTGGTGGTCGACCGGGCCTACACGCCGCTGCGGCTGGACGGCGAGGCGCCACCGGTGCCCGACAACGCCTGGCAGCTCTGGTCGCCGAACAAGGCGCTCGGGCTGACCGGCGTGCGCGGCGCCTACGCGATCGCCCCGGCGCGCACCCCCGAGTCCGCGGCGCTGACCCACTGGCTGACGGAGCGGCTGGCCGCGCTGGCGCCGTCGTGGCCGCTGGGCGCGCACGCCGTGGCGATGCTGCAGAGCTGGGCCAGCGACGAGGCGCAGAGCTGGGTGCGCTCCAGCCTGCACATCCTGCGCAGCTGGCGCCGCCAGCAGATCGAGCTGTGCCAGAAGCGCCTGGGCTGGACTTGCCTGACTAGCGTCACGCCGTACTACATCGCCCGCTGGGGCCAGTGGACGGCGGGCGACGATGCCGATTCCGACCCGCTGCACCCGTCGCGCGTGCTGCCGGAACTGCGCGCGGTGGGCATCAAGCTGCGCGACTGCACCTCGATGGGCCTGCCCGGCTGGGTGCGCGTGAGCGTGTAGCCGCCGCCGTCGCAGCAGGCGCTGGCGCTGCTGTGGCGCCAGACAGTGGGCGACGGGGGCTTTGTGCCGACGGTGCGCCAGTCGGGCTTCCAGAGCCTGTCCACGTATTGAAACGATTGAAGTCAATGAAATGAGCAAGCACATGGCACGCGCGGTGATGGTCCTGGGCACCACCAGTGGTGCCGGCAAGAGCTGGCTGGCCACGGCGCTGTGCCGCTGGTATGCGCGCCGTGGGCTGAAGGTTGCGCCGTTCAAGGCGCAGAACATGAGCAACAACGCCCGCGTCGTGCCCGGCCCGGACGGCCGCATGGGCGAGATCGGCAGCGCGCAGTACTTCCAGGCGCTGGCCGCCCGCACGCTGCCCGAGGTGCGCCAGAACCCGGTGCTGCTCAAGCCCGAGGCGGACACACGCAGCCAGGTGGTCGTGCTGGGCGCCGTGCGGCACGACCTGGGTGCCGTGCCGTGGCGCGAACGCAGCGAGGCGCTGTGGCCGTTCGCCCGCGACGCGCTGCACGCGCTGATGGCCGAGAACGACGTCGTGGTCATCGAGGGCGCCGGCTCGCCCGCCGAGATCAACCTGCACAGCAGCGACTTCGTCAACATGCGCACCGCGCTGGCCGTGGACGCGGCCTGCCTGCTGGTGACGGACATCGACCGCGGCGGCGCCTTCGCCCACCTCTATGGCACGCACCAGTTGCTGCCCGCCGAGGAGCGGGCACTGATCCGCGGCTTCGTGCTCAACCGCTTCCGCGGCGATGCGGCCTTGCTGTCCCCTGGCCCGGAGCAGCTCGAAGCGCTGACCGGTGTGCCGACAGTCGCCGTGCTGCCGATGTGGCGCGAACATGGGTTGCCCGAGGAAGACGGCGTGTTCGATGACCGCAGCACGGGCGGCGCCTCGTCGGTCCGGCCGCTGCGCGTGGCGGTGATCGCCTACCCGCGCATCAGCAACCTCGACGAGTTCCAGCCGCTGCGCAACCTGCCGGGTGTGCGGCTGGTCTGGGCGCGGGGTCCGGCGGATCTGGACGGCGCGGACTGGGTGGTCCTGCCCGGCTCGAAACACACCATGGCCGATCTGGCCTGGCTGCGCGCGCAGGGGCTGGATCTGGCGGTGGCGCGCCACGCGGCGCAGGGCGGGGCGGTGCTGGGCATCTGCGGCGGCCTGCAGATGCTGGGCGAGGCGCTGATCGACCTGCACGCGGTCGACGACCCGCTCGGCGGCAATGCACCGGGCCTCGGCCTGCTGCCGCTGGTGACCGCCTTCGACCCGGACAAGCTGCTGCAGCCGACGCAGGCCCGATTCGCTGCACTGGCCGAACCGTGCGGCCCCTGGGCGGCGCTGTCGGGTGTCGTCTTCGAGGGCTACGAGATCCACCACGGCCGCACGGGCCAGCATGCCGATCTGCCGGCTGCCACCGAGGCGGTGCACAACGCTGCGGGCGAGGTGCTGGGCTGGCAGCAGGGCGCCGTGCTCGGGCTGTATGCCCACGGTCTGTTCGAGTCGCCCGCGGTGCTGCGCGCGTTCTTCGGCGCCGAGGTGCGCACGCTGGACGCCGTGTTCGACGGCCTCGCCGATTTCCTGGACCGGCACGTGCCCGAGGGCGTGCTGATGTCCCTGCTGCAGCAAGACAACAACGACACCGAAAAGGAACCCCGATGACAGCACCTGCACTCCCCATCCTTCCCGCCATCGACGACCTGCACGACACGGCACTGACCACCCGCGTGCAGACCGCGCTCGACCAGAAGACCAAACCACAAGGCTCGCTCGGCCGCCTCGAATCGCTGGCACTGAAGCTGGCGCAGATCCAGGGCCGCGACCTGCCTGCTCTCGAACACCCGCAGATGATCGTCTTCGCGGGCGACCACGGCTTGGCAGTGCGGGGTGTGTCGGCGTTCCCGAGCGACGTGACGTGGCAGATGGTCGAGAACTTCCTGGCCGGCGGCGCGGCGGTCAGCGTGCTGGCGCGTCAGCACGGGCTGGCGCTGACGGTGGTGGACGCGGGCGTGAAGCACGAGTTCGCGCCGCGCCCGGGCCTGCTTGCCCGCAAGATCGGCTGGGGCACGGCGGATGCGCTGGAAGGTCCGGCGATGACGGCGGCCGAATGTGCGGCGGCGGTCGAGACCGGCGCGGGTGTCGTGCGCAGCCTGCCGGGCAACGTGGTGCTGTTCGGCGAGATGGGCATCGGCAACACCTCGTCGGCCTCGCTGCTGATGGCGCGGTTGACGGGCGAAGCCATCGACCGCTGCACCGGCCGCGGCACCGGGGTGGACGGCCCCGCGCTGGTGCGCAAGACCGAGATCCTGCGCAAGGTGCTGGCCCGCCACGAAGCGGCCACGGCGCCGCTGGACGCGCTGGCGGCGTTCGGCGGCTTCGAGATCGCGATGCTGGTCGGCGCCGTGCTGGAGGCGGCGGCGCAGCGGCGGGTCATCGTCGTCGATGGGTTCATCGTCAGTGCGGCGGTGCTGGTGGCGGCGCGGCTGTCGGCGAACGTGCTGCAACGCTGCGTGTTCGCGCACCAGTCGGACGAGTCGGGCCACCGGCTGATGCTGGCGCGCCTGGAGGCCGAGCCGCTGCTGAGCCTCGGTCTGCGGCTGGGCGAGGGTTCTGGGGCGGCGCTGGCGTGGCCGCTGCTGGAGTCGGCCTGCCGCATCCTGGCGGAGATGGCGAGCTTTGCTTCGGCCGGCGTCAGCGACCGCGCGGACTGAGCCGTCGATGCGCTGGCTGGTCCACGAGTTGCGCCTGTTCTTCATCGCGCTGCAGTTCTTCACCCGCGTGCCGGTGCCGGCCTGGGTGGGTTGGCAGCCGGACTGGATGCACCAGAGCGCGCGCCACTACCCGGCGGTCGGGCTGTGCGTCGGCGCGGTCGGGGCGGCGGTGCTGGCGCTGGCGGTGCCGTTCTGGCCGTTGCCGGTGGCGGTCGGGCTGTCGATGGCGGCAACCGTCTGGATGACCGGCGGCTTCCACGAGGACGGGCTGGCCGACACCTGTGACGGCCTGGGCGGCGCGGTCAGCCGCGAGCGGGCGTTGACCATCATGAAGGACTCGCGGCTGGGCAGCTACGGCGCGCTTGGACTGGTCGGTGTGCTCGGGCTGAAGGCGGTGACGCTGCACGGGATCGTGTCGGTCGGGCTGCTGCCGGCGGTGGTCGCCACGGTCTGGGTCCACGCGCTGTCGCGGGTCGCGCCGGTCGTGCTGCTGTGGGTGTTGCCGTATGCGGGTGATCCGGAACACGCCAAGGCCAAGCCGATGGCGCAGCAGATTTCCGGCCGCGGGCTCGTGGTCGTGCTCGGCTGGGCGGTCGCTGTCAGCGTCGTGGCGGTGTGGATGCTGGACGATCTGCGCCCGGTGCTGGCGGGCCTGTTCGGGCTGGCGGGCATGGTGCTGTGGTGCGGGCGCTGGTTCCATGGCCGGCTGGGCGGGTTCACCGGGGACACGCTGGGCGCGTCGCAGCAGTTGAGCGAACTGGCGGCGCTGCTGGGCTGGCTGGCGGTGCTGCATGGCTGAACTCTGGATCTGGCGCCACCCGAAGCCGGTTGGCGCGGTGGGCCGCTGCATCGGCCAGACCGACCTGCCGGTCGATCCGCGCCGCGCCAAGCGCCTGGCGCACCGCATCCGCCGGACCGCCCGCCGCGAGGGCTTGCCCCGCGAGATCGCGTCCTCGCCGCTGCGGCGCTGTGCGGACGTGGCACGCTGGTTGCGGCGCTGGGGCTGGCGACACCACGTCGATGCGCGGCTGCTGGAGCTGGATTTCGGTGCCTGGGACGGCCAGCCGTGGACCGCGATCCCGCACGCCACAGTGGCCGCCTGGGAAGCCGATTTCACCGACCATGCGCCCGGTGGGGGCGAGTCGCTGGGCCAGTTGCGCGTCAGGGTGAACGGGTACCTTGGCGCCTCTGCCGGTGCGCCAACGCTGATCGTGGGTCACGCGGGCTGGATCAATGCGCTCAGGACAGTGGGCCGTGAGGTGGTGGCGGTCAGTGACTGGCCGGTGCCGCCCCGGTATGGTCAGTTGACGGTCTGGAACGGCACGTCTGGCAGCCAGCCGATCTGCCCGAGCCCGGACGCACGGGCCTTGTCGAAATAGCGCCGGTCGGCGGTGATGAAGGTGGCGCCCGGCGTGTCGAGCGCGACCGCGTGATAAAGCGTATCGAACAGATGATGATTCAACCGCACCGACAGATCGAGCGCCGTGGCCAGGTGGTCGGTCGGTGCCGTGTAGCGAATGTCCATGAGGCCGAGGTGGGCGACATCCCCGGTTGCACCACCGGGATCGAGACGCGCCAGCACAGCGGCCACTTCCGCCGGAAAATGGGGCGGCTGCAGCATCGTCACCCGATCAGCCCAGATCGCCCGCAGCAGCGCCAGCGCCTGATCGATGTGGTCCTCGCGCTGCGCCCAGGTGCCGCGGACGAACCACTTGATCGCCACGCTGGCATCGACCACGCAGATCATGGCCGGCCTTCGTCGCGGGCGGCCTGGAACTGTGCTTCGCTGACCTCGGGGGCCTGTCCATGCGCGGCCAGCAGGTGCTCGATGGTCTGGCGGTGGCGCTGCTTGCGCTGGGCGCGCTCGACGGCCTCGCGCATCAGTGCGGCGATGATGGCGCTCTTGTTTTCCGAAGCGAAGGTGGCGTTGAACGCCGCTTTCACGTCGTCCGGCACGCTGAAGTTGACCGTGGCCATGTGGGGAAATTGTCGGCTTGTTGAAGATTTCAACATTATGATCCGCCCCGCTTTCCCAGGCACCCTGAACACCCCGAACCTGCCCTGACCATGTTCCGCACTCTCCTCAAATCCAAGATCCACCGCGCCACCGTCACCCACTGCGAGCTGCACTACGAAGGCTCCTGCGGCATCGACGAAGACCTGCTGGACGCCGCCAACCTCTGCGAGAACGAGCAGATCCACGTCTGGAACATCAACAACGGCGAGCGCTTCGTCACCTACGTGATCAAGGCGCCGCGTGGCAGCGGGATCATCTCGCTCAACGGTTCGGCCGCCCGGCGTGCCAGCACGGGTGACCTGGTGATCCTCGCTGCCTTCGCCCAGGTGCATGAGGAGCAGGTCGCCACGCACGCGCCCAAGCTGGTGTTCATGGACGGTCAGAACCGCATCAAGGAACTCCGCGCCCATCCCGAAAACCCGCCGCAGGTTTCCCCGCTGCGCTGAACCCGGTGCCCGACCCCATGAGCCTGAACGACGACTGGCGCGCCCGCAGCCTGCGCGCGGTGTGGCACCCCTGCACCCAGATGAAGCTGCACGACGGCACCCCCGGTCACCCCGGCCTGCCGCTGATTCCCGTGTCCCGCGCCGAGGGTGTCTGGCTGCACGACCATGAAGGCCGGCGTTACCTCGACGGCATCAGCTCGTGGTGGGTCAACCTGTTCGGCCACAACCACCCGGCGCTGGTGGCGGCGCTGGTCGATCAGCTCGGCCGGCTTGACCATGTGATGCTCGCCGGCTTCACGCACGCACCGGTCGTCGAGTTGTCCGAGCGGCTGGCGGCGCTGACCGGGCTGGGCCACGCCTTCTACGGCAGCGACGGCGCCTCGGCGACCGAGATCGCGCTGAAGATGAGCGCCCACTTCTGGCGCAACCAGGGCCAGCCGGGCAAGTCGCGCTTCGTCGGACTGGCCGGCGGTTACCACGGCGAGACGGTCGGCGCGCTGGCCGTCACCGACATCGCGATCTTCCGCGAAGCGTATGCGCCGCTGGTGCGGCTGGCGGCGACGGTGGACAGCCCGGATGCCCGCGACGCCCGTGACGGCGAATCGGCGGTGGACGTGGCCGAACGTGCCGCGCAGTCGCTGCAACGCTGGCTGGCCGGGCACCACGCCGAGACGGCCGCCGTGATCGTCGAGCCGCTGATCCAGTGCGCCGCCGGCATGGCGATGCACGACGCGCATTACCTGCGGCGCGTGCGGGCGCTGTGCGACCAGTACCGGGTCCACCTCGTCGTCGATGAAATCGCGGTCGGCTTTGGCCGCACCGGGACGCTGTTCGCGCACAGCCAGGCCGGCATCCGCCCCGATTTTCTCTGCCTCTCCAAGGGGCTGACGGGCGGGATGCTGCCGCTGTCGGCGGTGCTGACGACGGACGAGGTCTACGCGGCGTTCTACGACGACACCGTGGCCCGAGGCTTCCTGCATTCGCATTCGTACACCGGCAACCCGCTCGCCTGCCGTGCCGCGCTGGCCACGCTGGACCTGTTCGAGCGCGAGAACGTGCTGGCGCGCAACCGCGTGACGGCGGCGCAACTGACCGAACGCCTCGCCCCGCTGACCGCACATCCCCGTGTCCGGCATGCGCGCCAGCTCGGCATGGTCTGGGCCTGGGACATCGAGACGACCCTGCCCGACTTCGCCCACCGCTACAGCCGCCATGCGCTGGCGCACGGGCTGCTGCTGCGCCCGATCGGGCACACGCTCTACGCCATGCCCCCGTATGCGATCGACGCGGCAACCGACGACCGCTCGGGCGCCTGGCTGGCCCGCGGCGCGCTGGCGGCCTTGAATGACACGCTGGCCGAGGAGGGCGCAGCGACCGTGCTGCACCCTGCCCATGCAGCGGGGGCGATCGATGCAGTCTGAACTGGGCTCGCTGTTCGTCATCGGCACCGACACCGGCATCGGCAAGACCCACGTGGCTGCCCACCTGCTGCGCGGTTTCGTCGCGGCCGGCCACCGCGCCGTGGGCATGAAACCGATCGCCGCCGGCACGGCGCCCGACGATGACGACGTGCTGCGGCTGCGGGCGGCGTCGAACGTGGTGGTGCCGGCCGAACTCGACAGCCCCGTGCGCCTGCCCGAGCCGCTGTCGCCGCACCTCGCTGCGCAGCGTGCGGGCGTGGCCATCGCGCTGGAACCGATCGTCGCCGCGTGCCGTGAACTGCAGCGCCGGGCGGATGTGGTGGTGGTGGAGGGCGCGGGCGGGTTTCTCGTGCCGCTGGATGATCGCCCGGACGGTGGGCTGGTGACGGGCGCGGATCTGGCCGAGGCGCTGGGCCTGCCCGTCGTGCTGGTCGTGGGCCTGCGGCTCGGTTGCCTGAACCACGCGCTGCTGACGGCCGAGGCGGTGCGCGCCCGCGGGTTGACGCTGGCGGGCTGGATCGCCAACCGGATCGATCCGGACATGCCCTGCGCCGACGACAACGTGGCTTTCCTGCGCCGACACCTGGCCGCGCCGCTGCTGGCGGACCTGCCGTTCCATGCCCGATCGACCCCATGACCGAACCTGAACCTGTTTCCTCCTGGCTCGACGAACTGCCCGCCCGCCTGCAGGCGCTCGACGATGCCCACCTGCTGCGCCGCCGCCGCGTCGTCCGGCCGCTCGGCGACGGCTACCTGAGCGTGGACGGCGAGCGGCTGCTGGCCTTCTGCAGCAACGACTACCTCGGCCTCGCGGGCGATCCGGCGCTGGTCGAGGCGGCCTGCGCGGGGGCTCGGGCCTACGGCGTCGGCTCCGGTGCTTCGCCGATGGTCAGCGGCCACAGCGCAGCGAATGCGGCGCTGGAGGACGAGCTGGCCCGCTTCGTCGGGCTGCCGCGGGCGCTGTATTTCTACGCCGGTTTTGCCACCAACGCCTCGGTCATCCCCGCGCTGGTGGGCGAGGGCGACGCGCTGTTCTCGGACGCACTGAACCATGCCTGCCTGATCGACGGCGCCCGGCTGTCGAAGGCGACCATCCACCGCTTCCCGCACGCCGACCTCGACCACCTCGCCGCCCAGCTCGCCGCCTGCACCGCCCGGCGCAAGCTGGTGCTGAGCGACGCCGTGTTCAGCATGGACGGCGACATCGCCGACGTGCCGCGCCTGCTGGCGCTGTGCGAGCGGCACGACGCGCTGCTGCTGCTCGACGACGCCCACGGCTTCGGCGTGCTCGGCCCGCAAGGGCGCGGCACGCTGGCGCGCTTCGGCCTCGTGGGGCCGACCGCCTCGCGCCGCGTGCTCTACATGGCCACCCTCGGCAAGGCGCTCGGCGTGGCCGGTGCCTTCGTCGCGGGCGAGCCGACGCTGATCGAATGGCTGCTCCAGAAAACCCGCAGCTACACCTTCGCCACCGCCGCGCCCGCCATGCTGGCCGAGGCGCTGCGGGTCAGCCTGCGCCGCGTGCAGCACGACGAATGGCGCCGCGTGCGGCTGGCCGATCTCGTCGCGGCGCTGCGTGGGCGGCTGCACACCGGGCTGGCCGGCACCGGCTGGCGCCTGCTCGACTCGCCCACGCCGATCCAGCCGCTCATCGTCGGCGACAACGCCACGGCGCTGGCGCTGATGGACGGCCTGCGCCAGCGTGGCCTGTGGGTGCCCGCCATCCGCCCGCCGACCGTGCCCGCTGGCACCGCCCGGCTGCGCATCGCCCTGTCCGCCGCACACACCGTCGCCGAGGTCGAGCGCCTCGCCGATGCGATCATCGAACTGTCCCCCCGAATTTCTCAGGAGCCCACTGCATGAGCCTCGCCACCCCCCAGCCCGTCACGCTGATCTGCCCCGCCAAGCCCCTCGCTCCTGCAGCCAACGCCCGCTGGAGCGTCGCGCAGATCGAGGCGCTGTTCGCGCTGCCGTTCAACGACCTGCTCTGGCAGGCGCAGCAGGTGCACCGCCAGCACTTCGAGGCCAACGAGGTGCAGCTCTCCACGCTGCTGTCGATCAAGACCGGCGGCTGCCCCGAGGACTGCGGCTACTGCCCGCAGTCGGTGCACTACGACACCGGCGTCGAGGCCAGCAAGCTGCTCGACATCGACGCCGTGCTCTCGGCCGCCACCGACGCCAAGGCGCAGGGCGCGACCCGCTTCTGCATGGGCGCGGCGTGGCGTGCGCCCAAGGACCGCGACATCGAGAAGGTCGCCGAGCTGGTCTCGGGCGTGAAGGCACTCGGCATGGAGACCTGCTGCACGCTGGGCATGCTGAGCCAGACGCAGGCGCAGTCGCTCAAGGACGCCGGCCTCGACTACTACAACCACAACCTCGACACCGCTCCGGAAGCCTACGGTCGCATCATCACGACCCGCGACTACCAGGACCGCCTCGACACGCTTGAACATGTCCGCAGCGCCGGCATGTCGGTCTGCTGCGGTGGCATCGTCGGCATGGGCGAGAGCCGCACCGAACGCGCCGGCTTGGTCGCGCAGCTCGCCAACCTGGCGCCGTACCCGGAGTCGGTGCCGATCAACGAGCTGGTCAAGGTCGAGGGCACGCCGCTGGCCGATACCGACAAGCTCGACCCGTTCGAGTTCGTGCGTACCATCGCGGTCGCCCGCATCACCATGCCGACCGCCCGCGTGCGCCTGTCCGCCGGGCGCGAGCAGATGAGCGAGGCGATCCAGGCGCTGTGTTTCCTGGCCGGCGCGAACTCGATCTTCTACGGCGACAAGCTGCTGACCACCGGCAACCCGCAGTCGGCGAAGGACCGGGCGCTGCTGGACCGGCTCGGCATGACGACGACTGCCTGACCCCCGAGGCCCCCGCCATGCCCGCCGACCTGTTCCCCCGCCGCATCGTCTGCCTCACCGAGGAGACGACCGAGACGC
Source organism: Sphaerotilus sp. (assembly GCF_031429695.1). Taxonomy (GTDB): domain Bacteria; phylum Pseudomonadota; class Gammaproteobacteria; order Burkholderiales; family Burkholderiaceae_C; genus Sphaerotilus. The sequence goes on from NZ_JANPAB010000072.1 coordinate 37,847, forward strand.
TCTACCTCCTGGGTGAGGAACACCGCATCGTCGGCATTTCCGGCTATACGGTGCGCCCGCCGCGAGCCCGGCAGGAGAAGCCGCGGGTCTCGGCCTACCTCACGGCCAAGATCGACAAGATCCTCGCGCTGGAGCCGGATCTGGTGCTCGGTTTCTCGGACCTGCAGGCGGACATCGCCAGCCAGTTGATTCGCGCCGGGGTGGCCGTGCACGTGTTCAACCAGCGCAGCGTTGCCGAGATCCTGCGGATGGTCGCGATGGTGGGGGCGATGGTCGGCGCGCACGAGAAGACCGCCGCGCTGCTGGCCGAGCTGCAGGCCGGGTTGGACGACGTGGCGGCGATCGGCCGGACGCTGCCCCGGCGCCCGCGGGTCTACTTCGAGGAGTGGATGGACCCGATCATCACGGGCATCGGCTGGGTCAGCGAACTGTCGGCGCTGGCCGGTGGCGAGGAATGTTTCCCCGAGCTGGCCGGGAAATCGCTTGGCAAGGACCGCATCGTCGCGGATCCGCTGGAGGTGGTGCGGCGCTCGCCGGACGTGGTCCTCGGTTCGTGGTGCGGGCGCAAGTTCCGGCCGGAGCAGGTGATGGCGCGGCCCGGCTGGGAAGCGGTGCCGGCGGTGGTACACGGGCAGGTGTTCGAGATCAAGTCGAGCGAGATCCTGCAGCCCGGCCCCGCTTGCCTCACCGACGGTGTTCGCCAGATCCAGCGGCGCCTGCTGGACTGGGCGGCGCTGCACGCCTGAAACGGCGCTGACGCAGCGTCATGGCGCGGGCGTCTTCGGCTGGAAGTCGCAGCAATCCGCCACCGCGCATTCCCAGCAGCGCGGCTTGCGCGCCTGGCAGACATAGCGCCCGTGCAGGATCAGCCAATGGTGCGCATCGACCCGGAACTCGGCCGGGATGCGCTTCAGGAGCTGCATCTCGACGGCGTACGGCGTCTTGCCCGGCGCCAGCCCGGTGCGGTTGCCGACGCGGAACAGGTGCGTATCCACCGCACAGGTCGGCTCGCCCCAGGCCACGTTCAGCACCACGTTCGCCGTCTTGCGCCCGACCCCCGGCAGGGCTTCCAGCGCCTCGCGGCTGCGTGGCACCTGCCCGCCGTGCTGCGCCAGCAGGATCTGGCTCGTGGCGTACAAATGTTTTGCCTTGTTGCGATAAAGACCGATGGTGCGGATGTGCTCCTCCAGCCCTGCGACGCCCAGCGCCACGATCTGGCGCGGCGTGTTGGCGACCGGGAACAGCCGGCGCGTGGCCTTGTTGACGCCGACGTCGGTGGCCTGCGCCGACAGCAGCACCGCAGCGAGCAACTCGAACACCGAGGTGTATTCCAGCTCCGACGCCGGGTGCGGATTGGCGTCACGCAGCGTGACGAAAAAACGGTGGATGGCAACGGGCGTCATTTTTATCGATTACGGATCCCCGGAAGTCGGGGATCTGGTCAAGAACACACTCGGCGAATGCATGTGGGTTGCGCAAAATCAGTCCCATGTGCGACGAATTGAAAAAATGTCGGCCCGAACCGCTCCTTGCTGCGCTGCTGTTCACGGGCCTGTCGATGGTGTCGATCCACCGCGCCGACGGTGTGCTCTGGATGGAGCCGCTGCCCTGGCTGCTGCTGGGGATCGCGGCTGGATTGTGGCGCGCCCACGGCTGGGCGCGCACGCTGGCCATGGGCGTGCTGGCGGCGCTGCTCGCGGCGATGGCCTGGCCCGGTGGCGCCGACTTCCACCCGGTGCGCCTGCTGCTGGTCGAGCCATGGGCGGCTGCCAATCTGGAGCACCACACGGGCCTGCATCCCACCCTCGGCGGCACCCTGGTGGCGGCGGCGCTGCTGCTGTGGCTGCTGTCGCCCGCCGTGCAGCGTGCCTTCGCGCTGTCGGACCTCGACGCGGTTCGCGCCAGCCTGCCGCCCCTGTCGGACGAGCCGGTCAAGGACGACCACTGACACCCCTGCCGATCGCTCCGTCCACATAGAACCAGCGCCCGTCCTCGCGCACGAAGCGGCTGACCTCCTCCAGCCGGTGCGCCCTCCCGCCGAGCTTGCTGCGGGCCACGAACGACACTTCCGCCCGGTCCGCGTCCAGCGCCTTGTGGTGGCGCACGGTGAGCCCCAGCCAGCGCAGGCCCGCCTCGTTCGGTTCCAGCGCAACCGGCCGGGTGCTCGGGTGCCAGGTGGCGAGCAGGTAATCGAGCCGGTCCAGCACGAAGGCGCTGTAGCGCGAGCGCATCAGCGCCTCGGCCGTTGGGGCCTGACCAGCGTGTGCACCGTCGGTGTGGAATCGGCCGCAGCAGGCCGGCAGCGGGTGGCCGCTGCCGCAAGGGCAGGGGGTGGCGGGCGTGGTCGTCATGCGCCCATTTTCAGGCACTGCGCGGCGCTGGTACGCTTGCAGGCTTGCCGACTCCGTTTTCTGCTGCCCGACATGCTCCTGCTGCTTTCGCCCGCCAAGTCCCTGGATTTCGAGACCCCGACCACGGTCGAGCCGACCCGTCCTGTCTTCATGGCCGAAGCCGCCGCGCTGATCGGGCAATTGCGCACGCAGTCCCCGAACCAGATCGCCGCCCTGATGACCTTGTCCGACAAGCTCGCGGCGCTGAACGTGGCCCGCTACGGCGCCTGGCGTCCGCGCAACACGCCGGTCAACAGCAAGCCGGCCGTGCTGGCCTTCAACGGCGATGTCTATGACGGACTCGCTGCGCCGACGCTCTCCAGCGAGGATATCGCCTGGGCGCAGGACCATGTCGCCATCCTGTCCGGCCTGTACGGTGTCCTGCGCCCGCTCGATGCGCTGCAGCCCTATCGCCTGGAGATGGGCACCCGCTGGGCCAATCCGCGTGGCAAGGACCTCTACGCCTGGTGGGGTGACCGCATCGCCAAGGAATTGCTGCACCGCCTGTCGACCCGCAAGGCCAGGTCCGCGGCGTCCGGCTCGCCGGTGATTGTCAACCTGGCCTCGCAGGAGTACGCCAAGGCGGCGCTGCGCCCTGCGCTCGTGCAGCGGACCCGGGTGATCGAGTGCGTGTTCGAGGACTGGAAGGACACGGGCTACAAGATCATCAGCTTCTACGCCAAGCAGGCGCGCGGGCTGATGGCGCGCCACGCCATCACCCACCGGCTGGACGATCCCCAGGCACTGCAGGGTTTCGATCTGGGCGGTTATCGGTTCGATGCGACGGCCTCGGCGGGCGACCGCTGGGTGTTCCGCCGCCGGGCGGATTGAGCTTCCTTCCACTGCACGACTGCACCACTGCATGAGCACGACCATGAGCACCCAGACAGCCACCCCGGAACTGCGGCTTTGGATCCTGGAACAGGCCCAGGCCGGCCATTCACCCGATGCGGTCCTGCAGGCCATGAGGCAGTCTGGCTGGGACGAGGACATCGCCCTGGCCGCGCTGGAGCACACGCTCGAAGGTTTCCTCGCCGAGCACGCCCGCCTGCAGGAGTGCCCGCTTGCGGTGCCGGTGCCCGAACCGGATCTGGCGCAGTCGCCGGCCGAGCTGTGCCTGCCGGACGGGCAGGTGGTGCGGGTCGTGGCGTCGATGCGCGACCCGCGCGTGGTGGTGTTCGCCGATCTGCTGTCCAGCGAAGAGTGCGAAGCGCTGCGCCAGCTGGCTGCGCCGCGCATGGCCCGCTCCGAGACCGTCGACAACTCCACCGGCGGCAGCGAGGTCAACGCCGCCCGCACCAGCGCCGGCATGTTCTTCGGCCGCGGCGAGACGGCGCTGATCGAACGCATCGAGCAGCGCATCGCGGCGCTGCTGCGCTGGCCGGCCGAGAACGGCGAGGGCCTGCAGATCCTGCACTACCACCCCGGCGCCGAATACAAACCGCACTACGACTACTTCGACCCGGCGCAGCCAGGCTCCGCCACCATCCTCAAGCGCGGCGGCCAGCGCGTCGGCACGCTGGTGATCTACCTGAACACCCCCGAGGCCGGTGGCGGCACCACCTTCCCCGACGTCCACTTCGAAGTCGCGCCGATCCAGGGCCATGCCGTCTTCTTCAGCTACGACCGCGCCCACCCCAGCAGCCGCTCGCTGCACGGGGGGGCACCGGTGATCACCGGCGAAAAGTGGGTCGCCACCAAATGGCTGCGCGAGCGGCGCTTTGATTGATGGCCGCACCAAGGCTGAAAAAATCGACGGCCCGTTCCCCTGCGGCTACATTTCCCACTCAACCTGGAGACACCCTCCCATGCAACCGCTGATTGCCGCTCTCGCGGCCGTGATGCTCACCGCCGGCGCCGCTGCGCAGGCCCAGACCAGCACCGGCCAGACCCCCAAGCCCATCACCATGCCGGCGGCCCCGGCTGCCATGCCGTCCGTTCCCGATCCGGCCACGCTGCGTGAACCCGCCGCGGCGGCAGCGGCTGGCGTGGCCGAGCGCAAGGTCGAGCAGCTCGACAAGGCGCTCGACGCCCGGCGTGCGCGCCAGGCGGAAGCCCGCAAGCACGCGGACGCCGCCAAGGTGGAGAAGGCGGCTGCGAAGGCCCCTTCCAAGGTCGAGGCACCCGCCACCAAGTCCGCCGCCGAGCGGCGAGCCGCCCGCAAGGCCGCCCGAGAAGAGGCCGCCGAGGCGCGCAAGACAAAAAAGGCAGGCAAGGCGGTCAAGGCGGTCAAGCCTGAGAAGGCTGAGAAGGCCGGCAAGTCCACCGCCGAGGAGCGGGCCACCAAGCGCGCCGAGCGCCGCGAAGCGCGTCTGGCGGCGAAGAAGGCGGATCTGAAGTCGGAGAAGCGGGCCGAGAAGAACGCGGAAAAGAACGCTGAAAAGAAGGCCGAGAAGGCCGCCGCCGCGAAGGCTGAACGCCTCGCGGAGCGCAAGGCCCGCAAGGAAGCCGCCGCCGCCAAGGCCACCAGCGGCACGGCCGCCAAGGGCCTCAACGACGGCTCGCGCCCCTGAGCGCAGCCAGCGTGCCCAGCCCCAGGCGCTCCCCCGCCTGAGGCACGCGGGCCGGCCAGCCGAGGGTTTCCTCGATGCGGATGCGCAGTGCATCCGACGCTTCCGGCTCGCCGTGCACCACCATCACCTGCTTCGGCGCGGTCGGCATCTGGCGCATCCACGCGATCAGGCCGTCCGCATCGGCGTGGCCGGACAGGCCAGCCAGATGATGGACCTGCGCCTTCACCGCCACGTACTGCCCCATCACCTTGATCTCGGTGGCGCCGCTGACCAGCTTGCCGCCACGGCTGCCGGGTACCTGGAAGCCAGGGAACACGATCGCGTTGCGCGGGTCCGGCGCCAGCGCCGCGAGGTGGCCCAGCACCCGGCCGCCAGTCGCCATGCCACTCGATGACAAGATCACCGCCGGTCCGCGCAGACGCGCCAACCGGGCCGAATCCTGCGGCTTGTGCACCGGCTTGACGCCTTCGCTGAAGCCGCGCGCTTCGGCGTTCGACAGGCGCAGCAGGTCGCGGTGGGCGGAGTAGATGGCGGTGGCCTCCTGCGCCATCGGGCTGTCGAGGTAGACCGGCAGATCGTCCGGCAACTCGCCCTCGGCGCGCAGGCGGTGCAGCACCAGCATCAGCGCCTGCGCCCGCCCGACCGCGAAGGTCGGGATCAGCACCTTGCCGCCGCGCCGCGTGGTCTGCCGGATGATCTCGCCGAGGCGTGCGGCGGTGTTGTCCGCCGGGTGGAGCCGGTTGCCGTAGGTGCTCTCGACCAGCAGCACGTCCGGCGCGAGGCTGAGCGGCGCGGTCATCGGCAGCGGCGCGGGCATCATCAGGTCATCGACACGGCCGACATCGCCCGAGAACACCAGCGCGTGTTCGGCGTCGCGCAGCGTCACGGCGCAGGCGCCCAGCAGATGGCCGACGGGGGTGAGTTCGGCGCGCAGGCCGGGCAGGGGTTCAAACGGTTTGCCGGTCGCCACGGGCCGCAGCAACTCGATCGCGTGGCGCGCATCCTTGGTCGTGTACAGCGGCCGAGCCGGGTCGTGGCGAGACCAGCCGCCGCGGTTGGCGCGGCGGGCGTCTTCCTCCTGCAGCTTGGCCGCATCGAGCAGCAGCACCTCGGCCAGATCGCGCGTGGCGGCGCTGCACCAGATGCGTCCGCGGAACCCTTGCGCCACCAGCGCTGGCAGCCAGCCGCTGTGGTCGAGGTGGGCGTGGCTGAGGATGGCCGCATCGATCTCGTGCGGCGGCACCGCCAGCGGCGCCCAGTTGCGCTCGCGCAGCATCTTCCAGCCCTGGAACAGGCCGCAGTCGAGCAGGACGCGGTGGGGGCCGCTGGTCACCAAGTGGCGTGAGCCGGTGACGCAGTCGGCGGCGCCCAGGAACTGGATCTCCATGACGTGCTCCTCGCAGTGGGGGTCGCACCAGCTTGGCACGACCGGCACTGCAAGGTATCAGGAAACGCCCCGGGCACCTGACCCGGACTTGATCCGGATCAAGCAGGTGGCCGACGGACGGTCAGCCGCTGCGGCGACCCGAGGTCAGGGCCGGGCGCTTGGGGCCTGCGCCCGTGCCCGTGCCGCTGCCAGCACCTTGCGGACGACCACCGCGCGGGGCGGCCGTGCGCTGCGGGGCGCTGCCCGGACGGGCCGGTGCGTTGCCACGCGGCTGGCCGCCGGGCGCGGCCGGGCGACGTTGTTCGCCACCACGTCCACCGCCACCGCCAGCACCGCGGCCATTGCCACCACCACCGCCGCCGCCGCCGCCAGCACCGCCCAGCGTGCGGCGACCGATCTGGATCGGCTCGGCGCGCTCGCCCGGATCGGCTTCGAAACCGGCGACCGACTCGCGCGGGATGCTGCGCTTGATCAGCTTCTCGATGTCGGCGAGGAAGAGTTCCTCGTCCAGGCACACCAGCGACAGCGCCTCGCCCTGCGCGCCTGCCCGGCCGGTGCGGCCGATGCGGTGCACGTAGTCTTCCGACACATTGGGCAGCTCGAAGTTGATGACGTGCGGCAACTGGTCGATGTCGATGCCGCGGGCCGCGATGTCGGTCGCCACCAGCACGCACAGCTCGCCGGTCTTGAACTCGGCCAGCGCCTTGGTGCGCGCGCCCTGGCTCTTGTTGCCGTGGATCGCCATCGCGGTGATGCCGGCCTTGTTCAGGAACTCGCACAGGCGGTTCGCGCCGTGTTTCATCCGCGTGAACACCAGCACCTGGTGCCAGTCCTGCGTCTTGATCAGGTGGATCAGCAGGTCTTTCTTCTTTTCGCGGCCCACCTTGATCACGCGCTGGGCGATGTTCTCGGCGGTGGCGTTGCTGCGGGCGACCTCGATCACCTGCGGCGCGTTCAGCAGCCGGTCGGCCAGTGCCTTGATCTCGGCGCTGAAGGTGGCCGAGAACAGCAGGCTCTGCTTCTTGGCCGGCAGCATCGCCAGCACCTTCTTGATGTCATGGACGAAGCCCATGTCCAGCATGCGGTCGGCTTCGTCCAGCACGAAGAACTCGACCTGGGTCAGGTCGAGCATGCCTTGCTGGTGGTGGTCGAGCAGGCGGCCGGGCGTGGCCACCAGGATGTCCACACCGCGCTTGAGCTGCGCGATCTGCGGGCCCATGCCGACACCGCCGAACATCACCATGCTCTTCAGGCTCAGGTGCTTGCCGTAGGTGCGCACGCTTTCCTCGACTTGGGCGGCGAGTTCGCGGGTGGGGGTGAGGATCAGGGCGCGGATTGCGTAGCGGCCCCGGCTGTCCTTGGCGGGCTGGCCAGCGGCCAGGCGGTGCAGCAGCGGCAGCGTGAAGCCGGCCGTCTTGCCGGTGCCGGTCTGTGCACCAGCGAGCAGGTCACCACCGGCGAGAACCGCCGGGATGGCTTGCGCTTGAATGGGGGTGGGGATTTCGTAGCCTTGTTCGCGGATTGCGCGAAGGATTGGCTGGGCCAGGCCCAGATCGTCAAACGTCATGGAATGGCACCCGTGTCGGGGTGCTTGTCGCGCCGCCTGCAGCGCCTCGGGCGAGGCGGCCAGTCGAGGGTGGCGCGGGATTGGAGAGGGCGTCGGATGCGACTGCAGCGTTCTGACTGGTGCGAATGCTGCAGTGCGATTGTAGCGGTGGGTCCGCGTCGGGCTGCAGCAGATGTGCGGCGCGCGCCAAGGGCTTCTTGTGTGACCACGCCACTGGACGCACATGAATGGTGCATGCATGCCCAACTGTTGGGCGACGACCCGCCACGATTCAGCGCACCCACTCGGTGAATGTGCGTTTGTGGTGCGTTGAATTGCGTGAACAAACGCACCAACTTGGCACAAAACGTGCTTATTTGGTGCTCTTTCCACCCCAAACCACCCGTCGATCTCCCATGGATACCTTGAAACAAGGCGCTGATGCGCTTTTCATTCTGCTGGGCGCCATCATGGTGCTGGCCATGCACGCCGGATTCGCTTTCCTTGAACTCGGTACGGTGCGCAAGAAAAACCAGGTCAACGCACTCGTCAAGATCCTGGTCGATTTCGCCGTCTCCACCATTGCCTACTTCTTCGTGGGCTACAGCGTGGCCTACGGTGTGGACTTCTTCACCGGCGCCGAGACGCTGGCGGCGAAGAACGGCTACGAGCTGGTCAAGTTCTTCTTCCTGCTGACCTTCGCGGCGGCCATCCCGGCCATCGTCTCGGGTGGCATCGCCGAACGCGCGCGCTTCAACCCGCAGTTGCTGGCCACGGCCATCATCGTCGGCTTGATCTACCCGCTGTCGGAAGGCGTGGCGTGGAACCAGCGGTTCGGCGTGCAGGCCTGGCTGAAGGGCGCGTTCGGCGCCGAGTTCCACGATTTCGCTGGCAGCGTGGTGGTCCACGCCGTCGGGGGCTGGATCGGACTGGCCGCCGTGCTGCTGCTGGGCGCACGCAGCAACCGCTACCGCAAGGACGGCGCGATGAGCGCCCACCCGCCGTCGAGCATCCCCTTCCTCGCGCTGGGCGCCTGGATTCTGGCGGCGGGCTGGTTTGGCTTCAACGTGATGAGCGCGCAGACGCTGGACAAGATTTCCGGGCTGGTCGCCGTCAATTCGCTGATGGCGATGGTGGGCGGCACGCTGGTGGCCACCCTGATGGGCCGCAACGACCCGGGGTTCGCCTACAACGGCCCGCTCGCGGGGCTGGTGGCCGTGTGTGCCGGATCCGACCTGATGCACCCGGCGGGCGCACTGGTGGTCGGCGGCATTGCCGGCGCGATCTTCGTGCAGATGTTCACCCTGACGCAGAACCGCTGGAAGATCGATGACGTGCTCGGCGTTTGGCCGCTGCACGGCCTGTGCGGCGCCTGGGGCGGCATCGCCTGCGGCATCTTCGGCCAGACGGCGTTTGGCGGCATTGGTGGCGTCAGCCTGGCCAGCCAGACCATCGGCACCGTGATGGCGGTGGTCTGGGCCTTGGTGGGCGGTTTCGTGGTGTATGGTGGCATCAAGGCCGTGATGGGCCTTCGCATGAGCCAGGAAGAAGAGTACGAGGGCGCCGATCTGTCGATCCACAAGATCGGCTCGACGCCGGACCGCGAGGTGAGCTGGTAAGCCGTTGCCGAGATGCGACTGATCGCGCGTCGCAGTGACCGCTATCGGTTCGGCCTCGTCCCTGAAACAGGGGGAGGGGGCTTATATACAAATCAAAGTCGATTTACAGTGAAAATGACAAATCGCCAAACACCATCGACGATGGCAAGTCGAACAAAGTTCAGGAGTCCTGTATGTTGAAAAAATTTGTATCTATTCTTGCGTTGGCCGGTCTTGCCAGTGGTCAGGCGTTCGCTGCGACCAATCTGGGTTTCGAAAGTGGAACCACCGGCTGGACCGTGACGAATGGCGTCCTGACGGCGGTCACCACCAACACAGCGCCCATCACGGTCTTCAATGACTATGACAGCAACAGCAACACCGTTGCAGATGACGACATCACCACGGCGTACAACATCGCTGCCCAGACGGGTAACGCATTTGGCCTGCTCAACAACAACTACATGGGCTCCGTGACGTTTGCGTTCAACGCCGGTGGCGTTCCGACCAATGCCAACGACATGCTGTGGCTGCGCATGTTCAGTGCTGAATACGACTTCCAGGGCCTGACCGGCGGCATCAACGACGACTTCGTGCGCGTGACCTACACCGGTGGCGTTGCTGGCACGGTGACCGATACCTTCTACGCTTCGCAAGGTACGTACGTCGATTCTGGCTGGGTGGGATTCGCCATTCCTGTCGGCACCACCAACATGCAGATCGCTGTGGTGGACGTCAACGGCATCAACGCACCGCAGGTCGGTCTCGACTTCACCGCCGCCCCCGTGCCGGAACCTGAAGTCAACCTGATGATGCTGGCAGGTCTGGGCGTCATCGGCGGTCTGGCTCGTCGCCGCATGAAGAAGGCTGCCTGATTGATCTGACCGGGGCAGCCTGGCTGCCCTGATTGGCTCTGCAGCATGGATGGCGTCCGCATTGCGGACGCCATTTTTTTTGACGGTTATTGCGGCGAGGTGGCCGGCACTGCAGGGTTGGCCATTTCCGCCGCAAATCCCGGTCGCCGCGTCTCGACCCATTGCCGGACATCCGCGGGCGCCGACACCCAGGTGTTTGCAGCGAGGATCACCAGCGTGTTCTCCACGTCGATTTCCTTCGGCCCCAGGCGCGCAGCTTCGCGCCACGCCTGGTAAAGCGCTTCAGGACTGGTGTTGACGGCCATGTGCATCAGTGCCAGGTTGGCCCAGGCCATGGCATGGGTCGGACGCAGCCTGATCGAGGTTTCCTGGTGCGCCAGGGCTTCCCGGTAGGCCGCCACTTCCGGAGAGTTCGGTCCCCCAATGGTCCAGATGCTGCGGCCCCTGATCGCCTGGAGCTGGGCCAGCGCATCGTGCAAGGTGGCGTCGTTCGGCGTCAGCGCGACTGCGCGTGTCAGGTCCTGGCGGGCCTGCTCCCATTGTTCGTTCGTGTACGTGGTCTGACCCGTGGCCCATTTCGACAAGGCGTGCCGTGTCATCCCGGACGACCAGTCGGCGGACATCAGCACCCCCGCCTGCTGGGTCACCACCGCCGCGGTCGTGCACAGGACCGCGGCCAGCAGTCCGTTGAGAAGCCGGTGTCTGGCTGCAGGGCCCACCATGCTCAGCGCCGCCTTGCCGGCGGGATCGGTGGCAGCTCGTTGAGGCGAAAGCCCCGCGTGCCGCCGGGTGTCAGCACGCTGTCACGGCCTGGCGGCGTCCAGCGGGGGACGTCGGTCGCCGTCGGCTGAACCGGCGCCGGCGTCGGGCGTGCCCTGCTGCTGGCCAGCACCACCGCCGTAGACCGTGGCGCCTGCTGCACGATCGGCCGAGACAAGGCGGTCTCGGGCACGGACTGCATGTCGCGCAAGCGCAAGCCCCGAGGCGGATCCAGCGCTACCTCCACCGGCGTCGATTGCACTGGTGTGGGGGGCGCCAAAGCAGGTGCCGGCGATGGGCTTTCCGGTTGGCTATTTGCCACTGCCGGGGCCTCGACTGGCGGTGTTGGTGGTGTTGGCGGGGCTGTCTGTACAGGCGCTTGCGGCACGACCTCCCGCACCACCGCGGCCGTCAGGGTCGGTATGGCCGCGTCGATCACTGGAAACAGCTTGGGTACGGGCGCAGGCGAGGGTGCAGGCACAGGCGCTGCTGCGCCGACGAAGGACGGCAGGGCCCAGTCTTCCGGCGTTGGGCTGCTGTCTTTCTGTGCCGGCCCATCCATCTGCGCCACGGCTTGTGTCAGCTCGGCGTGGATGGCGTCAATCTTGAAGTCCAGCAGTGACCAGTTCTCGTTCGTCGGCGGGGCTGCGGCGGTCTCGCTCTGATCGAACAGATCGTCGCCCCAGTGCAGGTCCTGGACCAGCGGTGCCGGTGCGGCGGGCAGGTCGCGGAACACCAGCCGGTCCTGGCCACGCTCTACCGTGAACGAGGTCATGCCCGTGATGGCGGTCGGATTGGTCTGGGTCAACTGGGTGGCCAGCGCGCTGTCGTAGTGCGTGGACAGCCAGTCCCGGGCGGCGGAAAGGCGTGGCCGGCGGCTGGAGCGGTTGTGCGCATCCGTGGCCACCACATCCACCCAGCCGGCATCCAGCAGGCCCTGTGCCGTGGTCTGGGCCCGGCTGCCGAACTCGCCGAGCAGCGACCCCGCCGTGAGCTGGAACTTGCAGCCCAGCCGGCGCAGCGGCTCCAGCCGGGTCAGTTGCTCCATCACCGCCTTGTTGCGCTCCGGATGGGCCATCAGGGGCGTGATGCCCTGTTCCATCAGCATCCCCATCAGCCGGTCCGTGCCGACCGGGATCTGTCCATCCGGCAGCTCGATCAGCACCGTGCCCGGGCCGACCAGGCTGCCGTTCAGCAAGGGCAGTCGCCGCAGCTCCAGCCAATCGAGGATCTCGGGGCAGATGCGCACCTCGGCCGCCCAGGACATCGTCAGGGGAATGTCCTGCTCGCTCACCGCCGCTTGTAGCAGATCGAACGCTTCCGCGATGCGGGCAGGCGTGTTGTCGAACACGCCGGGGTAGATGTGCGGCGTGACGACGACGTGCTCGATGCCGTCCTCGGCCATCGCGCGGGCCAGCGCCACGGCATCGTCCATCGTGCGCGGGCCATCATCGATGCCCGGCAGTACATGCGCATGAAGGTCTAGCATGGGATCTCGGTGGCGGTCAGGTCTTGGGCTGCTGAGAATACCCGTGGTAGTAGGTGTTGCCGTAACCCCCATTGACCGACTCGCCGTAGTAGCGCTGTGCGTCGTCGAAGTTCAGGCCGTTGACGATCACGCCCATGATGCTGGCGCCCGAGCGCTGCAGCCGGCTCAGACCCTTGCGGATCACCGGGACCGGCGTTTCGTTGGCGCGCACCACGTAGATCGTGCTGGTCGCCATCTGCGCCACGGCCACCGCGTCGCTCACCAGCTCCACCGGCGGCGTGTCGATGATGATGAAGTCCAGCTGCGGCTGCAGGTGGCGCAGCACGTCCTTGAAGCGCTGCGACACCAGCAGGTCCAGCGGATTCGGCGGCACGTCACCCGAGGGCATCACCAGCAGCGTGCTGCCTTCGATCTGGTGCACGCAATCCTTCAAGGTTGCCGAACTGGTCACCAGGTTGGACAGGCCCTTGGCGTTGGCGGCCAGGCCCAGCCGCACACCCACTTGCGGGCGCCGCATGTCGGCGTCGATCAGCAGGGTGCGCTTGGTCTGCGCCAGCGCCAGGGCCAGGTTGATCGAGGTCGAGGTCTTGCCTTCTGCCGGCACGCTCGACGTCACCATGATCAGGCGGTGCCGCTGGTCCACGTCCGAGAGCTGGATGCCCGTGCGGGCGGTCCGGATGGCCTCCGCGTGGTGCGAATTGGGCTCGCGGATGAACAGGGTCGCCACGTTCTCCAGCGCCTCGCCGGTCAGCGCCGGCAACACGGCCAGCACCGGCATTTGCAGCTTGACCTCCGCCGACTCGCTGCCCTTGACGGTGTTGTCCAGGCGGTCCAGCAGGATGGCGCCCATCGTGCCCAGCATCAGGCCCAGCACGAAGGCCACCAGGATGATCTGTCCCTTGTTGGGGCGCACCGGGGTGGACGCCGTCACCGCCGGATCCACCACCCGGGCAATCGCGGCCTGCAAATCGCTGCCGGCGTCCATTTCCTTGGCGCGGCCCATGAACAGGTCATACAGCTGCTTGTTGGACGACACTTCGCGCTCCAGCACCTGCAGCTGGAATTCCTTGCGGTTCACGTCCTGCACGCCACCGGTGGCCGAAGCCAGCGCCACCTCCAGCGACCTCTCCGCCTGCCGCGCCAGGGTGTATTCCTGCACCATGCTGCGGCCGACCGCGCGCCGCTGCTGCGCCAGGAACCGCTGTGCCGAGGCCAGCGACGACTGCGCCTCCTGCATCTTGATGTGGTTGGGGCCGAGGTTTTCCGACAGCTCCGCCACCAGCTTCTGGGCGGCGGCTTCCTGCTGCACGGCTGCCTGCACCGTCGGGTTGTTGGCCACCGCCGGCACATTGCTGTAGTCGCCGTTGCCCGCGCTGGCGACCATGTTGCTGGTGCCTTCGAGCTGCAGCCGCTTGGCGCGGGCCTCTGCCAGGCGCTGGTTCACTTCGCTGATCTGCATGCCGGCCAGGCCTTGCGCCGAGCCGCTGAGGTTGATCAGGCCTTTTTCCTCGCGGTAGGCCTGCAGCGCGCGCTCCGACTGCACCAGGTTCTCGCGCAGCGTGGTGGCCCGCTTTTCGAGCCAGCCATTCAGGCTCTGGGCCAGCTTGAACTTGGCGTCGCGGTCCGAATCGATGTAGTTGGCGGCGATGTCGTTGGCCACCTTGGCGGCCATCTTGGCATCGGGCGAATCGAAGCTGACCTTGACCAGCTGGCTCAGGCGCACCGGCTCGACACTGATGTTGTTCATGAACGGCTTGACCGTGGCGTCTGCCAGGGCCTGCTCCGTCCAGTCCATCGGGGCCGCTGCCAGGCCGACCATCGACTTGACCCGTGCCTGAATGCTCTCATCCCCCTTGCGCGGGTCGAACTGCGGATGGGTCCACAGCTGCATCGCCGTCACGGTGCGCAGCGCCACCTCGCGCGACTTCAGGATCTCGACCTGCGTCTGGTAGTGCTCCTTGGTCTGCATCGCGCCGCCGAGCATGTCTTCCATCGACAGGAACTTCGGCTTGCCCGGCTCGATCAGCACGGTGGCGGTCGAGCGGTAGATGGGCGTCATCGAAAACGCCACGGCAGCGCCCAGCGCGGCCAACGCGGTCGCCAGGCCCAGGATGGACCACTTGCGTTTCTTGATGCTGCGCCAGTGGTCCAGCAGTGCGAGCTTGCTTTCCTCGGACAAGCCCAACTGCACTGGCGCAAAAGGAGGAGCCACCTGCGCCGGTGGATTCAGCGCAGCAACTTGGATTTGATTCATGGAATTGGACTACCTAGACCGAAGTGACGTGGTTGTGCGCTTTGTAGGTACGCTCCAGACCACGGCCAATAGTACGGTGAGCGTCATTGCATTGGCGTTTATCTGGAGATTTAAATCCACCAGCGCGTGTAGGAGGGCGCACAACAACCCCATGCCCACCCCCACCGCCACACCCCGCACATGGGGCGTGCTGCGGTCCCGCATGAGCTGGACCACGCGCACGGCCGTCAGCAGCGCCACGCCCGCCAGCAGCAGCAAACCCGGCAACCCGACATCCGCGGCGATCTCCACATAGTCGTTGTGCGCGTGGTTGTAGGGCAGTTCCAGCGACTCGACCTTGTAGCGGGGAAAGGCGGTGTAGAACGCGCCGCCGCCGAATCCGGTCCAGGGCCGCTCCCGGACCATCGCCAGCGCATCCCGTGCCGGGCGCATGCGCTCGTGCAGGGATTCTTCGCGGTGCACCGGCGCGTGGGGCGCCGCCACCGACTCCGCCGACGCCTGCGCCGAAGCGGCCTGGGCGATGATCTCGGTGGCCTCCATCCGGTTGATCACCTTGGACAAGCCCACCCACTGGCCGATGATGACGATGTCCACCACCAGCAGGCTCACCACCAGCACGCCGGCCGCCTTGCGCAACTGGCGCGAGGCGCCCATCACCCAGGCCGCCACGACGAACAGGCTCAGGAAGAACACCCCGTTGCCCATGCGCGAACGGGTCAGCACCAGCGCGATCACCATCACGACCAGCATCAGGCGCACCACCATCTTGCCGGACATCATGAAGTCCATGGCCGCGTGGACGCGGTGCTGCCACTGGACGTTCCTGGGCGCTGGCCGGGCGCTGCCCATCTGCGCCAGCATCACGGCCAACCCGGCCGAGAGCGTCAGCAGCAGGTAGTTGGCCAGCGCGTCCGACTGCGGGAACGTGCCCGTGGCGCGGGTGCCTTGCGTGAACTCGAAATCCAGGAACTCGTAGTGGCTGGCGGCCGAAAACAGCACCATCGCGGTGAGCGCCTGCACCACGCCCGCGCTCAGCAGGCCGACCAGCACCGTCATGCGCCGCCGGTCCGAGGTCACCAGCAGTTGCACCAGCCAGAACGCCCCGACATAGCCGATGCACCGCAGAACGTACAGCCGGGTCTCGTGCACGTCCTCGGTGTGGCCGAACGGGGTCAGCTGCAGGCTCGTCCACGCGGTGAACAGGACCAGCAGGGCCAGCACGACATGGCTGCCCAGGCCCGTCTGGTGGTCACTGGTGGTCGCCGACGTGGCGGAGGCCAGGCGGACCAGACCGCTCAGGGCCAGCAGCACCCAGACCACCGCCGCAAAGAACGCAGCCGCCCAGTGCCGGTTGCTGCCCAGCGGCAGGGGCAACCAGACCAGAGCCACAAAAAAAAGACCCAGCAAGCCGCGTTCGGCCTGCTGGGCCCAGTACTGACGTTTCATCAGCTGGACCGTCGTCGGGTCAATGCATCAGCACGGCGTGATGCCAACGCCGCCACGCTTGCACGGCGGAACCACCACCACCGGCGGCGGCGGTGTCTGCGGGACCGGGGGGCGCGTCACGCCTGGGGGCGGCGTCACGGGCGTCGTCGGGCGCGCCGCGTTGGCCTGCATGGCGGTCATCGAGACCACCGCTGCCGCTGCCAGCAGCAGCCCTTTCAATGAACCCTGAACCTTGAATTTTGAAGTCATGCTTCCGCTCCTGACGTATAGATAAAGGCCACCAGTTTGCGGCCGGTGACTGAAGTGAAATTATCCACTCCTACCAGAAGTTTGAGTGGTTTCCAATGGAAGCTCAACCCCCGCAGTCGTGTGGTCGGTACACGCCTGCAGGCACATGTTGAGCCGACCGAGCACCACGGACCGCACCAGGTGCTTCCGGGCGTACTCGTTCGCCTTGGCGCCCAGCTCGGCCCGCAGGCGCGGCTGTTCCGCCAGATCGATCAGCGCCTGCGCGAAACTCCGGGCGTTGCCGGGCGGCACCACGCGGCCACATTCCATCACCGCGTGTGCGAGTTCCGTGCCAGCTTCGGCCGTCGTCACGACAGGGCGACCGCTGCCCAGCATGCCCGACAGCTTGGACGGCATCACCAGATCGGCCGCCCCCGGGTTCTGCGGCAACAGGTGGATGTCCGCCATGTGCAGCAGCTCGGCCAGGCGCTCGGCGGGCTGCAGCGGCAGCATCCGCACGTTGTCCATGCCTTCGCAGGCGGCTTCGAGGTGCGGCTTCATGACCCCGTCACCGCAGATCACCATCACCAGCCGGGGATGGCAGGCAATCAGCCGCGCCACTTCTGGTAACAAATCCAGCCCCTGCTTGCCGCCCAGCGTGCCTGAAAACAACGCAACGACCGCGTCTTCCGGGATGTCCAGCTCCTGGCGGTAGAGGCGGGTGCCGACATAGTCATCCACCGCCTGGTCACCCACCCAGTTCGGCAGGAACACCAGGCGCTCGCGCTCCACACCCTTCGCCTTCGCGCGGTCCAGCATGCGCCAGGAGATGGTCGATACCCGGTCGAAGCGCTGGAGCAGCCAGTGCTCGATGCCCGTGATCACCTTGCGCATCAGGCCGTTGCCGTTGATCAGGCCCAGCTCGAACGCGGCGTCCACCTCGAAATCCTGCACATGCAGCCACGCCCGCCCGCCCGACAGGCGGGCCGTCAACCAGCCGCCCGGGGCCGATGTCAGCGCCGGCGCCACCACCATGACCACCTGCGGGCGCCAGAAGAGTTGCAGGGCCAACACAGGCAGCGCCGCAATTGAAAAACTCAGCAGGTGGAAGATGCGCTTCAGGCCCGATGGCTGCGCTGGCACCCAGAGCGGAATGCGCCACACATCCACCCCGCTCCAGGTGTGGCGGCCATAGCTGTTCGACCAGTCCTCACAGAGGCGCCAGTCCGGATAGTAGGGAGGAGCGGCCACCACGCGAACTTGATGCCCCATGGCCACCAGGCTGGCGGCCATGTCCCCGGAGTACTTGCCGATGCCGGTGGGCTCAGGGTGAAAGTTGATCCCATGGATCAGAATCCGCATCTCTATTTCTCTCCCGCGGTGTTGTTGTGTGAATGGGTGGGATCCGATAGGGCCGTGTTGCAACGGCAACCGGGCGCTCAGCAAGAACTGCGCCCGATGTCGCACCCAAACGACATTGCAGTTTAGTACAGGGCATTGCCTGAACTCAGGGCGTAACGCACGCCACACCGCAATCACGGGTGAATACGCATTGACCGTGAGAAAAACGACTCGTTTCAGGTTCTTATCGCGTGGTTCGTGCTGGACACCAGTGATCTCGATCCGATCTACTAAGATCAACTATTGGCAGTCGGCTACCGTGTGACGCACTGCCGCGTGTTTGCCCCTCCGGCAAGCCCTGCCCAAGCCTGGTCAACAAGGCGCCTCTCAAAAATTACCTTTTGATTCATTTTCTGATGGCGCGCCGATGCTATGCCTCGGGCGCGTCAACCCCCTTCCCAATGAACACACCTGCCCTGCATTCCAAGATCTTCGTGACCGGACACCGTGGCATGGTCGGCAGCGCGCTGGTGCGGCGCCTGCGGGCCGGCGGCTACACCGACATCGTCACCCGCAGCCGCGCGGAGCTGGACCTGCTGGACCAGCGCGCCGTTCAGGCCTTCCTGGCGGAAGAGCGCCCTGACTACCTCTTCATCGCCGCGGCCAAGGTCGGGGGCATCCAGGCCAACAACCTCTACCGCGCCGACTTCCTCTACCAGAACCTGCTGATCGAGGCGAACCTGATCCACGGCGCCCACCTCGCCGGCGTGCAGCGCCTGATGTTCCTCGGCTCCAGCTGCATCTACCCGCGCGACTGCCCGCAGCCCATCAAGGAGGACTACCTCCTCACCGGCCCGCTGGAGCCCACCAACGAGCCCTATGCCATCGCCAAGATCGCCGGCATCAAGCTCGCCGAGGCCTACAACCACCAGTACGGTCGCCAGTACGTGAGCGCCATGCCCACCAACCTCTACGGCCCGAACGACAACTACGACCTCGCCAACAGCCACGTGCTGCCCGCCCTGATGCGCAAGGCGCACGAAGCCAAGCTGCGCGGCGACGATGAATACGTCGTCTGGGGCAGCGGCACCCCCATGCGCGAGTTCCTCTATGTGGACGATCTGGCCGACGCCTGTGTCCACCTGATGGAGCGCGGCTACGACGGCCCGCTGGTCAACATCGGCACTGGTACCGACGTGACCATCCGCGAGCTGGCCGAGACCGTCATGGACGTGGTGGGCTTCCGGGGCCGCATCACCTTTGACGCCACCAAGCCAGACGGCACCCCCCGCAAGCTGCTCGACGTCAGCCGCCTGGCTGGCCTGGGCTGGACGGCCAGGACCCGTCTGCGCGACGGCATCCGCCTTGCCTATGAATCTGCGCCGTTTAACCGCGACTGATCCATCTCTCGATTCATTCAAATTTTTTAACGGAAGTAACGCACCTATGTCGACGAACAAGAAGGTTGCCCTGATCTCGGGCGTGACGGGCCAGGACGGCGCGTATCTGGCCGAACTGCTCCTCAAGAAGGGCTACGAGGTCCACGGCATCAAGCGCCGCAGCAGCCTGTTCAACACCGACCGCATCGACCACCTGTACCAGGATCCGCACGTCGACAACCGCCAGTTCACGCTCCACTACGGTGACCTGACCGACTCCACCAGCCTGGTGCGCATCATCCAGCAGGTGCAGCCGGACGAGATCTACAACCTCGCGGCCATGAGCCACGTGGCCGTGTCCTTCGAGACGCCGGAATACACCGCCAACGCGGACGGCATCGGCACGCTGCGCATCCTGGAAGCCATCCGCATCCTGGGCCTGGAAAAGAAGACCCGCTTCTACCAGGCCAGCACCTCGGAGCTGTATGGCCTGGTGCAGGAAATCCCCCAGAAGGAAACCACGCCCTTCTACCCGCGCAGCCCGTATGCCGTGGCCAAGATGTATGCCTACT
>NZ_JANPAB010000073.1:0-27791 GCF_031429695.1 Sphaerotilus sp.
ATAACTCGAATGAAAATTTATCATGAAATCAACGACTTACGAAGACTTCGAAGTGATTTTTCCGGAAATTGGCCTAAAAACTGCTCTAGAGTGATTGCAAGCTATTGATTTCAAAGACTTTATTTATGCAACAAAGCCATGCAGCACCAATCGAAGTATCCACAAGAACACCGTCAATAGATTGAAAATAAGTGCCCCGAAATTTCGTGGAAGCCTCTGGCACAATTTTTTCAAGCCACACAACATTCAAAATATCAAGGATATAGTCGCTGAAATATATGCCGTTTACCTTCCCCTGACCGTGATGAATCCCGTTAATTTTAGCCTCTGCACGCAGCACACTTGAAATCAAGTTGATTCTTTTTGGGGCACTCTGATTCAATAACTCCATGCATATTTCCACATACCGAAGAATCGGGGCACATTTGAAAAAATCCAGCACCCACTCAAATGAAACAACCTCAGGGCACTTCGCATGGAATAATGGAGAGCCCTTGAAGGACTTAATTCCTCTAGAGTAACAAAGCGGGACACAGTGCGTTGGACAGTGATATGCACCTAAAATTTGATGCATCCGTCGCCAATATGATAATCCATATTGAGTCAGATCCTCATTCATGCATACTTGACAAAAATATGCACGCGCATCCATATGCTTTAATGCAGACATCGATAAAATATCACGTTGTTGCGTGTTGCCGTGCGAGAGAATGGCATCGTCGGCAACGAATGCTCGACGCAAAGGAATTGTTGTGTGGTGGGACACAAAATTTTCGACCGTCAGACCTGCGGCCATCGACAGTGCCTCAACCCTACTCACGTCCAAAAACGTTCCGCCTGAATGCCCTGAAACATCAAGCAGAGCTTGATTAAGTTGCTCCTCTGACCGCCACCCATTCAAGCACGCAAATCGGCCTTGGTAGCCAAGGGCATACTCACCAGGAAGTATGGATGGACGCAGCATTACCGAACCAACCGAGCGGCAAAACCAATCTTGGCAGCCTTAAATCGCCCAGCGTATATTTGCGAATTGGTGACAGATTCGCGGCAATAAATTTCACGGCGCCAAAGGCACTTCGTATTTTTTTCATGGTAAATCATTCAGAAGCATACCATGCAAAAAATTCTCTTTCTCCACCCGGTCATCCATCTAGCGGCATATCTAGCATCATCAACAATGGACTCTGCTGCCCGGCGATTCATTTACCTACCAATGAATCAATTGCAGCCATGGTTAAGGGCAATTTCGCCAATGAAGACATCTTAGATTTCAGTGCTGGAACAGCTTGGCAGAGTTGTCCAACACGGATTGCCGAAGCTTTGTTCGTTTGGGGTTGAGCCAACTTCAGGGAAGCAATTCGCACTGCTTCTGCAAGCTCCCGATCCCGTGTTTCCCAGCAAACGCTGGTTTTTCTCGGTGCCCGCACGCAGACAGCCTTGGCCGGCATGTGCTGTTGAAGCCAACTCCTGTCATTCCGGTATAGCCATCCATAGGCTGCTGGACACTTCGTTCGCCAGTGTGTGGCACCAGCATCCGGCTCCGCATAGGCCACCTGAAGCCACTCGCCTCTCGCTTTGGATCGTGCGTGCTCTTGGCGGGCAAGTTGCCAAGCGGCATGAAGTCCGACTTTGGTGCGCAGGATCTTGTCCACGGTAGACAGAGATACAGCGTAGTTCTGGGCAACCACTGATCTGTCCGTGCCCTGCAGCAAGTCACGCACGATCTCAAGGAGTTTGCCGTCCTTCAATGCTTTCGGCCTTCGCCGGACATGGAAGCCAGCGGCGGATAGCCAAGACATGGCTGTGGACACATCAATGCCGACGCGCTTTGCAGCGGCAGTGGCAGATACGCCGTCTTGGACAAGCAAGAGCACTCGATCTTTGGCGCTGTTCGGCTGCCTCTGCAGACAAGCCGTCGATTTGGACTGCAACGTTGTGCTTGGGCTTGGGAGTGGCTGCGTTTTTCGGTATTCGTGTTGGTGGATGAAGTCATCCACGTTTGCGAACAGCCAGTGAATCGCCACGAGAAGGCGAAGCGGATGAATGCCGCTCCGCAGAGGTCGCAGCAGTCGGTTGACTTGGGCGCGGCCACTATCCTCGCTCGTCGAGCGCATGGCCAGTTCTGGCAAGGACTGCAGGTACGCACAGTGCGCAACGTAGGACTTGGTGGCGTCCTTCAGACGAACATGCCCTGCGCTGGTGAGCCATCCAAGGTCCAGCAAACGCCGTCGGATCGTTGCCTGGACCTTCTCGGCATGAAGCCAGCCATCGGCGTGCTCGGTCGCGACGAGTGTTGTCGCCCACAAAGAAAGCTCATGCATAGCGTGCATACGTCGCGCATCAGAGGTGACAAGTACCTCGGTCAAATTGCTTTCGTGGGGAAGCTGCCAGGAGAAGCGCTCAACGCCGTTGTGCTTCAAGGTACAAACGTTCAAAGGCACGGCATGAACCGGACAGATCCAAGCACCGGGAAACTGATGCTCAGCGTGCCAATAGGCCCAGCCGTGACGCTCGACATCAGCAGTCATGCATGACCTGCACGCTTTGAGCGGATGGTTAGCGCCGAACCGACTGGTCAGCAGGCCCAGTTTGTACTTCAGGTGAGCAACGGACGGCCCGCCCATGATCTCTGCGGTCTCGGCCACTGCAGATGGGTAAAGAAATGGTCGGTAAAAGCGCAGCAGTGTGCGGTTCGATGCGATCGAATCCGCACAACCCAGTAGCTGCCCTGTTCGTGACGCAAAAGTTCCGAGGGAGTTTGGCAGATCGTGGTGCAAACCCAGGCGCCTGCCGCCAAACAGGATCTCCGCCGACTTCCACGACGACGAATAGCCCCACAGCCGATGGAGTCGGCTACAGAGGCTGAAGAGGGTCTCATCTGGTAGCCACGAAAGCAGCGGCCCTGCGAGGGTGCCTAGTGCGGTGAAAGGCTGGTCTGTCAGCGACACATCGGAAGACTGACACCGTCTTGGCGCAGAGACAAGGTCAACGCGACAGAAACGGCGATTCACCCGTCTAGCTCTTGCTGATGGTGGGCTTGGCTAGGCGCACGTCGCTCAGGCGAGATCACCCTCTCGTGAACGGGGTAGGCGCCCAAAACAGAAGTGGCAGCCTGACGCTGCCACTTGTTCGTTCATCCCCACCTGCCGAGCGTAGAGTCCGGCATGGGAGTGCTGTTTACGACTCTATTGCGATGTTTACGACTTTAATGTCGTGTTTACGACTTTATTTGTCGAGAACACCAATCGGTGGCCTCGCCGTACGGTCCCGTTCACTCCACCGTGACGCTCTTCGCCAGATTCCGCGGCTTGTCCACATCCGTCCCCCGCGCACACGCCGTGTGATACGCCAGCAACTGCAGCGGCACCACGTGCAGGATCGGGCTCAGCGCGCCGTAGTGCTCCGGCATCCGGATGACGTGAACGCCCGGCTCGTTCTCGATGCGCGTGTCCGCGTCGGCGAAGACGAACAGCTCGCCGCCCCGTGCCCGCACTTCCTGCAGGTTGCTCTTGAGTTTTTCCAGCAACTGGTCGTTCGGCGCGATCGTGACGACCGGCATCGACGCATCCACCAGCGCCAGCGGGCCGTGTTTCAGCTCGCCGGCCGGGTAGGCCTCGGCGTGGATGTAGCTGATTTCCTTGAGCTTGAGCGCGCCTTCCAGCGCGATCGGGTAGTGGCGGCCACGGCCCAGGAACAGCGCGTTCTGCTTTGGCGTGAACAGCTCCGCCCACGCGATGATCTGCGGCTCCAGCGCCAGCACCGACTGCACGGCGGCCGGCAGGTGGCGCAGGTTGCGCAGCGCCGCCGCCTCGCCCGTGGCGGGCAGGGTGCCGCGCTGCTTGGCCAGCACCAGTGTCAGCAGGAACAGCGCGACCAGTTGCGTCGAGAACGCCTTGGTCGAGGCCACGCCGATCTCCACCCCTGCGTGCGTGATGAAGGCGAGCTTGCACTCGCGCACCATCGCGCTGGTCGAGACGTTGCAGATGGTCAGCGTCTGCGTCATGCCCAGCGAGCGGGCGTGCTTGAGCGCGGCCAGCGTGTCGGCGGTCTCGCCGCTCTGGCTGATGGTGACGACCAGCGTCTTCGGGTCGGGCACGCTCTCGCGGTAGCGGTATTCGCTGGCGATCTCGACTTGGGCCGGGATCTTGGCGATGCTTTCCAGCCAGTACTTGGCCGTCATGCCCGAGTACGAGCTGGTGCCGCAGGCGAGGATCAGCACCTTGTCGATCTGGCTGAACACCTCGGCCGCACCGTCGCCGAACAGCGCCGGCGTGATCGACTCGATGCCTTCGAGCGTGTCGGCGATGGCGCGCGGCTGCTCGAAGATTTCCTTCTGCATGTAGTGGCGGTAGGGGCCGAGTTCGGCCGCGCCGCTGTGGGCGTGGACGGTCTTGACCGGGCGGTCGATGCGCACGCGGGCGCCGCCGTCGGCCTTGCCGGTGATCCAGTACTTGCCCTGCTGCAGATCGACGACATCGCCTTCTTCCAGGTAGACGATCTGGTCGGTCACGCCGGCCAGCGCCATCGCGTCCGAGGCGAGGAAGTTCTCGCCCTTGCCCACGCCCAGCACCAGCGGCGAGCCTTCGCGGGCGCCGACGACGCGCAGCGGCTCTTCCTGGCAGAACACCGCGATCGCGTAGGCGCCGCGCAGGTGCGGCAGCGCGCTCTGCACCGCGTCGAACAGGTCGCCCTGGTAGAGCGAGTCGATCAGGTGGGCGATGACCTCGGTGTCGGTCTGGCTGGTGAACTCGTAGCCGCGGGCCTTGAGTTCGGCGCGCAGTTCGTCGTGGTTCTCGATGATGCCGTTGTGGACCAGCGCGATGCGGCCGGCCTTGGCGCTCTTGGCGTCGGCGCCCGTGCCGTGCGAGAAGTGCGGGTGGGCGTTGTGGACGGCCGGCACGCCGTGGGTGGCCCAGCGGGTGTGGGCGATGCCGACGAGGCCCTCGATGCCGTCGTTCAGCACCTGCGCGTCCAGCTCGGCCACGCGCGACGTGCTGCGCGAGCGGCGCAGTTGTCCGCCCTGGTGCACGGCGACGCCGCAGGAGTCATAACCACGGTACTCCAGGCGCTGCAGACCCTGGAGCAGGATGGGGACGATGTTGCGCTGGCTGACGGCGCCGACGATTCCGCACATGGTGGACTTCCCTGGTGAATGAAGACAGGCGCCGATCGTAGCGAGCTTGTCGTGCAATGAATGAGCAAAAAATTATCGATTCAGACGAATTCCTTCGTCATCCATTAAGATTGCAATGAATCGCTATTCAGTAAACTTATTTGGAGATTTATTGCATGACACCCCGCGAAGCAATGCCCCTGGACGCGATCGATCTGCGTCTGCTGGACGAACTGCAGCGCGACGCCGCGCGCTCGAACCAGGCGCTGGCCGACGCCGTGCATGTCTCGGCCGCCACCGCGCTGCGCCGCATCAAGCGGATGGCGGACGCGGGCGTGATCGAACGCACCGTCGCCGTGCTGTCGCCCGAGGCGCTGGGCCACGGGCTGACGGCCATCGCCGAGGTGACGCTGGACACGCAGTCGGTCGAGAGGTTGTCGGCATTCGAGGCCCGCGCTGTAGCGGATGCGGCCGTGCAGCAGTGCTACCGCACGCAGGGCGGGCCGGACTTCGTGCTGATCGCGCAGGTGGCGGACATGCCGGCTTACCAGTCGCTGGCGCAGCGGCTGTTCACGAGCGACGCCAACGTGCGCAATGTGCGCTGCTTCTTCAGCGTGCACCGGGCCAAGTGCGGGCTGCAGATCGCGCTGCCGAAGCCGGTCAGCTCCGGCACAGCAGCCGGTTGATCCAGGACTTCGGCGCGGCGCGCTCACGGGCGAGCCAGGCATCGTAGACCGCCCGCCGCGCCGGATCGCCGAGCACGGCGCGGGCGAGGCGGCGGTCCTCGGCGCGGCGCGTATCGGTGCGATCTGCTGGCAGATCACGGCGTTCGAGCGGTGTCAGCGGCGGCGGCAAGGTCGGCTCGATCCGCACCCAGGCGATCTGCATCTCGGTCACCGTGCAGTCCTCGGGGAGGTCGAGGCACTGGTAGTGGGTCGGCTCGATCGGCAGGACAGGGCTCACGGACGGCTCACTGCTTGGGTGGTTTCACCGGCCGGGACCAGCCGCTGAGGCTGGTCTGGCGACCGCGGGCGACCGCGAGCTGGCCGGCGGCGACGTCCTTGCTGATGGTCGAGCCGGCGCCGACCGTGGCCCCCGCGCCGACCGTGACTGGCGCCACCAGCACGCAGTTGGAGCCGATGTGGACATCGGCCTCGATGGTGGTGCGGTGCTTGTTGGCGCCGTCGTAGTTGGCGGTGATGCTGCCGGCACCGTAGTTGACCCGCTCGCCGACGACCGCGTCGCCCAGGTAGGCGAGGTGGTTGGCCTTGGCGCCGCGGGCCATGGTCGAGTTCTTGACCTCGACGAAGTTGCCGATGTGGACCTCGTCGCCCAGCCTGGCGCCGGGGCGCAGGCGCGCGAACGGACCGATCTGGGCACCCGCGCCGATCGTGACGCCCAGCGCCTCGCCGTCGATGTGCGTGAAGGGCTGCAGCACCGTGCCGACGCCGATGGTGGCGTTGCGGATGCAGCAGTTGGCGCCGATGGTCACGTCGTCACCGAGCGTCACCGTGCCGTCGAAGACGCAGTTGACGTCGATCGACACGTCGCGTCCGCAGCTGAGCGTGCCACGCAGGTCGAAGCGCGCCGGATCGGCCATGCGCACGCCGGCTTCGAGCAGCACCTCGGCCTGCTGCGCCTGGAAACGGCGCTCCAGCTGCGCGAGCTGCAGCGGGCTGTTGACGCCGAGCACCTCGGTCTCGCTGGACGCACGCGTGGCCACCACCGGCACGCCGTCGGCCACGGCCATCGCGACGATGTCGGTCAGGTAGTACTCCTTCTGGGCGTTGTCGTTCTTCAGGTTGCCCAGCCAGCGCTTCAGGTGGGCGGTGGGGGCGGCCATCATGCCGGTGTAGCCCTCGCGGATGGCGCGCTGCGCCGGCGTGGCGTCCTTGTGCTCGACGATGGCGCGGACCTGCTCGCCTTCGCGGACGATGCGGCCGTAGCCGGTCGGGTCGTCCAGGTCCACCGTCAGCAGCACCAGCTGTTCACCGCCGCAGGCGTCGATGAGCGCCTGTGCAGTCTCTGCGCGGATCAGCGGCACGTCGCCATTGAGGATCAGCGTGGTGCCGGCCTCGGGCAGTTCGGGCACGGCCTGCTGCACGGCGTGGCCGGTGCCGAGCTGCGGCTCCTGGCGCACGAAGGCCAGCGGTGCGCCGGGCAACGCGGCGCGCATCGTGCTTTCGACCAGTTCGGCGCCGTGGCCGGTGATGGTGATCAGGCGTTCAGCCCCGAGCCCTGCACCCATTTGCAGGACGTGCTGCAATAGCGGGCGACCTGCCAGCGCATGCAATACCTTGGGGCGGGCGGATTTCATCCGCGTGCCCTTGCCAGCGGCCATGATCACAACGTCGAGCAACATGCACAGATCCTCTCTACAGCGTGTTCCGAATGTTCGGGAATCCATGATTATCGGGAACGGTGTGACAGGACAGCGACCAGGGCGGCTTAAGAGATGGGCGCGGACCGTGTCGGTGTTGTCGGTTTTGACGCTGCTGGCGGCGTGCAGCACGCTGCGCATCGGCTACAGCCAGGCCGACACGCTGGCCTACTGGTGGCTCGACCGCTACCTCGACTTCAGTGCCGCGCAGACCCCACAAGTCCGCCAGGCCCTCGCCCAGTGGCAGACCTGGCACCGCACGCGGCAGTTGCCCGAGGACATCGCCCTGCTCGACCAGGCGACGCAGGAAGCCGTGGTGGACGCGACACCCGCGCAGGCCTGCCGCTGGTGGAAAACCGTGCAGACCCGCCAGGAGGTCTACCTGAATGCGCTGGTCGAGCCGATGGCCGACACGCTCGGCAACCTCGACGAGGCCCAGTTCAGGCACCTGCAGACCCGGCTCGACACCAACAACCGTGAATGGCGCGACACCTACCTGCGTGGCGACAACGACCAGCGCCACCGCGCCTCGGCCGAGCGCATCATCGACCGCGCCGACATGCTCTATGGCCGCATCGACAGCGCGCAGCGCCGCTTCATCTCCGAGCGCCTGCGCAGCTCGCCGTGGGATCCGCACCGCTGGCAGCAGGAGCGCCAGCGCCAGCAACTGGAGATGGTCACGACCCTGCGTGCCGTCGTGCAACCGGGGCTGGACAAGGCTCAGCGCACCGCACTGCTGCGCACCTGGGTGGGCTACACCGTGCGCCCGAGTGACGACGCCGCACGCCTCTACCGCGAACAGCTCATGCGTTTCCAGTGCGAACTGGCGGCCGATCTGCACAACCGCACCACGGCCGAGCAGCGCCAGCATGCCGCCGAGCGCCTGCAAGGCTGGTCGGCGGACCTGCGCAGCGCGGCCGGCGCTATGGCAACTGCACGGTGATGTGGCGCGTTCCGGCCTGCAGACCGGGGAAGCCGCTCAGGCCGGCATCGAAGAGCAGCGGCAGGAAATCGGCGCTGGAATAACGGCCTTCGTGCTGCACCTGAATCTCGACCAGCTTGTCGCGGCTCACGCGGTCGATGAACAGCAGTTGCGCCTGCTGGCGGTCGTAGGTCTGGGGTTCGCCAAAGGTACCGCCGATGCCGATGCCCCCGCGCCCGAAGCCGAATCCCACTCCGACACCGACCGACGCATGGGCCCGCCGATCAGGCGGCGGTGCCACCGCACCGCTGCGCAGCGGGCGTCCTGGCCAGGGATCGGCGAACGGACTCAATACCTGCGAACGCCCCCAACCCAGCTGCACCAGCACATCCGCCCGGGCGGCACTGTCGGCGGCCACGAAACCGACCCGCTGCAGCGCCTGCGCCGCAGCGGCTTCGAGCTGCACCTGCTCCGGGCTGCCAGCGTTCTGTGACGGCAGACGGTCGAAGGCGTAGCGGCCCGGCGGACGCTTGTCAGGCCAGGCGCCGAAGGTGACCACGTCGACGCCGATCTGCTTGAACGCGGCGCAGCCCGGCAGCCACGCGGCCGCGGCCATCGCCGTGAGTCCCAGCGCCCAGCGGCGGCGGTCGGTGCGGAACACATCGGGAACTCTCGGCATCGCAGTCTCCTGAACAACAACAGAACAGAGTGGATCAATCGCCGCCGAATCCGCGCAGCGCAGCCAGCGAGATGCTGGCGGGCGCGCTCGGCGTGGCGCAGGCGTCCTCATCGTCGTCAAACGCCTTGTCGCCCTGCGGGTTGACCACGCCGGTCGGCTGGATCGTCTCGAACGGAAAGAGCGCCCGGTCCATCAGGTGCGAGGGCACGACATTGGCAAAGGCGCGGTGCATGTTGTCGATGCGGCCCGGGTGCTGCTTCTCCCATTCCCGGAGCATGCGCTTGATCTGCACACGCTGCAGGTTCTCCTGCGAGCCACACAGCGTGCAGGGAATGATGGGGAATTCGCGGTGCGCGGCCCAGCGTTCCAGATCGGTCTCGGCAACCAGCGCCAGCGGGCGGATCACGGTGTGGCGGCCGTCGTCGCTGACCAGCTTGGGTGACATGCCCTTGAGCTTGCCGCCGAAGAACATGTTCAGGAAGACGGTGCCAAGGAAGTCGTCGCGGTGGTGGCCCAGCGCGATCTTGGTGGCACCCAGCTCATCGGCCACCCGGTACAGGATGCCGCGCCGCAGCCGCGAGCACAGGCTGCACATCGTGGCGCCCTCGGGAATCAGGCGCTTGACGACGGAGTAGGTGTCCTGGTTCTCGATGTGGAACTCGACCCCGAGCCGCGTCAGGTAGTCCGGCAGGATGTGCGCCGGGAAGCCGGGCTGCTTCTGGTCGAGGTTGACCGCGACGATGGAAAACTGGATCGGGGCGCGCTGCTGCAGGTTGAGCAGGATGTCGAGCAGCGCGTAGCTGTCCTTGCCGCCCGAGAGGCAGACCATGACGCGGTCGCCGTCCTCGATCATCGCGTAGTCGCGGATCGCCTGGCCGACGAGGCGGTGCAGGCGCTTGGAGAGCTTGTGGGTCTCGACGGAGACACGGCGCTCGGCGGGAGGATGCGGATTTACCATTGCCCGGTCTCCACCCGGATCGCCACTTCGCAGTCGTCGAAGATCTCCAGCTTGGCGATGCGCACCCGCACGCCGAGCACGCCCGGCAGGTCCATCAGCCGCGCCGCGACCTTGCCGATCAGGCTCTCCAGCAGGTTGACGTGCTGGGCGAGGCACTCGTCGATGATGATCGTCCGCACGCGGCGGTAGTCGAGGACGTGGAACAGGTCGTCGTCCGGAGGGGTCAGGAGCTGGGTGCCGAGGTTGAGTTCCGCGTCCACGGCGATGGGCTGCGGGGTGGTTTTCTCGTGGTCGAGGATGCCGAGGCTGGCGTCGAAGCGCAGGCCGGTGAGGGTCAGGATCTGGGTGCCGCGGGTGGTGGACATGGGGGACTGGCTACCTTTCTACAATCGGCCGGTGAACACCGCCTCAATCCCCAGTGTAGCCAGCGACCCGCTGCCCGCCCTCATCGCCGCCGAGATCCGCCGCTGCGGCGGCTGGATCGGCTTCGAGCGCTTCATGGCGATGGCGCTGTACCAGCCGGGCCTGGGCTACTACAGTGGCGGCGACCGGCAGTTCGGCGCCCTGCCCTCGTCCGGCAGCGACTTCATCACCGCGCCGGAACTCTCGCCGCTGTTCGGCCGCGCGCTGGCCCGCCAGGTCGCGCAGGCGCTTGGCGCCACCGGCACGCGCGAGGTCTGGGAGTTCGGCGCCGGCTCGGGTGCGCTGGCCTGTCAGCTGCTGCAGACGCTGGAAGAACTGGGCGCCACGGTCGACCGCTACACCATCGTCGATCTGTCCGGCACGCTGCGCGAACGCCAGCGCCAGCGCCTCGCCAAGGAGGTGCCGCAACTCGCCGACAAGGTGCGCTGGATCGATGCGCTGCCCGCCACCTTCGAGGGCGTGGTCGTCGGCAACGAGGTGCTGGACGCGATGCCGGTGGTGCTACTCGCCTGGGACGGCGTGCAGTGGCAGGAGCGCGGCGTGGCGCTGGACGAAGCGGTGGGGGCGCCGCAATTCGTCTGGGCGGATCGGCCGACCGATCTGCGCCCGCCGGTCGACCTCGGCTTCGTGCCGGGCACCGTGACCGAACTGCCGCGCCAAGCCAGCGCCTTCCTTGCCACACTGGCAGAGGGCCTGACACGCGGTGCCGCGTTTTTCATCGACTACGGCTTTCCGGAGCACGAGTTCTACCACCCGCAGCGCACCGGCGGCACCCTGATGTGCCACCGCGGTCACAAGGCCGACCCCGATCCGCTGCACGACATCGGCCTGAAAGACCTGACAGCGCACGTTGATTTCACCGCCATCGCGCTGGCCGGGCAGGAGGCCGGGCTGGAGGTGCTGGGCTACACCTCGCAGGCGCGCTTCCTGTTCAATTGCGGGCTGCTGGCCGACCTGGAAACCGCCGACCTGCGCGGCCGGGCCATGGCGCAAAAGCTCGTCACCGAGCACGAGATGGGCGAGCTGTTCAAGGTGATCGGCTTCGTCACCGAGGCCGAATCGTTCGAGGCGATCGGCTTCGGCGCGGGCGACCGCAGCCACACGCTCTGATGCGCTGGCTCATCGTCTTCACGCTGTCCTGCCTCGTCTTCAACGGCCTGCACGGCTGGCTGGAGAAGATCGGGCTGGGGCACATCCCTGGCGACTTCAGCGTGAAGATCGGCGCGCGGCGCTGGCACTTTCCGTTTGGATCCAGCGCGCTGCTGACGCTGATCGGACTGGCCCTGGCACGCTGGCTCTGAGGCCTACGCTGCGGCCGGCAACACGGCCTGCACCGCATCCACCCGGGCCTGGTGCAGCGCACGGCCGATGTCAGGGCCTTTCAATCCGCGGGTGATCGCGCGGGCGCTGATGTCGGCGGAGCTGACCTGCTGCGCCGCCGCCAGCGCCGAACGCAGGCGCGGCGCTGGCGCATAGACCTGCTCCTCGAACCCCAGGCGACCGCGCGCGTCGCACTCGCAGGCCTGCAGCGTCAGCTCGAAGCGCTCGGCCCGCCGCCACGCATCGCAGCGGTCCATCAGCCGCACCACCGCCGCGGCGTCCAGCGTGGTGCTGCGGTGGATGTTGCCGTGTTCGCGGGCCACCACCTCGGCCAGCTCCCTGCACTCCACCGGCACGCGCAACCGCTCGGCCAGCGGCCCGAGCAGCCGGACACTGCGCCCCTCGTGGCCCAGGTGGCGGGGCAGCACGTCGGCCGGTGTCGTCGCCTTGCCCAGGTCATGCGTCAGGCAGGCAAAACGCACCGGCAGCGCGGTCTTCAGGCGCGCCGCCATGTCGAGCACCATCATCAGATGGACCCCGGTATCGATCTCCGGGTGGTACTCGGCGCGCTGCGGCACGCCGAACAGCGCGTCCACCTCCGGCAGCAGCCGCACCAGCGCACCGCAGTCGCGCAGGAACAGGAACATCCGCGACGGCGCTGCCTCCATCAAGCCGCGCGACAGTTCCTGCCAGACCCGCTCGGACACCAGTGCGTCCACCTCACCCGCCGCCACCATCTCGCGGCACAGCGCCAGCGTCTCGGGCGCCACGCTGAAGTCGGTGAAGCGCGCCAGGAATCGACCAAGCCGCAGGATACGGACCGGATCCTCGACAAACGCCGCCCCGACATGGCGCAGCACGCGGTCACGCAGGTCCGCCTGGCCACCACAGGGGTCGATGACTTGGCCATCGCCGTCCATCGCCATGGCGTTGATGGTCAGGTCACGGCGGGAGAGGTCCTCTTCCAGCTTCACGTCCGGATCGGCGCGGAAGGAGAAGCCGTGGTAGCCCGGCGCGGTCTTGCGCTCGATGCGCGCCAGCGCGTATTCCTCCCGCGTCCTGGGGTGCAGGAACACCGGAAAATCGCGCCCGACCGGCAGATAGCCGGCCGCGCCCATCTGTTCAGGGGTCGATCCGATGACCACCCAATCCTGGTCACCGGGCGGACGGCCCATCAGGCGGTCTCGGACAGCGCCACCCACCAGAAAAAATTGCATGTCAGGCATTGCCGATACCCCGGCTCGATCGATGTGCTGCATTTCGCAAAAGTGTCACCCGCGAGCCAGGGATGGCCGACCATGTGAAGGAATGGTCCAATGATGCACTGGCACTAAACCGTACCAAATGTTTAATGTTTGCAACGGAAGTGTTTGCAATGCTGGGGAGTTTCACCATGACCATTCGATCCACCGCGACACGATTCGCGCTGACCGTCTTGCTGCTCGGCAGCGCATTCCAGGCGCAGGCCTACATTGAGCAGGAGCTGAGCACGGGCGTCGCCAATGACGCTCCCTCGATGGCCGAGGCAGTGGGCACGCTGGCGCCGGGCGGCTTTTTGTTCATCTCGGGAGCCAGAAGGTACGAAGCCGGTGTCACCGATGGCGGCGGCGGGAGTTCAGCCGACTTCTTCCGCTTTGAAGTCGGCGCCGCCCAGCTGGCCACGCTGACGATCGAAACCCCGAACGCCACGGACAAGCCGGTCATCGGGCTGTTCGACAGCGGCCTGCCGAACCAGTTGCTGGCGAGCGCGTTCGACGACAACAGTTCCGCGAGCAATTTCCTGTCGTTTTCCTACCAGCTCGCGCCGGGCACCTATTACGCGGCCGTCTCCGGCTATCGCCTTGGCTGGAACGATTTCGACGGTGGCGGCCACTCCGGCTGGACCTACAACCTGCTGCTGAACAGCACGCCGATGCTGGCCGCCGTGCCGGAGCCGGAATCGGTGGTCCTGCTGCTGGCCGGTCTGGGCGTGCTCGGCATGGTCAGCCGCCGCCGGCGCAGCTAAGCAACGCAACGGCCCGCGCGTCAGTCCCGGCCGGCGCGCGTGCGTCGCCGGTCTTCGGGGGTGAATCCTGTGCCCAGCACGGAGGACATCACGGCCGAGATCGCGCCCGGCGTGATGCCCAGCGCAGTCAGGTCTGGGTGCCTGCCGGTGGCGACGTTGGGCACACGCATCGAGTCGAGGTTGTCACACGACATCAGCGGCTCGCCCGGCAGCAGCCCGAGGGCGGCCGCCTGGAGCCGTCCCGCCCAGCTCGGCAGCGGCAGCACTGGCCGCACATGCCCGCTCCAGCGCCCCGCCATCCGCACCAGATCCGCCAGCGTGAGGACCTCCGGCCCCGCGCACTCGATCGTCTGCCCGACCGTCGCACGGTCCTGCAGGCAGTGCACCAGCGCCTGCGCCACATCCTCGACCCACACCGGCTGGAAGCGTGCCTGTGCGCCCGCCAGCGCCATCACCGGCACGAGCGCCTGCAACCGTGCGAAGAGCCGGATGAAACGGTCCTCGGCACCAAAGATCACGCTCGGGCGAAGGACCGTCAGATCCAGGTCCGGCGCCGCCCGCAGCACCTGCTCGCCGCGCGCCTTGCTGCGCAGGTAGTGCGACGGCGCCGAGGCCGGATCGCCGTCCGGCACGCCGAGCGCACTGACATGAACCAGCCGCCGCACGCACGCACGCTGGCAGGCCGCGGCGACCTGCTGCGGCAGTGCGACGTGGGTGCGCTCGAACTGCGCGGCGCTGCCATGCAGGATCGCCACCAGATTCACCACGGCGTCGGCACCCTGCACCAGATCGTCGAGCTGCCGCGGATCGTGCACGTCGGCTTCGACCACTTGCACGGTGGGCAGCATCGCCTGGCCATGCCCCCGCACGCGACGGCGTGTCGGGATCAGCACCACCTCGGCGCTGACCGCGGGGGTGGCCATCCAGCGGGAAACCAGGACCCGGCCGACAAAGCCCGTGCCGCCGAGGATCAGAAGTTTGCGCAGGGGCATGGCGGGGGCGATCGATGTCGTGGCGTGGTCAGGGCAGTTGCCGGTTTTCGGGCGGGGCGTCGGCCGGACGCGGACCCACCAGCGGCGACAGCCGGCTCTTCAGGTCCACCACCGACTTGCCGCCCATCACGGCCGCGTAGTAGCTCGCATTGGACAGCACCTTCTTCACGTAGTCACGGGTCTCGTTGAAGGGGATGTTCTCGGCCCAGGCCGCCACCTCCATCACCGGTCCCTCGCGCCAGCGGCGCGGGCGGTTCGGCCCGGCGTTGTAGCCGGCAGCGGCCATCGCCTGCGAACCGCCGAAGTCGTCCAGCACCAGCTTGAGGTAGCCCGTGCCCAAGCGCAGGTTGGTGGCCTTGTCGGTGATCAGGTCGGGCGTGTAGGCCATGCCCAGCCGCTTGGCCGTCCAGCGCGCCGTGGCCGGCATCACCTGCATCAGCCCGGACGCGCCCACGCCCGAGCGTGCGTCGGTGACGAAACGCGACTCCTGGCGGATCAGCCCGTAGACGTAGGCCGGGTCGATCCCCATGTCCTGTGCAGCCGCGACCACGTCGGCCCGGAACGGCGTCGGAAAGCGCTGCGACAGGTCGATCTCCTGCCGGGTGCGTTCGCTGGTGTTGATGCAGCGGTCCCAGACCTCGTTGTCGCAGGCGCGCTGGGCAGCAGCGAGCAACGGGCGGTCGCTCAGTTCGCGGATCGAGAAATTCCATTCGCGCACCCCCTCGCTGCGCAGCCCCAGCGCGATCAGCGCCAGCGCACGGGTCAAACCGGGCTGGCGGTGGGCCTGGACCCGCTCTTCGGGCGTGATGGCGGCGGGGCGGGGCGGCAGCGACTGCGGGCGGCCGAGTTCCTCGGCGGCGAGCTTGCCGTAGAAATTCAACTGACCGGCGATGCGCTCGAACAGCACACTGGCCGCCGTGCGCTGCGCGTCGCCCTCCGTGCCGGCCTTGGCCGTGGCGTGCAGCGCGCGGGCTTTCCAGTAGACCCAGGTCGGATCGGCCTGTGCGGCGGCGCTCATGGCGGCGACCGCGTCGAGCACCCGCTGCCAGCGTGCCGCGTCCGTGGCCCGCAGCGCCGAACGCACCCGCCAGCCCAGCGTGTCGTCGTTCCAGTCGACGTCGCGGGTAGCGGTGGCCGCAGCGCCGCTGGCACGCTGGAACCAGCCGTCCGACTCGGGCAGCAGTTTCATCGCGCCCTGCCGCGCCACCGAACCCCAGGCCCAGGCGGCGGCCTCGGGCGAGAGCCGGGTCTGCCAGCGGTCCTGCAATTCGGTGGCCGCCGCCGCCGGGTCGCTCGCCGCCAGCCGGGCCAGCGCCATGACGGCGTATTCGGCGCCCTGGCGGCTGTCAGTGTCGGCGCGGCGGGCCAGGTAGCGTTGTGGCTGCTCGAACAGCTCGGTCAGCGACGCGCCCGCGTCCTCGCCCAGCAGCGTCAGCGCCTGGCGGGCGGCATTGAGCCGTTTGGCCTCGGCGGCTTCGCGGGCCTTGAGCCAGACGTCGCTGCTGCTGAACAGGCGCGCGGTGTACAGCGTGGTGACGAGCAGCGTGCAGCCGTCGTCGCCGTCGCGCTGCAGGAACCAGTTCGCGCGGGCCCCGGCGCGCACGTCCTCGCCGACGTGGTGGCGCAGCAGCAGCGCGTAGCAGCTCACCTCGCGGTCATCGTTGAACTTGAAGCGCGGATAGTCGGTGGCGAAATTGCGCCAGTCGCGGCGGCGGCCGAGTTCAAGCAACCAGTCGTTGCGCAGGCGGTCCTCGACGTAGGTGCCGGGCCAGCGGGCGTAGAACGCGTCCAGCTCGGACTGGTTCGACTCGGCGAGCCGGTTGCTCAGCTCCCAGTAGTCGGCCCACATCGCCAGCGGATGGCGGGCAGCGACCAGCGCATCGCGGTGCGCGGCCAGCTTGGCCCGGTCACGCTTGCGCAGCGCCTCGCGGGCTTGCACCAGCCGGTCATCCAGCGGGCGGGATTCGGTCGGCACCGCCTGCGCCGAGGCGGCTCCAACCAGTCCCGCCCCCCCGATCCACACCGCCAGTGCGGCAACCACCACAGCAATCAGCTTCATGCCGACAGTGTAGGACGGTGGCAGGGGGTGGCGGGCGGCACAATCCCGGCGTGGGTACCCCCCCATCCCCATGAAGGAACGACCCGATGAGCACTTCTCCCGCCTTCAAGCTGCCCGAACCGCCCCGCGACAAGAAGACCCTGCGCAAGCAGCTCCAGGCCGAACGCATGGGCATGTCCGACCGCCACCAGCGCTCGGTGCACCTCCAGGAGGTGCTGATGGTCTGGCTGCTGTCGCGCAAGGAGAAGACGATCGGCGCGTTCTGGTCGATCAAGGGCGAGTTCGACGCCCTGCCGGCGCTGTACCGCTGGACCGAGTCCGACCCCGAGCGGCGCATCGGCCTGCCGGTGATCGACAAGCTGACCAAGCAGCTGCGTTTTCACGTCTGGTACCCAGGCTGCCCGATGGAGGAGGACGCCTACGGGATCCTGAAGCCCAAGGACACCGAGGAGTTCCATCCAGAGCTGCTGCTGGTGCCGTGCGTCGGCTTCGGGCCGGGCGGTGTGCGGCTGGGGTATGGCGGGGGCTTCTACGACCGCACGCTGGCGTCGCTGCAGCCGATGCCCTACACGGCGGGCATCGGCTACGCGCATGGCTACATCCCGTGGCTGCAGGCGGAGCCGCACGATGTGCCGCTGGATGCGATGCTGACGGAGGAAGGCACGGGCTGGGACCGCGACCGGGACGCCTGAACGCGGCCCAGGCCCAGTGCCTCAAAACCCGAGCCGCCGCCCCAGCTCCAGCACCGTGGCGCTGGTGTTCATCGTGTAGAAGTGCAGCGACGGCACCCCCTGCGCCCGCAGCCGCTCGCACAGGTCGGTGACGACATCCAGCCCGAACGCCTTGATGCTGGCCGTGTCGTCGCCGTAGCTCTGCAGCCGCAGCCGCACCCAGCGCGGGATCTCGGCACCGCAGCCGTCGGCGAAACGCAGGATGCCGCTCGAATTGGTGATCGGCATGATCCCCGGCACCACCGGGATGTCCAGCCCGAGCGCCCGCACGTCGTCCACAAAGCGCCAGTAGGCGTCGGCGTTGTAGAAGAACTGCGTGATCGCCGAACTGGCCCCCGCCTGCACCTTGGCGGCAAACGCCTGCAGATCGGCCTGGGGCGAGCGGGCCTGCGGATGCACCTCGGGATAGGCGGCCACCTCGATGTGGAAGTGGTCGCCCGTCTCGGCGCGGATGAACGCCACGAGGTCGCTGGCGTGGCGGATCTCGCCCATCGGACCGAAGCCGCTGGGCAGGTCGCCACGCAGCGCGACGATGCGCCGCATCCCCATCGCCCGGAACTGCGCCAGCCGCTCGCGCACCGACGCGCGGGTGGCGCCGACGCAGGTGAAGTGCGAGACACCGTCCTGGCCTTCGTCGAGGAGGGCCTGCACGGTCTGCAGCGTGCCGTCCTGGGTCGAGCCGCCTGCGCCGTAGGTGACGGAGCAGAACTGCGGCTTCAGCGCGTACAGCGCCTGGCGCACGGCGGCCAGCTTGGTCACGCCCTCGGGCGTCTTGGGCGGGAAGAACTCCAGGCTCAGCGGGAGGGAGGCGGTTTGCGTCATGGCAGGTTCAGTCGTGGTCTGCGCAGGCGGAGCTGCTCAGGTGTCGTCTCGGACAGGCTTCTTGGGCGTGGGCTTGGCAATCGGCTTGTCGCCGGATTCCAGGTCGAGGTGGCGCGCCCACAGGAAGAACTCGGTGTTGCCATTGCCGCCGGTGATGGGGCTCTGGAAGTAGCTGTGGACCTTCATTCCCGCGTCGCGGCAGCACTGGCGCACACGCGTCTCGACCTCGGTGAACAGCGACTTGTCGCGCACGATGCCGCCCTTGCCGATGTGCTCCGGCTGCAGCTCGAACTGCGGCTTGACCAGCACCAGCAGGTCCGCGTCCGGCGCCATGTAGGCGAACAGCGTCGGCAGCACATGGGTCAGCGAGATGAACGACACGTCGGCGACGACCACGTCGAAGCTGGCCTGCGCCCACTCCTGCGCGAAGGCCGACTCGCTCACGTCGCGGGCGTTGATGCCCTCGTAGGGGACCACGCGCTCGTCGCCACGCAGCTTGGCGGCGAGCTGGTCGCGGCCGACATCGAGGCCGACAACCTTCGTCGCGCCCTGCTGCAGCAGCAGGTCGGTGAAACCGCCCGTGCTCTGGCCCACGTCGAGGCAGGTGCGCCCTGCCACGCTGAAGCCGCAGCGGGCGATGGCGCCTTCGAGCTTCAGGCCGCCGCGCGAGACGAAGCGCAGCTCCGCGTCGTCGGTGATCTCGACCTTGGCGTCCTCGGGCACGTCCTCGCCGGACTTGGTCGGCACCAGCCAGCCCTTGGGGGCGAGCCAGCGCACGGCCTTGCGCTCGATCAACCGCTGGGCCGCGGAACGGGTGGGGGCCATGCCCCGGGCAACCAGCACTTGGTCTATGCGCATCAGGAATTCTCCAAAAGATTCAATTTCAACGTAGTTTCAGCGGCCTCGACCGCGGCGCCCAAGGGTTGGAGCAGCCACGCGAGGTCGGATTCAGTCAGGGCCACACCGCCCGCGCCAGCCGCGCCGTGCAGACCGGCCGCCAGCGCCGCCTTGCGCTCCTGCAAGGCGAGGATGCGCTCTTCCAGCGTATCCTCGGCCACCAGCTTGTAGACGAACACGGTCTGGGTCTGGCCGAGGCGGTGGGCGCGGTCAGTGGCCTGGTTTTCGACCGCCGGATTCCACCACGGGTCGTAGTGGATCACGGTATCGGCCTGCGGCAGGTTCAGCCCCACCCCGCCCGCCTTCAGGCTGATGAGGAAGATCGGCACCTCGCCGCTGGTGAACCGCTCGACCAGCGCGTCCCGCTGGTGGCCCGGACTCTGCCCAGTGAGCTTGACCCAGGTCAGCCCGGCCGCCTTCAGCCGTTCCTCGATCAGTTCGAGCATCGAGGTGAACTGCGAGAACAGCAGGATGCGCCGACCCTCCTGCACCATCTCGGGCAGCGTCTGCATCAGCCAGTCGAGCTTGGCCGAGACCTTGACCTTGCGCGCCTGCGGAATCGCCACCAGCCGCGGATCGCAGCAGACCTGGCGCAGCTTCAGCAGCGCGTCGAGCACCATGATGTGCGAGCGCGCCAGGCCCTTGGCATCGAGCGCCTCGCGCACGGACCGCTCGGTGCTGAGGCGGATGGTCTCGTACAGATTGGCCTGCGGGGCGTCGAACTGCACCCGCACCACCGTCTCGACCTTGGGCGGCAGTTCGGTGGCGACCATGCCCTTGGTGCGGCGCAGCATGAACGGCGCCAAGCGCCGGCGCAGCAGCGCGAGCCGCTGGGTGTCGCCCTGCTTCTCGATCGGGGTGCGGAACAGGGTCTTGAAGCGGGTTTCGCTGCTCAGGTAGCCGGGCAGCAGGAACTCGAACAGGCTCCAGATCTCGCCGAGGTGGTTCTCCATCGGCGTGCCCGACAGGCAGATCCGGTGCCGGGCCTGCAGCATCTGCACGACCTGCGCGGCCTGGGTCTTGGCGTTCTTGATCGTCTGCGCCTCGTCGAGCACGACGGCGTGCCACGGCTGCTTGACGAGGATTTCGGCGTCACGCGGCAGCAGCGGGTAGGTGGTCAGCACGACATCGTGGTGGGCGATGTCATCGAAGCGCCCGCGCCGCTCCAGCCCGTGCAGCACCAGCACGCGCAGCCCTGGGGCAAAGCGGCTGCATTCGCGCCGCCAGTTGCCCACCAGACTGGTCGGGGCGACGATCAGCGCAGGGCGGTCGAGCGCGCCACGCTGTTGCTCGGCCACCAGATGGGCGATGGTCTGCAGGGTCTTGCCCAGGCCCATGTCGTCGGCCAGCACACCGCCGAGCCGCTGCCGCGCCAGCGCCTGCAGCCAGGCCAGCCCGGCGCGCTGGTAGGGGCGCAGGTCGGCGACCACCCCGTCCGGCGTCGGATGGGACTCGCCGTGGTGGCTGGCGTCGAGGAGATCGTGCAGCGCCCCGGCGCCGCGCTGGCCGGCCGGCAGATCGACCGCCACCGCCTCCGCGCTCAGGCGCAGCATCTCGATGCGCGTGAGTTCGAGCGTCTCCGCCTGGAACGCCCCCGCCGGCCGCTCGCCCACCAGCTCGACCAGCGCCGCCAGCCACGGCTGCAGCGCCGCACCGGGCACGCCCCACCAGTGGCCCTGCGCGTCGTGGACCCACAGCCGCTCGGGCGCCTGCAGCGCCGCGCCCGGCGCGCCATGCGCCTGCGCCACCAGTTGCGGCACCCACGGCAGCAGGTTGATGCGCCGGTCGCCGACCCGGAAGCCGATCGACAGGTGCAGCCAGTCGCCGGCGGTCTCGGCCTGGGCGTCGGATTGCAGACCGTCGAAGGTTTCCCCGGAGCCCGCATCGCCCAGCGACACGTCCAGGCTGTCCACCGGGCTGACCTGCGCGCCCCAGCCCTCGCCGGTCTCGATGACAAAACCCGCTTCGCGCCAAGCGGCGAAATCGTCGGCCAGCCAGCTGCCGAAACGCTGCTGGCGCTGGGCCGCATTCGCCCCTTCCAGACGCCAGAATTCGAACACCGAGGTGGCGCCAGACGGTGGCAGCGGCTCGCAGCCCAGTGCGGCGCACTGCTGCACCGCCGCATGCTCGCGCAGCACGTCGCGCCGCAGATCGACCAGCCCGGCCGGCGTGTCGATGAACTGCTGCGCCGACTCGGTGCCCGACCAGTAGCCACGCTGCCCGGCGTAGTCGAACGCCAGCGTCAACCTTGGCTCGCTCTCGTCGGCGTCGAAATCGATGTGCAGGACGGGCACGGGCGCCACGTCCCGGATGCGCCGCGCCACCGGCTGCGCCACCGCGTCCGGCAGGCTGGGCAGCACGCGCCGCACCTCCGGTTGCGCGGCCTGGGTGCGCAGCCAGTCGTCGGGCATGGCCGGCGCCTGCAGCAAGCGGGCAGCTTGCTCGTGTGCAAGGCCCTGCAGATCGAGCACGCCCACCTGCCCGTGGATCGGGTCGAGGTACAGCGACACTGGCCCCGGCACCGGCCGCACCTGCGACACCACCCGGCCATCGACCTGGGCCACCAACTGCCAGGCGCCGCTCGGCAGCGTGGTCCAGGCCCAGTCCAGCGTGCGCGGCTCGCCCCAGGACCAGACCGGGCCGGGGCAGCCCTGTTCATCTGCCGCCACAACCCGACCCGCGCGCACGGCCGACTCCAGCACCGCCAGCCCCAACTGGTCCTGCACCGGTGCATCCGACAACTCGTCATACGCCCCACGTGACCGGCCCGGCAAGGCCTGCTGCACCCACAGCCACTGCGCCACCGCGCGGAACAGCGCATCGTCACTGCGCTGCGACACGCGCCAGGCATCGGACGCCAGCGCCCGCAGCTTGCCCAGCTTGCGCGGCTCGCCCGGTTTGGCGCCGAGCTTGGCCTTGAGCACCGTCGCGCGTCGCCCCCCGAGCGCCACACTGGCGAACGCGGCCGTGGACGGGATGCGCTGCTCGGTCAGCGTGAACAGCAGCACCTCGTTGTCCATCACCGGTGACCTCGACAGAACCACATGCGACGATGGCAGTGGCGGCGGTGGGGTCAGCAGGGACCACCAGCGGTCCAGCACACCCGACTGTGGAGGGGGAACGGGCGCGGGGGCGGCCACAGGCGGGCGGGCAGGTGATTGCGATGCCTTCAGCTCCGCCACCAGCTTGGCATTGGCCGCCATCAGTGCCTCCACGTTGAACACCGTCATGCTCTTCACGGCCGGAGCGGGTGCCGGGGACGGCACGATGTCCTTGCGGTAGCGCGACAGGTGGCCGATCAGCGCCGCCTGGTGCTTGCAGCGGTCACCGACCGGGCAGGTGCAGCGGCCCTGGAACCACCATTGCCCCTGGTCGTCGCAGCCCAGGTCGATGCCGGTCGCGTAGGGCAAGGTGTCGCTGCCATACACCCGCGCGTCGATCAGCCAGCCGGGGTGGGCGTTGTCGTCCTCCACCACATCGACGTGCTGGACCCGGCCCTGGTTCACATAGGGCGTGCTGCGCTGCCAGGTGCGGGTGTCGAACAGGTCGATCAACGCCGACAAGCCGGGATTGGCAATGCGCAGCAGTTCGTCCATGGGGCCGGGTTCCTTCGCGGTCGTTCAATAACGGTAGGTGTCGGGCTTGTACGGACCCTGCTTCGACACACCGATGTAGGCCGCCTGCTCGTCGGTCAGCTCGGTCAGCATCGCGCCCACCTTCTTCAGGTGCAGGCGGGCCACCTTCTCGTCGAGGTGCTTGGGCAGCACGTAGACCTGACCGGACTGGTAGGCGTCCGGGCGCGTGAACAGCTCGATCTGCGCGATGGTCTGGTTGGCGAAGCTCGACGACATCACGAAGCTCGGGTGGCCCGTGCCGCAGCCGAGGTTCACCAGCCGGCCCTTGGCGAGCAGGATCAGGCGCTTGCCCGGTTTGCCGTCCACGTCGGGGAAGATGATGTGATCGACCTGCGGCTTGATCTCGTCCCACTCGTACTGTTCCAGCGACGCGACCTCGATCTCGTTGTCGAAGTGGCCGATGTTGCAGACGATCGCCTGGTCCTTCATCGCCAGCATGTGTTCGTGGCGGATCACGCCCTTGTTGCCGGTGGTTGTCACGAAGATGTCGGCCTTGTCGGCGGCGTACTCCATGGTCACGACCTTGTAGCCTTCCATCGCGGCCTGCAGGGCGTTGATCGGGTCGATCTCGGTCACCCAGACCTGCGCCGACAGCGCGCGCAGCGCCTGCGCCGAGCCCTTGCCCACGTCACCGTAGCCGGCCACGCAAGCCACCTTGCCGGCGATCATCACGTCGGTGGCGCGC
Organism: Sphaerotilus sp.; assembly: GCF_031429695.1. GTDB lineage: Bacteria > Pseudomonadota > Gammaproteobacteria > Burkholderiales > Burkholderiaceae_C > Sphaerotilus. The sequence continues at coordinate 23,622 of NZ_JANPAB010000073.1, forward strand.
TTGATGCCGTCCACCAGCGACTCGCGGCAGCCGTAGAGGTTGTCGAACTTGCTCTTCGTGACGCTGTCGTTGACGTTGATGGCGCGGAACAGCAGCGTGCCGGCGACCGACATTTCCTTCAGGCGGTGCACGCCGGTCGTCGTTTCCTCGGTCACGCCGATGATCTCGGCGGCCTTGCGGGTGTACCAGGTCGGGTCGGCGGCGATCTTGGCGCGGATCGAGGCGAACAGGCAGGTTTCCTCTTCGCTCGTCGGGTGGTCCAGCAGCGACTGGTCCTTCTCGGCACGTTGGCCCAGGTGCATCAGCAGCGTCGCGTCGCCGCCGTCGTCCAGGATCATGTTCGGGCCTTCGCCCGGCGTGCCGGCGGCACCGAAGTCGAAGATGCGGTGGGTGTAGTCCCAGTAGTCGGCCAGCGTCTCGCCCTTGTAGGCAAAGACCGGCGTGCCCTTGACCGCCAGCGCGGCGGCGGCATGGTCCTGCGTCGAGAAGATGTTGCACGAGGCCCAGCGCACGTCCGCGCCCAGCGCCTGCAGCGTCTCGACCAGCACGGCGGTCTGGATCGTCATGTGCAGCGAGCCGGTGACGCGGGCGCCCTTGAGCGGCTGCGCGGCTGCGAATTCTTCGCGGATGGCCATCAGGCCGGGCATCTCGGTTTCGGCGATGCGGATTTCCTTGCGGCCCCAGGCGGCCAGCGCCAGATCGGCGACGAGGAAATCGGGGGTGTGGACAGACTTGACGACAGCGTTCATGAGGAATGGGCTCCGGAGGATGAGCCGCTCACAGCATCGACGCGCGGGCCAGTCAGGGATCACGAGAACGGCAACCGTGCCGGCTCACCCTGTGCCCTCGCCGCAGATGCGGGCGAGCGGGTGAGCGACGTTGCCTTGTTGAGAGGGGTTCGAGCCTGGGATCGGGTACAACCACCGATCTTGCAACGCTCCTCGAACACGAAGGGCGATTGTAGCCACCCCGGCTGGACCGTTGTGCCAAGCAGCGCCGGGTGTCCATCTCTTTTCCCGGTCAAGCCATGCAACCGCCCCCAGACACCCTCACCCCACCGGCGGCCGTCTCCTTTCGTGCCGCCCTGCTCTTCTGGCTGAAGCTCGGTTTTCTCAGCTTCGGTGGCCCGGCCGGGCAGATCGCGCTGATGCACCAGGAGCTGGTCGAACGCCGCCGCTGGATCTCGGAGCGGCGTTTCCTGCACGCGCTCAACTACTGCATGGTGCTGCCCGGCCCGGAGGCCCAGCAGCTCGCCACCTACATCGGCTGGCTGATGCACCGCACCGTGGGCGGCTTGATCGCGGGCGGGCTGTTCGTGCTGCCCTCGCTGGTGCTGCTGATCGCGCTGTCGTGGGTCTACATCGCCTGGGGCACGCTGCCACTGGTGGCCGGGCTGTTCTACGGCATCAAGCCGGCCGTCACCGCCATCGTCGTGCAGGCCGCACACCGCATCGGCTCGCGGGCGCTGAAAAACGCCACGCTGTGGGCCATCGCCGCAGCGGCGTTCGTGGCGATCTTCGCGCTGGACGTGCCCTTCCCGGCCATCGTGCTGGCGGCGGCGGTAGTTGGCGCCATCGGCGGCCGGTTCGCACCCGATACCTTCCGCACCGGCGGCGGCCATGGTGCGGCGAAGGTCTCCGCCGGCCCCGCGCTGATCGATGACGACACGCCCACGCCCGAACACGCCCGTTTCCGCTGGCAGCGGCTGGCGCGGGTGCTTGGGGCGGGCGCGCTGCTGTGGGCCGTGCCGATGGCGTGGCTGACCACCACCCTCGGCTGGGAACACACGCTCACGCGCATGGGCTGGTTCTTCACCAAGGCGGCGCTGCTGACCTTCGGCGGCGCCTACGCGGTGCTGCCCTATGTGTACCAGGGCGCGGTCGACACCTTCGGCTGGCTCACGCCAACGCAGATGATCGACGGCCTGGCGCTCGGCGAAACCACGCCTGGCCCGCTGATCATGGTGGTGGCCTTCGTCGGTTTCGTCGGTGGTCACGTGCAGGCGCTGTTCGGGCCGGGGCATCTCTTCCTGGCCGGCGCGGCGGCAGCCACGCTGGTGACGTGGTTCACCTTCCTGCCGTCCTTCGTCTTCATCCTGGCGGGCGGGCCACTGGTCGAGTCCACGCACCAGAACCTGAAGTTCACGGCCCCACTCACCGCCATCACGGCCGCCGTGGTCGGAGTGATCCTGAATCTCGCGCTGTTCTTCGGCTACCACGTGCTGTGGCCGGCAGGGTTCAGCGGGCGCTTCGATGGGGTGTCGGCGGTGATCGCGGCGGGGGCCGCGGTGGCGCTGCTGCGCTACAAGCGGTCGGTGGTGGAGGTCATCGCCGGCTGTGCGGTGCTGGGGCTGATCGCCCGCAGCGTGGCGGGCTGACAGGGCCCCCAGCCCGCTCCCGCCCGCTTGCCGCCACAATGGAGCCCTTTTCTGTCCCAACGACCACCGCCCCATGTCCACGTCTGACACCCCGATCATCCCTGAAGAGGCTGCACAGCCCGTCGCCGAGTCCATCGCCGAACCCGTGGCGGAGACGGTTGCGGACAGCGCTGCTGTCGAGCCCGTGGCGGAGACAGTTGCGGACACCGCCGTGGTCGAGGCCCCCGCCGCGGCCGCGCCCAAGGTGCCCGAGATGACCCCGTCGGAATGCGCCCGCCAGCTCAAGGACCGCTTCCCGGCCCTGTTCGCCGGCACAGCCGCCAAGCCGCTGAAGCTGCGCATCCAGGCCGACATCAAGGAGCGCGCGCCGGGCGTGTTCACCAAGGCGGTGATGTCGGCGTTCCTGCGCCGCCACACCGGCACCACGGCTTACCTGATCGCGCTCACCAAGGCCGAGCACCGCTTCGACCTCGACGGCCAGCCGGCTGGCGAAATCACCGACGAGCACCGCCAGGTGGCGCAGGAAGAGCTGGACCGCCGCCGCGCCGTCCACCAGGACCGCCGCGCCAAGGACGCCGAGACCGAGCGCGCCAACCGCGACAAGGCCCGCGCCGAAGAACGCGCCGCGCAGACGCAGCAGCGCGAAGAGCAGGAACTGCAGGAGCAGAAGCGCCGTAACCGCGCACAACTGCTGCGCGACTTCGAGAAGACCACGCTGACGCGGGGGAATTTCTGCGTGCTGAAGGGACTGCCGGAGGCGGATCTGGACCGGGTGCTGGAGATCGCGCGCAAGGAAATGGCGGAGTGGGTGGCGAGCCGGCCAGCTACCCCGCCGATAGAACACTTGGATGACCGCCGTCCTCGCCGCCCGGACGGTGACCGCCCTGCGCGCCGCGATACTCGTGGCCCCATCGGTGCAAGCGGCAGCCCACGACGGGACCGCGCACCACGCTGATCGCATTGGAAAACCAACAATGAAAAGGGCCGCAAATTGCGACCATTTTCATTCGCCAGTTGAATGGTTGGCGCTAGTTCGTCACGATGTATGCTTTGGTCATGAACAAGAATTTTTCCCGGATTATTCTTTTCCCAGGGAAAAATTCTACCATCTCTTCATACCCTAGCAATCTAGTTTGATCGACGAATGCATCAATATAATCTCGGCTTGGTCTGGCAATAATTCCCCAGAAGGAAAAATTTCGCAGGAGTCTTTTCTGCCACGTTTTTGGTAGCCAATGAATAAATGGCGTCACATAATGCGGCTCGAAGAAAAATTCGCGGGCTGGGGTTTGTAGCCATATCTTCGTCCCCACCCGGCAAAGCTCGCGCGCGAAGTCTTTCTGCTTCTGGTATGAGCCCACATGCTCGATGACAGAGTTGGAGAAAACTATGTCGAACTGGTTGTCGGAATACTCAAGATTTGTACCATCACCAGTCACGAATATAAAATTATTCGCCTCCGGCACGCCCTCGTGCGGCAATATATTCAGAAGCACCACCTCATTTTTATACCCAATGAGATTCCAGTTATAGGGCGTGCCACCAACATCCAATATTTTGCCTAAAGGCTGTGGATTTATTTCTCTAAGGAAAAATTCCATTCTTTTTTTTCTAAACGGCACAATTATGACATTGAGTATTTTGTGTATCAACATGGCTTTGTTGCATAAATAAAGTCTTTGAAATCAATAGCTTGCAATCACTCTAGAGCAGTTTTTAGGCCAATTTCCGGAAAAATCACTTCGAAGTCTTCGTAAGTCGTTGATTTCATGATAAATTTTCATTCGAGTTAT
>NZ_JANPAB010000074.1:0-2810 GCF_031429695.1 Sphaerotilus sp.
CACCGTGTTCGTCTACCGCTCGCTGACGTGGAAGAACTTCCTCAAAGCCTGCGCCAAGGCCTGCAAGACCACCGGCGTCGTGCTGCTGCTGATCGGCATCTCCAACGCCTTCGGCTACTTCATGGCGCTCTACGAGGTGCCGCAGAAGACGGGCGAGCTGATGCAGTCGGTGTCCAGCGCGCCGTGGGTGATCTTCCTGATGATCAACGTGCTGCTGTTCATCCTGGGCACCTTCCTGGACATGGCCGCGACCATCCTGATCTGCACGCCGATCTTCCTGCCCATCGCGATGCAGTTCGGCATGGACCCGGTGCAGTTCGGCATCATCATGCTCATCAACTGCGCGCTCGGGCTGAACACGCCGCCGGTCGGCTCGGTGCAGTTCGTCGGCTGCGCGATCGGGGAAATCTCGGTCGGCCAGGTGATGCGCACCATCTTGCCGTTCTACAGCGCGCTTGGCGCCTGCCTGGTGTTCGTGACCTACGTGCCGGCGTTTTCGCTGTGGCTGCCCTCGCTGTTCAAGTGATCCCGTGATTCCCCTCGGAGACCCTTCCTGATGCTCGACCGCCCCGCTTCCGCGATCCGTTTCAAGCGCCTGCTGCTGACCGGCGCAGCCGGCAACCTCGGCCGCGAACTCTGGCCCCGCCTGAAAGCCTATTGCGACACGCTGCGCCTGAGTGCCCGGGGAGACACGCTCGGCACCGCCGGCCCGGGTGAAGAACTCGCCCCGGCCGACCTCGCGGACAAGGCCGCCGTGTTCGCCGCCCTCGAAGGCGTCGAGGCGGTCGTCCACATGGGCGGCGTCTCGACCGAGCAGACCTGGGAAAGCATCCTCGACGGCAACATCGTCGGCATGGTCAACCTCTACGAAGCCGCCCGCCACCACGGCGTGAAGCGCATCGTCTTCGCCAGCTCCAACCACGTCACCGGCTTCTACCGGCAGGACGAGGTCGTCAGCCCGCGTGACCCGGTGCGCCCGGACGGGTTCTACGGGTTGTCGAAGTGCTTCGGCGAGAACCTCGCGCAGCTCTACTGGGACCGCTTCGGCATCGAGACGGTGAGCGTGCGCATCGGCTCGGCGTTCGCCGCGCCCAAGGACCGGCGCATGCTCGCCACCTGGATGAGCTTCGACGACACCGAGCGGCTGATCGTCGCGGCGCTCACCGCCCCGGTGGTCGGCCACAGCATCGTCTACGGCATGAGCGACAACGCCACGACCTGGTGGGACAACACCCCGGCGCGCCACCTCGGCTACCGGCCGCAGGACTCGTCGGAGGTCTTCCGCGCCGAGGTCGAGGCGCGCCAGCAGACGCTGGACCGCAGCGACCCGGCGGTGGTGTATCAGGGCGGTGCGTTCGTGCGCACCGGGCCGTTCTTCGCCGGGGAGTGACCATGGAGCCGCTGTCGCTGCGTTATCCCGATCCGGCGGTCGAGGTGTTGCACCCGGAGTTCCTGAAACTGCGGCTGTTCAACGCCAGCGTGGAGCGGCTCGCCACCGGGTTGCGCTGGGCGGAGGGGCCGGTGTGGTTCGGCGACGGGCGCTACCTGCTGGTGTCGGACATCCCGAACGACCGCATCCTGCGTTGGGACGACACCTCGGGCGCGCTGAGCGTGTTCCGCCAGCCGTCGAACAACGCCAACGGCCACGCCCGCGATGGGCAGGGGCGGCTGGTCTCGTGCGAGCACCTGACGCGCCGCGTGACGCGCACCGAGCACGATGGCCGCGTCACCGTGCTGGCGGATCGCTTCGACGGCGCCCGGCTGAACTCGCCCAACGACATCACGCTGTGCCGCCGCGATGGCGCGGTCTGGTTCACCGACCCGAGTTTCGGCATCGGCGGCCACTGGGAGGGTGAACCGGCTGAAGCCGAGCGCCCGCACGGTGTCTATCGGATCGATGCGGCGACCGGCCGGCTGGATTGCCCGCTCGACGACCTCGACGGGCCGAACGGGCTGGCGTTCTCGCCGGATGAATCGGTGCTCTACGTCATCGAAAGCCGCGCTGCGCCACACCGGCTGATCTGGGCCTACGACCACGCCGGCGACGGCACGCTGTCGAACAAGCGGCTGCACGTCGATGCCGACGGGCCGGGTGCGCTCGACGGCATGGCCTGCGACGTGGCGGGGAATCTCTGGTGCGGCTTCGGCAGCAACGGCACGCCGGGCGCGGATCCAGCGGCGCTCGACGGCGTGCGCGTCTACAACCCCGCCGGCCAGCCGATCGGACATATTCATCTGCCCGAACGCTGCGCGAATGTCTGCTTCGGCGGGGCGAAGGGGAATCGGCTGTTCATGGCGGCGAGTCATTCGGTTTATGCGCTGTACGTCAACACGACGGGGGCGGTGCGCTGAAGTTGGCTAGCGGGTTGCGCTTCAGTTTAGAGCGTGCCGGGTTAAACAGCATTTTCCGCCCCGAATACGGCGCGATGCCACACAGCATTCGGCGCTTTGAACCAAGCAGAGTTGGCATCTGTTGCGAATTGTGCGAGTTCGCTCAGATTGCCGTCATACCGGGTGTACAGCGCGATCAATTCGCGCAGGCCCTGCTGCGACAGACGCTTGGAGCGAAGCTGAATGTGAATTTCGCGACCAGAGCCGACTACAGCGACGACGCCAGGAACAGATTTCAGCCAGACAAAGAAGGTCGCCTCGTCGCCTTGGGACAAGTACCAGGGCTGTTCACTGCTGCCTGAGACAATGACAATGCGAGCTGGTTTGAGACACGGATAGCGCAATGAAGACGTTGAAGGAGTGCTTGGCGACGGTGAAGGATCCACGCCGAGGGCAAGGCAAACGCTACGACCTGGTCC
>NZ_JANPAB010000075.1:0-5212 GCF_031429695.1 Sphaerotilus sp.
GCCGAAGCCGCACTCTGGTGCAAGGCGAACATGACCAAGCCGATCGTGGGCTTCATCGCCGGAGTCACCGCGCCGGCCGGCAAGCGCATGGGCCACGCCGGGGCGCTGATCTCGGGTGGTGCGGACACGGCGGACGCCAAGCTCGCCATCATGGAAGAGTGCGGCTTCACCGTCACCCGCAACCCCTCCGAGATGGCCCGCCTGCTCAAGGCCCTGCTCAAGTAAGCACGCCGGTCGAAGCACGTCGCTCGACACGAGGCCACCGCGAGGTGGCCTTTTTCATTGCAGCGGCAACTCCGTGTTTCACCATTTGTGACACAGATCACAAATCACCACGGCGCGTGTATGCTGGCGCGCATGGTCAAGCTCATTGCACGTTGGTTTCTTCTGGCTGCCGCCCTGCTCCTGACGGCGCATTTCTACCCCGGTATCCAGGTGCAGGGTTATGGCGCGGCGCTGGTGGCGGCGCTGATCCTCGGCCTGCTGAACACGGTGCTGCGCCCGGTGCTGGTCGTGCTGACGCTGCCAGTGACGATCATCACGCTCGGGCTGTTCCTGTTCGTGGTGAACGCGATGGTGTTCTTCTGCGCGGCCTGGATGTTGCCGGGTCTGCAGGTCGCCGGCTTCGGTGCTGCGCTGATCGCCTCGCTGATCTACAGCCTCTGCGGCATGGTCATCGACACGGTGCTGGAGCGGGTGTTCGACGAGGGCTGAAGCCGCGCCACCGTCGGTCAGTCAGTCCCGCTGGCCGTTGCGCTCCTGCTCCATCTCGGTGCGGCGCTGCTGCTCGATCGCCTTCAGGCGCGACTCGATGATCACGCCGTCCATCGATTCCACGGCCCCCTTGCTGCGCGCCAGCCGCTGACCGGCGCGCAAGCGATCGACCGCTCCGGAGAGATCGCCCTGGGCAAACCGGGCCTCGGCATGGGCGCGCAGTGCCGCCAGCGACGCGCCCTGGCGCTCGTTCACCTGCGCCAGCGCCAGCCAGGCACCCGCATCGTCGGCGTGCAGCGCAACCCAGGTTTGCAAATCCTCGCGGGTGCGCGAGACCAAGGCCGTCTCGGACCCCGGCAGCGACGCCAGCCGGGCACCGAGCAGCAAACCCGCCCGCGAACCATCCAGCACACCGCTCGACAGCACCCGCGCCGCCTCGGCGGCCTGCCCACGCTCCAGCAGCGACTCGACCTGCATCACCTGCACCGCCCGCACCACCGACTCGCCCTGCGGTGTCGCCAGCGTCCGGGCACGGGCCAGTGCGGCATCCGCCACACGCCAATCCTTCAGCCGCATCGCCGCCACCGCAGCGGCGCACGCCGTGGCGAGGGCTTCCGGCGTCTGGGCTGCCGCCGCGGCCGTGGGCACGCCGCCGCCGGCCAGCCGCGTCAGCGTTTCCGTGCGGCTGTCCATCATGGCCCGGGCGCGGCCCTGCATCGTGGCGTGCAGCCACTGCGCCACCGACGGCGTCGTCTTGCGGCCCGAAGTGGTGCCAAGTCGGCCGCGTGCTTCGGCGATGCGCTCGCTGGTCAAGGGGTGCGAGCGCAGGTACGGGAACTGGCCCGAATCGTTCAGGCGCGAGGCAAATTGCAGCCGGTCGAACATGCCCGCCATGCCTTCCGGGGCATACCCCGCTCCGTCGAGCACCCCGAATCCCACCCGGTCGGCCTCGCGCTCCATGTCGCGCGAGAAGTTGAGCTGGCCCTGCACGGCCGCCGCCTGTCCGCCGACGATCACCGCGTTGGCCGCATCGGCGTTCTGGCTGCGCGACGCCGCCAGGATGCCCACGATCATCGACGCCACGCCCAGCATCGACTGGCGCCGGCTGCTGGCGATGTTGCGGGCGATGTGGCGCTGTGTGATGTGCGAGAGTTCGTGGGCAAGCACGGCGGCGAGTTCGTCCCGCGAGGCGGTCAGCGCGATCAGCCCGAGGTGAACGCCGACATAGCCGCCCGGCAGGGCAAAGGCGTTGATCGAGCGGTCCCGCACCAGGAAGGCCTGCAGCGCGAAGTGCGTGCGCTGGTCGTCGGAGAGATCGCCCCGCGATTGCGCGGCAGCGAGCAGCGGCTGCCAGAGGCTGTTCAGGTAATCCTGCAACAGCGCGTCATCGAGCCAGTCGGGATCGCGCCGGATCTCCCGCATGATGCGGTCGCCCAGCCGACGTTCGGCGCCGACGGTGAGGTCTTCCGCGGCGGAGTCGCCCAGCGATGGCAAGGACGATTGCGATTGCGCCTGCGCGGTCGGGGCCAGACCGAGCGAGACCGGCACAGCCACCAGCACCGAGGCCAGCACAGCGCCCCACACCGGCAAGCGCCGGGCACCACGTCGTCGAGGAGCAGAACAGGGAGCGCAGGGAGGGGTCATGACCAGCCCGCCAGGAGCGGGAGATGCAGCGGGGCTGCGTATGATGCCCGCACTGTGCTTCTCCTGTGTAAATCCCTGCTGAGCGGATCGGACCGATGAACTCTCCCCTGACCCACTTCGATGCCCACGGCCAGGCCCACATGGTCGATGTCGCCGCCAAGCGCGAGACCCACCGGGTCGCCACCGCCAGCGGCACGATCCGGATGCTGCCGGCCACGCTGGCCTTGATCGCCCAGGGCAACGCCCGGAAAGGTGACGTCATCGGCATCGCCCGCATCGCCGCGATCCAGGGCGCCAAGCGCACGTCCGACCTGATTCCGCTGTGCCACCCGCTGCCGATCACCAAGGTCGCCGTGGATTTCCAGATCGACGAAGCCGCGTCGGCGGTGCATTGCCAGGCCACGGTGGAAACGCTGGGCCGCACCGGCGTCGAGATGGAAGCACTGACGGCTGTGCAGGTCGGCCTGCTGACTATTTACGACATGTGCAAGGCCGCCGACCGCGGCATGACCATGACCGACGTGCGCCTGCTGGAGAAGCGCGGCGGCAAGTCGGGCGACTGGACCGCCGGCTGATCCAGCCGGATCAGCGCTTCGGGCGCAACGCTTCGGCGGGCAGCGCCGGATCGGGCAGGCACTGGAACGGCGTGGCGCTCGGTGCAGCGCCGGGTGCGTCGCAGAGGGCGAAGAAGTCCGCCGATGCCGGGTTGTGGAACTCGCGCAGCCGGGCTGCCACATGGCTCGCCTTGGCGATTTCACCGCGTGCCAGCAGCGCCCGCGCATAGGCGATCAGCAGCCGCGTGTCGGCCAGGTGGTAGAGCGGGCGCTCGAACTGGGCAAACACCTCCTCGGGCTTCGGCGCCATGGTCACCGACGCATAGTCGGCGTGGTGGCCCCACAGCACGCTGCGCTGCCCTTGGGCGATGCGCTCCGCCAGCGGGGCCGGCTCGCCCCAGGACAGCTCCGGCTCGAAGATGACCGCCACGCTGCCGTATTCCACCGTGGACCAGAGCGACCCGGCCAGCGCCAGCGCCCCGGTTGCGCACCAGACCGGACGCCAGGCACCCGCCAGGCGGGACAGGGTGGGCGCTGCCGCCGCATCCGCGTGGCGCACCGGTGCCAGGCCGGTCAACCAGCCGGCCAGCATCGCCGCCGGCAAGAGGAAGTAGACGTACCACAGCGGGTATTCAAGCAGGCTGTGCACGCCCACCATCACCAGCATGAACAGCGCCGTGCGGGCACCGCGGGCGGTGTCGTCGTCGGCCACCGTCAGCGCCGGGCGGGCCATCCAGAGCGCCGCCAGCGTGCAGCCGAGGATCACCAGCGCCATCGGCACACCCGACTCCACCGCGAGCTGCAGCACGACGTTGTGCGAGTGGTCGTAGAACGCCACCGGGCGCCCCGGAAACGGCGTCATTGACCAGATGAAGTTGTAGGCGCCGACGCCCACGCCGGTCCACGGATGGGCGCGAATCATGTCCCAGGTGTTCGCCCAGATCTTGCCGCGCGAGCTGCTCGGGTCGCCGTGCAGCGTTTTCTTGAGCTGGTCCTCGCCGTAGAACATCACCCCGTGGGCCGACAGCCATTGCTCCAGCCCCCACCAGCTCAGCGCGTAGAGCGGCAGCATCGCCAGCAGCAGCCCGCGCACCGGCTTGGGCAAACGCCGATCGACCAGTCCCCACAGCGCCAGCAGCACGACACCGACCGACCCGGTGCGCGAGGCGGTCAAGGCCACGCCGAACACCAGCGCGCTCAGCACCGCCGCCATCACCGCCAGTGGCTGGCGCTCGCGCACACCCAGCCACACGGCAGCCGCCGCCGACCACAGCAGCAGCGTGGCGAGCTGGTTCGGCTGGCGCATGTTGCCGATGGCGCGGCCGGCGATGGTGGGATAGGACACGAGACGGCCGTCGGCGAGTTCGGGGCGGAACACCTGCACCAGTCCGACCACGAGACTCAGCAACCCGGCCACCAGCAGCGCGGTCATCAGCGGGGCGGCCCAGTCGTCGAGGCGGCCGGCGCGGGTGGCGGCGGCGGTGGCGTGCATCAGCGCGCCCGCCAGCACCAGACAGGCGAGCGGCGCAAAGCGCTGGCCCCAAGGCGCGCTGGAGGTGAGCGTGGCCGCGACCAGCAGCGCCCCGGCGACCAGCAGCAGCTTTGTCGCCCTGGAAGCGGGTTGTGCCGCGAGGCTCGGCCGTGCCGTCAGCGCCCAGACCAGCAGCCACACGCCGCAGCCGCCGAAGGCCACTGCCTGGTTGAAGTAGGTCGAGGTGGGCGGCGCGCTGCCGGCGATCAGGAAGGGAAACGCTACCGCCAGCAGGGCCAGCGGCAGGAAGGAGACGGGGGGATGAGCGGGCGCGGTCATGGGTGCCCGATCATAGCGAGGCCACCGCACGGGCCGCTGAAACGACAAATGCGCCCGAAGGCGCATTGGCTGTGACGCTGACTGCCCGCGGGCAGTCAATCAGGCATCAAGAGCAGGTCTTGGGCTTGATCTTGGCATCCAGATCCGAGGTGCAGGGCCACGACGTCGTGTTGTTCTGCTGGAGCATGGTGTAGGTCAATTTCTTGCCCGCAATACCGGTGGCTACGTTAGTGGACTTAAACAGAACTTCAACCGTACACCCGCCCGTGCCATCTGCCGCAGACGTACCACCAGTGGTGATAGACGACACATACTTGCCTGTAATCAAGGCAGCGGTTGCAATTTGTCCAGCAGGAGCACTCTTATTGTCTGGGCAGGATTTGTCTTGAGAGAACGTGAATTCGACTTCCTTCTTGACGCCGTCTGCCAGCGTCGAGCCTTCGGCCGACTGCGCACGCGCGGTGTAGTCCTGATACGCCGGCAGCGCCAC
>NZ_JANPAB010000076.1:0-26479 GCF_031429695.1 Sphaerotilus sp.
GGATCAAGTCACGTTCGACGAGGATGGGCACCTCGTTGTAGGGGTTCATCAACGCGATGACCTCCGGCTTGGCGAACAGATCGACGTCGCGAATCTCGAAATCCATGCCCTTTTCGAACAGGACGAAACGGCAGCGATGCGAGTAGGGGCAGGTCGTCCCGGAGTAAAGCACCATCATGGCTGGGATCGCTCCTTGGCGTATCAGGGAGAGAGACCACAGGACAACCCCGTGATCCGGTCTCGAAAAAAGAAATCGCGCAGAGGCGTTTCAGCACCTCTGCGCGGCAGACGCCGGCCCCGTGACGGGCACGGCGTCAGGACATCACTTGATGTCCTTCCAGAACGCAGCGTTCAGGCGCCACGCGATCACGGTGAACAGACCCAGGAACAGCAGCACCCAGACACCGAGCTTGGTGCGGTAGTTCTGCGCCGGCTCGCCCATCCATTGCAGGTAGGCGACCAGATCGCCCATGGCGCTGTCGTAATCCGTCGCCGACAGCTGGCCCGGCTTGATCTGCTCGAAGTTCTTGAAGACGTGGGTCTTCTTGGCGTGGTCGTGCGGATCGCTGATTTCCTCGAACACCGCGCGGCGCTCGCCCTGCAGCTCCCACAGCACGTGCGGCATCGCCACCAGCGGGAAGGCCAGGTTGTTCCAGCCCGTCGCCTTGGTCTCGTCGCGGTAGTAGGTGCGCAGGTAGGTGTAGAGGTAATCCGCACCCGAACCTTCGGCACCCGCACGCGAACGGGCGATCACGGTCAGGTCCGGCGGTGCTGCACCCAGCCAGTCCTTGGCCTGGCGCGGATCAATCGCAACCGCCATGGTGTCACCGACCTTGTCGGTGGCAAACATCAGGTTGGCCTTGATCTGCTCTTCGGTCAGACCGATGTCGCGCAGGCGGTTGTAGCGCATGTACGCCGCGGAGTGGCAATTCAGGCAGTAGTTGACGAACAGCTTGGCACCGCGTTGCAGCGCCGTCGTGTCGGTCATCTTCTCGACCGGGAACTTGTCCCATGCGATGCCACCGGTGTTGGCCTGTGCAGGTGAGAGCACGGCCAGACAGGCCGATGCCGCAACGAGCAGGGAAGCAATGAACTTTTTCATGGTTGTCGGGGCTCCGTGTCCGTGGGCAGGCATCAGTGCGGCTGGAAAGTCACGCGGTCGGGGACCGGCTTGAACTTGCCCAGTTGCGTCCACCACGGCATCAACAGGAAGAAGCCGAAATAGAACAGCGTGCCGACCTGCGCGATCAGGGTGCCGACGAACGACGGCGGCTGGATGCCGAGGTAGCCCAGCACGATGAAGAAGACGACAAAGACCGCGTACAGGTACTTGTGCCAGTCGGGACGGTAGCGGATCGACTTCGCGTGGCTCTTGTCCAGCCAGGGCAGGAAGAACAGGATGATCACGGCACCGCCCATCACGACCACGCCCCAGAACTTGGCGTCGAAGGTCTTGAGCAGCACCGCCGCCACCACCGCGGCCACCAGCACGGCGACCTTGGCCTTGCCCGGGATCGCCCCCTTGAGCACCGCCAGCACCGCCGACAGGCCGAGGATCACGCACAGGACGTTCACCAGATCATCGGTCGTGGCGCGCAGCATCGAGTAGTACGGCGTGAAGTACCAGACCGGGGCGATGTGCGCCGGGGTCTTGAACGGGTCGGCCGGGATGAAGTTGTTGTACTCGAGGAAGTAGCCGCCCAGTTCCGGCGCGAAGAAGATGATCGCCGTGAATACCATCAGGAACACGGTCACGCCCAGCAGGTCATGCACCGAGTAATACGGATGGAAGGGGATGCCGTCGAGCGGGTGACCGGTCTTGGGATCCTTCTTGGCCTTGATCTCGACGCCGTCGGGGTTGTTCGACCCCACTTCGTGCAGCGCGATGATGTGCGCAACCACCAGGCCCAGCAGCACCAGCGGCACGGCAATGACGTGGAAGCTGAAGAAGCGGTTCAGGGTCGCGTCGCCGACGACATAGTCGCCGCGGATCAGCAGCGCCAGGTCCGGACCGACGAAGGGCACGGCGGCGAACAGGTTCACGATCACCTGCGCGCCCCAGTAGGACATCTGGCCCCAGGGGAGCAAGTAGCCCATGAACGCTTCGGCCATCAGGCACAGGAAGATCGCGCAGCCGAACACCCACACCAGCTCGCGCGGCTTGCGGTACGAACCGTACAGCAGGCCCCGGAACATGTGCATGTAGACCACGACGAAGAACGCCGAGGCGCCTGTCGAGTGCATGTAGCGGATCAGCCAGCCCCAGGGCACATCACGCATGATGTATTCGACCGAGGCAAACGCCAGCGCGGCGTCGGGCTTGTAATGCATCACCAGGAAAATTCCGGTGACGATCTGGATCACCAGCACCAGCAGCGCCAGCGAGCCGAAGAAATACCAGAAATTGAAGTTCTTCGGCGCGTAGTACTCGGAGAGATGCTCCTTGTACAGCTTGGACGCGGGGAAGCGGTTGTCTACCCAGGTCAGCAGCTTCTCGCCGGCAGACGCATTGGGGGAAGCGACTTTGAATTCAGCCATGTTGGACCTCGGTTCCTTCAAGCCTTCTTGTCTTCACCAATGAGCAACTTGGTGTCGGACAGGTACATGTGGGGCGGGACTTCGAGGTTGTCCGGCGCGGGCTTGTTCTTGTAGACACGGCCAGCCAGATCGAAGGTCGAACCGTGGCAGGGGCACAGGAAACCGCCCTTCCAGTCGTCCGGCAGCGAAGGCTGCGGGCCGGACTGGAACTTGTCCGACGGCGAGCAGCCCAGGTGCGAGCAGATGCCCACGACCACCAGATACTCGGGCTTGATCGAGCGGCCGGCATTCTTGGCGTACTCGGGCATCGGGAAGGCCTTGCGCTCCGAATTCGGATCGGCCATCTGGGCATCGAGCGTCTTGATGGCGTCGAGCTGTTCGGGCGTGCGGCGCACGATCCAGACGGGCTTGCCACGCCATTCGGCCGTGAGCTTCTCGCCCGGCTTGATGCCGCTGATGTCGACTTCCACTGCTGCACCGGCCGCCTTTGCGCGCTCGGAGGGTGTGAAGGTGCTGACGAAGGGCACGGCAGTCGCTAAACCGCCGACAGCGCCGGCGCAGCCCGACGCGATCAGCCACGTCCGCTTGGCCTGGTCGACTTGCTGGTCACTCATGTGATTCCTCGGGAAAAGAAGGTCCGGTCTGAGATGGGGACAACCCCTGATTCTAGCCCAGCGGCGCAACGGTTCTCCATATCTGGCAACATGCGCGCCCTCTGCAGGCGCGCTTAAGCTGGGGCAAAAACAACACGCCGGGACCGCATGAATCCGACTTGACAGATAACTTACGGCGGTAATACTTCACGGCAGCGTAACGACATGTTGTCAGGCGCTTGATCAGAAAACAGGAGATACCCATGAGCATGGCCAGTGAGTTCAAGGAATTTGCCCTCAAGGGCAACGTGATGGACCTCGCCGTCGGTGTGATCATCGGTGGCGCGTTCGGCAAGATCGTCGATTCGCTGATCGGCGACATCGTGATGCCGATCGTCGGCAAGGTCTTCGGTGGCATGGACTTCACCAATCAGTTCATCGCGCTGAACGGCCAGACGGCCACCACGCTGGTCGAAGCGAAGAAGGCCGGCGCCGTGCTGGCCTACGGCAACTTCATCACCATCGCCATCAACTTCCTGATCCTCGCCTTCATCATCTTCATGATGGTCAAGACCATGAACCGCATGAAGCGCGAAGAGCCTGCTGCCCCGCCGGCGCCGCCCGCACCTCCGGCTGAAGACGTCGTGCTGCTGCGCGAAATCCGCGACGCGCTCAAGCGCTGAGCCAGCGACAGTCCATGTCGTTTCAAGGGTGGCCTGGTGCCACCCTTTTTCATGCCCGGATCATGCAGGCGGAACGGGCCAAGTTCGCTGCTCGCCGCGCAGTCGCTCCCAGAGGCGACTCATCTGGAGCACGCCAAGATCGTCATGGCGCCGCCCGACGAACTGCAGTCCGATCGGCAACCCCGCGTCATTCCAGCCCGCATTGATTGACGCAGCCGGTTGCTCGCTCATGTTCCACGGCAACGTGAAGGCGATGTGCTCGAACGGCCGCTGCGGATCGTTCAGCGGACTGGCCCACTCGGCGGCAAACGCCACGCACGGGGCCACGGGCGACAGCACGAAGTCGAAGGGCTGTGTCGCCGCCACCGCCGCATCACGCATCGCCGCCATCTGGCTGTGGCCGTGGAAAACCTGCGCGGCGGTCAGCTCGGCGCCGGTTGAAACCCATTCACGGATGTAGGGCAGCACCTTGTCCCGGCGCTCGGCCGGCAGCGCGGAAATGTCCAGCCACGAGCGCATCCGCCAGAAGCGGTCCATGCCGTCGGCCATCTCGCGGGTCATGAACGCGGACATCGGCTCGACGATGGCGCCAACCGCCTCGAAGCGCCGCGCCGCGTCTTCGATCACCGCCCGCACCTGCGCGTCCAGCGGCATTCCCCAGCCCGCGTCCAGTTGCAGCCCCAGGCGCAGGCCGTGTGGGTCGATCTCCAGTGCGTCCCAGTCGATGTCCTGCGCCGGCAGGCTGGTCGCGTCGCGCCAGTCCGGCTGACTCAGCACGCGCATCATCAGTGCCGCGTCAGCGACGGTGCGCGTCATCGGGCCGGCGACGCGGCCGGCGTAGGCGGGCTGGATCGGGATGCGGCCGAGGCTCGGTTTCAACGTGAACACGCCGCACCAGCTCGCGGGCAGGCGCACCGATCCGCCGATGTCCGTGCCGAGGTGCAGCGGACCGTAACCGGCGGCAGCGCCCGCCCCGGCACCCGCGCTGGAGCCGCCGGGGTTCTTCGTCAGATCCCACGGGTTGCGCGTCAGCGGGTGGAAGCTCGACAGTCCCGAGGACAGCATGCCGTAGTCTGGCATCGTCGTTTTGCCCAGCAGCACGGCGCCAGCCTCGCGCAGCCGGGCGGCGGGTGGCGCATCGGCGGCGGCGGGGGTGAGGACGGTCGCGGCGGTGCCGAGCGGGGTCGGCGTGCCGCGGGTGGCGATGTTTTCCTTGACCATCGCCGGCACGCCGTCCAGCAGTCCGCACGGCGCGCCACGCCGCCAACGTTGCTCGGAAGCGCGCGCCTGCGCCATGGCCGCAGCCGGGTCCAGCGCGTAGGTAGCACAGAGGTGCGGCTCCCAGCAGGCGATGTGGTCCAGCACCGCGCGGGTCACATCCACCGGCGAAACGTCACCGTGGCGGTAGAGCGCGAGCAGCGCGGTGGCAGGGAGGTCGTGCAGGGCGGGCATGGTCGCTCCGGATGATTCGGAGCCATTCTGCGTCAGGCCCTGCCCGGCCCGACCTCGGACAGCACCCGATCAGGCCTTCTTGGCCCAGGCGCTGCACCAGCCGGCGCCGGCCACTTGCTTGCCCGCAAACAACGGGCAGCCACCGGCCTTGTCGCCCGCCTTGCCCTGGTACAGCGCGCAACCGGCACAGTTCTGGCCGACGGCGTACTTCGGGAACTTCTTGGCGTCGGCGCGCTTGGCGTCGGCCACGTAGCCGAGGCCGGCCGCCGCAGCGTCCTTCTCGTCCACAAGGGCTTGCGCCTGGGCGGCGGTGCCGAGCACGGTGCCGGTCGCAGCGAGGGTCATCAGGAAAACGCGGCGTTGCATGGTCATGGTCGAGATCCTTTTCAGTCAGTCTTCAGTCGGTGGGAAGGGGTGCAATGCAGCCGGGATTCTGCTTGAGCTGGTGTTGTTGTCCATGACCTTGGTCAAGGCCGGCGATGTTGCGCTCGGCGGTCGGAATCGAGAATCGGGACACGCACGCTCTTGGCAGAGCTCGATTGCCCCTGATCGGTTTTGCGGAATTTTCAGCGAAGATTCGGCTGGCACACGACAAACCAGGCACAGGAAGGCCCCACGACATGCTGCCCCTGATCCTCGAAATCCACCTGCTCTGGCATCCCGGTGATGACGCGGTGGCAAAGCCAATCGCCGAACGGATCGCCTGCCATTTCCAGGGGGGCGCCTTCGCCAGCCTGCTGGCCGGCGCGGTCGATGTGCAGATGCATTCGGCCGGCTGGTCCGGCAACGACACCACCCCGCGCCCGATCGTCTGGCCAAACGACACCGTCGCCGCCCACCAGCCCCGGCCAGCACGGCATGTCGCCGTCGTGCCCCTCGTCGGGTGCGAGCTGAACCGGGCACTGATGCCGCACGACGGCTCGCCCGCGTGGCAGCAGTTCATCGGTGACATCGGCCAACGGGTGGGCATCTCGACAGTGCGGGCGCTACCGATCTGCCTCGACAAGACAGGGCTGAGCGAGGACTGGCCGCTCAAGCTGCAGCGAACCCAGACAGGCGGTGCAATCGACGGGCTGCGCAAGGCCACCACCCTGGCCCCAGGGGAACTCGACGCCCGGCACCTGCTGGACCTGGTGCAGAGCCTGGCCCAGTGGCTGAGCGGCGACGAGCGCCGGCTGCAGGTCTTCATCAGCCACACCAAGCGGCTCGGCCATGCCGACGAGGCCGTCGAATCACTGGTGTCGCAGGTGCGCCAGGTGCTCGGCGACGGCAGCCGGATGCGCGCGTTCTACGACGCCCACGACCTGGAACCCGGCGAGGACTGGGACCGGGCGCTGCGCGATCACGCCGCCACCTCGGCCGTGCTGGCGCTGCGCACCGACCGCTACGCCAGCCGCGAGTGGTGCCAGCGCGAAGTGCTGACGGCCAAGCAGCACGGGATGCCGGTGGTGATGCTCGACGCGCTGACCCACGGGGAAGAGCGCGGCTCCTTCCTGCTCGACCATGTGCCGCGCCTGCCGGTGCAGCGCCGTGCCGATGGCGGCTGGGAGGACCGCAGCGTGCGCCGTGCGCTGCAGATGCTGGCCGATGCCTGGTTGCACCGGGCACTGTGGCAGCAGCAGCGCGATCTGGCCCATGCCGTGGCGAGCCCCTATGCCGGCTATGCCTGGCTCGAACAGGCGCCGGAGCCGAGCACCTTCCCGCGCTGGCTGGTCCCGGATGGCGACACTCTGCGGCTGCTTCATCCCGATCCGCCGATGGCCACACCCGAGCACGAGGTACTGACCGCGCTGGCCAGACGCTGCGGCGTCACGGCCCTCGACATCACGACCCCGCGCCTGCTGGCGGCCCGCGGTGCCGACCTGCGGAATGCATCAGCGCCGCTGTTGCCCCGTGACGGACTGCGGGGGCGGCGCATCGGGCTGTCGGCGTCGGACAGCGAGGATCTGGCCCGGCTGGGCCTGCTGCCCGAGCACCTGCGGCAGGCACTGCGGGAGCTGGCGCGCATCGTGTTCGTCAGCGGTGGCACGCTCGCCTATGGCGGCAACCTCGACCGCGACAAGTTCAGCTGGCTGCTGATCGACGAGCTGCGGCGCTACGCGGGGCGCGACTGTGGCCGGCTGGAGCTGTGGCTGTCTTGGCAGGAGCACCGGCGCCGCAAGCTGGCCGAGCTGGACGAGGTCCGCGAGGCCCTGGGCACCTACGGCACGCTGCGCGCGATCGGCAAGGACGGCGCTTGCCTCGCCGACCCTGGCGCGAGCCGTGCCCCAAGGGCCTGCCCGCCAATCAAGAGCGCCGTGCAACTGAAGGCGGGCCTGACCCATCTGCGCCGGCACCTGACCGACGGCGGCTATGCGCGGCTGCTGATCGGCGGCAAGCGCACGGACTACACCGGCGACATGCCGGGGCTGCTCGAAGAGGTGCTGATGTCGCTGCGGGGCAAGCAGCCGGTCTATCTGGCAGGCGGTTTCGGCGGCATCACGCTGCACATCGCCGCGCAGATCGATCCCGGTACCTGCACGCCGCTGCTGCCGCCGGGCGTGGCGATCGACCAGGCCACGCGGGACGCGCTCGACGAGGTGCGCGCACTCGTGGGCACGCGGGGCTGGTCGGCGCTGCGCAATGGCCTGAGCGACGACCAGAACCGGCATCTGGCCGTGACGCACCGGCCGGCGGAGATCGCGACGCTGGTCAGCCTCGGACTCGGCCGGCTGCCGGCGATGCCCGCCATGGCGACGGACTGAGGCCCGCGACGCTCAGCCCGCTTCGATCCGCGTCAGGTCGTCTTCGCCCTCGATCCCGGCCATGTGTCCGAGCAGCCGCGTGTAGTGCAGCAGTTCGACTTGCAGCGCCTCCAGCTCGTCGCGGAAGACCGTGCGCTGCACGAGATCGTCGAAGGCACCGGCCAGCGAAAGCTTGTGCCATTTCGCGGTGAAGGGACGCACCTTCTGGTTCAGCACGACGACGGCGATCTTGGCGAACTCGCGGGCGTGACGGGCACCGGGAACCTTGAGAATGTCGCGGGTCAGCTTGAACAACGAATACACCGAATCAAGCGCCGCCTTCTCGTCGCCGTGCTCGCGCGGCAGCGGCTGCGTCGTGATGCGGGTAACCAGTTCGATGTAGAGCGCCCAGGCGGCGTCGCGGTCGGGATCACTGGGTTTGAATTCGGCATTCAGCACCCCAACGTTGATCTTCAAGCTCGACAGGCTCCACTGGTCGAGCAATTCACGCCATTTCATGCGGACGTCCTTTCTGTGAAGGGTCAGGATAGCCAGTGAATATTGGCACATTCGGTCAGGGTCACGCCAGCACCTTCGCCATCGCCTCCGCCGTCCGCTCCACATTCCCGCTGTTCAACCCCGCCACGCACATCCGCCCCGAGCGCACCAGGTACACCCCATGCACCTCGCGCAGCGTGTCCACCTGCTGCGGCGACAGCCCCGTGTAGCTGAACATGCCACGCTGCGTCAGGAAGTAGCTGAAATCCCGCCCCGGCGCCTTCGCTGACAGCACCGCGTGCAGCTGCTCGCGCATCGCCTTGATTCGCACGCGCATCGCGTCCAGCTCGCGGGTCCACGACTGGCGCAGCACAGGGTCGGCCAGCACGCGGGCGACGATCTGGCCGCCATGGGTCGCGGGGCTGGAGTAGTTCTTGCGCACCGCCACCTGCAACTGCCCGATCACCAGCCCGGCCTCCGCCACCGTCGGACAGACCACGCTCAGGCCACCCACGCGCTCGCCGTAGAGCGAGAAGCTCTTGGAGAAGCTGTTGGCGACGAAGAACGCGATGCCGGCATCCGCCAGCGCACGCAGGGCGAATGCGTCTTCCTGCACGCCGTCGCCGAAGCCCTGGTAGGCGATGTCGACAAACGGGATCAGGTCACGCTCGGCCAGCACCGGGATCAGCTCGCCCCACTGCGCCGCCGTCAGATCCACCCCGGTCGGGTTGTGGCAGCACGCATGCAGCAGCACGATCGAGCGCGACGGCAAACCGCGGATCGTCTCCAGCATCGCGTCGAACTGCAGCCCGCCCGTGGCCGGGTCGTAGTACGGATAGGTATTCACCGCGAAACCGGCGCCCTCGAAGATCGCGCGGTGGTTGTCCCAGGTCGGATCGCTGATCCAGGCGGCACTGCCGGGGAAGTACTTCTTCAGGAAGTCGGCGCCCACCTTGAGCGCGCCCGAACCGCCGAGGGTCTGGATCGTCACCGTGCGACCGCTGGTCACTGCCTCGTGCCCGGCGCCGAACAGCAGGTGCTGGATCTCCGTGCGGGTGTTGGTCGCGCCGACCATCGGAAGGTAGCCGCGCGGACCGATGGACTGGAGCATCGCAGTCTCGATTTCACGCACGGCCTGCATCACCGGCAGGCGCCCGGCGTCGTCGAAGTAGATGCCGATCGAGAGATTGATCTTGCCCGGCCGGGGGTCCTTCTGGAAGTTCTCGTTCAGCGTGAGGATGGGATCGCCAGCGTAGGCATCGACGTGTTCGAACATGGTGAAGGTGCTCCTGCAGGGGGTCGGCAATTATCCGCCGAGCCTGCTTCCGCAGCCTCCGGGGGTCCGATCAGGAAAAACGCCGGGCATGGCCGTGCAATCCACCCGAACGGCTGGTCGGTACCACATCGTATTGAGGGGGATCAGCGCCTTGACGCTGGGCGGAGGGTCTCGAAGAATCGGCTTGTCACACATCAGTTACAGCCGGAGCCTCCCATGCGCACAGTTGCCCAGCGAATTGCCATCGTCGGCTTCAGTGCGTTCGAGCGCCAAACGCTGGAAAGCTACTTCCGGCTGGTGGACGCCGTGCCGGTCTACACGGTGGGCGAGTCGGTCGCCGACTGCGACTGGCTGGTGGCCGATGCAGACCAGCCGGAGGCGATCTACACGGTCGGCCAGGCCGGGCGTGTGCGAGACACGGTGTTCATCGGCGGCTCGAAAGCACCCCTGACCGCTGGCGCCCACCTGAGCCGGCCGATCGACGCCCTGCAGTTGCGCCGCGCGCTCGACGACCTGAAGACCCGGCGCGCCGCCCGCACGCTGCGCGAGTCGGGGCTGGCACCGCGGCTGCGGCTGGCCGCCACCGGTCCGAGTGGCTTGACCCGGCAGCAGGCGCTCAATGACCACGACGTGCAGGACTTCCGCGCCAGTTCCGGCTACAGCAACGCGGTGCTGGCCGACGGCGACCAGAGGCTTGACCAGGTGCTGGTGGTGAGCAACAGCCCTGCCGAGTGCCGGATGCTGCGCGAGCGGCTGATGGCCTTCGGCTACCGGGTGCTGCTGACCCGCACCAGCGATGAAGCCGTGGCGCTGACCGAGCGGCTGGTGTTCGGCTTCGTGTTCCTGGGGATGGGCCAAGGGGGACCGGCCGGCTTCCAGACCTGCCGCCGCATCCGCCGCCACCCGACGCTCGCCGGCATGGCACCCGTGGTGGTGGCACTGGCGCAGCGCCTGGCGCCGATCGAGCGCATCCGCGCCACCTTCGCCGACTGCGACGCCTGCCTCACCACACCGCTGGACGACCACACGCTGGAGCAATTGCTGGCGCGCCATGACCGCACGTTCGACCGCGTCTTCCAGCCGACCGCACCGATGGCGCTCTGAGCGGCGTCAGTGCCCGCTGTCGCTGCGGGCGATCTTCATCAGGCGCTCGACCTCGTCGGCGTGTTCCACCGTGTTGCGGCGGTGCCAGCGGCGGATCAGCTCCATGGTGCCCGCCACCAGCAGGCCGAAGATCGTGATCGCGCCAAACGCGGACAGGCCCCCGCGCGTCATGCCGGTGTAGAAGGCTCCGAGCGCCAGGATGCAGGCCTGCTCGTTGAAATTCTGCACGGCGATCGAGCGGCCGGCGCCCATCAGGTTGTGGCCGCGGTGCTGCAGCAGCGCATTCATCGGTACCACCAGATAACCACCCAGCGCGCCCAGCACGATCAGGAACGGCGCGGCCAGCCAGACGTTGTCGATGAAGTTCATCAGCACCACCAGCAGGCCCATGGCCACACCCAGCGGCATGACGCGGATGGCATGCTCCAGGCGCATCAGCATCGAAGCGGCCACGGCCCCCACCGCCGTGCCGACCGCCACCACGCCGACCAGCGACGACGCCTGCGTCGTGCCATAGCCTAGCGCGGCCGCCGCCCAGGCCAGCACGATGTAGCGCAGGTTGCCCGAGACACCCCAGAACAGCGTGGTGGTGGCCAGCGAAATCTGGCCGAGGCGGTCATTCCACAGACGCGAGTTGCAGTCGGAGAAGTCGCGCACCAGTGCCACCGGGTCACTGGACAGCGGCTGCAGCGGCGCATCCGTGCGCGGGATGTAGAGGTTGAACACTGCCGCGATGATGTAGAGGAACACCAGCGACGAGATCGCGGCCTCGGGCGGCGTGTCCACACCCAGGTCGATCAGCGGGAAGTTCAGCGCCAGCAGATGCGGCGCAATGTGCGGCCCCACCAGTTGTCCGCCCAGCAGGACGCCCAGGATGATCGAGGAAATCGTCAGGCCCTCGATCCAGCCATTGGCCTTGACGAGCTGGGACGGTGGCAGGAGTTCGGTCAGGATGCCGTACTTGGCCGGCGAGTAGGCCGCAGCGCCCAGGCCGACGATGGCGTAGGCGGCCAGCGGATGCGTCCCGAACAGCATCATCAGGCAGCCGACGACCTTGATACTGTTCGAGAAGAACATCACTTTGCCCTTGGGCACCGCATCGGCGAAGGCCCCCACGAACGGCGCCAGGATCACATAGAACAGCGCGAACATCGGCACCAGCGCGGCCCGCTGCCACTCGGGCGAGCCGGAGGTCCGCAGCAGCTCGACCGCGGCGACAAACAAGGCGTTGTCTGCCAGCGAGCTGAAAAACTGCGCCGACATGATGGTGTGAAAGCCTTTTTTCATCCGGCTGAGACGGCTCTGTTGGAAGTGGGACGGGGACGTGAAACGGAGACAGACCGGCCTAGGACAGGCGCCAGCCCGGTGCGGCGCGGTTATAGCATGCGCCCCTGCGGGCACTGGTGGAGAAAACCTCAGGCCCGGCTGGCTGGCACAATCTTTCGCCATGCCACGCCCGATCGAAGCCCTCCTCCATCTCGATGCCCTCGCCAGCAACCTGCGGGTTGCCCGCCGCCATGCCATCGACGCGCGCCTGTGGGTGGTCATCAAGGCCAATGCCTACGGCCACGGCATCGAGCGGGTCTGGCCGGGCCTGCTCGGCGCCGACGGCATGGCCATGCTCGATCTGGACGAGGCGCAGCGCGTGCGCAGCCTCGGCTGGCGCGGACCGGTGCTGCTGCTGGAGGGCTGTTTCGAGCCCCGCGACCTGGAGCTGTGCTCGCGGCTGAACCTCTGGCATGTCGTCCACCACGAAACGCAGATCGACTGGCTCGCCGCGCACAAGACCCACCAGCCGCACCGCGTCTTCCTCAAGATGAACAGCGGCATGAACCGCCTCGTGTTCACCGGCCACCACCTGCGCAGCGCCTGGGCGCGGCTGAACGTATTGCCGCAGGTAGACGAGATCTCGCTGATGACGCACTTCTCCGACGCCGATGGCCCGCGCGGCATCGCCGAGCAGGTCGCCGCCTTCCACACCGCCACGCACGACCTGCCCGGCGAACGGTCCTTGAGCAACAGCGCCGCCATCCTGCGCCACGCCGAAGCCGCCGAGGTGCGCGCCGACTGGGTGCGCAGCGGCATCCTGAGTTACGGCAGCGCGCCCGACTTCCCCGAACACGACATCGCGCACTGGGGCCTGGCACCAACGATGACGCTGCGCTCGCGGCTCATTTCCACGCAGACGCTGCAGCCCGGCGACAGCGTCGGCTACGGCAGCCGCTTCCGCGCCGAACACCCGATGCGCATCGGCATCGTCGCCTGCGGCTACGCCGACGGCTACCCGCGCCATGCAGGCACCGGCACGCCGGTGCTGGTGGACGGTGTGCGTACCACGACGGTCGGCCGTGTCTCGATGGACATGCTGGCCGTGGACCTGACGCCGGTGCCACTGGCCGAAGTCGGTAGCGAAGTCACGCTCTGGGGACACGGACCGCAGGGCAGCGTGCTGGCCATCGACGAAGTGGCCCACGCGGCGGGCACGATCGGCTACGAGCTGATGTGTGCGCTGGCGCAGCGGGTGCCGGTCCGGGTCGTGGACGCAGACACCGAGCCGGCCCATCCCTGATCCACACGAGCCCCCAACACATGGACCTGCCCTCCCACCAACTCTCGATGACGGTGCTGATGACGCCGGACATGGCCAACTTCTCCGGCAATGTCCACGGCGGCACCATCCTCAAGCTGCTCGACCAGGCCGCCTACGCCTGCGCCAGCCGCTACGCCGGCCGCTATTGCGTGACGCTCAGCGTCGACCAGGTGATGTTCCGCCAGCCGATCCACGTCGGCGAACTCGTCAGCCTGCTGGCCTGCGTCAACTACACCGGCACGTCGTCGATGGAGATCGGCATCAAGGTCGTCGCCGAGAACATACGTACCCAGGTCGTGCGCCACGCCAACTCCTGCTTCTTCACGATGGTCGCCGTCGACGACGAGGGCAAGCCGGCCAAGGTGCCGACACTGCGGCCGTTCTCGGCGGACGAGAAGCGCCGCTGGGAGAACGCCCAGGCGCGCCGGCAGCTGCGCACCGAGATGGAACAGCGGCTCAAGGCCGTGCGCCACCCCGCGCCGCCGCAGCCATGAAACCGCCGCGCATCGATCCGCGCGAGGTCGATTTCACCGCCATCCGTGCCCAGGGCGCCGGGGGCCAGAACGTCAACAAGGTATCGAGCGCCGCGCACCTGCGCTTCGACATCGGCGCCTCGTCGCTGCCCGAGGCCATCAAGGAGCGCCTGCTCGCGCTGCCCGACAGCCGCATCGGCGGGGACGGCGTCGTTGTCATCAAGGCGCAGGACCACCGCAGCCTGCCACGCAACCAGGCCGATGCGCTGGCCCGCCTGCAGGACATGGTGGACCGCGCCGCCCACGTGCCCAAGGCACGCCGCGCGACCAAACCGACCTACGGCTCGACCGTGCGCCGGCTGGAGTCCAAGACCCGGCACAGCGCGACCAAGGCGAAGCGGGGCCGCGGCATCCTCTCCTCTGACTAAAGAGCAAGACACCGGCGCTGGCGGGGCGTCGACAGTGGTACCGCAAAGGATCACACTGGACACGGTCGCCCCAGGCGACCGGGACCGCCGCCCGTCTCGGCGGAAAGGAGTGTCCAGATGATCACGTTCCTCCGCACAGCCTCCATCGCTTCGGGCAAGGTCGGCAGCGCACTCGGCTTCGCCCACGAGATTTCCGGCTACCTCAAGAGCCACTTCGGTTTGGACGTGACGGTCCACATGCCGATCGGCGGCAATCCGAACCGCGTGGCCTGGAGCGCCAGCTACGACAGCCTGGCCGCACTGGACGCCATGCAAGGTCGGATGATGGCCGACAAGGACTACATGGGCATGGTGGCCAAGGGCAGCGAGAACTTCCTGGCGGGCTCCGTGCACGACACGCTGTGGCGCACGGTGTGAGCTGAGCAGCGGCGACAATCCGCCGCATGGCACGCGACAAGACGATCTACACCTGCCGCGACTGCGGCGGCACCAACCCCAAGTGGCTCGGCAAGTGCCCGCACTGCGGGGCCTGGAACACGCTCGACGAGACCATCGCCGAACCCGTCTCCAGCCCCGGCGGCGGCAAGAACCACCGCTTCCAGGCGCTTGCCAAGACCCAGCCGGTCGCCACGCTGGCCGACATTGAAGCCGCCGATGTGGCGCGCACACCGACCGGGCTGGAGGAGCTGGACCGCGTGCTCGGCGGCGGGATCGTCGAAGGCGGTGTGGTGCTGATCGGCGGTGACCCGGGCATCGGCAAGAGCACCTTGCTGCTGCAGGCCGCCGAGGCCCTGTCGCACCAGATGAAGGTGCTCTACGTCACCGGCGAGGAGTCCGGCGCGCAGGTCGCGCTGCGGGCGCACCGGCTCGGGCTGGGCGGGCAGAACCTGCGCGTGCTGGCCGAGATCGGGCTGGAGCGCATCCAGGCCACGCTCGCGCTGGAGCAACCCGCCTTCTGCGTCATCGACTCGATCCAGACCCTCTACTCCGACCAGCTCACCTCCGCCCCCGGTTCAGTCGCCCAGGTGCGCGAGTGCGCCGCGCAGCTCACCCGCACCGCCAAGTCCACCGGCTGCACCATCGTGCTCGTCGGCCACGTCACCAAGGAGGGCGCGCTGGCCGGTCCGCGGGTGCTGGAGCACATCGTGGACACGGTGCTCTACTTCGAGGGCGACACGCATTCGAGCTTCCGCCTCGTGCGCGCCATCAAGAACCGCTTCGGCGCGGTCAACGAGATCGGCGTGTTCGCGATGACCGAGAAGGGCTTGAAGGGCGTGGCCAACCCGAGCGCGATCTTCCTGTCGAGCCACGGCGAGCCGGTGCCGGGTGCGTGCGTGCTGGTGACGCTGGAGGGGACGCGGCCGCTGCTGGTGGAGATCCAGGCGCTGGTGGATGCCGGTGGCCCCAGCCCGCGGCGGCTCAGCGTCGGACTCGACCGGGACCGGCTGGCGATGCTGCTGGCGGTGCTGCACCGGCACGCGGGCGTGTCCTGCGCGGACCAGGACGTGTTCGTCAACGCGGTCGGCGGCGTGCGCATCAGCGAGCCGGCGGCGGACCTGGCCGTGCTGCTCGCGATCCAGAGTTCGCTGCGCGGTCGGCCGCTGCCGAAAGGGTTCATTGCGTTTGGCGAGGTGGGGCTGGCTGGCGAGGTGCGCCCGGCGCCGCGGGGCCAGGAGCGGCTCAAGGAAGCGGCCAAGCTCGGCTTCACCGTCGCGCTCGTTCCGAAGGCCAATGCACCCAAGAAGCCGATCGACGGGCTGATTGTTCACCCGATTGAGCGAATCGAAGAAGCCATCGAGGCTGTCCGCCAGATGACCTGATCCGGCTTCGGTCACGGACATCGCTAGCAGAAAGGCTTGATCGCGCAAATCCTGCATTCGCAGATCAGAGGACTCAAACCTAGTGTCAAGCCTCTATTGGTGAATAATTTCACTCAAATTCGCCCAACTCGTTGATATTAAATGAAATTTATCGCCGAGATCCCAGGGAACATCGGTCGATTTAACCGGAAAAATTGTTCCCTATTTATCGTTTACGGGAGACATCTCCTACACTTTCTGTGCCCGTGATGACTTTGCACCATCCCCCTCAAACGCGGGGTTAATACCTTTCGTTACGTGGTGACGGTGAATGACTTCCCCCACTCCAGCGATAAGATCCGGTACATGAAAGTTCCATTTCAACGCACCATCAATGCCGTCCTGGCAGCCTCTGCCCTACTCGCCGGCTGGTGGGCATTCCGCTGGGCCGGACTGGTTCTGGCCGTCACGGTCATGGCCTTCTGGTCGATCCTGCAGTTCAATCGGGCCTCGCGCCAGTTGCGCAATGTGGCCGACCGGCCGAAGGGCATGGTCGACAGCGTCGTGACGCTGCAATCGAAACTGGCGCACGGCATGACCATGGCCGACGTGCTGGCCATCTCCAACAGCCTGGGTCAGCGCGTGAACGAGCGTGGCAACGACTGGCTCTGGCGCGACAGCTACGGCAACCAGATCGTCGTGAGCCTGCGCCGCGGTTTTGTCGAGCGCTGGAGCGCCACACGCACCGACGGCCAGAATACCCCGACGGCCAGCCGTCCCGCCGCTGCGCAGGACGCCGTGCGCAGTGTCGACCACAGCCCGATCGCAGCTGCCGCCTGAGCACGGACTCGTCGCAGGCTGGCCCGAGACGCCGCTCAGGCGCCGAACCAGCCCATTCGGGACGTGATGTCGCGGGCGGCTTTGAACTGCGTTCGCAGGCGCTGCGCCGCCAAGGAAGCGGTTTCCTGCGTCAGTGCTTCGGCATCCGCCTCGATCTCGCGTGCCGTGTCGGCCAACTCCCGCAAGCCCAGGCTGGCCGCCGCGCCCTTTAGCCGGTGCGCCGCATTCGAACGGTCTGAAGCCCCACCGCCCTGTTCGAGCGACGCCAGCAGGTCGGCCAGCGACGCACTTTCGTCCGACAGAAACCCTGCAAGCAGCACCCGATAGCACGGCGCCGACAGCGCTGCACAGGTATCGGCAATCAACGCCAGATCCAGCAGTCGCGCAGCCTCGCCCGGCTTGATGCGGGCACGGCGGCGGCGCTCCGGCTTGACGGGTCCAGCGGCCGCCACGCCGAGGGCCACCACCGGGGCGGCAGTCAGCGCGGCCACTGGCGCCATGCTGCCGACCGTGCGGGCGCCGAAGTGCTTGCGCAGCAACTCCTCGACGTCGTGCAACTGCACGGGCTTGGCCAGAAAGTCGTCCATGCCCGCCTCCCGCACCCGCTCGCGGGACTCGGCGAAGGCGTCCGCCGTCAGTGCCACGATGCGCACGCGGGACTGCGGCGTCGGCAATCCGCGAATGGCACGCGCGGCCGCCAATCCGTCCATGACCGGCATGTGCAAGTCCATCAGCACGAGATCGCATGCCTGCTCTCGCACCACGGCAATCGCCTCTTCGCCATGGATCGCCAGCAGCACCCGGTGGCCCAGATGCTCCAGCAGCACCCGCATGAATTTGCGGTTGACCGGGTGGTCGTCCGCGACCAGCACCCGCAGGCCACCCGCAGCGGCCGTGACCGGTCCCACGTCACGGCCCGTCAGTTCGGCCGAGAGCGGTGCCGGGGCCACCTCACCCAGCAATGGCCCCTTTCTGGCGACCAGTGCCTCCGCACCGAGTTCCGGCAAAGGCAGCACCACCGTGAATGCGCTGCCACGCCCGACCTCGCTTGTCACGGAGATCTCGCCCTCCATCATTTCGGCCAGGGTGCGCGAGATCTCCAGACCAAGCCCGGTACCGCCGAAACGCCGGTTGATGCTGTCATCGCCCTGGCTGAAGCGCTGAAACAGGCGGGCACGGGTATCCTCGCCCATGCCGATGCCGGTGTCCGAGATTCGAAACCGGGTCGCGGCCCGCCCTTGTGCCGTGTGATAGCGGTCGACCTGCATGCGCACCATGCCCGAGTCGGTGAACTTGATCGCGTTGCCCAGCAGGTTGAACAGGATCTGCTTGACCCGCTTGGCATCGGCCTGCACGACCGGATGCAGATCGGCGGCCAGATCGACCTCGAACCGCAGCCCCTTGTCGCGCGCCTGTGGCGCCATCAGGGCCTGCACCTCGCCGATGGCCTGAGGCAGATCGGTGGGCCGGGCCATCAGGTCCATCCGGCCGGACTCCATCTTCGAGAAGTCGAGCACGTCGTTCAGGATCGTGAGCAGGTGCTCGCCCGACTGGCGTGCCACGCCCAGGCAATCGCGCTGCTGCGCCGTGAGCGCCGAGCGGTCGAGCAGCGACATCATGCCGAGGAGGCCGTTGAACGGTGTGCGCAACTCGTGGCTCATGTTGGCCAGGAAGGCGCTCTTGGCACGGCTGGCCTGCTCGGCTTCGGTGCGCGCGGCCTGCAGGTGGCGGGCGAACTGCTCCAGCTCACTGCGGCGCTGCTCCAGCGCGCGCACCTGCCGCACCACCACATAGGCAAACGCGCCGATGAGCAGACACTGGAAGATGGTCAATCCGATGCCGATGCGGCTCTGGTCCCGCACCGCCTCATTGCGCCGCGTGACCCCCTCTGCCACGGCCTGGTTGGCCAGCAGCGAGAGATCGCGAATCGACTGGGCCGCCTCCTCATACTCGGGCAACAAGGCCAGAATCTCGGCCGGATCGACCTGTCGAGGGGCATCCAGCCCGATGACCCGGTCCATGCGGGCCACCAGTGCATGCAGCCGGGCAATCACCCAACGGTGCTGCTCCAGCTCGGGCATCACGTCGCGGGTGCGCTCCGGCTCGACCAGGCTGATGCGGCTGACGTAAATCTCGTAGCGCTCGTTCAGGGCGTCGAGCGCGATGGGTTCCTTGCGTGCCACGGCCACCTGCAGCGCCTGGCCCAGCCGCAGCGATTCGGCTTCGAGCTGGAAAAAACTCCAGACAATGTTGTCACCCTGGTAGACCACCCGGGCATTGAGGAGCGCCAATGACTGGGTCTGCAGCCAGCCGATGCCCCCGAAAACAGCCACCAGCAGGACCGCCATCAGCGCCATCAGACGCCCCACCCGGGTCGTCGGAATCATTCGAGCACGTCGAGGGTCTTGAGCTGCCAAGCCGATCGACTGTAGTAGCGCTCAGTCCGCAGCACCTCATCCGAATCGAACGGGTAGACGATGAACAGTGGCCCCCTGTCGCGCACTGGCATCGGCTTGTCGTCCATCAGACGGGCCAGCACCAGATTGAACCGGAGCGCATCGCCCACCGGCAGATCGACCTTGTAGTCATTGAGCGCGATGGCCCGCAGGTTCTTGCCCTGGGCATCGACGGCAGCCAGCACGTCGCGCAGCAGCGGCCCGGTGAACTTGCGGGCTTCGGCATGCCATGGCGTCTTGGTCGAGAAGGACTGCTGGGGCAGTGCCGCGAGCATGTCCATGTCGAACTCGGCCCCCTTGTCGGCATTGCGGATGCCGATGCGGCCGGTGACGGTCAGCACGACCCGCCCCTTGGGACGGTCCAGCGCCTGCGCGGCCGGGGCCACCAGCGCCAATGTCGCGGAGGCGACCATGAAGTGACGACGCGCGATGCTCACAGTGCTTCCTTCTCCACGTGCCAGCCGAAGGATCTCGGCCCGAGGGAATGATGCCGCGACCCCATCCAACCGATCAGCCGAAGTGGCAGATGTAGTGGTACGGCTCGCCCTCGACGCGGATCTGGAAACTCGCGTTGCCCGGCACGTCGAACGACTGACCCGGCCCGAAGGTCCGCCACTCGTTCTGGCCCGGCAGCAGCACGCTGCACGCACCCGCCACGGTTTCCATGACTTCCGGCGCGCCGGTGTTGAAGGTCAGCGACGCAGGCAGGATCACGCCCACGCTCTTCTTCGTGCCGTCGGCCAGCGTGATGGCGTGCGAGACGCAGCGGCCGTCGAAGTAGACGTTGGCCTTGGTGCCGACGCTGGCGACGCTCAGTTGTTCGTTGCTCATCGGTGGCTCCTCAGGCGGTTTTCTTGGCAGCGGCCTTGCGGGCAGCGGGCTTCTTCTTGGCTGGCGCGGCCTCGACAGGCTTGGGGGCACGCGCCGCACGGGCATTCGCGGCGATGCGCAGGCGCAGCGCGTTCAGCTTGATGAAGCCGCCCGCATCCGCCTGGTTGTAGGCGCCACCGTCGTCGTCGAAGGTCGAGATCTTCGGGTCGAACAGCGAATCGGTCAGCGACTCGCGGCCCACGCACATGATCGTGCCCTTGTAGAGCTTGAGCTTGACGGTGCCGTTCACGGTCGCCTGCGAAGCGTCGATCAGCCCCTGCAGCAGCACCCGCTCCGGCGCAAACCAGTAGCCGTTGTAGACCATGCGCGCGTAACGCGGCATCAGGTCGTCCTTCAGCGCCAGCACTTCGCGGTCGAGCGTGATCGACTCGATGGCGCGGTGGCCGGCCAGCAGGATGGTGCCGCCAGGGGTTTCGTAGCAGCCGCGGCTCTTCATGCCGACGTAGCGGTTCTCGACCTTGTCCAGACGGCCGACACCGTGCAGGCCGCCGATCTCGTTCAACTTGGTCAGCACCTGGGCGGGCGACAGCTTCTCGCCGTCGATGGCGACCACGTCGCCCTTCTCGTAGGTCAGCTCGATGGTCTGTGGCTTGTTCGGCGCCTTCTCCGGGCTGCGCGTCAGGCGCCACATGCTGTCTTCGGGCGCGAAGTTCGGGTCTTCGAGGATGCCGCCTTCATAGCTGATGTGCAGCAGGTTGGCGTCCATCGAATACGGCGCGCCACCGCCCTTGCGCTTCTTGAAGTCCACGGGGATGCCGTGCTGGTCGGCGTAGGCCAGCATGCTTTCGCGGCTGGACAGCGTCCACTCGCGCCACGGGGCGATGACCTTCACGCCCGGCATCAGGGCGTAGGCGCCCAGCTCGAAGCGGACCTGGTCGTTGCCCTTGCCGGTGGCACCGTGGCTGATGGCGTCGGCTTCGGTCTTCTGGGCGATCTCGACCAGGCGCTTGGCGATCAGCGGGCGGGCAATCGACGTGCCGAGCAGGTATTCGCCTTCGTACAGCGCGTTGGCGCGGAACATCGGGAACACGAAGTCGCGCACGAACTCTTCGCGCAGGTCTTCGATGTAGATGTTCTCGGGCTTGATGCCCATCTTGATGGCCTTGGCGCGGGCCGGCTCGATCTCCTCGCCCTGGCCGATGTCGGCCGTGAAGGTCACGACCTCGCACTGGTACTCGTCCTGGAGCCACTTGAGGATGATGGAGGTGTCCAGGCCGCCCGAATAGGCGAGGACGACGCGCTTGATCTGTTGCTGTTGGGACATGTGGTGACTGCCGCTGCGGTGCGCTGCGTGAAATGAGGAGCAAACCTCGATTTTACGGCTCAGCGGACCTGGCCGAACCGGCCGCTGTTGAAGTCGGTGATGGCCTGTTCGATCTCGGACCGACTGTTCATCACGAAAGGCCCGTAGCCCACGATCGGCTCGTCGATCGGCTCGCCCGACAGCAGCAGCACGCGGGCATCACCGTCCTGCGCCTGGACCTGCACCTGCGTGCCTTCGCGGCTGAAGGTGACGCACTGGCTTTGCTGCGCCAGCGCAGCGCCATTGACCTGCACCGTGCCGCCCAGCACCACCAGCAGCGTGGTCCAGCCGTCCGGCTGCGCCAGCGTGGCCGTGTGCCCGGCCGCGACCTGCACATCCCACACGTTCATCGGCGTGAAGGTGCGTGCCGGGCCGGTGTGGCCGGCGCAGTCCCCGGCGATCACGCGCACCTGGCCCGCGCCCCCGTCGAGCGGCACGGCCGGGATGTCCGCATCGACGATCGCCTGGTAGCGGGCGGGCGTCATCTTGTCGCGGGCCGGCAGGTTGACCCAGAGCTGCACCATCTGGAACGGCCCGCCCGTGCGGCTGTACGCCTCGGAGTGGAACTCGTCGTGCATGATGCCGCCGCCCGCGGTCATCCACTGCACGTCGCCCGGGCCGATGACCCCGCCGCCGCCCGCGGAATCGCGGTGCTCGACCTCGCCGGCATAGACGATGGTCACGGTCTCGAAGCCCCGGTGCGGGTGCGCACCCACGCCCCGGCGCTTGCCGGTCTTGGGCGTGAAGTGGGTCGGGGCGGCGTAGTCGAGCATCAGGAAGGGGCTGCGGTGCTGCGCGCCCTGCTGGTAGCCGAACAGGCCCTGGACGGGAAAACCATCGCCGACCCAGTGGCGACCGGGGGCCTGGGCAACGCTGAGCAGTGTTTTCATGGGAATCTCCTGGATCCAGGATTTTGAATTGCCTGTGCAGTTTGTGCTTGTCGCTGCTGCCAGGCCATGAATTCCGAGGGCCGCAAGCCGTAGCGGGCCAGCACGCCTTCATGCAGGCGGCGCAGCTCCTCGATGATCAGCGCCTGAACGTCCGCCCGCTCGTCCAGAGGCACAGCGCCGACCTCCACGGCTTGATCGACCTGCGCCAGCGTGTCCTGGTCCGGTCCGACGACCACCTGCCGGATCGTTCGACGGATCAGCTCACGCCAGGCCAGCCGCAGCGGGTCGGGCTCGGCCAGTGCCTGCCGGATCGCCAGATACTCCTGCGTCGAACGCTCGTACGACCAGACGAACAGGTCGCGCAACAACTCCACGCGGGTCATCTCGTACACCCCCAGCACGGCGCTGGCATAGGCGGACTCGGGCACATCGACAAACGTCAGCGGACACAGGTTGGCGCGGAACAGCGGCAGGTTGGCCATCAGGCGCGAGGTGCGCTTGTTCATGTCCGCGAAGGGCTGCAGATAGGGCAGATGCACCAGCATGAAAAACGACTGCTCGAACGGATCGGTAATGCGCACGGCCTTGTCGAGCATCGCCTCCATGGCAGCTTCGATGGGCGCCGCCCCCGACAGCGGGCGGTACACGCTCAACCCGATGTCCACGGCGTGCTGGCGGATGCGGCCTTCGTCCGCCGGGTTCGGCAACAGGTTCTCGGCCAGCGCGCTGTGCAGGTTCATCAGCGTGTAACGGTCGAACCCGGCGGTGTCGATGTTCTCCACCAGCAGCTCGATGGCCGCCTTGTGGTTGAGGATCATCTGGGTCTCGGTCGTGGCCTTGCCCTGGGCTGCGCGGCCCTGCTCGATCAACGCCCGGGTGTCCAGCCGGGTGTAGGTGTTGCCCTCCAGATGGCTGGAGGCCCACGACAAGTCGATCAGCAAGCGATTCAGGATGGCCCGGCTGTAGGTGCCGGCCGGCTCACCGGCCTGAGCGGTTCGGCCCATGCGGTGCAACTGGCGGCGCAGCGGTTCAGACAGGTAATGCGTCACACCTGGCTGATAGCGATCGAGAAAGTCGAACTGATAGCCAATCGGTTTGCGCGACAGCACTGGCCGTTCGACATAGGCCAGGATGTCACGGCTATCAGCCGATACGGGAATGCCCTCGGCCCACGACTGCAGCGCGATGACCGGGACCGTCAGCGCATGCGCCTGATAACGGCGGGCACGACCTTCTCCATGGGCATGCAAGCGCCCCGCCTCGATCAACTGCCCAATCCAGCGCTGCGCCGTGCGGCGTGCCACTTCCGGATGACGGGTCAGCAACTCGGCCAGTGTCAGCCCGCCCACTGAGGCAGAAACGGAATCGATCAGATCGGCTGGCGTGGTCATGGCGAATGTGTGGCGCAGTTTTTCAGGAAATGGCGCGATTCTGGCGCGGTTCTGGAAACTGCGCCACCCAGCCTGCTGTCCCGCCCGCGACAACCCCTGCGGGACGCCCCCGAGCCACCGGCGCCACGTTCCGGCGTATACCTGCGGGATCGCCACCTCTGCCGAGTGCCGCCCTCCATGTCAGTCCCCGCCGACCGCCCTCACCTGAAGCACTGGCCCAAGCGCCTGCCGCTGGACCTCGTGCTGCCCGAGACCTCGCTGTGGTTCAACCTCGCGACCGCCGCGACCCGCTACCCCGACCGCGCCGCCTACCTGTTTTTCGGCCAGCCGCTGAGCTTCCGGGCGCTGCACCACCAGGCCGAGGCGCTGGCCGGCTGGCTGCAGGCGCGGGGCGTGGCCAAGGGCGACCGGGTGGCGATCTTCCTGCAGAACTGCCCGCAATTCATCGTCGCCTTCTACGCGGTGATGCGCGCCGACGCGGTGGTGGTGCCGGTGAACCCGATGAACCGGGTCGATGAGTTCGGCCACTACATCACCGACCCCGACACCAAGGTCGTCATCACCAGCGCCGACCTCGCCGCCATCGTCGCCGAGGCGGACGCGCGGCTGCCCGAGGCACGGCGGCTGCGCGCCATCGTGGTGACGCGCTACGGCGACTACCTCGGCGACACCATCGACCCCGCGCTCGCGCCGCCGCCGGCCATCGACGCCTGGCTGCGCGCCTCGCCCGCGTTGCCGGCCGGTTGCACGCTGCTGGCCGACGCACTCGCCGCCCACCTGACGCCCACCGCGCACACCGCTGGCCCGGACGACATGGCCCTGCTGCCCTACACCTCGGGCACCACCGGCCTGCCCAAGGGCTGCGTCCACACCCACCGCACGCTGACGAGCAACATCGTCGGCGGCAGCCTGTGGGGCTACGCCAGCGCGGAGACGGTGAGCCTGGGCGTCGTGCCGTTCTTCCACATCACGGGGATGCTCTACGGCGTGCTCAGTCCGGTGTGGGGGGGTGCCACGGTGGTGATCCTGCCGCGCTGGGACCGCGAACTCGCCGGCCGGCTGATCTCGCACCACCGGGTCAGCCACTGGACCTGCATCCCCACGATGATCATCGACCTGTTCGCCAGCCCGAACTACCGCAGTTTCGACCTGTCGAGCCTGCGTTACCTCTCGGGCGGCGGGGCCGCGATGCCGCAGGCGGTGGCCGAGCGGCTGCTGAGCGAGTTCGGCCTGACCTTCGCGGAAGGCTACGGGCTGACCGAAACCGCCGCGCCCAGCCACGCCAACCCGCCCGAGCGCGCCAAGCTGCAGTGCCTGGGGATGCCGATCTTCGGCGTCGATGCGCGGGTGGTCGATCCGGTGACGTTCGAGGAACTGCCTGCGGGCGAGGTCGGCGAGATCGTGACGAACGGGCCGATGGTGTTCAAGGGCTACTGGAAACACCCCTCGGCGACCGAGGCGGCGTTCATCGAGCTGCCGGGTTTGCCGGGCAAGAAGTTCTTCCGCACTGGCGATCTCGGGCGGATGGACGAAGAAGGCTACTTCTTCATCACCGACCGCCTCAAGCGGATGATCAACGCGAGCGGATTCAAGGTCTGGCCGTCGGAGGTGGAACTGCTGATGTACCGACATCCGGCGGTGGCCGAAGCCTGCATCATCGGCACGCAGGACGCCTACCGCGGCGAGACGGTCAAGGCTGTCATCGTGCTGCGCCAGGAAGCGCGCGGGCAGACGACCGAGCAGGACATCCTCGACTGGGCACGCGAGCACATGGCCGCGTACAAGGCGCCCAAGCTCGTCGAGTTCGTCGAGGCGCTGCCCAAGTCGGGCGCGGGCAAGGTGATGTGGCGGCTGTTGCAGGACAAGGAGCGGGCGCGGCAGGAGTCGGCGGGGCGGTGAACTCGGTTTACCGATCTATGCAAGGTTTACCTAGAAACCAGCATAAATCGGTAAGGTCGGCATAAGCGGCTTCAGTGAAGTTCTTTACCGAAAAAACTTTGCTACAGCGTTGATTTCATTGGGAAATCTTGTTCGGGATAGGTACAGAACTTCTGTGAGGACGCTTATCAGGCAGGAAGGGCACCCCCAATCGTCAGACAGAGGACCGAGCGGCACCGCCTCAGCCGATCGCCTTCGGCGGCAGATAGATCGTAAATTCGTTGACCGGCTCCAGCAGCACGCTGTCCGGGTGCCGCGGCCCGTCGTCGCGCACCAGCCCGAGGCGGCTGAGCAGGCCGAAGTGGGCGGAGATCACACTCAGCGGCTCAAATTGGTAAATTCAGATGCGATCGCCTTGAACACGTTCCCTGGAACCGATTGTTGGGCGACACACTTCATTCGCCGGCTATTGATAACGCGCTGGACGCAACGTCATTGATGAGAGTTCGGATGCTGATGAGCCCGTCCGTACCCAGGGCTGTTCACTGCTGCCTGAGACAATGACAATGCGAGCTGGTTTGAGACACGGATAGCGCAATGAAGACGTTGAAGGAGTGCTTGGCGACGGTGAAGGATCCACGCCGAGGGCAAGGCAAACGCTACGACCTGGTCC
>NZ_JANPAB010000077.1:0-26744 GCF_031429695.1 Sphaerotilus sp.
CGAACAGGACCGTGAAACGACTCAGCGCCGATGATAGTGCGCACCGCGCGTGTGAAAGTAGGTCATCGTCAGGCTTCTATTAGAAAACCCCTCTGATCCTCATCGGTCAGAGGGGTTTTTGCTTTGGGGAATCGGTTTTGAATATCCCGGTTGCCCGGGATATTCCGTTCATTCCTCGAACGGCAGGCCTACATAGTTCTCGGCCAGCGATGTCATCGCTGCTGTCGAGTGCACAAGGTAGTCCAGTTCCGCGGTCTGCATCCGGTGGCCGAATTCACCCGTGTCTCCACTTCCGGCTGGAAACTTGTGCAGCAGGCTGGTCAGGTACCAGCTGAAACGCTCGGCCTTCCAGACGCGTCGAAGAGCCTTTCGGGAGTAATCGTCGATGCCGGCTCGGCGTTTGCCTGCGTAAAACTCCATGAACGCGCGGCTCAGGTAGCGAACGTCCGCGGCGGCCAGGTTCAAGCCCTTGGCGCCGGTTGGCGGCACGATGTGGGCGGCGTCCCCCGCGAGGAACAGCTGTCCGAAGCGCATCGGCTCGGCGACGAAGCTGCGCAGCGGCGCGATGCTCTTCTCGATCGACGGGCCGGTGACCATCTGTGCGGCGGCTTCCGGGTCCAGGCGGCTCTTCAGCTCGTCCCAGAAACGTGCATCGCTCCAGTCTTCCACCTTGTCCTGCAGCGAACACTGCACGTAGTGGCGCACACGTGTCTTGCTGCGCATGCTGCACAGCGCGAAGCCGCGTGCGTGGTTGGAGTAGATCAGCTCGTCCGCTACCGGCGGAACGTCTGCCAGGATGCCGAGCCAGCCGAACGGGTAGACCCGCTCGAAGTGCTGGATCCGCTCCTTCGGAATGCTGGCTCGGCTCACACCGTGGAAGCCATCGCAGCCGGCGATGAAGTCGCACGCAAGGGCATGGCGCACGCCTTCGTGCGTGTAGCTCACATGTGGCGAGGCGCTGTCGATGTCGTGCAGTTGCACATCTGCCGCCTCGTAGACGATGGGCGCGCCAGAGTCCGCGCGCGCGTCCATGAGATCGCGGGTGACTTCAGTTTGCCCGTAGACCATGACGGTCTTTCCACCTGTCAGTGTCTGCAAGTCGATGCGGTGGCGCTCGCCGGCGAAGGCCAATTCGATGCCACCGTGCACCAGGCCTTCGCGGTGCATGCGCGCACCTACGCCGGCTTCGTCGAGCAAATCGGTCGTCACCTGCTCCAGCACACCCGCCCGGATCCGACCCAGCACGTAGTCGGCGCTGCGCGCTTCGAGGACCACGTTGTCGATGCCAGCGCGGTGCAGCAACTGGCCGAGCAGCAGCCCGGACGGGCCTGCGCCGATGATGGCGACCTGGGTACGGCGTGGAAGGGGGGTAGACGTGGACATGGGAAAAGTCTCCGGGGGTGTCGCTACAAGAGCGGTTTGAGTTGTTCCTGTGCCTGCAGCAGCATCGGCAGGCAGCGGTCGAGCAGGTCTTCGATGCGCACGCGCGCGGCGTGCACGCTGACATTCATGGCCGCCACGGTGTCGCCGCGCCGGTTGCGCAACGGCACCGCCACCGTGCGCAGTCCCGGCTCCAGCTCCTGGTCGACCAGCGCATAGCCCTGGGCGCGCACACGGGCCAGTTCCTCGCGCAGGCGCTGGCGGTCGGTCAGCGTGTGGACCGTGCGGGCAGGCATGTCCTGGCGGGCGATCCAGGCGTCGAGTTCGGCGGTCGGCAGCCATGCGGTCAGCACACGGCCGTTGGCGGTGCAATAGGCCGGCACGCGCGTGCCGGGTTGCAGCGTCGAGGAAACGACCCGTCCGGCGGTCACCGCGGCAACGGCGATCACGTCATCCCCGTCCAGCACACCCGCCGAGCTGGCCTCCTGCATCGCCATCGCGATCTTCTGCAGCTGCGGCTGGATCGCCCGCGGCAGCTTGGCCGAGTGCATGTAGGACTGGCCGAGCCGCATCACCTTGGGGCTGAGCGAAAAATGCCGCTCGTCTTGTTGCGCATACCCGAGGTGCACCAGCGTCAGCAGGCAGCGCCGCACGGCGGCCCGCGTCAGCCCGGTGCGCACGGCGACCTCGCTGATCGTCAGCCGGGCGCGGTCCTGGTCGAAGGCCCCGATGACCAGCAGGCCTTTTTCCAGCGCGCCCAGCAGATCACGGTCCGCGATGGCGGATGAGGGGGCGGTGTCCGTAGGGTGGATGTGCATGGAGTCTGCTCTGGATCAAGGGTAGTGGGGGTCGGTCGTCGCGCACCTGTCTGTGCGGTATGCGCCCATTGAATCGCAGATCGTGCGGTATGCGCACATTGCTGACCCGGCATCCCGTTCGCGCACAATCGCGCGGTTGCCACTGCTGTCTGCTTGCTCCGATGCTGAACGCCTTGCCTGTCGACCGCGCGGCCCGCCTGCGCCAGATGAAGATGATCGCCCTCGCGCTGCTGCTGGCCTGTGCCGCGCTGCTGACCGTGGCGCTGACGCAGCACCGCGTCGGTGTCTGGGACTGGGTCGCCGCCTTTGCGGGTGCGGCGCTGGTGGGCGCGCTGGCGGACTGGTTTGCCGTCGTCGCGCTGTTCCGCCGCCCATTGGGGCTGCCGTTTCCGCACACCGCCATCGTGCCGCGCAAGAAGGCGCAGCTCGCCGACCAGCTGGGCGGCTTCATCCGCGACCGCTTCCTCGACACGCCGATGCTGATCGCGCGGCTCCGCAGCTTCGATCCGATCCGCCGCCTTGGCGCGTGGCTGAGCCAGCCGGCCCACGCGCAGCGCCTCGGTGGACACCTGCAGGGCGTGCTGTCCGAGGTGGTGGCCTGTCTGGACGATGCCCGTGTGCGCGAAACCATGCAGCGCGCCGTGACGGCCAGGCTCGAAGGGCTGGACCTGTCGCGCTCGGCCGGGGATCTGCTGGAGACCCTGACAGCGCAGGGTCGCCACCAGACGCTGTTCGGCCAGGCGCTGCAGGAGGCCGCCGACCATGTCGAGACCGAGCCGGTGCAGCA
Source organism: Sphaerotilus sp. (assembly GCF_031429695.1). Taxonomy (GTDB): domain Bacteria; phylum Pseudomonadota; class Gammaproteobacteria; order Burkholderiales; family Burkholderiaceae_C; genus Sphaerotilus. Next base: position 2,986 of record NZ_JANPAB010000077.1, read on the forward strand.
CACGCTGGCGTCGATGCTGCTGGAGATCGCCGGGCGCGAGTACCCGATGCTGCTGCGCGGGCTGGCGATGATGGGCAAGCCGGAGGACTTCGGGCTCAAGCTGGGGGCCGCCACGGCGCGTGGGCTGGCGGGCTGGTTGCGCGAGGTGCATGACGACCCGCAGCACCCGCGCCGCCTGGCTTTCGATGCCGTCGTGGCCGAGTGGATCGAGCGGTTGCGCACCGATCCGGGCTTCGCCGCCCGCATCAACGAGGCCAAGAACCGCTGGCTGCACGCGCCCGAACTGCAGGCGCAGGTGCATGGTCTGTGGGACGAACTGCGCCGCTGGCTCCTGGACGATCTGGCCACGCCCGGCTCGCGCCTGAGCACGCAGATGGGCGTGGTGGCGCAGCGGCTGGGCGAGACGCTGGTCTCGGACGGCGCCTTGCGCGCGGCGCTGCAGGAGCATCTGGAATCGGCGGTCGAGCACCTCGCCCCCGCGCTGCGCGAAGGCGCGGGCGAGCACATCGCCCGCACGGTGCGCGACTGGCCGGACGCCGTGCTGGTGCAGGAGCTGGAGCTGGGCGTCGGGCGCGACCTGCAGTTCATCCGGCTCAACGGCACGGTGGTGGGCGGCGTGATCGGGCTGGCGCTGCACCTGCTGGAACGCGCGCTCGGGTAATCCTGTGCTGCGGCCAGCGGGTCGGCTGCCTAGGATGCGGGCATGTCGCTCATCCTCTACCTCACCCAGATCCAGATCGAGCCCGGTGCCGTGCGCCTGCTCGCCGATGAATGTACCCGCGTCGGCATCACCCGGCCGCTGGTCGTCACCGACGCCGGCGTGCGCGCCGCGGGCGTGCTGCAGCCGGCGCTCGATGCGCTGCGGGATCTGCCCGTGGCCGTGTTTGACCAGACCCCGTCCAATCCGACCGAGGCTGCCGTGCGCGCCGCGGTCGAGGTCTACCGGCGGGAGGGCTGCGACGGGCTGGTGGCGGTGGGCGGCGGCTCCAGCATCGACCTCGCCAAGGGCGTGGCGATCGCCGCGACCCACCCCGGCCCGCTGACCACGTACGCGACGATCGAGGGTGGCTCGGCGAAGATCACCGCCGCCGTCGCCCCGCTGGTCGCCGTGCCGACCACCGCGGGCACGGGCAGCGAGGTCGCCCGCGGCGCCATCCTGATCGTGGACGACGGCCGCAAGCTCGGTTTCCACTCCTGGCACCTGATGCCCAGGGCCGCCATCTGCGACCCGGACCTCACGCTCGGCCTGCCACCGCTGCTCACCGCCGCCACCGGCATGGACGCGATCGCGCACTGCATGGAAACCTTCATGGCCGCGCCGTTCAACCCGCCCGCGGACGGCATCGCGCTCGACGGCCTCGCCCGCGGCTGGGCCCACATCGAACGCGCGACCCGCAACGGCCAAGACCGCGAGGCGCGGCTGAACATGATGAGCGCCTCGATGCAGGGCGCGATGGCGTTCCAGAAGGGCCTCGGCTGTGTGCATTCGCTCAGCCACAGCCTGGGCGGCGTCAACCCGCGGCTGCACCACGGCACGCTCAACGCTGTCTTCCTGCCCGCCGTGGTCGCCTTCAACGCCGACGCCGAGTCCGTGCGGCGCGAGCGCCGGCTGGACCGCATGGCGCAGGCGATGGGGCTGGCCGCGGCGGACGAGATCGGGCCGGCGATCCACGCGATGAATGCACGGCTCGGGCTGCCGTCCGGGCTGGCCGCGATGGGGGTGGACGAGACGCTGTTCGACCGGGTCATCGCCGGCGCGATGGCCGACCACTGCCACAAGACCAATCCGCGGCTGGCCGACGCAGCCGATTACCGGGCGATGCTCAACCGGTCCATGTGAACCGTGGCATGGCACACGGGTGTCTGCACCATCCGCACGGACGGTGCAGACGTGTGAAGCCTGCGGCATGATCGATGCCATCCCAGCCGCCGCCATGCCCATGACCGTTGCCCGTCTCACCAGCCTGCATCGCCGCCGCCTGCGCGAAGTCTGGCGCTCCGCCGGCTGGCCAGCGCAGGACATTGTGGAAGCGGAACTGCTGGCGATGGGCCTGCTGGAGCGGATCCACGACGCCGCTGGCCGCTGCACGCTGCGGGTCACCGACGCCGGCATCCAGACGCTGGCCGAGTCCGCCGCCCTCAACCGCGCCGTGCGCAGCGACCACGAGGCGCTGGTCGAGCAGGTGGCGCAGGCGATGATCCGCGAAGGGCGCATCGCCTGGCGTGGCCTGTCGCTGCGCGCGCGGGTCGCCACCGAAGAGGGCGAGGGCTGGCAGATGGCCATGCCGGACGTCTACTCGGTGCGCCACACTTCGGTGGCTGCCTATCTGCAGCCGGTGGTCCACGAGATCAAGGTGCGTCGCGCCGACCTGCTGGCCGATCTGCGTCAGCCGACCAAGCGCGCGGCCTACCTCGACATGGCGGGTGCGGTGGTCTACGTGCTGGCCGAAGGCATTGGCCGCGCCGACGAAGTGCCGCCCGAGTGTGGCGTGATGGAGATGCGCGGGGGGCAACTGGAGACCTTGCGGCCGGCGCCGGCCCGGGCACTGCCACACGCGGACGGTCTGCCGTTTGCCATCTGGATGGCGCTGGCGCGGGCGACCCCCGTGCGCGCACCCGAAAGCGAGCAGCGCCGGCTGGGTGAAGAGCCCGAGGACAGTTCCATGCCGCCCCTGCCCGGTAGTGGTGGCTCCGAATGACGGATTTCAGGCGTGACCGGCCATCGGCAGCAGCGTGCCCAGGCTGTTGCTCAGCGTGGACCACCACAGCACGCGCGGCGTGTGCGCGGTCGGGCCAAAGTGCGAGGCGGCCTGTGGACGGCCATAGCTGACGCAGCTGCGGATCGGCAGATGGTGCGTCCGCGCCACCCAGAGCACACCCTGGTGCGGCAACTCGGGCAGCAATTCCAGCGCCACTGGTGTGCCTGCGGCGCGCAGCCGCTCCAGACTGTCGGCGACGATCTGCGGGTCGTGGCAGACGAGGGTCGCATGGCGTGCGTGACCTGCCACGCGGTCGACCATGCGCGCAAAAGAGTCTGCCGAAGCCTTGCGGCTGGCGCCGGTTTCGCCGCGCCGCTCATGCACCAGGCGCAGACGCAAGCCCATGGTGCATGCGGTGTCCGCATCGCCCAGGCTGCGGTCGCGGTCACAGGACAGCGTCAGGCCCAGGTCGCCATGGTTCGCCTGCAGCTCGGCGGCGCAGGCCATCAGGGCATCGGCACGCTCGGGCACCGTCAGGTCCAGCGTCACCGCCACCGAAGCGGCCCTGGCCGCTTGCAGCACCTCGGCCAGCAGGGTTCGGTCGTAGCCGAGTGCCGCCACATGCACCAGCAATTGCGCATTCACACGCAGCCCGGCCAGCGGCGCGAGACTGGCCAGCAGGCGCTGCGCGACACGGCGCGGGGATTCATCGCTCAGCGGGCGGTACGTCACTGTGGCGCCGATGCGCCAACGTGCCAGTCGCTCGGTGGCGAGCAGCACCTCATCGAAGTGGATCGCGGAGCGACCAGGCACCTCGGCAGGAGGGCGCGTGCGCACCGAAGCGGGAGCAGCCCGGACAGGCATCATGGGGTTCATCCAGTCAATACCGTCTTCAAGACGTGTCAAGGTTCACAGATTCGCACAGAACGTGGTGCATATTCCCATGTACCTAGCCCGTTGTTCATGTGAATGAAAGGAACCCCACCCATTTCGAGTCCGTGGTGGGGCGTCTGGGGCCCTGAAGTCGGAAGAAATATTCAGTAACACATGACACCGGGCTCTTCGGCCGAGGCCGGCGAGGAGCTTGCGCTGGAGCTGCTTGCCGCCATGCGGCCGGGCCTGGCCACGATGCCGCTCTCGTGCGGCCGGGTTCATCCCGCTTGGCAAGGAATTCCATTTCCGGCTGAAGCCCTCGTTCGGGTGCAGGGGATGTGAAATTTATGGTAATTGTCAATTCTTGCGCAAGTCGTTCAGGCTGGACGTTCCATACTTTCTGTCTTTTTCAGGTGGCTGGCAGTCACTCGACTCGATCGGGCCCGTCTGAGCCGCCACAACGTTCACGGCACCAACAAGAAGGACGATGGGGATACATGACTGACCTGCTTCGCCTGGACGAACTCGACGCGATCTGCCGCGCCCTGTGGCGCTCCGGCGCCGTCGGCGACTGCCGGTTGCAGGCCCTGCAGCTGATCGAGCGGGCCGGTGCCTGTGACGATGTTCGGGCGCAGGCGCGTGGCTGGCTGCACCGGGCGCGTTGCGACCAGTTCCAGTCGGCTTTTCTCGACATGCTGGAAGCGGCGCGCCGGGCGATGGCGCTGCTGCACGCCGGCGATTCCGACCGCGATCTTGTGCAGGCGCGGGTGCTGGCCTGTGCGGCTGCCACGGCGTTGAATCGCCCGAACGAGGCGATCGAGGCCGGACTGCTGGCCCGGCACCTGGCCGACGATGCCGAGAATGCCGACGACCGCATCCTGGCCGCCGAGGCGCTGGCGCTGGCCTTCGGCTGGGCCGGTCAGATCGGGTCGGCACTCGATTGTTTCGATAGGGCACTGGCCCAGGCGCACGCCCTGTCGGGGGTCGAGCGGGAGGTGCAGGTGCTCATCGAGCGGGCCTGCACCCAGGCCTGGCATTGCATCCGGCACGGTGAGCGTGGTGCGCACAGCCTGTCCTTCCTGGCTGTGCGAGCCACGGTGACCGAGGTGCTGTTGCGTTGCGAGGCAACGCCAGGCGGACTGCATGCGCTGGTGCCGCGCGCGGGCCGATTCCAGCTTGGTTGGGTGCAGGTCCTGCTCACCTGCTGGGGCGGCGAGGCCGAGCGGGCCCGGGTGCAACTCGCCTCCATTCGGCCGCTCACGCAGGACGAACGGCCGTGGCTTGATCTGCTTGCGGTCTGGGCCGCGGCCGAAATCGCCCTGAAGCAGCGCGCATGGCCGGCGGCCGAGGCTTCGGCCCGACGTGTTTTCGACGAAGCCCACCGCCTGTCGCACGAAGCGCTGGCTGAGCAGGGGGCCCGGATGCTGACCAGTCTGCTGTTGACCCAGGGCAAACACGCGCTGGCGCTGGACGTGGCGCGGGAGAGCGCACAGCGCAACCACGGCGGCCATGAACGCGCCTTGCCCAGCCATGCGCGGCTGGCGCAGTTCCTGGCCCAGGCCCGCGAGCGGGATCTGCAGCAGCGCACGCGGCTCAGCCTGCCGCCAGACGACAGCCTGACCGGCCTGCACGCCCGCGGCTACTTCTTGCAGCGAGCGCAGGAACTGCTGCGCACCATGGACCTGTCGCGGGCCCGCTGCTCGGTGCTCCAGATCGGCGTCACCGGTATCCACGAACTCGCCGAGCGCCACGCACCGCTGATCCGCGACCGTGTGCTGTGCGCCGTTGCGCGGCTGCTGCGCGAGACGCTGCGGGCAGGTGACCTGCCGGCCCGCTGGACCCACGACGAATTTGCCGTGCTGCTGCACCGCTCGTCGGCGGACGACACGGCCCGGGTCTGCCAGCGCATCGCCGAGGCGGTGCTGGCGCACGACTGGTCGGCGCTGACGGAGGGGCTGGCGGTGCAGGTCGGCATCAGCCATGCCCAGGCGCATCCCGGTGACACGATCGAGACGCTCATGCGTCGCTGCGACGAGGAGATGCGCGCAGGTCGCCTGCAGCACAGGCAGATCGCGGCCTGACGCGCGGCGTTTGCGCTTCGGCGGGAGTGGCCGGCTAGAATGGCCCAGGGACGTCCCCTGCAAAAATACAAAATCCACGCCTGCTCATGAAACTCATCGGCTCGCTCACCAGCCCCTACGTTCGCAAGGTGCGCATCGTGCTGGCGGAGAAGAAACTCGATTACAAGCTCGTGCTGGAAGACCCCTGGTCCGATCCGTCGAGTCTGAACGAGGCCAATCCGCTAGGCCAGGTTCCCTGTCTGATGCTGGAAGGCGGCGACACCCTGTTCGATTCGCGGGTGATCGTCGAATACGTGGACACGCTGTCCCCGGTCGGCCGGCTCATCCCGGAGAAGGGTCGCGAGCGCGCTGAAGTGCGCACCTGGGAGGCGCTGGCTGATGGCTTGCTCGACGCGGCTGTGCTGGCGCGTCTGGAAACCACCTGGCCCGGCCGCGCCGAACATGAGCGCAGTGCGGCCTGGATCGACCGCCAGATGGGCAAGGTCCACGCCAGTGTGCTGGCGCTGGGCCGCGGACTGGAGGACCGGGCCTGGTTCGCTGGTCTGCACCCTTCGCTGGCCGACATCTCCGTGGGCTGCGCGCTCGGCTATCTGGACTTCCGCTTCCCGCAGATCGCCTGGCGCGAGGAACATCCCAATCTGGCGCGCCTGATGCAGAAGCTCTCGCTGCGTCCGAGCTTCGCCAACACCCAGCCGCCGACACCCTGACGCGGGCGCCGCGTCACTCCAGCGGCAGCGTCACGTCGACCACCCAGCCGCTCGGTCCTGGGCCCATCGCCAGCCGCGCACCAATTTCGGCCGCCTGGTGTTCCAGCCGGGCCAGTCCAGTGCCGGTGCAGACGAAATCGGGCGAGCGGTCGTTGGTCTTGCCACCCCCACTGTGCCCGTCGTCCCGGACCACCAGCCGCAGGCTCGGGCGTTGCCCGCGCTGATCCAGCCGGCTGCACGACAGCGTCACCAGTGTGGCGTTCCGGGCATGCGCCACGGCGTTGTCCAAGGCTTCCTGTACCACCCGCAGCAGGTGCAGCCGCTCGCGTGCCGACAGGGCCACCTGCTCGGCCTGCGGTGTCAGTTCCCACTCCAGCCGGATGCCCCGCTCGGCCAGCAGTGGCTGGAAATGCGCCTGCAGCCCGGTGAGGCCATCAGCGAGTGAGGCCGGCTCGGTGCGCGTCGCGTCGCGCATCAGGCGCAGTGACAGCAGGGCCTGGGCGAGCTGGTGGTCGAGCTGCTGCAGCCGTGCGCCTGCCGGCACGTTGCCGCCGGTCTGCGCCAGGGTGCGCGCGGTGAGCAACTGCATGCCGAGCCGGTCCTGCACCTCGCCAATCGGGGCCTGGCTGCTGGTACTGCTGCCGCCGGGCCAGCCGCTGCTCGACTCGAACGGCCGGCGCAGCCCGCCCGGTGTCCAGCGCACCCACACCAGCCCCGCCACGGCCAGTACCGCCACGGTGCACAGGGCCAGCAGCCAGGGATCATTGGGCAGATCGGACAGACGCAGGGGGGTCACGGGATGGGTCAGCGGCAGAGGTTTCGGGGGTGGTGACGGATCGAACCACGGCGTAACAATTGTGAGCAACCAAGCCATGCCTTTCCCATCCCGAAGACGAGGGATGGCGGTCCCGCACCACCACTGGTCTCGGGGAGACTGCCAGACCCGAGCGCGCAGAGGCGTGCGGCAGGTTTGCGGCGCGCACGCCGCGCTACACTCGCCCCTCACAGCGCCGATTTGGTCCGGATTGCGGGCGCTCTACAAATGCCGCTAAAGAGGGGCACCCGACGACCCGGTGACTGCCTCGATGGCGGCGACCGGGTTTTTTGTTGTCGGAAACCGTTTTCGGGAGCCTCTCCATGTCGATGCCGGGTCCAGTCACCGCGAAGCAGATGCACTTTGCCGAGCCACTGCCGCTGCGCAGTGGCGCTGCGCTGCGGGACTACACGCTGGTGTTCGAGACCTACGGTGTGCTGGATGCGGCGTGCAGCAACGCCGTGCTCGTCTGCCACGCGCTCAACGCCAGCCACCATGTCGCCGGGGTCTACGCCGACCAGCCGAAGAACGTTGGTTGGTGGGACAACCTCATCGGCCCCGGCAAGCCGCTGGACACCGACCGCTTCTTCGTCGTCTGCGTCAACAACCCCGGTTCCTGTTTCGGCTCGACTGGCCCGATGCACGTCAATCCCGACACCGGCCGCCCTTACGGCAGCGACTTCCCTGTCGTGACGGTAGAGGACTGGGTCGATGCGCAGGCGCGGGTGCTGGATCGGCTGGGCATCACGCAGCTTGCCGCCGTGGTGGGTGGCAGCCTGGGCGGCATGCAGGCGCTGGGCTGGACGCTGCAGTACCCCGAGCGGGTCCGCCACGCGCTGGTGATCGCCTCGGCGCCCAACCTCTCGGCGCAGAACATCGCCTTCAACGAGGTCGCCCGCCGTGCCATCGTCACCGACCCGGAGTTCCACGGCGGCCATTTCTACGCACGCGGCGTGGTCCCGAAACGCGGGCTGACGGTGGCGCGCATGATCGGCCACATCACCTACCTCTCCGACGACTCGATGGAAGCCAAGTTCGGCCGCACGCTGCGCTCGGCCGAGCTGTCGTATTCGACCCAGGACATCGAGTTCCAGATCGAGAGCTACCTGCGCTACCAGGGCGACAAGTTCAGCGAGTACTTCGACGCCAACACCTACCTGCTCATCACCCGCGCACTCGACTACTTCGACCCGGCACGCGACTTCGGCGGCAACCTGTCGGGGGCACTGGCACGGGCGCAGGCGAAATTCCTGGTGGTGAGCTTCACGACCGACTGGCGCTTCAGCCCGCTGCGCTCACGGGAGATCGTCAAGGCGCTGCTCGACAACCGGCGTGACGTGAGCTACGCCGAGATCGACGCCCCGCACGGTCATGACGCTTTCCTGCTCGACGATGCGCGCTACCACGGCGTGGTGCGCAGCTATTTCGACAACATCGCTGCGGAGCTGCACGCATGAGCAACCGCCAAGCCATGGAAATCATCGCCGCTCTCGTGCCGGAGGGCAGCCGCGTGCTGGACCTCGGCTGCGGCGACGGCGCGCTGCTGGCGCTGCTGCGTGACCGGCGGAGCTGCCGCGGCTATGGGGTCGAGCTGGACGACACCAAGGTGCTGGCGGGCGTGCAGCGCGGGGTCAATGTGCTGCAGCGCAACCTCGAAGAGGGCTTGAGCCTGTTCGAGGACAACAGCTTCGACGTGGTGCTGCAGCTCGACACGCTGCAGAACCTGCGCAACACCGAAGCCATGCTGCAGGAAACTGCCCGCGTCTGCCGCATCGGCATCGTCAGCTTCCCCAACTTCGCGCACTGGCCGAACCGGCTGCAGGTGCTGCGCGGGCGGATGCCGGTGACCAAGGTGCTGCCTTACCAGTGGTACGACACGCCCAACATCCGCGTCGGCACCTTCGCCGATTTCCGCATCCTCGCCGAGAAGAACGGCCTGCGCATCCTCGACGCCTTCGGGCTGCACGAGGGCGAGGTGGTGCGCCATCTGCCGAACCTGCGTGCCAGCACGGCGGTGTTCAAGTTCGAGCGGCGTTGAGCCAGCCTACCCCGGTCAATCCAGTCGATCGGGCCGGGTCGTGAGCAAGTCGGTGTCCAGGTCTTCGGCCACGACCAGCCGGTTGCGCCCGAGGTGCTTGGCCTCGTAGAGCGCGAGGTCCGCCCGGTGTAGCCACGACGACGCGGCTTCGCGCCCGTTCCACTGCGCCACGCCCAGGCTGGCCGTCACCGTGCCCGCTGCCGGGAAGGGCTGGCTGCGCAGGGCGGCCATCAGGTGCTCGGCCTGCGTGCGGGCACCGACCAGGTCCGTGTCAGGCAGCAGGATCGCGAACTCCTCGCCGCCGAGCCGCCCCAGCAGATCGGCGCGCCGGATCTGCCGACGCATCCGGTGGGCCACCTCGCGCAGCACCGCGTCGCCCACCCCGTGGCCGTGTTCGTCGTTGATGCGCTTGAAGTGGTCCAGATCGACCATCACCAGCGAGAGCGGCTCGGCCTGTGTCTCCGCTTCGGACTGCGCGCGCAGCAGCCGGTCCATGAAGCCGCGGCGGTTGGTGGCGCCGGTCAGGCTGTCCTGCGTGGCGAGCCGGCGCAGGGCGCGCTGGTGCACGTCCACCGGGTTCACCACCAGCCGGCGCAGCATCAGGTTCAGCGCCATGAACAGCACCACCACCAGCAGCGCCATGCCGCCCATCTGCCGCCAGAAGGCGTCCACCGCCCGCTGCATCGGCAACTCCAGCGGCATCGACACCCGCTGCAATCCGGCCAGCGCCGGGGCGGCGGCGGCACTGGGCGCCATGTCGCGCAGCGCCCGCACGAAGGTCAGCCGGGCGGCGGCGGTGTCTTCGTCCACCTGCAGCAGCGTCTCGTCCGGGTGGGTGCGCAGCCGCTCGATGAGGGGCAGCAGTGCTGGCTCGGGGCGCGCATCGCCGGTCAAGCGCACTTCGCTGTAGTCGTGACCGGCGTAGTGGCGGTTCACCTGGGCCAGCAGGCGGGCGTCGCTCAGGCGCTGCTGGACCGTGTCGCCCTCCCAGGCACCGGGCAGCAGCGCCTCTGCGGCGTAGGCCCGGGTGGCGTCCACCGCTTGCAGGTGCAATTCGGCTTCGCGCCGGGCGGTGGCGATGGCCTCTCCCTTCAACCCGAAGTACGACACCGCACCAATGGCCGCCATCGCCACCAGTGCCGCGCCGCTGAGCACCAGATTGATCCGTGTCTTGATCTTCATGGTTTCATGGAGGACCGTGTGTCACGCCGTGACCGCGTGTTTACTTATTGTTTCACACTGCACAGTACCAGTGCATAGCCCCTGATCGGGCGCCGCCGGATCGGTGCCGGAAACCGCCGCGTCCGTCCTAAACTGAACGCCATGAACGCACCTGACCGCCTCCTCCGCCCGGACGCAGCCGCCCTCGGCCGCCATGTCGATGACACCTGGAACCGCGAGATCGTGCGCGAGCTGCACGACTACATCGCGATCCCGGCCAAGAGTCCGATGTTCGATCCCGACTGGGCCGCGCATGGCCACCTCGACACCGTGGTGCGCCGTGCCGCCGACTGGGTCACCGGGCGGCGCGTGCCGGGGCTGACACTGGAGATCGTGCGGCTCACCGACGAGGCCGGCCGGCTGCGCACGCCGGTGCTGCTGTTCGAGGTGGCCGCCACCCGATCGGAGACCGCGGTCGGCGTGGCGCAGACGCCGACCGTGCTGATGTACGGCCACCTCGACAAGCAGCCCGAGTTCACCGGCTGGCGCGGCGACCTCGGGCCGTGGACGCCGAAGCTGATCGACGGCCGGCTCTATGGCCGCGGTGGCGCGGACGACGGCTACGCGGTCTATGCCGCCATCGCTGCCATCGAGGCGCTGAAAGCCCAGAACATCCCGCACCCGCGCATCGTCGGCCTGATCGAGACCGACGAGGAAAGCGGCTCGGGTGACCTGCCGGCCTACCTGGACGCGCTGCGTGAGCGGCTCGGTGCAGTCAGCCTCGTGGTGTGTCTGGACTCGGGGGCCGGCAACTACGAGCAGCTCTGGCTGACGACTTCGCTGCGCGGGCTGGTCAGCGGCGCGCTCAAGGTGGAGGTGCTCGACGAGGGCGTGCATTCCGGCGATGCCAGCGGCGTGGTGCCATCGAGTTTCCGCATCCTGCGGCATGTGCTCGACCGGCTGGAGGACAGCGCCACCGGCCGGCTGCTGCCGCGGCAGTTCCATGTCGAGGTGCCCGCCAACCGTCTTGCGCAGGCGCAGGCCACCGCCGCCGTGCTGGGCGACGAGGTGTGGAAGCGCCAGCCCTGGGCCTGCGGTGCGGATGGCACGCCCGTGCTGCCGATGAGCGCCGACCCGACCGAGGTGCTGCTCAACCGCACGTGGCGCCCGATGCTGTCGGTGACGGGGGTGGACGGGATGCAGCCGCTGGGCAGCGCGGGCAACGTGCTGCGGCCCCACACTGCGTTCAAGCTCAGCCTGCGCCTGCCGCCAACCGTCGATGCGAACCAGGCGGCCGAGGATCTGCAACGCTTGCTGGAACTCGACGCGCCGTACAACGCCCGTGTCACGTTCCACCCCGACGGCCGCGCCGGTGCCTGGGGCGCGAGCGGCTGGGATGCACCGTCGCTGGCGCCATGGCTGGAAACCTCGCTGAACGCGGCGTCACGGAGCCAGTTCGGCGCCCCGGTCGGCTACATCGGCCAGGGCGGCACGATCCCGCTGATGAACCTGCTGCAACAGGGTTTCCCGCAGGCCCAGATGATGGTCTGCGGCGTGCTCGGCCCGAAGAGCAACGCCCACGGGCCGAACGAGTTCCTCGACGTGCCCTACGCCCGCCGGCTCACCGCCGCGGTGGCGCAGGTCATTGCCGATCACCCCTGATCGGTTGCGGCGGTGGTCTGCAGCCAGCGCCCGACGATCGCCGCGCTGGCCTGTGCCGCCACCTGGATGAACTGCGTGAAATCGACATGCGCGCTGTCGTCGGCGCGGTCGGAAATGGTGCGCAACACGGCGAAGGGCAGGCCGAGGTCGTGGCAGACCTGCGCCAGCGCCGCGCCTTCCATCTCCACGGCCAGCGCGTCCGGCAGCACCTGACGCAGCGCGGCACACTCCGCCGCCGCGCTGACGAAGCGGTCGCCACTGATGACCAGGCCACGGTGCAGCACAGGGGCCGAGGCGCCGAGTGCCTGCGCCGCCTCGGCCAGCGCCGCGGTGAGGCCCGGATCGGCACCGAAGCGTGACCGCCCCGTCAGCGGCACCTCGAAGCGCGGGAACAGCGGCGAGGCGTCCATGTCGTGCTGCAGCAGCGACTCGGCCACCACCACGTCGCCCACCCGCACCCCGTCGCCCAGCCCGCCGGCCACGCCCGTGAAGACCAGGCAGTGCGGCGCGTAGCGCTCGGCCAGCAGCGTCGTGGTCATCGCTGCAGCGACCTTGCCGATGCCGCAGAGCACCAGCACGACCGGCGCACCATGCAGCGTGCCGACATGGAACCGGCGGCCAGCGTGGGCCTGCACCGTGACACCACGCGCCTCGGCCAGCAGCGCCGCCAGCTCCTCGGCCACCGCGCTGACGATGGCCACCGGGCGCGGGGCTGTCACGTCTTGCCGCGCAGCTCGCGCCGCAGCACCTTGCCCACAGGGGTCTTGGGCAGTTCGTCGCGGAACTCGATCACCTTGGGCCGCTTGTAGCCGGTCAGGTTCTGCTCGCAGTAGGCGCGCACGTCCAGCTCGGTCAGGGCCGGGTTCTTGCGCACGATCACCACCTTGACCGCCTCGCCCGTCCTCGCGTCCGGCACGCCGACCGAGGCGCATTCGAGCACGCCCGGCATCTGCGTCAGCACCTCCTCGATCTCGTTCGGGTAGACGTTGAAGCCGGACACCAGGATCATGTCCTTCTTGCGGTCCACGATGCGGAAGTAGCCGCGCTCGTCCACCGTGCCGATGTCGCCAGTGCGGAAGAAACCGTCTGCGGTCATCACCTTGGCGGTTTCGTCCGGGCGCTGCCAGTAGCCGGCCATCACCTGCGGACCGCGCACCGCGATCTCGCCCGGCGTGCCCGCGGGCACCTCGTGGCCATCGTCGTCGAGCAGCGCCATCTCGGTGTTGGGCAGCGGCAGGCCGATGGTGCCGGTGTAGGCGTTGCTGTCGGTCGGGTTGCAGCTCACGGTCGGCGAAGTCTCCGACAGGCCGTAGCCTTCACAGATGCCGCAGCCGGTTTTCTCCAGCCACAGCTTGGCGGTGGCCTGCTGCACTGCCATGCCGCCGCCGACCGAGATCAGCAGGTTGCGCCAGTCCACCAGCCCGAAGTCCGGGTGGTTCGCCAGGGCGTTGAACAGCGTGTTGACAGCCGGGAAGGTGTGGAACTTCAGCCCCGACAGCTCCTTGAGCATCCCCGGCAGGTCACGCGGATTGGGGATCAGCACGTTGCAGGCGCCCACCCGCATGCCCAGCATCATGTTCGTGTTGAAGCCGAAGATGTGGTACAGCGGCAGCGCGCAGACCTGCACCAGCTGCTCGCCCGCGGGCAGTTTCTTGAGCGCGGGCTGGTACCACGCATCGCACTGCAGCACGTTGGCGACCAGGTTGCGGTGCAGCAGCACGGCGCCCTTGCTCACGCCGGTGGTGCCACCGGTGTACTGCAGCACGGCGATGTCGTCCGGGCCGACGGTGGCGGGCTTGAGCGTCATCGAACGGCCGCGGGCCAGCGCGTCCTTGAAGCGCACGGCCCCCGGCAGTTCGTAGGCCGGCACCAGCTTCTTCACCTTGCGCACCACGAAGTCCACGATCGTGCTTTTCGGGAAGTTCAGCAGCTCGCCCATCGAGGCCAGCACGACGGTCTTCACCGGCACGTTCGCCCGCACCTGCTGCAGCGTGTGGGCGAAGTTTTCCAGGATGACCAGCACCTTGGCGCCGGAGTCCTTGAGCTGGTGTTCGAGTTCGCGCGGGGTGTAGAGCGGATTGACGTTCACCACCACGTAGCCGGCACGCAGGATCGCCGCCACCGCCACCGGGTACTGCGGCACGTTCGGCAGCATGACCGCTACCCGGTCACCGCGCTCCAGCCCCTGGCCTTGCAGCCACGCCGCGAAGGCTTGCGACAGGGAATCGATTTGCCCGTAGCGCAGCGACTGCCCCATGTAGCGGTAGGCCGACCGCTCGCGGTAGTTCGTGAAGCTTTCCTGCAGCAGGGCCACCAGCGAGGGGTAGCCGGCCACATCAACCTCCGCCGGGACGCCTGCGGGGTAGTGCTTCAGCCAGATTTTCTCCATTCGGGGTCTCCAATATCCGGAGAGTATTCTGGCCGACACCCCCGCAGTGGTCATCAGGGGATACACCCCGCGCCCCCCGAGGGTGGGTGATCTCCATCGATCACGGTCACTCGATTGCCTTGACCATGTCCTCGACAACCTTCTTGGCGTCCCCGAACACCATCATCGTCTTGTCCATGTAGAACAACTCGTTGTCGAGGCCGGCGTAGCCCGCCGCCATCGACCGCTTGTTGACGATGACCGTCTTGGCCTTGTACGCCTCCAGGATCGGCATGCCGTAGATCGACGAGCCCTTCTGCAGCGCGGCCGGGTTCACCACGTCGTTGGCGCCGAGGATGATCGCCACGTCCACCTGCCCGAACTCGCCGTTGATGTCCTCCATCTCGAACACCTGGTCGTAGGGCACCTCGGCCTCGGCCAGCAGCACGTTCATGTGGCCCGGCATCCGGCCCGCGACCGGGTGGATGGCGTACTTGACGGTGATGCCCTTGGCGGTGAGCTTGTGGGCGAGTTCCTTCACGGCGTGCTGGGCGCGCGCCACGGCCAGGCCGTAGCCAGGCACGATGACCACGGTTTCCGCATTGCCGAGGATGAACGCAGCGTCGTCGGCCGAGCCGCTCTTGACCGGCCGAGCTTCCGCCTTGCCGCCCGTCGCCGCCGCTGCCTCACCGCCGAAGCCGCCACCTATCACGTTGAAGAACGACCGGTTCATCGCCTTGCACATGATGTAGCTCAGGATCGCGCCCGACGAACCCACCAGCGAACCGGCGATGATCAGCATCGCGTTGTTCAGCGAGAAGCCGATGCCCGCCGCCGCCCAGCCCGAGTAGCTGTTGAGCATCGACACGACCACCGGCATGTCCGCGCCGCCGATCGGGATGATGATCAGCACGCCCATCACGAAGCCGAGGGCACAGATCAGCGCGAAGTCCACCGGGCTCTGCGAGTGCCAGAAGCCGAACATGAAGAACAGCGAGGCCAGCCCGAGCGCGGCGTTCAGCTTGTGCTGGCCGGGGAAGGAGACCGGCGCGCCCTGGAACAGGCGGAACTTGTACTTGCCGCTCAGCTTGCCGAAGGCGATGACCGAGCCTGAGAAGGTGACCGCACCGATGAAGGCACCGAGCGCGAGTTCGATCCGGTTGCCGCCCGGGATCGGTTCGCCCTTGGGGGTGATGCCGAAAGCGTAAGGCTCCGCGACGGCTGCGATGGCAATGAACACCGCTGCCAGGCCGATCATGCTGTGCATGAACGCGACCAGCTCCGGCATCTTCGTCATCTCGACCTTGTTGGCCATGTAGGCGCCCGCACCGCCGCCGACGACCAGCGCAGCGAAGACGTAGACCATGCCGCCCGCCGAGCCAGACGCCAGCTTGACGATCAGCGCGGCGGTGGTCAGCACGGCGATCGCCATGCCGATCATGCCGAACAGGTTGCCCCGGATGGACGTGGTCGGGTGGCTCAGGCCCTTGAGCGCCTGGATGAAGCAGATGCTCGCGACGAGGTAGAGCAGGGTGACGAGGTTGAGGCTCATGACTTCTTTTCCTTCTTGCGGAACATCTCCAGCATCCGGCGCGTGACCAGGAAGCCGCCGAAGACGTTCACCGCGGCGAGGGCCACCGCCAGCGTGCCCATGGTCTTGCCCAGCCCGGTTTCAGTCAGCGCCGCGGCCAGCATCGCGCCGACGATGACGATGGCCGAGATCGCGTTGGTCACCGCCATCAGCGGCGTGTGCAGCGCGGGCGTCACGGTCCAGACGACGTGGTAGCCGACATAGATCGCCAGCACGAAGATGATCAGGTTGATGATCGTGGGGGAAACCGCATCCATGGTGTTCAGCTCCTTCAGCTTCTTGTGACGTGGCCGTCGCGGGTCATGAGGCAGGCGGCGACGATGTCGTCGTCCATCGGCACGTTGAGCGCGCTAGCGTCCTTGGCCAGCACGAGCTTGAGGAAGTCGAGCACGTTGCGCGCATACAGCGCCGACGCATCCGCCGCCAGCAGCGCGGGCAGGTTGGTCTCGCCGATGATCGACACGCCGTGGACCTGCACCGTTTGCCCGGCGACCGTCAGCGGGCAGTTGCCGCCGCCGTTCGGGCCGCGGCCAGCGGCGATGTCCACGATGACCGAGCCGGGTTTCATCGCCTGCACCATCTCGGCGGTGATCAGCGTCGGCGCAGCGCGGCCGGGGATCAGCGCGGTGGAGATGACGATGTCGGCCTGCGCCACGCGCTTGGCGACCTCGACCTGCTGCCGGGCCAGCCAGCTCGGGGGCATCGGACGCGCGTAGCCGCCGACGCCTTCCGCCGCGTCCTTCTCCTCGGCGGTTTCATAGGGCACGTCGATGAACTTGCCGCCCAGCGACTCGATCTGCTCCTTCACCGAGGGCCGCACGTCCGATGCCTCGATCACCGCGCCGAGCCGCTTGGCCGTCGCGATGGCCTGCAGGCCCGCCACGCCGACGCCGAGGACCACGACGCGGGCAGCCTTCACCGTGCCGGCCGCCGTCATCAGCATCGGGAAGAACTTCTGGTAACGGTCGGCGGCCATGATCACCGCCTTGTAGCCGGCGATGTTGGCCTGGGACGACAGCACGTCCATGCTCTGCGCCCGCGTGGTGCGCGGCGCGGCTTCCAGCGCGAAGCTGGTCAGACCGGCGCCGGCGAGCTGCTGCAGGCCGTCGCGGTGGAACGGATCGAGCATGCCGACCAGCGCAGTGCCGGGTTTCATGTGCGTCAGTTCGTCCGTGGAGGGCGAGCGTACCTTCAGCACCAGATCGCAGCCCAGCGCGCCCGCCGCGTCGGTGATCTCGGCGCCTGCTGTGACATAGGCTTCGTCGGTCGCGCTGGCGCGCAGGCCCGCGCCGGATTCGAGGCGCACGGTGTGACCCTGCGCCTTGAGCTTCTTCGCCGTTTCGGGCGTCACGGCGACACGGGTTTCCCCGGCCGCCGTTTCTTTGGGCACTCCTACCAGCATCAGACCCCTCCTCGTTGTGGGTGAATGAGCTTATACAGATTGCGTGATTCGCCCACCCCCGTGACATCCCTCACTGCTGCGTCATCGGACATCTCCAAGCCGGTACGATCGCGACATGAGTGAACATCGTTGGAAACCCAGTGTCACGGTCGCGGCCATCGTCGAGCGCGATGGCCGCTTCCTGCTGGTCGAGGAAGAGACGCCTGAAGGGCTGCGCCTGAACAACCCCGCCGGCCACCTGGAGCCGGGCGAGTCGATGCTGCAAGGTGTCGTGCGCGAGGCGCTGGAGGAAACCGGCCGCCATTTCGCGCCCGACGCGCTGCTGGGCGTCTACCTCGCGCGGATGCACCGCCACGACGATCCGGCCGAGGACATCACCTACCTGCGCTTCGCCTACCGCGGCCAGGTGGGCGAGCCGATTCCTGGCGCCACGCTCGACGCCGGCATCGTCCGCACGGTCTGGATGACGCCCGACGAGATCCGCGCCAGCGTCGCGCGCCACCGCTCGCCGATGCTGCTGCGCTGCATGGAAGACCACCTCGCCGGCCGCCGCCAGCCGCTCGACACCGTCTGGTGCGAGGACCAGATCGGGCCGCAGCCATGACGGCCTCCGCGACACCCGCCAGGCAGCGCATCGTCGTCGGCCTGAGCGGCGGCGTGGACTCGGCCGTCAGCGCGTGGCTGCTGAAAGAGCAGGGGCACGAGGTCATCGGCATCTTCATGAAGAACTGGGAAGACGACGACGACAGCGAGTTCTGCTCGACCCGGCAGGACTTTCTGGACGCCGCCTCGGTCGCCGACGTGCTCGGCATCGAGATCGAGCACGTCAACTTCGCCGCCGACTACAAGGACCGCGTCTTCGCCGAGTTCCTGCGCGAATACTCGGCCGGCCGCACGCCGAACCCGGACGTGCTCTGCAACGCCGAGATCAAGTTCAAGGCGTTCCTGGACCACGCGATGCGCCTCGGCGCGGACAAGATCGCCACCGGCCACTACGCCCGCGTGCGGCAGCACCCGGTGAACGGCCGCTTCGAGCTGCTCAAGGGACTGGACCCGAGCAAGGACCAGAGCTACTTCCTGCACCGGCTGAACCAGGCGCAGCTCTCGAAGACGATGTTCCCGGTCGGCGAGATCCACAAGACCGAGGTGCGCCGCATTGCCGAGGAAATCAAGCTGCCGAACGCGAAGAAGAAGGATTCGACCGGGATCTGCTTCATCGGCGAGCGGCCGTTCCGCGACTTCCTGAACCGCTACCTGCGCAAGGAGCCGGGGCCGATCCGCGACGACCGCGGACGTCTGCTCGGCGAGCACGTGGGCCTGAGCTTCTACACGCTGGGGCAGCGCAAGGGCATCGGCATCGGTGGCGTGAAGGAGAAGGGCGCGGCGCGGGGCGGCGGCGAGCACGAGCCGTGGTTCGTCGCCCGCAAGGACATCGAACGCAACACGCTCTACATCGTGCAGGGGCATGAACACCCGTGGCTCAAGTCGCGGCACCTGCTGGCGGCGGACGCGAGCTGGGTGGCGGGTGAGCCGCTGGCAGGCGGGGCGCTGGCCGCCAAGACGCGGTATCGACAGGCGGACGCGGTGTGTCTGCTGACCGGGCCGGGGGCGGTGGCGGGCGAGTTCGGGCTGCACTTTCACGACGCGCAGTGGGCCGTGACGCCGGGGCAGTCGGCGGTGGTCTATGACGGGGAGGTGTGTCTTGGGGGGGGGGTGATCGCGGCGGTGGAGGCTTGAGCCGATTCGGGTGAATCCGCTCACAATGAGCTGATACTGAGCCGATTCCCTGAAAGTGAGCCGATGCATGTCCTCTGCAGTGCCCGACCTCGATCCTGACCGCTTCGTCCAGGCACTGCGTCGCATGGGCGCCCCAGCGAGTTCCAGCCAATTGGCGGCGCTGACGGGGGCGAGTCTGGCCCAGGTCAAGCGCCGGCTGGGTGTGATGGTCGAGGCCGGTATGGTGGCGCGCACGGGTCAGGCGCGCTCGACCCGGTATGCGCTGGTCCGGGTCAACCCGCCGACCGACACCGCTGGGCCGGCCGCCCTGTCGCTCCGGGAGCGGCTGAACCTGCCGCTGGCGATGCGCGAGCCGGTGACGTATCGGCGCGAGTTTCTGGAGCGCTACGTCCCCAACGAAACCCGGTTGCTGCCCGAGCCGCTGGCGCTGGAGTTGGCACACGTCGCGCGCATGGCCGGCCAGCAGCCCGCCGGCACCTACGCCCGTCAGGTACTGGAGCCACTGCTGATCGACCTGTCGTGGTCCTCATCGCGGCTGGAGGGCAACCGCTACAGCCTGCTCGCGACCGAAGAGCTGTTCCGCCGCGGCACGACGCCGGGCGACGCCGACGCGGTGATGCTGCTCAACCACAAGCGGGCGATCGAGTTCCTGGTCGATGCGGTGCCGGAATACGGGCTGACCTCGGCGCTGCTGCGCAACCTGCATGCGCTGCTGCTGCAGGATCTGCTGGCCGACGCTGACAGCCTGGGCACCATCCGCCGCAAGGTGGTTCAGATCCGCGACACGGTGTATGTGCCGACGCAGGTGCCGCTGTTGCTGGAGGAGATGTTCGACCTGGTGCTCGACAAGGCGCGGCGCATCAAGAACCCGGTCGAGGCGGCGTTTTTCCTGTGGGTTCACCTCGCCTACCTGCAGCCCTTCGAGGACGGCAACAAGCGCACCAGCCGGCTCGCCGCGAATGTCCCGCTGATGCTCTACAACTGCGCGCCGCTGTCGTTCAACGAGGTCGAGCCGCTGGACTACGCGCAGGCCATGATCGGCGTATACGAGTTTCTGGACGTGTCGCTGGCGGTGGAACTGTTTGCCGCGACCTACCGGCGGTCACTGAAGAAATACACCGTGCTCCTGCAGTCGATGGGCGCACCGGACCCGACACGTCTGCGCTACCGCGAGACGCTCAACGACGTGATCCAGTGCATCGTCCGGGACCGCCGCACGATGGCCGAGGCGCTGGCGGTGTCCGAACTCAGCGAGGCGACGGCGCCGGGGTTTCGGGCGCTGCTGGAGGATGAGTTGGGCAAGCTGGCAGCACATAACTGCGCCCGGTATCGGCTGACACCGCGGGCGACCGAGGCTTGGGTGAGGGCGGGGCGGCCTGTGTGAGGCATACCCCCTGTCCTATGATTCACCCCATGCCGCCTGCCGCTCTTTCCCTCCTCGCATTCCTCGCCCGCCTCCTCGGCCCCTGGGTCCGCAGCGTCAACGCCACCACCCTGCGCGCCGACGTGCAAGCCGGCCTGCTCGGTGCGCTGCTGGTGCTGCCGCAGGGCATCGCGTTCGCCTCGCTCGCCGGTCTGCCGCCGCAGTACGGGCTGTACAGCGCCCTCGTCCCGACGGTCATCGCGGCGCTGGCCGGGTCGAGCTGGCATGTCGTTTCCGGCCCGACCAACGCCAACTCGCTGGCGCTGGCCGCGATGCTCACGCCGCTGGTGGCGGCCGGCACGCCGGGCTACATCGAACTCGCGCTGATGGTCACCGTGATGGTCGGGGTGATCCAGACCGCCGTGGGGGCGCTGCGGCTGGGGCTGCTGGCGAACTTCATCTCCCCGGCCGCGCTGCTCGGGTTCACCAGCGGTGCGGCGTGTCTGATTGCCATCCACGCCGTGCGTGGCCTGCGGGACACGGGCGCCGTGCTGGTCGGGCTGACGGCGCTGGGCGTGGCGGCGGCGGTGCGCTGGAAGGCGGCGCACTGGCCGTTCATGCTGATCGGGCTGGTGAGCGCGGGGGTGCTGGCCGTGCTGTTGCCGGAGCGCTGGGCGGTCCACACCATCGGCGTGCTGCCGTCGCCGTGGCCGTCGTTCCATGTGCCGGACGTGGACTGGGCGCGGGTGCCGGACCTGATCGACAAGGCGCTGGCGCTGTCGATCATCGCGCTCGGCCAGTCCGTGTCGATCGCCAAGGCGATGGCGGCGCGCTCGGGCCAGCGCATCGACACCAACCGCGAGTTTCTCGGCCAGGGGCTGTCGAACGTGGTCGGTGGTTTCTTCTCGTGTTACCTGAGTTGCGGTTCGCTGAACCGCTCGTTGCCGAACCTGGAGGCCGGGGCGCGCACGCCGCTGGCGGGGGTCGCGTCGGCGGGGTGGCTGCTGGTGCTGGTGGCGGTGTCGTCGCCGCTGCTGGCCCGGATTCCGCAGGCGGCCATTGCCGGCATGCTGATCCTGGTGGCGTGGACGTTGCTGGACCTGCCGCGCTGGCGCCGCCTCGCCCGGCTCGACCGCACCGATCTGGCGATCGCCGGTGCGACGCTGGCGGCCACGCTGCTGCTGCGGCTGGAGATGGCGATCCTGATCGGCACCGGGCTGTCGCTGGTCGCCTACCTGTACCAGACATCACGCCCGGCAATGCGCACGATGGGCTTCGACCGCACCAGCCCGGACCGGCGTTTCGTGGTCCGCGGCGACACGCCGGGCGCGCTGCCGGAATGTCCGCAACTGAAACTCCTGCGCATGGAGGGCGAGGTGTATTTCGGCGCCGCGACCCATGTGGCGGAACACCTGCACGCGCTGCGCGAATACGACCCCGGCCAGCCGGCGTCCCAAAAACACCTGCTGGTGATGACCAAGAGCATGAATTTCCTCGACCTGGCGGGCGTCGAGGTCTGGGACAACGAACTGCGCGAGCGCCGCGCCGCGGGCGGCGACCTGTATTTCCACCGCCCCCGCCCGCAGGTGATCCAGATCTGGACCCGCACCGGGTTTCTCGACCGGCTGGGGCGGGACCATGTGTTTCCCGACAAGCAGCAGGCGATTGCGGCGATTTATCCGCGGCTGGACCGGGAGGTTTGTGCGCGGTGTTCGGTGCGGGTGTTCAGAGAGTGTCAGGCGGATGATCCGGGGGTGGTGATCTGACCGCCGGGTGTCATTTGGTCGCCGGCTGCGTGTGGCTTTCGACGTATTGACGCAGCACGCCATCCATCCGGGCCTGCCACCCCTCACCCGTGGATTTGAAGTACGCCACGACCTCGGGGCTGTACCGCACGGACACGAGCAGCTTCTTGTTGTCCGATTTCGGTCGTCCGCGCAGGGCGGGCATCGGCACCATGGCCTTGAGTTGCCTGGGCGTCAGCGGCTGCGCGTCGGGATCGCTCCTGGCCGCGGCCGTGATGGCCTTGTCTTCCTCGACCGTCGGCATGACCACGGCAGGGCGCTTAGGGGCTGTTGACATAGTGCTTCACCTCACGGCGGTTGGCGCGGCGCAAACTGATGATCCTGCGCGCTTCGCCTCGGTCCACAAACGCCACGCAGTACAGGATGCCGGTCTTCGGTGCGAGCGCGATCATCCGCGCCTCGCCATACTCGAACCGATCGTCCACCCACACCAGTGCGGCTTCCCAATCCAGTACGACGGCCAAGGCCAAGGAAACGCCGTGCTTCGACTGGTTTCCTGCGTCCTTGTTGGGGTCGAACTCGATTTGCATTATTTAATGTAGCTACATTAAATCGCTGCGTCAAGCGAGGGTGTAGCGATGTGCTTTCCGACAAGTAGCTGGATTGATCTATGGCTGGACCGGGAGGTTTGTGCACGGTGTTCGGTGTGGGTGTTTCGGGAATGTCAGGTGGATGATCCTGGGGTGGTGATTGGATAGTTATTTTTGGCGGGTTGATGGTTGTCCGTTCGAATTGGCTATACGATGTATTTTCCTGTGCTCCTCAGTGAAGCTAGTTTCTTGGCTGTTCGTTGTCGAACGTCTTGAAATCGCTGAATATTTTCTGGGATCTGTGTTGTCAAGAAATATCGCTCAAAATATTTACCTAAGAGGTCCTCTCGATTTTGTTTTCGTAATAGTCTCAGCAATGCGCCCACACCTGTATGATGTCCTTCAATTTTGAGTTGACGGTACATGTTTTTCGCCCTATCGCGCGCAGTTAATTCACGACAGTGGGTTTCCATATACCCTGTCATTAGTTTTTCAAACCATAGTTCTGCGGGCTCCGCAAGCCAGTAACCTTGACTTGGGCGATGATTGGAAATTGCTTTGATTGCACTTCCCATATCGTTATATTCAAATAGTGCTGAGTAAAACGCGCGGAATCCTGAAAGTATTTCTCCTGGATCAACTGTTTCGGTGGGGGCCACCAAGCACCAGCAAGGTGCGTGATTGATCACGCCCATCTGACCCAGAAAATGAGCCCCAAAGCAAGCAGAAAAGACCGCTAATAGATTGAATCGACTTGCGATATTTAAGGGTAACAGCGCTGTTGCTAGGCTTTGTTGCATAACCCAGCCGAGGCTGAGTTTCCCCTGACCCCAGACGGAGTTACGCCACAGCCCGCGTCACCGGGGTGCCCAAGTGGGTGAAGCGGTTGAGCACTGCGGCCCGCACCTGCAACTCCACCACCTGCCGC
>NZ_JANPAB010000078.1:0-118120 GCF_031429695.1 Sphaerotilus sp.
TCACGAACTGATCAATCAGCTCCTTCGGTATCGCCGGCATCGCCGCCACTGCGGCCAGCGCCGCCTTCGTCGTCTTCCTGCTTGGCATACATGCTCCTTCTTCTCATGCTATGCCTCGCACACAAAATCCCGGATAGGCTCCGATCAGACCGGGGACTCGCTCTGGCTCAAACTCGACCAGCAAATCCAGGTCGCTGTCAGGACGGGCGGTACCTTTCAGCCGCGAGCCAAACAAGGCCAGCCGCTGAATACCGTGACGCTGGCAAATCTGAGTCAGTTCATCCGGCATCAGCGATCGGCCTGCGTACCATGCGCCAGTGTCAGGTGAAGCCCCAGCGCACGAAACACGGCCCACAACGTCTTCGCTGTCGGATTGCCACGAGGCGACAAGGCGCGGTACAGGCTTTCGCGAGGAAGGCCGGCCCGGTCGGCCACGGCGCTCATGCCCTGAGCCTCTGCGACGTGGCGCAGCACCGCCAGCAAGGCAACGTGCCCGCCTGGCTCATTCGCCTCATCCAGAGCAGCCGCCAGATACTCTTGGGTGAACGACGGATCGGCCTTGAGCAGTTCCACGACGGCTTCGTCGTGCGAGCGGCTGGCGGGTGATGCCTTCATGTCGCTTTCCTTCTGCGCTGCTGCCAGTCGTTCCAGTAGTCGAGCGCGGTGTTGATGTCAGCCTGTTGCTTGCGCTTGTCGCCCCCGACCAGCAGCAGCACCAGACACTTGCCGGCCATCGCGTAGTACACGCGGTAGCCCGGTCCCCAATCGATGCGCAGTTCCCACACGCCATCCGAAAGCGGCTTGCAGTCTCCGAGGTTCCCTGCACCCATTCGCGCCACTCGGACCAAGATGCGGGCGCGGGCTTGGCGGTCTGCCAGGGCCGACAGCCACTGTGCGTAAGGATCGCGTCCATCGGTGGTCAGGTAGTTCTGGATGTCGTACATGGGAGTCTGTGAACTATACGTTACAGATGACGTGTGTTGGCGAGAAGATGACAAGCCCGGCTGGTCAGCATCTGTTGGCGCGGATCGGGTGCCCGTTTGCTGATCCCGGCGCTGAGTGATCTGGGGTGGCATATGTGTCCTCCGTGTGATGGACACATTGCACCTGCAACGGCCGGATGAGTCACTGACATCAACTCAGGGGGCGTTTTTGTCAGCGGTCAAGGGATCAAGCGAGGCCAGAGATTTCTGAATGTCGATCATGCGCTGACGATTTTTTTCTAGAGCGGCACTGGATCGCGGGGACCAATTGAATCCATCAATAGACCGGAGAATAAATTCCCCTCTCATTGCGTAGGTCGTCAGCGCATGTTCATGGACCTCTATTTCATAATTCAATGCTTCCTTGGATATGGCATTTTCTTGATCCACCAGGGAATTGCATCGATCCACATGCAGTTGTCTTGTAATTGCATAAATATTTCTTGCACGAGCCTCAATATTTTGCGCGTGCTCTTCGAGCATTTCATCCACCATCCGCAATAACTCACGCGCCATGGCAACTGTAATCCAGCCACCATCTGGCATCCTGAATACATTTTCATCATCACGCGGCACACGATGAAACATCATTTTTCCATTGCGATCACGAACCTCCATGCGGCAAGTTGCGAGATAAAGACGGCGCAAGCCATCGGCCATCCGAAAATTTTCAGATTGCTTCTCTTCTGCGATCAGGAACATCTCTTCCCAGAACCGATGCTTTTCGATGTATCGCATCGCATTGCGCTCACTGGTGCAGCATATATCGCACGCAACTGCGATGGCGTTTTTGTGTCCGGCCCCTGATCTCATTTTCATCAGGTATTCTCGTGTCGCTTGGCGTCTTTTCTCCAGGGGCACCCCTTTTCCGGCGGGGCGACCTGTTTTTCTCCTTGGCGCTCGCCCATCCTCCAAAGCCGCCGCAGTAATTTCTATATACGTATCCCGAAGACGATCCGGAATATTCCTGCCATTTTTTCGGAGTAGCAGAAACTCCTCAATCACCAAGTTCTCTTCTTGGATCTGCCCGGCCTCCCATTGAGATACTAGGTAATCAGCCTTGGTTCTGAATATGGTCATGAGAGGAGAAGACCTGCGCCAGCAGCCGCGCCGGCAGTTCGTGGATCGCTTGCTGCTGCGCCACCAGACCGATTTGCATGGCTTCAACTTCCGCAATGGCGGCTTTGAGACGCGAGGCAATCAGCCGTTGCCTTGAGAGGTCTGGCAGCGGGATACCAAACGTGCTCAGCATTTGCCCGTTCAGATTGGCTTGGTTGCCGCCTCTGCCCTCGGAAAGGCTCCGCAGTTCTTGATAGGAATGACGCAGCCAGAATTGCAGGTACTCCGGTTCATGCCGGTCGCTGGGCAAGATGGCAAAACATGCCTGATTGGTGGTCGCCGCTACCTCCAGCACAGCCGATTGCCCACGAGTCCTGCCCTGGCCATACATCGCCACCAGCACCGTGCCCGGTGGCAGCACCGTAAGCGAGCATTCCTTCAATGCAAGCTCCGAAATGGCTTCCTCGCTTTTTCGGATGGGGGCGTTGGCTACCTCTCCTGTCTTAATCCAAGGGTAGACGGCGGGTACCCAATAGTCCGCATGGCTGCGCGATGGTGTGGTGCCGCTGCAGGTTCGCGCGATGCGGCTGATCTGTTCACTAGGTATGCCACCAAGTTCGCCGAACGTGCTGCGGAGAATGGCGATTGTGATCTGTGCAGCCTCGTCTACCTGCGCCTGCGCCGCCTGCCGCGCCTCTTCAACCACCGCAAGCTGGGATTTCAGATGCGCGGCAATGCGCTGCTGTTCTTCCAGCGGCGGGGACAACAACGGAAACGACCCGAGAACCTGTTGGTTGATCGAAGCGATGCCCGTCGTTTTCTTGGCATGCGCAAAGAAATAGGCTTTGCCGTAGCCAGACCCAATCTGAAGCGACACGAAATCAGGGTCGTAGCGATCGACCGGAAACCGCACCCGAAAAATATGGTTCTGGTGGATGCACAGCGGCAACTGCTCACGCCAGCAAGTGCCGCGCCCCAACTTGTCCAGATCGCCGCCTTCCGTCAGAAGCAAATCCCCATCGCGCAAGCGCCACTTCTCGATTTCCCGTCGAGTGGCCTGCACGGTCTTGATTTCCGACAGATCGAGACTGCCATCCTGCACATTCGCGACGCGCAGATACGGTACCGACACGAGTTCGGATTCTTTTGTTTTGCGTCCCAGCGTGATGCCAGCAGAAATTTCAGCGACATCCCGCAGTGGAACAACCGGCCAATTCGTCATACCCCAAACAACCTCATCTTCACATCCATCACCACCTCCGCCGCCCGCCCCAGCGGCTTCAGCGCCGCCAAGCCGCCAGCGCGCTTGATTTCCGGGACGTTCCACAGCTCGGACGACTCCAGCGCCAGCGTGCCCCCCGCCGCGAACTGGTGGCCGAAGCCGCGCAGCACGGTGGCCGGCTTGTCGTCCATCGACGCGAACCACGGCGCCTGCGCACGCAGGAATGCCTGTGCCCGCTCCGCCTGCGTCAGCGCCTTCGCCTGATACCCGTGGTGAGCGAGCAGGTCGAAGGTGTCGCACGCCTTCATGCCGGTCAGCTCGCGCACCGTCTCGGGCGAGTAGTGCGCGCCGAGCAAGTGGTCGATCAGCGCCCGCCGCCGCCGTGCCTCGACCCACAGGCCCCGGAAGTCCTGCAAGGTCGCCGCCTCCTTCAGCATCCGCTCGACCATGCCCTGTCGGTACTCGTCCAGCGGCACCTTCACGTCGCGCATCACCCCATCGACCTCGCGCGCCTGCAGGATGTAGCGCCCGACCTGATCGACCGTGACCGCATCGCCCGTGCGCAGTTCCGGCAGCGGTGGCCCGTCGCGGTCGTCGTCGTCCTGATCACCACCGTCCGTCCCGTCGCCATCCCCGCCCAGCCGCACACGCGGCTTGCGCACCACCGTCAGGAACTCGGTGCCGAACAGGTCCGTCACCCCGGTGTAGTCGTAGAGCCAGAACTTGAACTTGCGCGTCGGCTCGTGCAGCCGCGTGCCACGCCCGACCATCTGATAGAACAGGATGCCCGACGCCAGCGAGCGGAAGAACACCACCGCGTTGAGCCGCTCGATGTCCACGCCGGTCGCCAGCAGATCGACCGTGCAGGCGATGAAACACCGCTCGCCCGAGCCGCGCATCGGCTCCAGCAGTTCGGCGCCTCCGCTGGCCGTGCATTTGAAGGCGTAGTGCTCTTTCGGCGCCCTGCCCTGCTGCGCACACCAGTCGGCGTACAGCCGCTGCATCTGCAGGGCCACCCGGTCGGCGTGCAGGTCGCGGGTGCAGAAGATGATGGCCTTCTGCTCCGGCCCGCCACACGCGCACAGCCGTGCGAACAGGTCGGCGCACATCGCCTCGATGCGCTCGGGCAGGATCAAATCGTCGTCGAACTGGCGCGCCCCGTACTGGGCCTTGAGTTCCTCGATCGGCAGCGCCTGCCCGGTGCGCACGTCGGTCACGCCGATCGCCTCGATCTCCTCGCGGGTGAAGATGCGCCCGTCGATCGACGGTTTCAGCCTCACCATCTCGCAGGCCGACAGGTAGCCGTCCTCCTGCGCCTGGATCAGCGTGTACTCGTAGACCGGCGCCCCGAAATAGGCGAGGTTGTTCGCGGTGATGCGCTCGTCCTCGGCCGTGGCCTCGGCAATGGCGGGCGCCTGCGGCCCGTGCTGACGCGGCGCACGCAACTGGCGCGGCGTGGCGGTCAGGCCGATCTGGATCGCCTGTGGATTGCGCCGCAGCACCTCCGACCAGCGCCCCCAGGCCGAGCGGTGGCACTCGTCGATGACGATGACCGAAAAGGCGTCCTCGCCGTAGTGGCGGCTCAGGAAGCTGTCGACCCCCGGCGCGCCGTCGTCGCCCGGCTCGCCGTCGATGCCCAGCGTCTGGTAGGTGGCAACGTGGACGCGCGCGTTGCGGGCGACGTTCTCGCCCTGCTCGGTGCGCACCGCCCGCACGCTGCCCTTCGGAAACGCCCGGCCGAGCTTGTCCATCGCCTGTTCGCGCAGCTCGTCGCGGTCGCACAGGAACAGCGCCGGCTTGGCCAGCCGCCCGGCTTCGTGCAGCCGCCACAGCAGGTTCGCGGCAATCACCGTCTTGCCGGCGCCGGTGGCGAGGCTCATCAGCACCCGCGCCGGATCGCCCGCCTGCTCGCTGCGCAGGATCTTCTCGAACGCAGACCGGATGGCGGCGTCCTGGTAGTAGCGCGGCCGGTCAAACGCGGGGCTGTCGGGCTGGAACAGGATGGCGGCGCCGGGCGAGGCCAGATCGACACCGCTGTCGCGCCCGTAGCGTGCGGTCAGCTCGGCGTGCGTCGGGAACTCGTCGAGCGGGCGCACGTCGCCGGGCTGCTGCGTGGTGCGGTCGAACTCGGCGTAGCGGTGACCGTTGGTGCTGAACACATAGCGCACCGTGTGGCGGGCGGCGGTGCCACTGTAGTAGCCCTTGGCTTGCTGCATGCCCTTGAGCGGGTCGGCGTTCTCGGCCTTGGCTTCGATCACGCCGACCGGCAGCGGCACGGGTGCGCCGGGCGGATGGATGCACAGCAGATAGTCGGTGCGGCCCTTGCCGGAACGGCGTCGGCCCTTCAGGTCGTCGGTCGAAGGCTCGACCGGCGCGGGGGTCTCCAACCGCATCTTCCAGGATGCGTCGTAACCCTTGCTCCTCAGCACCGGGTCGATGCGCCACAGGCGCGTTTCCGCTTCGTTATGGTGCTCTGCCATGTCCGATCACCCCCTTCATTCTTTCTTGTCTTCTTTGCCTGCGGGCGCAGATGCCTAGAATCGGTCCATGCCCACCATCGCCATTTTCTTCGGCATCGTTGTGCGCATGTGGCACGACGACCATCCACCTGCCCACATCCATGCGGAGTATCAGGGCTTCGAAGCGCTGATCGCCATCGAGACCGGAGAAGTGGTCCAGGGCAACCTGCCGCGCAAGGTGGCAGCTATCCTCAAGGAATGGTGTGCCACCCACCGCGACGAACTGCGCGCCAACTGGGATCGGGCACAACGCTTCGAACCACTGGAACGCATCCAAGGAGCTGACCGTGATTAAGATTCTCACCATCGACCATGCTGGAGACCTCCAACTGGTCCTGACCTTCTCGAACGGTGCGCGAGGACGTTTCGACGGCAGTGCCTATCTGTCCGCACGCCATGGCCCGCTGCTGGAGCCTCTGCGTCAGGCCGACTACTTCCGGCGCTGCTTCGTCGAAGCGGGTGCCATCTGCTGGCCGAACGGTCTGGAACTGAGTGGGGCGCGGGTGTTCGAACTCAGCCAGCCGCTCAGCCTAGCGGCCTGAACCGCCAGAAGCTTTCTCAGCCCACAGCCCGCTTCGCCAGAATCTCGAACGCCGGCAAGGTCTTCCCCTCCAGCACTTCAAGGAACGCCCCGCCGCCAGTCGAGATATAGCCCACGTCCTTCTCGATCCCGTACTTGGCGATCGCCGCCAGCGTGTCGCCACCGCCCGCGATCGAGAACGCATCGCTCTCGGCCACCGCGCGCGCGACCGTTTCCGTGCCATGCGAGAAGGCGTCGAACTCGAACACGCCGACCGGGCCGTTCCACACGATGGTGCCGGCCGCCTTGAGCTGCGCGGCCAGGATGGCGGCGGTCTGCGGGCCGATGTCGAGGATCAGGTCATCGTCGGCCACGTCGGTCGCGGCCTTGATGGTGGCTTCCGCGGTCGGCGAGAAGGTCTTGGCGCACACCACGTCCACGGGGATCGGCACCGCCGCGCCACGCGCCTTCATCGCCTCGATCACGGCCACGGCCTGCGCGACAAGATCCGGCTCGGCCAGCGACTTGCCGATCTTCAGCCCCGCCGCCAGCATGAAGGTGTTGGCGATGCCGCCGCCGACGATCAGGCCGTCCACGTTGGCCGACAGCGCCTTCAGGATGGTCAGCTTGGTGCTCACCTTCGAGCCGGCGACGATCGCCACCAGCGGGCGCTTCGGGTTGGCCAGCGCCTTGCTGATCGCGTCGATCTCGGCCGCAAGCAGCGGGCCGGCGCAGGCGACCTTGGCGTACTGGGCGATGCCGTAGGTGCTGGCCTCGGCGCGGTGGGCGGTGCCGAAGGCGTCATGCACGAACACGTCGCACAGCGCGGCCATCTTCTGCGCCAGCTCGGCGTTGTTCTTCTTCTCGCCCTTGTTCAGGCGGCAGTTTTCCAGCATCACGAGCTGGCCCGGCGCCACGTCCACACCGTCCACCCAGTTGGCGATGACGGGGATCTCGCGGCCCATCAGCTCGCCCATGCGCTGGGCGACCGGCGCCAGCGAGTCGGCGGGCTTGAATTCGCCCTCGGTCGGGCGGCCCAGGTGGCTGGTGACCATCACGGCAGCGCCGGCCTTCAGCGTCATCTCGATGCAGGGGATCGAGGCGCGGATGCGGGTGTCTTCGGTGATGTGGCCGGCGTCGTCCTGCGGCACGTTCAGGTCGGCGCGGATGAACACGCGCTGGCCGGCGATCTTGCCGGCGGCGATCAGGTCTTGAAGGCGAAGGACGTTCATGTGGATAACTCCTTGATGTGAAAGCGAAAAGAGAATTCTTTGGCGCTACCAGCCCAGGCCGATGCGCAGGGGAAGGAACACGGCCATGCCCACCACGATGGTGCCGAGGATGCCGCGCCGCCAGAAGTAATACGCCAGACCGACCGCCGCGCCCAGCAGCCGTGCATCGGCCAGCGTCCCGATCAGCGCACCACGCGTCAGCAGCACCTCGGGCACGATGATGGCCACCAGCGCGGCCAGCGGCGCGTACTTCAACGCCCGCTTGGCCCAGGCGGGGATCGGCACTTCCTCGCGCGGCAGCATCAGCAGGCTGCGCGTCAGCACGGTGACCAGCGCCAGCCCGACGATGGTGAGGGCCGCTTCCCAGGTGTTCATGGCTCGGACCTCCGACCCGCCGCCGCCAACCGCCCGCCACCACCGCCGGGCCGCTCCATCATCAGACCCGCAGCCACGGCAGCCGCCACCGCAACGACGATGTGCAACTTGTACGGCAACGCAAACGCCGCCACCGCCGCCAGGGCGGCCACCGCAGCGCAGATCCATGTCGCCCGGTCCACCAGCAGCGAGCAGGTCAGCCCGATCAGCGCCAGCGTGCCGGCGAAGCCCAGGCCCCACTGCGGCGGGATTGCATCGGCGAGCACGATGCCGACGATCGACGGGATCTGCCAGCCGACCCAGACCACCACGGCGCCGCTGACGAAGTATTCGATCTGGCCGGGGCGCGGCTCCGGCTCGGGCCAGGCTTTCACGAACAGGGCGTAGTTGATGTCGGCGGCCAGATAGCTCAGGGCCACACGCTGGCCACGCGGGAGGTGGCCGAAGTACCAGCGCCACTGCGCGCTGTAGATGACGAAGCGCAGGTTGACGATGCAGGCGGTCAGCAGCACGACCCAGATCGGCGCGCCGGTGGTGATCAGCGGCAGCGAGGCGAGCTGCGAGGAGCCGGCAAACACCGTCAGCGACATCAACAGCGCCAGCCACGGATCGAGGCCACTCTTGACCATGGCCACGCCGGTGACGAGTCCCCAGGCAGCCATGCCGGGCACCATGGGCAGCATGTCACGCACGCCCCGCCGCCCCTCAGGGTGCAGGAAGACGTGGCGCAGGCGCTGGATCAGCGTGGCAGGAGGCAGTGCAGTGCCGGGACATGACATCCCAGCATTCTCCCATCGCCCGCCGGTCAGTGGGCTGGCTTGGCGTGGGCCTTGGCCGGGGCTTCCTTGGGCTCGTCGATGACGTCTTCGGCGGCTGCGGCGGGTTTTTTCCTGGCCGCGGGATCGGGCCGGGGGACGACAGGGGCGACGCCTTCGAGCTTGTTCTCGCGCATGTACTCGTCCATCTCGCGCCAGCCGGTGTAGGCCGCTGCCTTGTCCGCCTTGGGGTTGAGGGTGTAGCAGTCCTCGATGGCGCGCAAGGCGTGGCGGCAGGCACTGCCGATGGCCTTGGCGTCGGCGTCGGTGCGGGCGCGGGTGTCGCTGGCGGACTCGATGCCGAGCTGGTCGCAGCCCGCCAGCAAGCCGGAGGCGATCAGGGCGAAGGCGATGGCAGGAACTGGATGGCGCATGGCTGAACTCGGGGTGTCGTCCCCAGCGCTATCGTCGTCCGGCTGCGCGACTTGAGCCGCGCCCCGCTCAGCCGAGCCGCTCGCCAACGCCGATGGCACAGCTCCGCAGGACATCGCGCACCGGCTGGCGGCGCCCGCCCGGCCGCTGCAGACTGGCCAAGGCCAGCGCACCTGCACCGCAAGCGACGACGAGGCGGTCGCCATCCACCTCCAGCACCGTGCCCGGCACACCCTGCCCTGCCACGGCCTGCGCCTGCCAGACCTTGAACGTCTCGCCTCCATGGCTGAAGCTGGCGCCGGGAAACGGGTCGAACGCCCGGACGCGCCGCGCCAGCACCTCGGCGGGCAGCGTCCAATCGAGCGCCGCTTCGCGCTTGTCGATCTTGTGGGCGTAGGTGACGCCATCGGCGGGCTGCGGCGTCGCGGTCAGACCACCGCGCCCGGCCAGGGCGAGCGCCTCGACGATCAACCGGCCGCCGAGCGTAGCGAGCCGGTCGTGCAGCGCGGCGGTGGTGTCGTCCGGGCGGATCGGCTCGGGAGTGACCAGCAGCATGTCGCCCGTGTCCAGCCCCGCGTCCATCTGCATGATGGTGATGCCGGTGTCCGCGTCACCGGCCTCGATGGCGCGGTGGATCGGTGCCGCCCCGCGCCAGCGCGGCAGCAGCGAGCCGTGGATGTTCAGGCAGCCCAGGCGCGGCAGGTCCAGCACCCATTGCGGCAGGATCAGCCCGTAGGCGGCGACCACCAGCACATCGAGTTGCGCCACCTGCAGCGCGGCGCGGGCAGCGGCGGCTTCCTCGGGATGGCGGCCGTCAAGCTTCAGGCTGGTCGGCTGCACGACCGGCAACCCATGCTGCAGCGCGCACTGCTTCACCGCGGAAGGCTGCAGCTTCATGCCGCGGCCAGCGGGGCGGTCCGGCTGCGTCAGCACCAGCGGGACGGCGTGGCCAGCGGCCAGGATCGCCGCCAGCGCCTCGGCGGCGAATTCCGGCGTTCCGGCAAAACCGACGCGCAGTGCAGCGCCCGCCACGGCCATCACTCCTCGTCCTCGTCTTCGCGCAGGCGCTTGACCATCTTGCTGCGGATGCGGTTGCGCTTGAGCGGCGAGAGGTATTCGACGAAGACCTTGCCCATCAGATGGTCCATTTCGTGCTGCACGCAGACGGCCAGCAGCCCTTCGGCCTCGAACTCGTAGGTCTGGCCATCCCGGTTCATGGCCCGAACCGCCACGGTGGCGTAGCGTTCAACCTTGTCATAAATGGTCGGAACTGACAGACAGCCCTCGTCGCTCACCACACGCTCCTCGCTGTGCGCGATGATGACGGGATTGATCAAAACGAGCTGGTCGGATTTGTCCTCCGAGGCGTCGATCACAATCAGCCGCTCATGCACATCGACCTGCGTGGCGGCCAGGCCGATGCCGCGGGACTTGTACATCGTCTCGAACATGTCGTCGATCAGCCGGCGCAGCCGGTCATCGACGGTCGCAACAGGCTTGGCGATCTTGTTCAGGCGGGGATCGGGGTAACGAAGGATGGTCAGCAGGCTCATGTTCGGGAACAACGCCATCGGCGCCACGGCCGGTTTCGTTGCAGCATCAAGGGTTTAGGGGCAGAATTTATGAGATTGATTGAAGAGTTTCGCGCGGGCCGGATCGGTCGGCGCACGGAGATGCGCTCGATGATCCTGTGCCACGGCCAACTGGCTCCCCTTCAGCGCGCAAGCGCCAGGGCCGCAAGCCTCCTGACCCTCGCCATGCTCGGCCTGTCAATCTCGGCGGCCCATGCATTCCCCGATTATCCAATCACTGGCGCCCAGCGGGGCACAGCGCAAAAAGTCGCCGAAACCGGTGTGCCCTTGTCGGAGCTGGCGCCGAACGCGCCCGACAGCTACACGGTCAAGCGCGGTGACACGCTGTGGGATATCTCCAAGCTGTTCCTGCGCAGCCCCTGGCGCTGGCCGGAGCTGTGGGGCATGAACCTGCAGGACATCCGCAACCCGCACCTGATCTACCCCGGCCAGTTGTTGACGCTGGTCAAGAGTGGCGGCCGTGCGCGGCTGGTGTTCGGCGGCAGCAGCGACGGCACGGTCAGGCTATCGCCGCGCGTGCGGGCCGGCGACACGGATCTGGGGCCGATTGCCTCGATCCCGCTGCACCTGATCGAACCTTTCCTGAACGACGCGGTGGTGCTCGACAGCGACACCTTGGCCCGCGCCCCCCGCATCGTGGCCGGCCGCGAGGGGCGGGTGTTGCTCAGCCGCGGCGACGTGGCCTATGTGCGCGGCGAGATGCCGGCCACGCGCGACTGGCGGATCTTCCGCGAGGCGCGGCCGCTGCGGGATCCGGTCAGTGGCGAGATCCTCGGCTACGAGGCCGCGTTTGTCGGCAACGCCGAATACGTGCGCGCCGGTGAAACGCGCACCGACGCCCAAGGTGCCACGGAAATCGTGCCGGCCACCTTCACGCTGAATTCCTTGCGCCAGGAGGCCGGCATCGGCGACCGCATCGCGCAGGCCCCCATCCGCGACAACCGCAACTACGTGCCCCACGCCCCGAGCAAGCCGATCGAGGGGCGCATCGTCTCGATCTACGGCGACGGCCTGTCCGCAGGCCAGAACCAGATCGTGGCGCTCAACCGCGGCGAGCGCGAAGGCATGGAGCGCGGCCATGTGCTGGCGGTGCTGCGCACGGGCGAGCGGATACAGGACAAGGCCGATCCGCTGAAAACCGCGCTGAAGCTGCCCGACGAAGCACATGGCCAGCTCTTCGTCTTTCGGGTGTTCGACCGGGTGTCCTATGCCCTGATCCTGAGCGCCGAGACCGCCGTGCGCCCGGGCGACCGCTTCACGCCGCCGTGACGGTGGCCGACCTCCACACGGCCACGGCCGCGCTGGCCCGCGACGAACTCGCGGCGTGGCTGCGCTTGCTGGAAACCCCTGGCATCGGCCGCCAGCGCGCGCGCCGGCTGCTGCGGGCGTTTGGCGGGCCGCGGGAGGTCTTCGAGGCGTCGCCGGCCGCGTGGCGCGAGGTGCTCGACGGCCACAAGGTCAGCGAGGCATTGGCGCGTCCACCTGAAGGCCACGACGCGCTGGTAGAGCGCACAGTGCAGTGGCTGGAGCAACCCGGCTGTCACCTGCTGGTGCTCGGCGATCCGGTGTTTCCGTCCAGCTGGATGGAGCTGGTCGATCCGCCGCTGGTGCTGCATGCCCGGGGTCGGCTGGAGCTGCTGGGCATTGACGCGCTGGCCATCGTCGGCAGCCGCCATCCAACGCCGCAGGGGGCCGACAACGCCTTCCAGTTCGCGGCAGCACTGAGTGAAGCGGGGATGGTGGTCGTGTCCGGGCTGGCGCAGGGCATCGATGGGGCCGCGCACGAAGGCGCACTGAGTGGCCCCTCCGGCACCATCGCCATCGTCGGCACCGGGCTGGACCGGGTCTATCCGCGCCAGCACCACGCACTCGCCGGGCGGATTGCCACCGAAGGGCTGATGCTGTCCGAACACGTGCTCGGCACCCCGCCGCTGGCGCCGCATTTTCCGCAGCGCAACCGCCTGATCGCTGGCCTGGGCCGCGGCACGCTGGTCGTCGAGGCAGCGTTGCAGTCCGGCTCGCTGATCACCGCGCGGCTGGCGATGGAGTGCGGGCGCGAGGTGTTCGCCATCCCCGGCTCCATCCACAGCCCGCAGGTCAAGGGCTGCCACAAGCTGATCAAGGACGGCGCCAAGCTGGTCGAGACCACGCAGGACATCCTCGACGAACTGCACTGGGGCACCAGCACCACGGTCCGTCCAGCCAAGGACCAGGCGGCACCACTGAAGGTCGCTGACGACCAGCCGGAAGACCCGCTGCTGCAGGCTCTCGGCTGGACACCCACCACGCTCGACGCACTGCAGGCCCGCACCGGATGGCCCACGTCGGAACTCAACATCCGCCTGCTGGAACTGGAGCTGTCCAGTCAGGTGATCCGCCTGCCGGGTCAGCTGTTTCAGCGCCAGTCGAACGCGTGACTCCATGCACGGGGGGCGCGGGCACAGGGCGGGTGCACACCCGCCATCCCTGGGTCGCTCAGGTATAGTGGATTCATGTTCGACGTGCTCGTTTATCTTTACGAAAACTATTGGCGGCCCGACGCTTGTCCGGAACACGCCCAGCTTTCGCGCAAGCTCACTTCCGTGGGTTTCGAGAGCGACGAGATCGAGGACGCCCTCAGCTGGCTGGACGGTCTGGCCAACGTGGCCGAATCCCAGGCCAAGGCGCAGAGCCCCCTGTCCCTGCGTGTCTATACCCCCGCGGAGCAGGACCACCTGGGCACCGCATCGATTGCCTTCCTGAGTTTCCTCGAATCGGCCGGCGTCCTGCCTGCGCCCATGCGCGAGATCGCCGTCGACCGGGCCATGGCGACCACCGGCGCGCTCGCGCTGGAAGACCTGAAGATCATCGTGCTGATGGTGTTCTGGAGCATCGGCGAAGAACCCGATGCGCTGATCCTCGACGAGCTGTTCGTCGATGCCGAGGACCGGCTGATCCACTGAATCCGCTGCAGCACGGCTGCCGCACGCGGCCTCTCAGTGCAGCAGGCGCCCCGGGTCGGCGTCGAGCTTGGCCAATGCATCGCGCGTGGCACGCACGGTCAGCGATTCTTCTTCCACCGGCACCAGCAGCCCCGCTTGCAGGAAGGCCGCCAGACGGTGCTTCTGGAACAGGATGCCGCGCCCCTGCGGTGACACGAACAGGCTGAACTGCTTGCGCGTGCCTTGCCAGGCGAGCTGCACATTGGCGATGGTGTCGCGGTAGTCCAACCGGAACCAGCTGCCCACGCTCAGGTTGTTCGACCAGGCGACCATCGCCGGTGTGGGCATCGAGCCGCCCTCGGCCACGACCTCCAGGTCCTTGGTCTCGTGGCCGGAGAGATCGCGCACCATCGACTCGTCGATCTCGATGTGGTCCACGTCCGGCAGCATGTCCTCCAGCGTCTCCAGCTGCATCATCAGCTCGTTGAGACGCTCGGTCGGGATGGTGGCGCTGCGGGCCGAGAACGCTGCCTGCAGTGCGTTGTTCAGCGCCTGGATGTACTCGTCCTGGCGCGGCACTGGCACGCCGGCCGACACCATGCCCTCGCGCAGCTTTTTCAGCAGCGGCGACAGTCGACGGATCGCCTCGGACCGCTCCTCGCGCGACACCTTGGCACTCGCCAGCCAGATCAGGTCGGCCGCGGCCTTGCGCATGGCCTTGGTCGGCTCGCTGGCCTGTCCGGCCTTGACCGCCGTCGTTGCCAGCACATCCGCCCAGACGTGGAACAGGAACTCGCGCACACCGTCGTGGACCGGCACCTCGTTGAGCATCTTGCGCAGCTCGATCGTGTACTGGATCGCCAGCGTCTCGCGCTGCTCGATCTGCTGGGCCAGCGACACGCCCTTGCTCGCAGCGAGGTGGGCGGACTTGAAGTAGTCCTCCAGGAAACGCTCGAACTCGGTCAGCACGGTCTGGAACACACGCCGCCCGGTATCCGGATACGCCTCGACCACCTGCACGACCCGCTTGATCTCGCGCTCCATCGGTTCGCTCACACCAGCGCTGCCCGCCTCGAACCCCATCACACAGGCGCCCATGCGGTCGATCAGCTTGCGCGTCGGGTGGTCGATGGTGGCGAAGAAGTCCGGCTCGGCAATCGCCACGCGCAGCACCGGCATCTGCAGCCGCGCAAACCACACCCGCACCGCGGCCGGAATGCGCTCCTCGGTCAGCAGGCTCTGGAACATGAGTGCGACCACCTCGATGGTGGCGCGCTCGACCGGCGTGGTCGCGGCCTGCTTGAGGGCCGCCTTGCGCGCTTGCAGCTCCTGCAGCAGACCCGGCGTGCTGACCGCCGCCGACTGCGACAGCACCGGCACGTTGCCACGGGCATCCGGGCTTGGATCGAATCGGTGCTGCACGGCGGCCTGCACCTCGTTGATCGCTGCGCGCAAGCCGGCCGATGCGGGCGGATGCGGCTGCGCAATCGTCGAGCTGTAGAAATCGGGCACCTGGCGCGACACCAGCCGGTTGAGCCGGCCGAGCACCGCCTCGGCCTGCTCGATGCTGCGCAGCAAGCCGGGCGACCGCGTCATCATCCGGGTCTCTTCCTGCACGTCGCCGCGCCCGGTCAGGTCGGCATCCGCCCCCCCGGCGGCACCACCGGAACGCCTCAGGTCGGCCATGGCGGTCGGTGCGTACTGGTGGGCGTTCTCGGGCGTCATGCCCTGGTAGCCACCGGCACCCGAACCCGCGCGCGGCTGCAGACTCGGCGGTGACGGGAAACGCTCTCCCCGCGCCGCGACCGGCGCAACCGGCGCGGAGTGGCTGCCCCCAGAACCCCCCGGCGTGGCGCGTGCGCCAGCAAGCGCGCTGCCGCCACGTTCAGCACCACCAGCCACGATCGACTGGGCTGGCGTCGGCCCGGCATCCCGGCTGCGCCGGATGAACTGGCGCAGATTGACTTCCGGACACACGCCCTGGCCGATCAGCCAGCGGTTGGTCTCGTGGTAGGCCTCGTGGACCAGTCCGGCAAATTCTTCGTGGAGCAGTGTCTGGACCAGGCGCCAGTGTTCGACCGACAGCCCTGCCGTGCGCCAGCTGTCCACAGCGGCACGCGCCAGCGCGTGCGGACGCAGCACATCGTGCGGGTCCATCTCGTCGCGCCGGTCCAGCGCCGACATGCGGTAGCGCAGGTCGGAGAACTCCCAGCTCGCCTTGTCCATCATGGCCAGTGCCATGCGCGAGACGAGGATCTCGAGATCGATCGTGGAGTCATCGACCAGCGCCAGTTCCCCCGCGCGGGTCGCCGTGGGCCGGGCACCATGCGCCGGCGCCGGATGGCCTGCGAGGACCGTGGCCAGATAAGCCACGAACGACTGTTGCCAACTCGCCGCCTGGCGCGGCAGATCGACCAGCAGATCACGGCGCTTGAGCATCACGTCCGGTGTGCCGACCTGGGTGCACTGCTCGCGCAGGCGGTCGATGACGGCGCGCACCGTGCGGCTCAGGCTGCGGGACACCTGATCGCAGTAGAGACGGCGGGCCTGCGCAGCAAGAACCGAGGACGGGGCAGCAGCGGAGGCCATGGGTATCGAGCCGGAGTCCGTGCGAACGGATCAGTAAATGAAAGAACCTTCTACTCTACACCAGCCCTGCACAGCCCAGAACAGCCTCCGTCAGACGACGGCACCAGAATTCGGATCGTTCGGATCCTGGTCCTTGCGGGCGCCACTGATCAGATCTTCGCGTTTGACGCCCAGCCACATGGCGATGGCCGCGGCCACGAACACCGACGAGTAGATGCCGAACA
The DNA here is from genome assembly GCF_031429695.1 of Sphaerotilus sp. Classification (GTDB taxonomy): domain Bacteria; phylum Pseudomonadota; class Gammaproteobacteria; order Burkholderiales; family Burkholderiaceae_C; genus Sphaerotilus. Next base: position 16,424 of record NZ_JANPAB010000078.1, read on the forward strand.
GGATGCCGATCGTCAGCGCCAGCGCGAAGTAGTGCAGCGTCGGGCCACCGAACAGCAGCATCGACAGCACCATCATCTGGGTGCAGCCGTGGGTGATGATGGTGCGGCTCATCGTGCTGGTGATGGCGTGGTCGATCACCTCGGGCGTCGTCATCTTGCGGAACTTGCGGAAGGCCTCGCGGATCCGGTCGAAGATCACCACCGACTCGTTGACCGAGTAGCCCAGCACCGCCAGCACCGCCGCCAGCACCGACAGCGAGAACTCCCACTGGAAGAAGGCGAAGAAGCCCAGGATGATGATCACGTCGTGCAGGTTCGCGATGATCGCGGCGACCGCGAACTTCCACTCGAAGCGGATTGCCAGATAGGCCATGATCCCGATGACCACGAAGGCCAGCGCCTTCAGGCCGTCTTCCGCCAGCTCCTTGCCGACCTGCGGGCCGACGAACTCGCTGCGGTTGAGCTTGAGCGGCTCGGTGGCCGTGGCGCCTGAACCGGCTTCGCAGGCCTGGCGGCTGATCGTCTCGCCCTTGGCAGTCGTCGTCTGCACCGGCTTGAGCAGGCCGCCTTCGGCCGCGCAGAGCTGGGCGTAGACACGGCCGACCACTTCGGATTGCTTCACGTCACCGCGCAACGGCAGGCGGATCAGCACGTCGTGCGAGGTGCCGAACTTCTGCACCTGCACCTCGCCGAAGTGCATCGCCTCGACCGTGGCGCGCACCTTGGCGATGTCGGCGCTCTGGGCGTATTCGGTCTCGATGACCGTGCCGCCCGTGAACTCGATCGACAGGTGCAGCCCGCGGGTGAACAGGAACAGCACCGCCAGCGCGAAGGTCAGGAACGAGATGGCATTGAAGACCAGCGCATGCCGCATGAACGGGATGTCGCGCTGGAGTCGGAAAAATTCCATGGCGGAGTCCTGTCAGGCTTTGGGGGTGGTGACGGCGGTCGAGGTCGAGGGCGAATCAGTCCCGGGCCTGGCGGCCGGTTTCCAGACCTGCCCGATCGAGACGCCCTGCAGCTTCTTCTTGCCGCCGTACCAGAAGTTCACCAGCCCGCGCGAGAAGAACACGGCCGAGAACATCGAGGTCAGGATGCCCAGGCAATGCACGACCGCGAAGCCACGCACTGGCCCCGAGCCGAAGGCCAGCAGCGCGATGCCCGCGATCAGCGTCGTCACGTTCGAATCCAGGATGGTCGCGAAAGCGCGCTCGTAGCCAAGGTGGATGGACATCTGCGCCGAGGTGCCGTTGCGCAGTTCCTCGCGCACACGCTCGTTGATCAGCACGTTGGCGTCGATCGCCATACCCAGCACGAGCGCGATGGCGGCGATGCCCGGCAGCGTGAGCGTGGCCTGCATCATCGACAGGATCGCCACCAGCAACAGCAGGTTCACCGCCAGCGACAGCGTCGAGAACACGCCGAAGAGCATGTAGTAGGCGCACATGAAGACGGCGATCGCGAGGAAGCCGTACAGCACGCTGTCGAAGCCCTTGGCGATGTTCTCGGCGCCCAGGCTCGGGCCGATCAGGCGCTCCTCGATGATCTCCATCGGTGCGGCCAGCGAGCCGGCGCGCAGCAGCAGCGCGGTGTCGGCCGACTCGATCGGCGTCATCGAACCCGAGATCTGCACCCGGCCGCCGCCGATTTCCGAGCGGATCACCGGCGCGGTCACGACCTCGCCCTTGCCCTTCTCGAACAGCAGGATGGCCATGCGCTTGCCGATGCTCTCGCGGGTCACGTCACGGAAGATGCGCGAACCACGGGCATCCAGCGACAGGTGAACGGCGGGCTGGTGGTTGTCGTCGAAGCCGGCCTGCGCGTCGGTGAGGTTCTCGCCGGTCAGCACCACCTGGCGCTTGACGATGATGGGCACACCGCCGCGTTCCAGGAACTTCTCGGTGCCGAAGGGCACCGGGCCACCGCCGGTCAGCGCGGCTTGCGCCTCGGCGCTGTCGTCGACCATGCGCACTTCGAGCGTCGCCGTGCGGCCGATGATGTCCTTGGCCTTGGCGACATCCTGCACCCCTGGCAACTGCACGACCACGCGGTCGGCGCCCTGCTGCTGGATCACCGGCTCGGACACGCCCAGCTCGTTGATGCGGTTGTGCAGGGTGTTGATGTTCTGCGTCAGCGCCTGCTGGCCGACGTTGCGCACCGCCTCGGGCTTGATGCGGCCGGTCAGCTTCAGCTCGGTCGGGTCGGTGCCTTCGGTCCAGGCCATGTCGGCCTGGGCATCGGTCAGCGCGAGGCGGGCCTTGTCGAGCGTTTCACGGTCACGCAGGCGCACTTCGACCGTGTCACCGCTGCGCTGGATGCCGCTGTGGCGGATTGACTTGTCGCGCAGCAGCGTGCGCACGTCGCCCGTCAGCGACTCGGTCTTCTTGGTCAGCGCTGCGGCCATGTCGACCTGCATCAGGAAATGCACGCCCCCGCGCAGGTCCAGACCCAGGTACATCGGCAGCGCGTGCAGGCTGGTCAGCCACTGCGGCGAACGCGAGACCAGGTTCAGCGCAACGATGTACGCCGGGTCGGCCGGATCGGGGTTGAGCGCCTTGACGATCGCGTCACGTGCCTTGAGCTGCGCATCGGTGTCGGCCAGACGGGCCCGCACCGACAGGCCTTCGAGCTGCACGAAGTCCGGCTGGAGACCGGCCGCCTTGACCGCCTGTTCGACGCGCGGAACCATGCCGGCATCGATCTTGACGGTCGCCCGGGCACTGGAGACCTGGATGGCCGGTGCCTCGCCGAAAAAATTGGGCAGGGTGTACAACAACCCCACCACCACGGCGATGGCAAGGACCAGGTACTTCCACCAGGGATAGCGGTTCATCGTGCTGACTTCGGACGGGGTTTACTTGATCGTGCCCTTGGGCAGAACCTGGACCACCGCGCTGCGCTGGAGCTGCACGACGACATTGCCGGCGATCTCGACCGACACGTACTGCTCGTCCACCTTGGTGATGCGGCCCAGCAGCCCCCCGCCGGTGACCACTTCGTCGCCCTTGCCGATCGCGTCGATCATGGCCTTGTGCTCCTTCTGCTTCTTCATCTGGGGACGGATCATGATGAAGTACAGCACCACGAACATCAGCACCAGCGGCAGCATCTGCGTCAGGGACGACATGCCGCCAGCGGCGGCGCCTGCGGTCTGTGCGTAGGCATTGGAAATGAACACGATCAAGCTCCTTGACGGGGAAGGACAGGGGTTGTCAGATGAGACAAAGCGTTGGATTGTAGGGCCCCGGCACGGTGCCCGCCAAAGGGCTGGACCCGCGGGGATCAAGCCCGCTCAGGTGCCTCCGATAAGAGGACATGGTTTCCTCCTCCCTGCCCCCCGCCAGAGGACCGGCGGCGTACCGCGCCGCGCCGCCGCTCCTGGATGCCGCACGCCGTGATGACGGTGACGCCACCCCGCTGCGGGTGCTGCTGCAGGTAGACCATCCCTGGCGGGCGACGCTGGCCAGCGCCCTGCTCGACCACGGCCTGCAACCCGTGTTGCCGAGCGACGATGGTCAGGCCCCGGCGGACGTGGTGGTGCGGGAGTTCAGCAGCCGGCTGGCGCCCGGCAGCGCCCGCCGCCCTGCCTCGGCGGCCAGTCAACCCATGATCGCCTGGCTGAACTTGCGCCCCGGCGACGACGCTTCGGCGCTGCGCCACCGGGCGCTTGATGCCGGCGCGGTGTCGCTGGTCCAGGCCAGCCACCACCCCGACGAACTGGTCCGCGTCACCGCCCACCTGGGTCGGCTGCGGCCCGACCATGCAGCGGCCGGCGGCCCCATGCTCCCGACACTGCACGCTGCACTGGCCCGCGTGCTGCAACAGGCCAGTACCCGTACCGACCTCGGCGCCCTGGTGCTGCTGGACTTGCAGCGTTTCGACGAGGTCGTGCTGACGCTCGGCCCCAGCCTGCGCGACCCGCTGCTGCGGGCGATCGAACACCGCCTGCAGATGGCGCTGATCGCCATCAGGGCCCGCCATGCCGGCCGCCTGCGGGCGCAGTTGACCCGCCACGAGGAGGGTCTGGCGGTCATCGCCAGCCCGCTGCTGCGCTCGGCCGACGCGCAAGCGCTGGCCTGCGAGTTGCTGCAGCGGCTGGACGACCCGGTCGATGTGGGTGACCACCGGATCGTCGTCGGCGGCCACGCCGGCGTGGCCGTGTTTCCGCACGACGGCCACCAGCCCGAGGTGCTGGTCCGCCACGCCACGCTCGCGCTGCACGAGGCGCGCCGACAGGGCCGCAACGGCTGTGTCGTCTACAGCCCGGTACTGGGCCGCGGGGCCATGCGCCGGCTGCAACTGGAAGGTGCCCTGCGCCGGGCGCTGGCGCAATCGGCCTTCACGCTGCAGTTCCAGCCGCAGGCCGACCTGCACACCGGCGCGCTCACCGGCGCCGAGGTGCTGCTGCGCTGGCACGACCGCGACCTCGGTCGGGTCGAACCGACCGAGTTCATCGCGCTCGCCGAAGACACCGGCCTGATCACCCGGATCGGCGCCTGGGTGCTGCAACACACCTGCCAGCAGATCCGCCAATGGCGCGACCAGGGGCTGGACGTGCCGCGCATTGCCGTCAACGTGTCGCGGCTGGAAGTGGTGCAGCCGGGATTCGTGGCCGGTGTGCTCCAGGCCCTGGTGGACCACGGTTTGCCCGGCGGCACGCTGACGCTGGAGCTGACCGAACCGGCGCTGATGCACGACCCCGAGCGCCTCGGCGAGCGCCTGCAGGCACTGCGGGCGGCCGGTGTGCGGATCGCGGTGGACGATTTCGGGAGTGGCTATTCGTCACTGGCCCGCTTGAGCCAGCTGCCGCTGGACGAGCTGAAGATCGACCGCGTCTTCCTCGCCACACTGGAGGGCAACGGCGCCAAGGTGGCCGCCGCGGTCATCGGGATGGGCCATTCGCTGGGGCTGCGTGTGCTCGCCGAAGGCGTCGAGCGCGAGGACCAGCTCGATTTCCTGCGCCGCCACGGCTGTGACGAGTTCCAGGGCCACCTGCTGTCCCACCCGCTCGACGCCGCCACGATGGGCCAGGTGCTGAGCCACGCCCGCATCCAGCACCGGCTGGTGATGGACACGTTCTCGCCGGCACCCGCGCCGGCGCCGCCGACACGGATGCCGCCGTTCCCGAGCCTGCCCACCCTGCCCATGCAGGAAACTGAAACCGCGGGCGGACGCGACCGGTAACGGACCACACCCGCGGCCGGGGTTACTGCTGCAGCAGGTTCAGCACGTACTTGCCGCTCGTCGCCCCGGTACCGCCAGCGGCATACAGCACCCGCACGCGGTACAGCTGCGCGACGGTGGTCGTGTTGGTCACCTTGACCGTTTCCGGCAGACCGGCCGCATTGGCGCTGCTCGCGACCAGCGCGCCCGCAGGGTTGTACAGGGAGAGCTGGTAGTTCTGAGTCGCGGCCGCCATGTTGAGCGTGGCCGACAGCGTCTTCCCCGGTGCGACGGACACCATGTAGTAATCGGTGTCCGACGCAGACGCCATCGTGCCACCCACCACGGCATGGGTGGGCGTGATCGCCTGCGCCGTCGCGAAGGTCTCGTTGGGTTCGATCCCGGTCACCGCCGTCGGCAGCGAGGCCATCGCCGTGTCCACCGCCTTCTTCGCGTCCAGGATGCCCGCACCGCCACCGCCGGAGAACGCCACCGGGAAGGGCTTGGCCGAACTCTTGATCATCGCCTCGACCTGGTCGGGCGTGAGCGCCGCGTTCTTCGACAGCATCAACGCCGCCACACCCGCCACGTGAGGCGCGGCCATCGACGTGCCCTGGTAATAGACGTAGTTGTCAGCGCCCGGCGTGCTGGTGCCGGCGTTCAGCGTCGAGAGGATGCCGTCCGCGCCCGGTGCGGAGATGTCCACCGCCGTGCCGTAGTTGGAGAACGAAGCCTTTGTCCCGGTGCGGGTGGTGGCCCCGACCGCGATGACCCCCACGCAGTTCGCCGGCGAGAACAGCGACACATTCGCGTTGGAGTTGCCTGCCGAGACCACGACCACCGTGCTGCGGGCACGTGCCGAGTTGATCGCGTTCTGCAGCGTCGCGCCGCAGGTGGACTGGCCGCCCAGCGACATGTTGATCACGCGCACCGGGTTGGCGTTGGTCGGCACGCCGGTGACAGCGCCACCCGAGGTCCAGACGATCGCGTCGGCGATGTCCGAGGTGTAGCCACCGCAGCGCCCCAGCACCCGGGCCGGGACAATCTTGGCGCCGTAGGCCACACCCGCCACGCCGGCCCCGTTGTTGCTGACGGCAGCAATGGTGCCGGCGACGTGCGTGCCGTGCCAGCTGCTGCTGGATGCGCCAGAGCCCGTGCCGCAACCCCCCGCCACGCTCCAGTCACCCGGGTCCCGGGGGTCGGTGTCACGGCCGGTGCCGTCGTTCGACACGGCCGTGTTGATGATGAAGTCGTAGCCGGGCAGGATGTTGGCCGCCAGATCGGCATGCGGCCGGTAACCTGTGTCGATCACGGCCACCTTGATGCCCGCGCCAGTCGCCCGGTCCCAGGCGGCCGGCAGGTTGATGCCGGCCACCGCCTCGTAGTAGTGCCACTGGTTGGCGAAGTAGGTGTCGGTCGGCACGAACTGTGGCTGCATGCGCACGTCGGGCTCGATCGACTCGATCGACGCATCGGTGGCCATCAGGTCGGCGGCCAGTGCGCGGATCTGGGATTCCGGCAGCGCGCGGTCCATGCGCATCACGCTGGCCCCGTTGAACACGGTCCGGTGGTGCCGGACCACCACGCCCGCGCGCTTGCCGGCGCGGTCGGCCCGGTCACGCCGGCCCGTTTCGTCGGCCGCATCGCTGGTGCGGTACTTGACGATGAACTGGTCGGTGAACTGCCCCACTGCCGTGGCGGTCGGTATCGACGGCCCGCCCGCCTGTGCCCAAGGCACGCACACCACCGCGGCTGCGGCCGCCACCAGCATCAGGCGCAGGCCTGAGTTGATCCGATTCGACATGAAAAGACTCCCTGAAGACATCACTCGACGTAGCGCGGGCAACGCCCGGCACCGAATTCTGATCCGATGTGAAATTATTCGCGAAACTCGAATTTGCAACCAACGGGGACAATCGTCAGCAATTTATCTCAGGCGGGTGGCTTGCCTGCCTGCGCAGCCCGCGCCGCGAACGCTGCGCGCTGCGCCGCGATCCGGTCGCGCGGGTTCTCCTTGACAACCCGCTCGTCGAGCTTCATCTCCCCGATGAACCGGCTCGGGAAGGCCCGCTTCATCTCGCGCCCGCGCTTTTGCCGCAACAACGTGGACACCAGCAGCGTGCGCCGGGCGCGGGTAATGCCCACGTACATCAGGCGGCGTTCCTCCTCCAGACGCTCGGCGGTCATGTCTTCCTCGTCGCGCTTGAAGGGCAGCGTGCCCTCGTTGACGCCGACCAGCACGACGTGTGGCCACTCCAGCCCCTTGCTGGCGTGCAGCGTGGACAGGGTGACCATGTTCTGGTCCTGGTCACCACGCTCGGCCAGGCTCAGGATCACGCTGATCGACTGCGCCACCTCCAGCACGCTCTTCTTCTGCGTCTCCACGGTCATGCCGCCGTCGTTGTCGATCTCGCCGCCGCAGCGCTTGGCCACCCAGTCGATGAAGTCGATCACGTTCGACCAGCGCGCCGCGGCGACCTTGGGGTTCTCCTCGTTGTCGAGCAGGTGCTGCTCGTAGCCGATGTCGGTGAGCCACTCCATCAGCATCGGCCGGGCCGCTTCCGCGCCGACGGTCTGGCGGGCGCGGTATTCGAGGTCGTTCACGGTGCGGCCGAACTCGTGCAGCGAGCCGACCGCCTTGGCGCTCAACGCCGTGCCAAGCGACTCCTGGAACAGCGCCTCGAACAGGCTCACGCGCCATTTGCCGGCGAAATCGCTCAGCGCGGCCAGCGTCGTGTGGCCGATGCCGCGCTTGGGCGTGGTCACGGCGCGCAGGAAGGCGGGGTCGTCGTCCTGGTTCACCAGCAGCCGCAGCCAGCCGCACAGATCCTTGATTTCCGCGCGGTCGAAGAAACTCTGGCCGCCAGAGACCTTGTAGGGAATCTGGGCCTTGCGCAGCGCCTCTTCGAGCTTGCGGCTCTGGTGGTTGGCGCGGTAGAGGATGGCGAAATCCTTCCACTCGGTGATGCCGGTGTACTCGCCCGTGGTGTTGGCCCGAATCACCATGATCCGGGTCACGGCGCGCTCGGCCTCGTGCTCTTCCTGGTCGGATTCGACCACCTTGACCGGCTCGCCCTCGCCCAGGTCGCTCCAGAGCTTCTTCTGGAAGATCTTGGGATTCAGCGCGATGACATTGTTGGCGGCGGTCAGGATGGCGCCGGTCGAGCGGTAGTTCTGCTCCAGCGGGATGACCTTGAGGTTCGGATAGTCCAGCGGCAGGCGTTTCAGGTTCTCGATCGTCGCGCCGCGCCAGCCGTAGATGCTCTGGTCGTCGTCGCCCACGGCGGTGAAGAGGCCGTCCTGCCCGACCAGCGCCTTGAGCAGGTCATATTGGGTCGCGTTGGTGTCCTGGTATTCATCGACGAGGACGTGGCGCAGTTTGCGCTGCCACTTCAGGCGGGTTTCCTCGTCGGTCTGCAGCAGCCTCAAAGGCAGGCTGATCAGGTCGTCGAAATCCACCGCCGAATACGCCGCCAGCCGCTCTTCGTAGAGTTTCATCACGCGGGCGGCGATGCGCTCGTCGTCGTCCTTCGCGGCGGCCTCGGCCTGTTCGTGGCTGAGGCCGTTGTTCTTCCACAGGCTGATGGTCCACTGCCAGCGCCGGGCGAGCTTGGCGTCGGTGGTGGCACCCGCATCGCGCAGCACGCCGAGCACGTCGTCCGCGTCCAGGATCGAGAACTTCGGCTTCAGCCCGAGCCGCTCGCCATCCTCGCGCAGCAGCCGCACGCCGAGGCTGTGGAAGGTCGCGATCAGCAGATCCTTCGACGCCCGCGCCCCCACCAGCACCCGCGCCCGCTCGCGCATTTCCTGCGCCGCCTTGTTGGTGAAGGTGATGGCGCCGATCTGCGACGGCGCGATGCCCTCCTGCAGCAGTCGCGCGATCTTGTGCGTGATCACCCGCGTCTTGCCCGAGCCGGCGCCCGCCAGCACGAGGCAGGGGCTGTGCAGGTGGTAGACGGCCTGGAGCTGGGCGGGGTTGAGGGTGGCGGGGGCTTCGGCCATGGGGGACGCGCGGGGAGCGCGGAATGGAGCAAGCGGGGGCGGATGATAGCGAGGCGAGAAACCCCGTCGAGCGAAGCCCCACAGGCAGAATCCCGCCGATGCACGATCCCGCCACCCCTGCCCCGCCAGCGGCTCCGTCCGCCCAGCCCCGCAACCCGCTCCACGGCCTGACCCTGGAGCACATCGTCACCACGCTGGCCGACCACTACGGCTGGGACGGGCTGAACGAGCGCGTGCCGGCGCGCTGTTTCGCCAGCAACCCGAGCGTCAAGTCGAGCCTGAAATTCCTGCGGCAGACGCCCTGGGCGCGGGAGAAGGTCGAGAGCCTGTACCTCTACCTGCAGCGGGAAGTGCGTCGGCAGCAGCGTTGAGTTCCCTCAGAACGTGTAACCCGTCTTGACCTCGACGTTCTCCAGCGCCTCCAGCAGCCGCGACAGCGGGCGCAGCACCGAGTAACGCGACGCCACGTGGTGGGCGTTGCGCCAGACCAGCGGGATGTCCTTCAGGTAGCCGTCCTTGCCATCGCGGTGGTGCAGGCGCGAGAAGATGCCGAGCACCTTGAGGTGGCGCTGCAGCCCCATCCATTCGTAGTCGCGCCAGAAGGTGCCGAAGTCGTCGGCGACCGGCAAGCCCGCCTTGCGCGCACGCTCCCAGTAGCGCACGGCCCAGTCGATCTGGATGGATTCGTCCCACTCGATGTAGGCGTCACGCAGCAGCGACACCACGTCATACGTCACCGGCCCCCACACGGCGTCCTGGAAGTCGAGCACGCCCGGTGCGGCCGGATCGGCGCCCACCATCAGGTTGCGGCTGTGGAAATCGCGGTGGACCAGCACGCAGGGCTGCGCCTCGCAGACGCGGGTGATGGTCTGCAGCGCCTCTTCGAGCACCTGGCGCTGCGTGTCGTCGAGCGTGAAACCACGGTGGCGGGCGATGTACCACTCGGGGAACAGGTCCAGCTCGCGGCGCAGCAGCGCGGCGTCATAGGCCGGCACCTGGCCCTCCGCCGGAATCTGCTGCAGGCGGACCAGGGTGTCGAGCGCACCCTGGTAATGCGCGTCGGCGACCTTCAGGCCGGCGGCGGTGGTGAAGTCCTGCGCCTGCAACTCGGCCAGCAAGGTGCGCTCGCCCAGATCGGACAGCAGCAGAAAACCCTGCGCCTCGTCCCACGCCAGCACCTCGGGCGCGTTCAGCCCGCCCTGGCGCAGCAGGCCGGCGACCTGGACGAAGGGGCGGCTGTCCTCGCGGTCGGGCGGGGCGTCCATGACGATGCACGCCACCTCGCCACGGGCACTGTCAACGCGGAAGTAGCGCCGGAAGCTCGCGTCGGCGCTGGCCGGGCGCAGGCTGTCGGGGCGCAGGCCGTGGGCGTCGGCCTGCGCCGCCAGCCAGGTGTCGAACGCGGTGCGGCGCTGGTCGTCGGGCCAGTGGATGGAAGTCGGAGCGTCAGCAGGGGTCACGGGGGCCATCTCGGAGCATGAAATAATCGATCGATTCTAGCGAGCTGCCCCTGGGGCACCCCACTGCCTTCCGTGCCGAACCGACCTGCTCCTGCCGATGTCCGCCGCTCCTGGTCGGGCCGCGCCTGCCCGCTGGTGCTGGTGTGGATTGCGGCGCTGGTGCCCGTCGCGGTCGCCGCCCAGTCCTGCGTGGCACGCGCGCCCGAATGGGCCACGCAGGGCCTGCGGCTGCCGGTGGTGGAGGGCGCGACAGCTGGCGCACCCGACGATGACCGCGTCCACCTGGAAGCGGACCACCTCAGCGGTCAGACCGGTGAGTCGTTGATCGCCGATGGCCGCGCCCAATTGCGCCGCGGTCTGCTGACCTTGCAGGCCGAGCACCTCGAATACCGCCAGCGCGACGACCGCGTCAAAGCCTCCGGGCAGGTGCTGCTGGTGCGCGGCGACGACCGCTACGAGGGCAGCGAGCTGACGCTGAACACCGAACACCAGGAGGGTTACTTCCTGGATCCGCGCTTCTACCTCGGCCGCAACCAGGCGGGCGGCCGTGCAGAACGGGTCGATTTCATCGGCAAGAACCGCATGGTGGTGCGCGGCGCCGCGTACAGCAGCTGCGAGCTGGTCGATGGCGAAACGACCCCGTGGGTGCTGACGACCCGGCGCGTGCGGCTGGACTTCGACGCCAACGAGGGCGTGGCCGAAGGCGCCGTGCTGCGCTTCTACGGCGTGCCGATCCTGGCCGTGCCGGTGCTGAGCTTTCCGGTGACGGACGCGCGCAAGTCGGGCTGGTTGCCTCCGCTGATCACCACGTCGAGCAACAACGGTGTGGGGCTGTCGGTGCCCTACTACTGGAACATCGCGCCCGAGCTGGACGCCACGCTGACGCCCACGCTGCTGAGCAAGCGCGGCGCCGGTCTGGACAGCGAATTCCGCTATCTGCAGCCACGGTGGCGTGGCGAGGTCAACGGCTTCTGGCTGCCGCACGACCTGACCGCTGGCGGCAGCCGCTGGGCCGCCCGCTGGACCCAGCAGGGCGAGCTGCCCGACGACCTGCGCTACGACTGGCACCTGCTGCGCGTCTCCGACGACAACTACTGGAAGGACGGTCTGCGCGGCGCCGAGTCGCTCACGCCGCGCCTGCTGTCGAGCACGGCCCAGGCGCAGCAGCGCCGCCTGCTGCAGGTGCGCGGTCTGGGCGAGGTCGAGCAGCAGCTTTATGCGCGTCTGCAGCAGTGGCAGGCGCTGCAGGACACCGACCCCGCCGTCCGCATCGACGCGCCCTACCAGCGCACGCCGCAGCTCGGCGTCCTGTGGAGCAACCACGGCGGACCACTGCAGTGGTCGTTGCAGACCGAGTTCAACCACTTCACCCACACCGATCCGGCCCGCATCGGCGGCAGCCGAATCCACGCGCTGGGCCAAGTGGCGCTGCCGCTGGGTGACGAAGGCTGGCGGCTGACCCCCAAGGCCAGCTTCAATGCCGCCGGCTACCAGGTCGACCAGCCGCTGAGCGATGGCCGCACCCGCGCCGGTCGGGTGATCCCGAGTGTCAGCCTGGACAGCGCCTGGTCACTCGACCGCGAGACCCGCGGCTTCGGCCGTGACCTGACCCAGACGCTGGAGCCACGGCTGCTCTACGCCTACACGCCGTGGCGCGACCAGTCGGCCCTGCCGAACTTCGACAGCGCCGCCCTCGACTTCAACGCCACCACGGTGTTCTCGGAGAACGTGTTCTCGGGCGTGGACCGCGTCTCCGACGCCCACCAGATCACCGGCGGCCTGACCACGCGCTACCTCGACCGCCGCAGCGGCGCCGAGCTGGCGCGCCTGGGTGTGGCGCAACGCTACCGACTCGCCGACCAGCGCATCACCGCCGACGGGGACACGGCAACCAGCCGCTTCTCGGACGTGCTGGTGCAAGGCTCCATCACGGCAATCCCGCACTGGACGCTGGACAGCTCGCTGCAGTTCAACACCGACACCGACCGCGTGGTGCGCACCATCACCAGCGTGCGCTACTCGCCCGGGCCGCTGCGCACGCTCTATGCAAGCCACCGTCTGAAACGCGACGCCAGCGAGCAGCTCGCGCTGGGCTGGCAGTGGCCGATCGACGGGCTGCTGGCGCCGCTGGCCCGCCTGATCGATGCGCCGGCCGCGGACAGTCCGGTCCGCGCGGCGCGCAGCAGCACCTCGTCCTGTGACGGCCGCCTCTACGGCGTCGGCGCGCTCGACTACAGCCTGAAGGACCGGCGCATCAGCGGCGCCATCGTCGGCGTCGAATACGATGCGGGTTGCTGGATCGGCCGCGTGGTCGCCCGGCGCCAGTCCACCAGCCTGCAGGCCGCGTCGACGCAACTGATGGTGCAGCTGGAGCTGGTGGGGCTGTCCCGCCTCAATGCCGGCACCAACCCGCTGGCGGTCTTGAAGGACAATATCCCCGGCTACCAGCTGCTGCGCGACCCCAAGGCCGCTGCCGCCTCTGCCGTCCACCCACCCGCCACCGGTGGCGACACCGACACCCCATGACCGAGCTGCAGACACTGTCCCCCGACGCGCGTGCCGCGCGCTCCGCCTTGATGACGCCGCGCCTCAGTCAGGCGCTGGCCTTGACGCTGCTGCTGGCGGCCAGCCTGCTGTGCGGCCCCATCGACGCCCTGGCCCAGACCGCACGCCGCAGCGGCGACTACATCGTGGCAGTGGTCAATCAGGAACTCGTCACCAACAGCGAAGTGCAGCAACGTCTGTTGCGCGCCGAGCAGGAAGCCGCCAGCAGCAACACGCGGCTGCCGGACCGCGACACGCTGATGCGCGAGCTGCTCGACCAGCTGATCGACGAACGCGCCCAGCTCGGCGCGGCCCGGGATGGTGGCGTGCGCGTGGACGAGACGGAAATCGACCGGGCTGTCACCAACGTCGCGGCGCAGAACAAGGTCACCGTGCCGCAGCTGCGCGAGCGTCTGCGCACCGAGGGCATGGACTTCGTCCGCTTCCGCAACAACCTGCGTGACCAGATCCTGCTGGAGCGGGTGCGCGAACGCGAAGTGCAGAGCCGCATCCGCATCAACGACGCCGACATCGAGGCCTGGCTGGCCGAGCAGCGGGAGAAGAACGGGGCCGCGACGGAATACAACATCGCCCAGATTCTGCTGTCGGTGCCGGAAAACGCCGCACCGGCCATCGTCACGCAGCGCCGCCAGCAAGGCGTGGCGCTGCTGCAGCGCTTGCGCTCAGGGGAGGATTTCGCGGCGCTGGTGCGCGAGGCCTCCGATGGCAGCAAGGACCGCAGCGGCGAGATCGGCCTGCGCCGCGCCGACAAGCTGCCCGACGCGTTCGTGGATGCGGTCGGTCCGCTGCGGGCGGGTGAGGTGGCACCGCAGGTACTGCGCTCGGGCGCGGGCTTCCATGTACTCAAGCTGGTCGAGCGCCGTGAAGCCGCGCTGACCGTGGCGCAGCAGCATGCACGCCACATACTGCTGCGCCCCGGCCCGAAGCTGACGCAGGACGCGGCCATCCGCCGCCTGGCCGGCTACAAGCGCCAGATCGAAGCCGGCACCGCCAAGTTCGACGACCTCGCCCGCCAGCACTCGGAAGATGGCAGTGCGGCCAACGGCGGCGACCTCGGCTGGGCGTCGCCGGGCCAGTTCGTGCCGGAGTTTGAACAGACGATGTCGGCGCTGCGACCGGGCTCGATGGCCGATCCGGTCGTCTCGCGCTTTGGCGTGCACCTGATCCAGCTGCTGGAGCGCCGCGACCAGCGCCTGGAGCCGCGCGAACAGCGCGAGATGGCCCGCGCCGCGCTGCGCGAGCAGAAATCTGAAGATGCCTACAGCGACTGGGCCCGCGAGGTGCGCGCCCGCGCCTACGTCGAGCTGCGCGATCCGCCCGGCCAGTGATTCCCCGCCTCCACGAGTCCATCCCCTTTGAAACACATTCCCCGCAAGCGCTTCGGCCAGCATTTCCTCACCGACGGCGCCGTGCTCTCGGCCATCGTGCGCGCCATCGATCCGCGACCCGGTGAGGCGGTGGTCGAGATCGGCCCGGGCATGGGGGCGATGACCGATCCGATCGTCGAATGCTGCAAGCACCTGACGGTGGTCGAACTCGACCGCGATCTGGCCGCCCGACTGCGCAAGCGGCCCGAGCTGACGGTGATCGAATCCGATGTGCTGAAGGTCGATTTCCGGGAGATCGCCCGCCTCGCCCGCGCCACTTATGGCGAGGCGCACAAGCTGCGTGTGGTCGGCAACCTGCCGTACAACATCTCCAGCCCGATCCTGTTCCACCTGCTCGACTTCGTCGATGTGGTGGAGGACCAGCACTTCATGCTGCAAAAGGAAGTCGTCGCCCGCATGGCCGCTTCGCCGGGCAGGAAGGACTTCGGTCGGCTGTCGGTGATGCTGCAGTGGCGCTATGACATCGAGTCGCTGATCGACGTGCCGCCGGAGTGCTTCGATCCGCCGCCACGGGTGGATTCGGCCGTCGTGCGGATGACGCCGCTGCAACACCCGCCGGCGGTGGACGTGGCGCTGCTCAGCGAGCTGGTGGCGGTGGCGTTCTCGCAGCGCCGCAAGATGCTGCGCAACACGCTGGGCCATTGGCTGAACGAGCGCTGCGGCGACGATGTGCCGGTGTTCGATCTGCAGCGGCGCGCCGAAGAGGTACCGGTGGCGGATTACGTGGCACTGGTGGCCGCCGTGGGTCAGCGAGACGCCGCCTCGACAGCACCATGAAAGAAGCCCGCACGGGGCGGGCTTCTTGTGGTCGTCAGGGACGCTGTGGCGTGCTGCCGTCTGAGTCTGTCTTCATGCCGCAGCCGCGAGGGCTGAGGTGTCGAAGGCACTGCTCATCAGTGGCATGTGCGGCGCGAAGGCCGGTGCAGCGTTCTTGCTCGGTTTCGGTGGCGGCTTCACAGGTTCCGCCGGGGCTCCATCAGCCCGCTCCCATTGCCCTTGGTCCTGGGAGCGGGCTACTGAAAAGAATAGAAACATCGGAAGGGTATCTTCCGTTCTCCCCAGTAGTCGGAGGCATCGCGGAACACGTCGAGCAGTTGCTCGCGGGCCTCGCGGTCGAACTTGGCGTTGTCCGGCAACTGCTCCAGCACAAGGACAAACCCTGCCTGCGCCCCGGACTTGTTGACCAGATCGGTCATGCAGTCGTAGAGCGCGTCGAGGTTCTTGCCGAAGTGGGCCGGGAACAGGAACGCCTTGGCAATCGACTCCAGCACTTCCGGTTTGGAAGACGCTTCGGCCAGATTGGCGTAGAGAAAGTGGTGGCCCAGGTCTTGGGCCGCCGACATGAGGTCGTCCACTCGGAAGGCCCGGATGGCCTGCACGATGTTCGGACGCACGGTCTGCATAAGCATGGTGGATGGTCCCTTAGGGCTCTCGATCCTCGTCGAAGTCACGGTGCGATGCGGCGAAAGCTCGCGTAGTGGTCTTGCGTGTAGAAACAAACATCCGGGGTCGTCGGCTCCCGTCCACCGCAGATGATGCGCCGCGCTCCCCGGTCGCGCGATCCTGCCGTCGGGACGGTATATTCTCTGTAGTATCCTCGGGTCTCCCGCGGCAGAAGCCGCTCCCGATTGCCGAACACCGAGCCGTCCTTGCTCGGATATCGGAACGGGCCTCCGGTCAGAATTCGTCGATGGGTATCGGCGGCTTCTGGTGGAAGTTCGGAGAGCCGAGCCACCGTGTCGGAGTCGCCCCGTGCCAACACTGGCTGCGACACCCCCAGCCCGGCGCCCAGAAACACGGCCACCAGTGACGCCAGTGCCACCCTTTTGACCAGATTTAACACGGGTTTTCCTGAATTCTGAAGGGGGCGATGGTACCGAATCAGGGCGCCAAGCTCAAGCGTTTGCCTCAATTTTCAGCAGAACATCAGGGCCATCCGCGCAAGTAAGCGGGTACGAACTCCCGGCGGAGGCCCTGCAGTGCCGACTCGGGCCGGCACTGGGGGCGTTTTCAGCGCACCGCGTTGGCGTCGGCCACCGTCAGCGCCGTCATGTTGACGATGCGCCGCACCGTCGCCGACGGGGTCAGCACATGCACTGGCTTGGCCGCCCCCAGCAGCACCGGGCCGATCGCGATGCCCCCACCGGCGGTCGTCTTCAGCAGGTTGTAGCTGATGTTGGCTGCGTCGATGTTGGGCAGCACCAGCAGGTTGGCCTCGCCCGTGAGCGTGCTGCGCGGCATCATCTCGGCGCGGTAGGCCGGATTGAGCGCGGTGTCTCCGTGCATCTCGCCATCCACCTCCAGCCAAGGGGCGGCCTCGCGGATCAGCGCCAGTGCCTCGCGCATCTTCACGGCAGAAGGCTCGTTGCTCGATCCGAAGTTCGAATGCGAGAGCAGCGCCGCCTTGGGCTGCAGACCGAAGCGGCGCATCTCCTCGGCCGCCAGGATCGTGATCTCGCAGAGCTGCTCGGCGGTCGGGTCGTAGTTGACGTGGGTATCGACCAGGAAGATCTGGCGGCCCGGCAGCACCAGCCCGTTCATGCAGGCATAGGTGTTGACGCCCTTGCGCCGGCCGATGACCTGGTCGATGTACTTCAGGTGGTACGAGGTCGAACTCCAGGTGCCGCAGATCATGCCGTCCACCTCACCGGTGTGCAGCAGCATCGCCGCGATCAGCGTCAGGCGCCGGCGCATCTCGATCTTGGCGAGTTGCTCGGTCACGCCCTGGCGGTCCGTCATGGCGTGGTACAGCTCCCAGAAGTGGCGGTAGCGGGCGTCGTCATCGATGTTGACGATCTCGTAGTCGCGGCCTTCTTCCAGACGCAGCCCCAGCTTGACGATGCGGGTGCGGATGACGTTGCCACGCCCGACCAGCACGGGATAGGCCAGGCCCTCGTCCACCACCACCTGCACGGCACGCAGCACACGGCGGTCTTCGCCCTCGGCATAGGCGACACGCCGCGCCTTGGCGCGCTTGGCCACCGCGTAGATCGGCTTCATCACCGTGCCGGCGGCATAGACGAATGCGCGCAGCTTCTCGACGTAGGCATCCATGTCGGCGATCGGGCGCGCGGCCACGCCGCACTCGGCCGCCGCCCGCGCGACAGCCGGTGCGATCTGCATCATCAGGCGCGGGTCGAAGGGCTTCGGGATCAGGTATTCCGGGCCGAAGGACAGCGTGGCGCCGCCATAGGCCGCCGCGACCACATCGTTCTGCTCCGCCTGCGCCAGCTCGGCGATGGCGCGCACCGCGGCGATCTCCATCTCGTCGGTGATCGTCGTCGCGCCACAATCCAGCGCGCCACGGAAGATGTAGGGAAAACACAGGACGTTGTTGACCTGGTTCGGGTAGTCCGAGCGGCCGGTGGCCATGATCGCGTCGTCGCGCACCGCCTTGACCTCTTCCGGCATGATTTCCGGCGTCGGGTTGGCCAGCGCGAAGATCAGCGGGTTGGCCGCCATCGTCGCCACCATGTCAGCCTTGAGCACGCCGCCCGCCGACAGCCCCAGGAAGATGTCGGCGCCGACGATGGCCTCGCGCAGCGTGCGCTGGTCCGTGGCTTGCGCGAACTCGGCCTTGTCCGGGTCCATCAGCTCGGTGCGGCCTTGGTAGACGACACCGACCAGGTCCGTCACCCAGATGTTTTCCCGCGGCAGGCCCATCTTGACCAGCAGGTTCAGGCAGGCCAGCGCTGCCGCCCCCGCGCCCGAGGACACCAGCTTGACCTGCTGCATGTCCTTGCCGTTGACCTTCAGTCCGTTCAGCAACGCCGCCCCGACGACGATGGCCGTGCCGTGCTGGTCGTCGTGGAACACGGGGATCTTCATGCGCTCGCGCAGCTTGCGCTCGACGTAGAAGCAGTCCGGCGCCTTGATGTCTTCGAGGTTGATGCCGCCGAAGGTCGGCTCCAGCGACGCGATGATGTCCACCAGCTTGTCGACGTCGTTCTCGGCGATCTCCAGGTCGAACACGTCGATGCCGGCGAACTTCTTGAACAGCACCGCCTTGCCCTCCATCACCGGCTTGGACGCCAGCGGGCCGATGTTGCCCAGACCCAGCACCGCGGTGCCGTTGGTCACCACCGCGACGAGGTTGCCGCGCGAGGTGTAGCGGAAGGCGTTGGCCGGATCGTCCACGATCTCCTCGCAAGCGGCGGCCACCCCCGGCGAATACGCCAGCGCCAGGTCGTGCTGGTTGACCAGTTGCTTGGTCGCGGCGATGGCGATCTTGCCTGGCGTCGGGAACTCGTGGTATTCGAGCGCAGCGCGGCGCAATTCGGCTTGCTTCTGTTCGGAGGTGGTCATGGGCGGATCGTCAGAATGGCGAAAGGAAAGGCGGAAGGGCTGGCGATTGTAGGAAGGGGACAGCCCCTGTGCGCGCGGATGGCTACCCTATCGCAGCATGGGGCCATGCGTGTCCTGCATGGGTGGACATGGTCGGCTTGAACCCGGCCACTGTCATGCGCGAAACTGCGTAGCGCCCGGCGGGTCCGGCGCTCGATACTGACCCCATGTCTGCCGCCCCGCCACCGCCGCCTTCGTCGCCCACCGCCCTGTCCTCGCTGCTGGCCAATGTCTCACGGCGCTGGCAGGGCGCGCCCCTGTGGGTGGCGCTGGTGGCACTGGTGATCACGGTGCAGGCGGCCTTGCTCTGGCTCACCTGGCAGCAGGAGCAGAGCAAGCGCCAGGAAGACACCGAAACCGCGGCACTGGCCGTCGCTGCCGATGTGCGCCAGCGGCTGCTGGACGATGCCCAGACCTTGCAGCGCTTGCTCTGGGAGCAAAGCAGACCGGACACCTGGCGCCCGCAGGCCGAGCAACTGCTGCGCGAGCGGCCCGAACTGCTGCGCATCGAACGCCGCGGCCCCGGTTTCTCCATCGAAGAAGTCGTCGCCTCGGCCGCCTATCCCGCGCAGTTCCAGACCATCCCGCGCGCGGGCATGTCGGTCGATGCAGAAATCGCCTGCGCCACCGCCCGCCGCTTTGCCGCGCCCGCCTACTCGCGCACCTACTTCCTGCCCAACCCGAATGGCCTGGGGCTGGAGGTGGTCGATCTGTGCATCCCGCTGGCCCATGCCACAGGGGCGGCCGATGCCGTGGTGGTCACGCTGGCGCTGTCGGACCTGCTGCAGGTGGCCATTCCGGCGGACGTCGTGCGCCGCCACGAGGTTCTGCTGGTCGAGGCAGACGGCACCCGGCTGGCGCGGATCGGCTCGCGGCGCGGCGCGGGTGTGTACATCGCCGACCGGTTGATCGACATCTCGGGCTTCACCGCCGTGCTGCGGCTGGACAGCCTGCAGGGCGTGCCGCGGCTGATCCCGAACCTGAGCGCAGCGCTGGTGGTGGCCCTGTCGGTGGCGCTCGGCGTGGTGATCCTGCTGCTGGTCCATGACGTGCGCCGGCGCTCGGCGGCCGAGCAGGCGCTGGCCGAGGCACTGACCTTTCGCAAGGCCATGGAGGACTCGCTCGTCACCGGCCTGCGCGCCCGCACCACCGATGGCCGCATCACCTACGTCAACCCCGCCTTCTGCCAGATGGTCGGCTACGACGCCGACGAGTTGCTGCAGGCCGAGACGCCGCCGTACTGGCCGCCCGAGATGGCCGCGCTCTACACCGAGCGCCAGCGCGAGCGCAACGCCGGCAACGCCCCGCCGCGCGAGGGGCACGAGACCGTGTTCATGCGCCGCGACGGCGAACGCTTCCCGGTCCTGATCTTCGAGGCGCCGCTGGTCGACGCCCGCGGCCGGCCCGGTGGCTGGATGAGCACGGTGCTCGATGTCAGCGCCCAGCGCCGCATGGAAGAACTCTCGCGCCAGCAGCAGGACAAGCTCCAGGCCGCGGCCCGGCTGGCGACGATGGGCGAGATGGCCACCCTGCTCAGCCACGAGCTGAACCAGCCGCTGGCCGCCATCGCCAGCTTCGCCACCGGCAGCCTCAACCTGATGCCGGAGACCCCGGACGACCCGCCCGCCGACCTCGACACCCAGCTGATGATCCGCCAGGCCGTTGCCCGCATCGCCGAACAGGCCGAACGCGCCGGCCGCGTCATCCGCAGCGTCCACCAGTTCGTGCGCCGGCGCGATCGGCTGCGCGAGAACGTGCGGGCGGGCGAGCTGATCGAGGCGGTGCTGCCGCTGGTGCGCCTGACCGCACGGCGCAGCCACACCCGCATCGAGGTCGATGTGCCCGAACCACCGCCGCGCGTGTCCTGCGACCGGACCATGGTGGAGCAGGTGCTGCTGAACCTGGCCCGCAACGGCATCCAGGCCATGGAAGAGGACGAGGCCCTGCCGCTGAACCAGCGCACGCTGCGGCTGGAGGTGCGCCAGACCAGCGAGCGCTGGGTCACCTTCCGGCTGATCGACCACGGTCCCGGCATCCCCGAGGCGGTGGCGCGCCAGCTCTTCACGCCCTTCTTCAGCACCAAGCCCGAGGGCATGGGCATCGGGCTGGCGATGTGCCGCACCGTGATCGAGCAGCACGGCGGCGCGCTCGACTTCAACCCCGGCCCGGATGGCCACGGCACCACGTTCCGGTTTACGCTCCCGTCTTCGTCGCACCCCTCCACGAGTCCCGCACCATGACCGCACGCGTCCAGTCCCAGCACGGCACCGTCTTTGTCGTCGATGACGAAGAAGTGCTGCGCGATGCCCTGTCGTGGCTGCTGCGCTCGCGCCGGCTGCTGCCGCGCGCCTATGCGTCGGCCGATGCGTTCTGGGCCGCGATCGAGCAGAACGACGTGCGCCCCGATTCGCCGGGCTGCCTGCTGCTGGACATGCGCATGCCCGGCATGAACGGCATGGCGCTGTTCGAGCGGCTGATCGAGCGCGGCTGGCTTGACCTGCTGCCGGTGATCTTCCTGACCGGCCACGCCGACGTGGCCACTGCGGTGCTGGCGGTCAAGCGGGGCGCTTTCGATTTTGTGGAAAAACCGTTCTCGGACAATGCGCTGGTGGACCGTGTGGTCGAAGCCTTGGGCCGCAGCGCCGACGCCCTCGCCTTGCTGCACGAACGCGACGGCCTGCGCCGGCATCTGGCCGAGCTGACCGAACGCGAGCTGGAGGTGATGCGCCTGGTGATCGCCGGCCGTGCCAACAAGCAGATCGCCGACGAGCTGGACATCAGCGTGCGCACCGTGGAGGTCCACCGCGCGCGGGTGTTCGACAAGATGGATGTGAAATCGGCGGTCGAGCTGGCCAATGTGCTGCGCGGCGCCGGACTGGAATGAACCAAGCAGCGCAGCGCCCCATGCCCCTCGGAGAATTCGACCTCATCGCCCGCCACTTCACGCGCCCCGCCCGGCGCAACCCGCTCGGGGTGGGCGACGACTGCGCGCTGATCGCCCCGGCCCCCGGCATGCAGCTCGCGGTGTCGAGCGACATGCTGGTCGAGGGCCGGCACTTCCTGTCCACCGTCGCGCCCGAGCGGCTCGGCCACAAGGCGCTGGCGGTGAACCTGTCGGACCTGGCCGCCTGCGGCGCGAAGCCGCTGGCCTACACGCTGGCCCTCGCCCTGCCCCGGGCCGATGACACCTTCCTCGCCGGCCTCGCCCGCGGCCTGCACACGCTGGCCGACCGCCACGACCTCGACCTCGTCGGCGGCGACACGACCGCCGGGCCGCTGAACCTGTGCCTCACCATCTTCGGCGAAGTGCCCCCCGGCGCCGCCCTGCTGCGCAGCGGGGCGCGGGCGGGCGACGAACTCTGGGTCAGTCACCCGCTGGGCGAGGACGAACCCGGCTGGCTCGGCGACGCGCGGCTGGCGCTGGAGGTGTTCCGTGGCACGCCGGGCCTGCGTGTGCCGGGTGCCGCCTTCGACCACCTGCGGCTGGCGATGGAGTGCCCGGAGCCGCGCGTGGCGCTCGGGCTGGCGCTGCGCGGCGTGGCGACCAGCGCGATCGACGTGTCGGACGGCCTGCTCGGTGACCTGCAGCACGTGCTGCGCCGCTCGGGCCAGGACGGCCGGGCACTGGGCGTGGTGATCCACGCCGACGCCCTGCCCCGCAGCCCGCTGATGCGCGCACAGACCGAGGCGCTGCAGCGCGAATGCCTGCTCGCCGGCGGCGACGACTACGAGCTGCTCTTCACCGCCGCGCCCGCCGACCACGCCGCCGTGCTCGACGCCGGTGACCGCAGCGCCACCGGCGTGCGCTGCATCGGCCGCCTCACCACCGAGGGCGGGACCACGGTCGTCGACCGCCACGGCGCCCGTGTGGCCACGCCGTGGGCCTCGTTTGACCATTTCGCACCATGACGACCCCCACGCCCCCACCGCAGACCCGCATCGGCCCGCAGTTCCTGTTGCGCCACCCGGCGCACTTCATCGCCCTCGGCGGTGGCAGCGGACTCAGCCCTCTCGCACCGGGCACCGCCGGCACGCTGTGGGCCTGGGTGGCGTTCGCGGTGCTGAACGTCTGGCTGGACAGCGCCGGCTGGGGCTGGGTGCTGCTGGGTGGCTTCTTCGTCGGCTGGTGGGCCTGCACCGTGGCCGCGACCAACGCCGGCATCGCCGACCCGGGCTTCATCGTCTGGGACGAGGTGCTCGCGTTCTGGCTCATCCTGTGGGTGCTGACGCCCGCCAGCCTGGGGCTGCAGACCACCGCGTTTGCGCTGTTCCGCTACTTCGACGCCGCCAAGCCCGGCCCGGTGCGCTGGGCCGACCAGCACTTCAAGGGCGGCGGCTGGCGCGGGGGGTTCGGCATCCTGTTCGACGATCTGGTCGCTGCGGGCTGCACGCTGTTCACCATTGCCATCGGCGTGGCGCTGATGCGCTTCGTCCAGGGAGTCGCCTGATGTCCACTGTCCATGCACTCGCCGACCTGCTGCGCAGCCTCGGTTGGCACCTCACCACCGCGGAAAGCTGCACCGGCGGGATGATCGCCGCGGCCTGCACCGACCTGGCCGGGTCGAGCGACTGGTTCGACCGCGGCTTCGTCACCTACAGCAACGAAGCGAAGTCCGAGATGCTCGGCGTGGACTCGGCGCTGATCGCCAGCGACGGCGCGGTCAGCGAAGCCGTGGCACGCGCGATGGCGGCCGGCGCGCAGCGCGAGGCGGGCGTCGAAGCAGCGGTGGCCGTCACCGGTGTGGCCGGACCGAGCGGGGGCAGCGAGGCCAAGCCGGTCGGCGCGGTCTGGTTCGCCTGGGCGCTGCCGGGCTGGGTCTGGGCCGAATGCCGGCATTTCGAGGGCGACCGCGCCGCCGTGCGCACCCAGACACGCGACCACGCGCTGGCGGTGCTGGTGTCGGCGCTGCAGGCGATGCCGTGAGCACCACCGCCGGGGCCATTGCGCTGGTCTGTCGCTTCGACGCGCAGGAGTGGGCCGAGTGGCTGCCTGCACTGACCGCCGCACTGCCCGGTGAAACCCTGGTGCGTGCCGAGGACGACCACGACCCGGCAGCGGTCGAGATCGCCATCGTCGCCAACCCGCCCGCCGGTGCGCTGCGGCGCTACCCGCGGCTGCGGCTGGTCCAGTCGCTGTGGGCGGGGGTCGACAAGCTGCTGGCCGATCCGACGATACCGACCGACCTGCCGATCGTGCGCATGGTCGATCCGGCGATGAACGCCGCGATGGCGGAAACCGCGCTGTGGGCGGTGCTGACGCTGCACCGCGGTTTCCACGTCTACGCCCGCCAGCAGCGCGACAGTCGCTGGCAGCCACACGCGCAGCGCAGCGCCGACGCGGTGCACGTCGGTGTGCTGGGTCAGGGACAGATGGGCGGCGAGGTGAGCCGGCAACTGCGGACGCTGGGTTACCGCGTCACCGGCTGGCGGCGCGGGGAGCCGCTCGGGCCGGTGCTGGCGGACAGCGAGATCCTGGTCAACCTGCTGCCGCTGACACCCGACACGCGCGGGCTGCTCGACACGGCGCGGCTGCGGCAGTTGCCACGCGGCGCGGCGCTGGTCAATCTGGCGCGCGGCGCACAGGTGGTCGATGCCGATCTGCTCGCCGCGCTCGACGACGGGCACCTGTCCCATGCCGTGCTGGACGTGTTCCACCAGGAGCCGCTGCCCGCCGACCACCGCTACTGGTCGCACCCGGCGGTCACCGTGCTGCCGCATGTGGCGGCGCAGACCGACGCCCGCTCGGCGGCACGGGTCGTGGCGCAGAACCTGGCCGCCTGGCGCCGCGGTGAAGCGCTGGCGCACCAGGTGGACCGGCGCGCCGGCTACTGATCCGCCGGGCTCAGAGCATCTGCGCAAAATCGGTGTCGACGTGCAGCGCCTCGTTGGACGGCGCCTGCCAGTGGCGCACCCAGCCGAGGAACTCGTCCGACGGCATGGGCCGGCCGATGCCGAAGCCCTGGCCTTCGTCGCAGCCGAGCCGCGCCAGCAGCGCCCACGCCTTGTCCGTCTCCACCCCTTCGGCCACCACCGTCAGCCCCAGGTTGTGCGCCAGTCCGATGGTGGACTGCACGATGCGTGCATCGTCCAGATCGCGCTCCATGTTGGTGACGAAGCTGCGGTCGATCTTCAGCTCGTCCACCGGCAGCCGCTTCAGGTAGGCCAGCGAGGAATAGCCGGTACCGAAGTCGTCGATCGACAGGTGCACACCGAGTTCGTGCAGCTTCTGCAGCGTCTGCAGCGCCCGCACGGGGTCGTCCATGATCGCGCTCTCGGTGATCTCCAGGCACAGCCGCGCGGCCGAAACCCGGTGCCGGTCGAGCAGGTGGCGCACACGGTCCGTCAGCTCGGGGTCGAGCAGGTCGCGGGTCGAGAGGTTGATGCTGAGCTTGAGCACCAGTCCGGCCTCCTGCCAGTCCTGCAAGGCCTGCACGCCCGCGGTCAGCATCCAGGTGGTGATCTGGCGGATGAAGCCGGTCTGCTCGGCAAACGGGATGAACTGCATCGGCGGCACCAGCCCGCGCTGCGGATGCAGCCAGCGCACCAGCGCCTCGCCGCCGAGCACGCGGCCCGTCTTCAACTCCACCTTGGGCTGCACGTACAGGCGCAGCTCCTGCCGCTCGATGGCCTGGCGCAACTCGCTCAACAGCGACAACGAGGCGCTGCTGCGCGTGTCCATCGAGGTGTCATAGACCAGCACCCCCAGCTGGCGGCGCTTGGCGGCGTACATCGCCACCTCGACCAGGCCGAGCAGGGCCTCCGGGTCCGCCGCGTGCTCGGGCGCGAAGGCAATGCCCAGACTGGCACTGAGGTCGATGGTGTGGTCGTCCAGCCGCATCGGCGCGTCCAGCATGCCCAGCAGTGCGCGCGCCACCGCGCTGGCGTGCTCGACACCATGGCCGCTCAGGAGCAGGCCGAACTCATCCCCGCTCAGCCGGGCCAGCACCATGTCCGCACTGCGGCAGCAGCCAGCCAGACGCTGTGCCACCTCGCACAGCAGCCGGTCGCCGAGCTGGTGGCCGAGCACGTCGTTGACATGCTTGAAACGGTCGAGGTCGAGCATCATCACGGCCAGCGGCGCCACCACACCCGCCGCGTCAGGCTGCAGCCGGCGCCGCAGCACGTCGACAAACTGCGCCCGGTTCGGCAGCTCCGTCAGCGTGTCCCAGTACGCCAGCCGGCCGATGGTGTGCTCACGGTGCTGCACGGCCTGGCGGGTCGACTCGAAGGCCCGCGCCAGCTGCACCAGCTCGTCACCGACCACCCGCTCGTCGGGCACGCGCACCGGCGTGTCGTAGTCGGCGCGGCTCAGGCGCTCGGCGGCCCGCCGCAGTCCGCGGATGGGCCCGCTCAGGCGCCGCGCCGTCACCGCGCTCCCCACCGCGAACACCGCCACCCCGACCAGCGTGAGCAACAGCAGCGTGAGCTGCAGCCGCTCGAAGGGCGCCAGCGCCTCGTCCACCGAATGCGCCAGCACCAGCCGCAACGGCGGCATGGAGCGGCCATCGGACAGCCCCGTGTCGAGCACGAACTCGCAGCTGCGCCAGCGGCTGCCCGCCTCGCGCAACTCGCGGCCGCAGGGACTGGTGACCGGATTCGGCGCCACCAGCACATCGCCAGCGGCCGTGAAGGTGGACAGCAACAGGCGCGCAGGCGGTCCGTTGAACAGCACGGCCCCGCGCAGCGCGGTGATGGCGGCCAGCTGCTGCAGCACCGAGCGGTCCAGCTCGAAGCCCATCAGCACCCAGCCCACCGTGCGCGGCGCCTTCACCGGCACGGCCACGAGCTGGTAGGCCCGGCCTTCGATCAGCGTCAGGCGCGCATTCTGCGGTCCCACGCCACCCGCCGGTCCGGCCATGGCCGCCATGCGCGCCACGGGCAACAGCACGGCGACCCTGTCCACGCTCAGGCCGGTCGAGGCCACCGGGCGCCAGGCCGGATCGGTGTAGATCACCAGCGAGGCGCCAATGCGCCGACCGTGGTTCTCCAGCGCGTCGCCCAGCGTGGCGACGTCGCGGCTGCTGACCGCCGACCGGAAACCGAAGTCGGACGCCAGCAGCGCCGCCGCCTCGGACAGGCGCTCGGCGCGCTGCTCCAGCAGCCGGGTGAACACGCGCTGGCCGATCTGCAGATCGCTGTCGATCGACCGCGTGGCGCTCTGCCCGATCGCACCGTTCACCAGCATCAGGCTGATGCCCTGCACCAGCACCAGCAACAGCAGGAAGGGCCAGACGATGCGCCGCTCCAGCCCGCTCAGGCGCCAGCCCGCCAGACGCGCCGTGAACCCGCTCATGGTGCAGCCACCACGGGCAGCTGCACCACCACGGACAGCGCCTCGGCAGCGCCGACCACCAGCCGCTGCGCCTGCAGGTCCGTGCCTTCGCGCATCCGCCCATGCCAGGTGCGCAGGCGGTGTTCCCCTGCGGGCACGTCCAGCACGACGCGGCCAGCGGCGTCCGTGCGGCCAAACAGCGGCGTATCGACCACCACCACCGTGCCGATCATCTGGTCATGGATGTTGCAGCCGAGCGCGACCACGCCGGCCCGGTCGAATACCACCGGCGCCGAGGGCCGTCCGTTGTAGAGCTTCAGCTCGAAGGTCTTGGCCGGGGAGAACGAATAGACGTGGTGGCGCACGGTGTCGAGGTTGGGAAAGTCGACCGACGCCCCGGTCTGCACCACCAGCAGGCCCGGCTCGAAGCTGCGCTGGCGCTGGCGGATCTCGGCGCGGGTGCCGGAGACCGCCACCTTGGCCACGCCGCCGACCTCGATCGCCACCACCGCCCCGGCCAGCGGCTTGCCTGCCGGGTCCAGGGTCTGCACGGTCACGGCAGCCGCCTGCACCCGGACGGACAGTCCCAGCACCACCAGTCCGACCAGCAGGAACGTCTGGCGCCAGCGCCACAGGTCCGTCACGGCGTCTTTCGGGCGGCGCCGGCCTGCACGATGTCACGGCGGTCTGTCGCCAGACGCCGCAGCAACTCGTTCTTGTCGGCGGCGGCGACGCCCTGCGCATCCAGTTCCTCCCGCAGGAAGGCCACCATCAGGTCGAACTCATGGGCCTGGATGCCCAGCTCCGTGTGCGAATTGGCCATCGTCTCGCCTTCGTACACGCAGCCGCCACCGGTCACCTTGCACAGGTAGTCGGCCAGGCTCTGCTGGAGCGGCACCAGCTTGACGCCCTCGAAGCTGCGGCGCGTGCGCGGATCGTTGGCCGTGCGCTCGATCAGGCGATCGGACAGACGGGCCACGCCCGCACGCGCGCCCAGACGCTGGTACAGCGCGCTTTCGGCCGACGGAGGCACCGCACAACCCGACAGTCCGGACACCACCGCCAGCAGCCAGCCCAGCACCGCCACCCGACGCAGAAACGAATTCCGGAACATGCGTGTCCTTTCAAGACCCATCGGAAATACCCCGACCATGATTCCCCGTGGCCGCCCCCGCCAAGGATCCAAAAACGGGGAGAAAACAGCGCTTGTTGGAACCTCTGCGGTACCGGCACGGCTGCCACGCTGGCGGCATGCGGACCACCTCACCTTCCATCGCCCTCCGATCCCTGTACGTCCGGCTCGTCCTGCTGGCCCTGCTGTCCTGTGCAGGCCTGGTGCGGGCCGGTGATCGGCTCACGGCAACCGCCGGCGTCGGCGCGGTCGAAGGCAGCGGCGGCGGCGGCTTGGTGCCCTGGGCGCTGATCGGCGGCTACGGCAGCCGCGACCAGGTCGGCGCCACAGCCCACCTCACCCGCGTGCGCACCGACGGCGGCTACACGCTGACCACCACCGCCGCCGCCATCGGCGTGCACGACACCTGGGAAGCCTCCCTGGCGCAGATGCGCTTCGGCCTGGGCGACACGGTGCCGGGGCAATCGGTGAAACTGAACGTGCTTGGCCTGAAATGGCGCGTGCTCGGCGATGCGGTCTACGACCAGGACCGCTGGTGGCCGCAGCTCAGCGTGGGCGCCCAGTTCAAGCACAACGAGGACATGGCCGTGCCCACGGCCCTCGGCGCCCGCCACGCCAGCGGCACCGATCTGTACGCCAGCGCCACCAAAATCTGGCTCGGTGGACTGGCCGGCCACAACGCGCTGGCCAATCTGACGCTGCGCAGCACGCGCGCCAACCAGTTCGGGCTGCTCGGCTTCGGCGGTGACGTGCGCGACCAGGCACAGTGGGTGCCCGAATTCTCGGGCGCGGTGCTGCTGCGCGACGACCTGGCAGTCGGGGTCGAGTGGCGCCGCAAGCCCGACAACCTGAGCGTGTTCCGCGAAGACAGTGCCCACGACGTCTTCGTCGCCTGGTGGCCGGTGCGCAACCTGAGCCTGACCGCCGCCGCCGTCCACCTGGGCAACATCGCCAACAAGGCGAGCCAGCGCGGCTGGTACGTCTCGGCCCAGGCGATCTACTGACGGAGGGCTTCAGCCCTTCAACCCTGCAGCGCCAGCTGCAGCCCCTGGCGCTGCACGGCCTGCACCGTCAGCAGCACCAGCCGCCGCAGCGCTGCCCACGGCTCGACCGGCCAGGTTGGATCGGGCACACCCTTGACGATGCCGTCCACCGTGTGCGCGGCGGCGATGAGCGCCGTGAGCGTGGCGGCATCGAGTTGCGGCACCACACGCTCGAACAGCTTTTCCTTCACGCCCCAGACCCGCGCGTCGCGCAGCGCCAGCGGCAGCGGCTTGCCCTGCAGCGTGGCGGCGTGGACGCGCTGCAGCCCGCGCAGGTCGTCGGCCAGTGTCCAGTGGACCAGCACCGCCGCCTCGCCCTCGGCCTCCAGCCCGTCGAGCATGCGCAGCGCCCGCGCCACCTGCCCCGCCAGCACCGCCTCGCCGAGCTTGAACACGTCGTAGCGCGCCACATTGAGCACCGACGACTCGATTTGCGTCTGCGTCAGCACGGTCGGTGCGCCGCGGGGATCGGCGGGGGCGTGCAGCAGCGCGAGCTTGCTGATCTCCTGGTGCGCGGCGAGCAGGTTGCCCTCGATGCGGTCGGCGAAGAAGGCCAGCGCGTGCTGCCCCGCCTCGCCGTCCTCGATGCGCAAGCCCTGCGCCGCCAGCCGCTGCGCGATCCACTGCGGCAGGGCGCGGCGCTCCACCGGGTCGATGCGCAAGCTCAGGCCAGCGCCATCGAGCGCGGTGAACCACGCGCTGGTCTGCTGCGTTCGGTCGAGTTTCGGCAGCAGGATCAGGGTGAGGTTGTCGTCGGACAGCGTCTGCACATACCGCTGCAGCGCCTCGGACCCGTCCTTGCCCGGCTTGCCTGAAGGGATGCGGATCTCGATCACGCGGCGGTCAGCGAACAGGCTCAGCGCGCTGGCCTCGCCGAGCAGGCCGGACCAGTCGAAATGCGCACCGGCGACGGTGTGGACGCTGCGCTCGCTGTAGCCGGCGGCGCGGGCGGCAGCGCGGATCGCGTCAGCCGCTTCCTGCGCCAGCAGCGGCTCGTCGCCGTGGATCACGTAGAGCGGGCGCAGGCCCTTGGCGAGGGCGGCGGGGAGTTGGTCGGCGCGGAGCTGCATGGCGAGACAGTCGGATCAACCCGGCCCGAGCGCCGCCAGCCGCCGCAGCACCTGCGCCGCCAGATCGGTGTGCATCGAGCGGAACAGCAGCGCGATCTCCTGCTCCTTGGCCAGCGCAGAGGTCTCGCTGTAGCTCACGTCGCGGCTCAGCACCAGCTCGGCCGGGGCGATCAGCTCGCGACCGGCCGGCGTGCGAGCCTTGAAGCGCAGGCGTGCCCTCAAGGTCAGCTCGCGCACCTGGCCGGCGGCGGTCGAGGCGGCGACGACCTGCTCGCGGGCGTCTTCCAGCGCATCAAGCACCACGTCCGCCTCAGCGGCGGTTTCGGTCAGCACGGCGCCGGGGCTGGCGCGCAGTTGCCGGCGCAGCTCGTCGCCCATCGGCGAGTAGGCGTCGAAGCCGGTGAGGAAGACGCGCTTGAGTTGCAGCTCCGGCGGGCGGCGCAACTGGAAGCCGCAGCCCGTCAGGACCGCGGCTGTCGCCAGCACGAACAGGCGCCGCCGCATCACGTCAGACCACCACGTTCACGAGGCGGCCGGGCACGACGATGATCTTCTTCGGCGGCTTGCCCTCGGCGAACTTCGCCACCTCGGCGCTGGCAGCCGCCACAGCCTCGATTGCCGCCTTGTCGGCGCCGGCCGGCACCGTGATGGAACCGCGGGTCTTGCCGTTGACCTGCAGCACCAGCTCGATCTCGTCCTGCACCAGCGCGGCCTCGTCCACCTGCGGCCACGGCGCGTCGAGCAGATCGCCCCACTTGGCCGCGTAGCCAAGGTCGGCCCAGAGCTTCCACGTCAGGTGCGGACACGCCGGATACAACCCGCGCAGCAGCACCGAATACCCCTCGCGCAGTACGGCGGCCGACGCATTGCTGCCGTCGTGCTTGTAGGCTTCCAGCGCGTTCAGCAGCTTCATGCCGCCGGACACGACCGTGTTGTATTGCATGCGCTCGTAGTCGTGGCTGACCTGCCGCAGCACCAGATGCACCTCGCGGCGCAACGCCTTGGCCGCGGCCGGCAGATCCCCACCGACCACGTTCGCCGCCGAGGTCAGCACGGCTTCGTTCTTCGCCGCGAAGCCCCAGACGCGCTTCAGGAACCGATGTGCGCCCTCGACGCCCGCGTCGTTCCACTCCAGCGTCTGCTCCGGCGGCGACGCGAACATCACGAACAGGCGGGCCGTGTCCGCACCCTGCAGGTTGATGAGGGCCTGCGGATCGACGCCATTGCTCTTGGACTTCGACATCGTCGTCATCTCGTAATCGAGCGGCAGGCCGTCCGCCTTCAACGTGCCGCCGATGACGACGCCGTGGTCGTTCGTCAGGACGTTGACTTCGTGTTCCCAGTAGTAGCTCTTGCCGCCACCCTCGGGTTTGCGGAAGAAGGCGCCCTTGAGCACCATGCCCTGCGTCAGCAGCTTCGTGAACGGCTCGTTGATCTTCACGAGCTTCAGGTCGCGCATCACCTTGGTCCAGAAGCGGGCGTAGAGCAGGTGCAGGATCGCGTGCTCGATGCCGCCGATGTACTGGTCCATCGGCATCCAGTAATCGGTGCCGTCGGCGACCATCGCTTCGCTGTTCTGCGCGTCGCAGTAGCGCATGAAGTACCACGACGAATCGACGAAGGTGTCCATCGTGTCCGTCTCGCGCTGCGCGGGCTTGCCGCAGCAGGGGCAGGCGACGTTCAGGAAATCGGTGCGTTTCTTGAGCGGGTTGCCCGAACCGTCCGGCACGCAGTCGATCGGCAGCACGACCGGCAGGTCGGCGGCCGGCACCGGCACCGCGCCGCAATCGTCGCAGTGGATGATCGGGATCGGCGTGCCCCAGTAGCGCTGGCGGCTGATGCCCCAGTCGCGCAGGCGCCAGGTGGTCTTCTTCTCTACTACCACCGACTCATCTCGTACCTGTAATACTTTTAGGAACCGATCAACGGCATCGCGGTATCCGACCGTAGTTTCACCTTCATCAGAGACCAGCACTGAGCGACGCTTGTCCGCATTGCTGTCGGACCAGACTTCTTCCGAGAACTCTTCTCCAGGAATAGTGACGGCCTGTTTGATCTTCAGACCGTACTTCTTGGCAAAGGCAAAGTCACGCTCGTCATGCGCCGGCACGCCCATCACGGCGCCGTCGCCGTAGCTCATCAGCACGTAGTTGCCGACCCAGACCTCGACCTGCGCGCCCGTCAGCGGGTGCGTGACGAACAAGCCCGTGGGCAGGCCCTTCTTTTCCTGCGTGGCGAGTTCGGCTTCGGTCGTGCCGCCCTGACCGCACTCGGCGATGAACGCGGCCAGCGCCGGGTTCGTCGCAGCGGCGTGCGCGGCCAGCGGGTGCTCCGGCGCCACGGCGCAGAAGGTCACCCCCATGATGGTGTCGAGACGGGTCGTGAAGACATACAGCTTGCCATCTTGGATCTTTTGTCCGTCCTCACGACGAATATCGTGCGGGAAGGCGAAGCGCACGCCCTCGCTCTTGCCGATCCAGTTCTCCTGCATCAGCCGCACGCGCTCGGGCCAGCCGCTGAGGTAGTTCGGGTCTTCCGGATTGGCGACCGCGCCCAGCAGCTCGTCGGCGTACTGGACGATGTTCAGGTAGTAGCCCGGGATCTCGCGCTTCTCGACCAGCGCGCCCGAACGCCAGCCGCGCCCGTCGATCACCTGCTCGTTCGCCAGCACGGTCTGATCGACCGGATCCCAATTCACGACCTGCGTGCGGCGCTCGGCGATGCCGGCTTCCAGCATCTTCAGGAACAGCCACTGGTTCCACTTGTAGTACGCGGGGTCGCAGGTCGCCACTTCACGCGACCAGTCGATCGCCAGCCCCATCGCCTGCATCTGGGTCTTCATGTAGGCGATGTTCTCGCGTGTCCACTGCTCGGGCGGCACGGCGTTCTTCAGCGCGGCGTTTTCCGCCGGCAGCCCGAAGGCGTCCCAGCCCATCGGCATCAGGACGTTGTAGCCCTTCATCCGCAACTGCCGGGTCAGCATGTCGTTGATGGTGTAGTTGCGCACATGGCCCATGTGCAGCTTGCCCGAGGGGTAAGGCAGCATCGAGCAGGCGTAGAACTTGGGCTTCGTCTGGTCTTCGGTGACGCGGTAGGCGTCGGCGGCGCGCCAGGCGGTCTGGGCGGCGGATTCGACGGCGGTGGGGTCGTAGCGGTCTGGGAGGCTCATGGCGGCGCGGAACTCGTGGCGGCGTGCGGGACGCTCAATCTGCGGATTATCGCGTGGCGCGCCCGCCAGGCCGGACCGTGGTCAGCGCAACAGCGCCAGCAGATGGTCGAACACCGACCCGGCCGCGGCGGTGACCGCCATCGCGATCGCCCCCCAGAAGGTCACCCGCCAGGCTCCCGTCCACACGCTGGCGCCCCCGACCTGTGCCGCCACACCGCCCAGCACGGCGAGCAGGACCAGCGCCGTGCCCGACACCCAGGCGATCACGCCCGGTCCCGCCGCCAGCGCAGTGACAGCCAGCGGCAGCGCCGCGCCGACCGCGAAACTGGCCGCGGACGCCAGCGCCGCCTGCACCGGTCGTGCACCAAGCGCTGTGGACAAGCCCAGTTCGTCGCGGGCGTGGGCGCCGAGCGCGTCGTGGGCCATCAGCTGTCCGGCCACCTCGGCGGCGAGCGCGGGTGTCAGGCCACGGGCGACGTAGAGCCCCGCCAGCTCGCGCTGTTCGGCGACTGGATCGGCCTCCAGTTCCAGCCGTTCGCGGGACAGGTCGGCCTGCTCGGTGTCGGCCTGCGAATGCACCGAAACGTACTCCCCCGCCGCCATCGACATCGCGCCCGCCACCAGCCCGGCGATGCCGGTGACCAGCAGATCGGCCGATCCGGTGCCGGCCGCCGCGACGCCCACCACGAGGCTGGCGGTCGAGATGACCCCGTCGTTGGCGCCCAGCACCGCGGCACGCAGCCAGCCGATGCGGTCGGTGCGGTGGCGTTCGCGGTGGCGTTCGTGGCGACGGCGCACCTGGCGCGGATCGGGCGTTTTGGCAGTCGGAGCGGAGGCGTCATGCATCGCGCGATTGTGTGCCGCCGGAGACGGCTGCAGCCTCACTCCGGCAGCCGGGCAAGCCGCTCATCAAACGGATACTGCGCCACCGACACCACCACCGCCTGTTGCGCCTGCGGGTGCAGTGGATTGAACAGCCGATTGAAGCTGCGCCCGACCACGGCCGACGGCACGCGCAGCAGCAAGCTGCGTCCCTGCGCCAGCCACTCGTCACCACAGTGGCGGGTGGCCTCGGCATCGGCGTGCCAATTCGGTGTCTCCGGCAACACCGCATCCTCGCTGCGCACACCGTCCGGCAAGGCGATTTCCATCAACTGGTAGTGCGCCGGCAACTCGCCCGGATGCGACACCTGCACATGCACCAGCACCTCCAGCAGCGCCGCCGCCGGGCTTTCCGCCAAGTAGACGATCGGGCGCCCCCGGTGGTGCCAGCGGCCGGGGTGCAGCACGCCGCCGGTGCCCGACAGGTCGGCGTAGTTGCTGATGCGCCAGAGGATCACGCCAGGCTCAGGCGAAGTAGCCCTGGTCGATTTCGTGCAACCACGCCTGCACCGCCTCGAAGCCGAGGGTGTCGGCCGCGAAATCCATCGGCGCGGCGCCCCCCAGGCGCTCTTTCGGGCTGTGCAGCCACGCCTGCGCGCGCGCCGCATCGCCGAAGACCAGTTCCGCCAGCGTCTGCACCCGCACCAGCCGGTACAGCCCGTCGAACTCACCGCGGCTCAGTCGGGCCTCGGCCTTGCGGCGGATCCAGGTGCGGCGCGGCACGATGCGGTAGACATCGGCGGGCGACAGCAGGTTCTGGCCGGTGAGGCTGTGCATCAGGGCCGCGCCGAGCTGCTCCCGGTCGGCGCGCGCCAGGGCCATTTCGCTCGCGCCGGACGGCAGGCCCAGCGCCTGACCCAAGGTGCGGCTGAGGGTCGATTCGAGGTTGGCGTTCATGCGGTGGACTCCTGGGGGGCGAGCCAGATTCTAGGGTGTGGTGCGCCAGTTGGCACCCATTGGTCAGGAAGACGGCGTGCCCCCGTCGTCCTTGTAGACCTTCGCAAACGTCAGGATCACCTCGCGCACCACCTTGCGCTGCGGCGCGGGCAGTTGCAGGAAGGCGTCCACCGTTTCGCGCTCCTGGTGAGTGAGCTTCTCGTCCCAGCGTTCGCGGTACTGCTTGACCGACTTGGCGATGCCTTCGCCGAAGCGGAGGATCTGCGGCTCGACCTTGAGCCATTCGGCGAGGGTCTGGAGCTTGTCCTGGGATGGGATGGCTTCACCACGCAGCCAACGCCGCACCGCCTGCACGGTCACAGATTCCCCCCAATAACGCGTGTTGAACTCGCGCTCCAGCACAGCCGGACGGGGCTTGTAGCCCGCTCGCTGCATCGCGTCATGCAGTCTTTGCGCAAATTCCAACTTGTCGTCCATGAACAAATAGTTCAGTTCCCAAGGTGAAAACATCAACTGTTTGTTCAATGAAAAATTAAACTTCCTGTTCAATCGAACTGAACAAGAAGTCATGCCGAAGTCGCTGCTGGAACAACTGCCCGAGATCGTCGCCAACGGGCGCCGCCAAGCCGAAAAGATCCTGGAAAGCCTCGAAAGCCGCCACCGTGTGAGCCTCCAGACCCGCGAATGGGTCTTGCCGTCGAAGGACAGCAGCGCCACCGACTGGATTCAGGGCGCCGCCCGACAAGACCGGCTGGCGCAGTCCGAACAGGACGCCTGGGTCAACCGCCTGATCTACGGCGACAACCTGCTGGCGATGGCCGCGCTGCTGGCCGGCGACGAGCGCACGCCGTCACTGCGCGGCCGGGTGGACCTGATCTACATCGACCCGCCGTTCGACTCGAAGGCCGACTACCGCACCAAGGTCACGCTGCCCGGTGTCGAGCTGGAGCAGAAGCCGACGGTGATCGAGCAGTTCGCCTACTCCGACACCTGGGCGGATGGCACGGCGTCGTATCTGGCGATGATCACGCCGCGGCTGATCCTGATGCGCGAGCTGCTGGCCGATACCGGGTCGATCTATGTTCACCTTGACTGGCATGTGGGGCATTACGTCAAGTTGGTGATGGATGATGTTTTTGGTAAAGATAACTTTGTCAATGAAATATCTTGGAAGCGCGCTCATGCACACGGAGATAGCGGCCAAGGATCTGCGCATTACGGGCGAGTCACAGAAGTAATTTACTTCTACGGAAAAAGCTCGTCCAGATTCTGGAGTCCACCCTACGAGGACTACACCCGAGAAATCCTTGATCGCGACTACAAATACACTGACGCTCAAGGTGAGCGATATCGTTTTATGCCGGTTGACGGCCCAGGCGGGGCGGCAAAAGGAAATCCTTACTATGATTTTTTAGGGGTAAAGGGTTATTGGCGTTATTCCCAAGAAAAAATGCAAAAACTCTGGGAGAACGGTGAAATAGTTTTATCCTCGACAGGGAAATCACTGAGCAGAAAAAGATTCCTTAGAGACGCCAAAGGAACGCCAACAACAGATTTTTGGTTTGACATTAATCGCATAAGCCCGACATCATCTGAGCGACTTGATTACCCAACACAAAAACCAGAGTCCTTGATGGAAAGAATTATCAGAACATCAAGCGATAAAGACGCACTCATAATGGATCTATTTGGTGGAAGTGGCACCACCGCCGCCGTCGCCGAAAAGCTCGGCCGCCGCTGGATCACGACTGACCTCGGCAAACCCGCCTGCATGATCATGCGCAAGCGGCTGATCGACCAGAGCGCCCGGCCCTTCCTGTACCAGGCGATCGGCGACTACCAGGTCGAAGCCGCCAAGGTGACGCTGGGCCGCGAGTTCCGCATCGGCGACCTGTCGCAGATCGTCCTGTCGCTCTACGGCGCCCAGTCGCTGCCCGCCGAATTCAACCCGCAGCGCAACCTCGGCCAGATCGCCGGCCTCGACCTCGGCCCCCGCAAAAGCAGCAAGACGCTGGTATTGGCCGACTCCCCCAACAAACTCACCGGCATCACCACGCTGAAAAAAGCCATCGCCCAGCGCGACAACCTGCTCGGCGGCTGGGACCGCGTGGTCGTGCTCGGCTGGAATTTCGAGCCGTCGATCGGCCAGGACATCACCGCGCTCAACGACAGCCGCCTCGAAGTGCTGGTGATTCCGCCCGACCTGCTCGACCGCCTGAAGAAAAAAGGCGGCATCGACAAACTGCGCGGCCAGGTCCGTTTCTCGTCGCTGCAATACCTGACGATCCACCCGGTCGAACGCGCCCACAGCGCCGCCGACGAGCACCTGACCGTCAAGCTCAGAAACTACGTCCTGCTGTCGCCCGAGGCGATCAACCTAGACGACGCCAACCGCCAGAAACTCCAGGCCGTGATGAACCAGGAGCCGCTCGCGCTGATCGAATACTGGGCCATCGATCCCGATTACGACGGAAAGGTCTTCCGCTCGGTCTGGCAGGACTACCGCGGCAACACCGCCAACGACGACGACGCGCTGCGCGTCGTCACCCACGCCCGGCTGACCGTGCCGCACAAGGCCGGCCCGCGGCGCGTGTGCGTGCGGGCGGTGGATGTGTTCGGCTTCGAGGCCGAGGTGGTCACCACGGTGGCGGAGGCCGTGCAATGAGCGCCGCCACACCGAATCCGGCCTCGGCCCCGAACCCGCTCGCGCTGTCGATCGCGCTGACCGAACACACCCGCGCCCTCTGCCAAGGTCTCGAAGACGGCTCGGCCGAGATCCTGCACCGGGTCACGCCACACACCGCCGACCTGCTGCACTGGTGGTTCAGCGACGAGATGTGCACCGTGCGCGGATCGCTGAATTTCCACGCCGGCCAGAAGCAGGCGATCCTGAACACCATCGTCGCGCACGAGGCGCTGGCATCCGGCTCGCTGCTCGACCTGTACGCGCAAGTCGCACCGCACGCGCTGACCGGCGCACGCCGCCAGGAGGTCGCGCAGCCCAAGCACGACCACCCGAAATACTGTCTCAAGATGGCGACCGGCACCGGCAAGACCTGGGTCATGCAGGCGCTGATGGTCTGGCAGTTGCTCAACCGCAGCGCCGCACAGGCCGAGGGCGTGGACGACCCGCGCTTCACGCGCCGCTTCCTCGTCGTCGCGCCGGGCCTGATCGTCTACGAGCGGTTGCTGGATGCGTTCTGCGGCCGGCTGGTCGGCAGCGGGCGCGATTTCGACACCTCGGACATCGCCCGCAACGCCGCGCTGTTCATCCCCGAGGCCCACCGCGACAGCGTGCTGGCCTTCGTGCGCGGCAACGTCTGCGCCAAGGGCGAGATCGGCCTGAAGGCGACCGGCAACGGGATGATCGCCATCACGAACTGGCACCTGCTGAACGGCGTGGACGACGAGGCCGACGCAACCGACGACGCCAGCGACACCCTGCCCCCGCTGGAAGCCCACCGCGTGATCGACGCCGTGCTGCCGCTGACACCGGGCCGCGCCGCCGGCAACAGCCTGGACATGCTCGACCGCCGCTACGCCCGCGGCGACGTGCTGGAGTACCTGAGCGCGCTGCCCGACCTGATGGTCTTCAACGACGAGGCGCACCACATCCACGAACTCAAGCGCGAGGGCGAGGCCACCGAGGTCGAGTGGCAGAAGAGCCTGTCGCGCATTGCCGCGCCGAAGGGCCAACGCTTCGTGCAGATCGATTTCTCGGCCACCCCGTACAACGACGTGGGCACGCCGAAGAACAAGCGCAAGGTCTACTTCCCGCACATCGTCACCGACTTCGACCTGAAGGACGCCATGCGCGCCGGGCTGGTGAAGTCGCTGGTGCTGGACCGGCGCAAGGAGATCGGCGCACTGCCGCTCGATTTCACCGTGGAGCGCGACGACAAGGGCCGCGCCGTCGAACTCAGCGCGGGCCAGCGCGTCATGCTGCGCGCCGGTCTGATGAAGCTGCGCAAGCTGGAAATCGACT
Source organism: Sphaerotilus sp. (assembly GCF_031429695.1). GTDB lineage: Bacteria > Pseudomonadota > Gammaproteobacteria > Burkholderiales > Burkholderiaceae_C > Sphaerotilus. The sequence continues at coordinate 55,796 of NZ_JANPAB010000078.1, forward strand.
TCGCCCGGATCGACCCGACACGCCATCCGAAGATGCTGGTCGTCTGCGAGGACACCACCGTCTCGCCGCTGGTCGCCCAGTTCCTGATCAAGGAAGAAGGGCTGACCGAGGACGCCGTGATGTCGATCGACTCGGGCAAGAAAGCCGAGCTGGGCGAGAAGGACTGGGCCATCGCACGCGAGCGGCTGTTCAGCGTCGATCACCATGCGACACCCCGCGTGATCGTCAGCGTGCTGATGCTGCGCGAAGGTTTCGACGTGAACAACATCTGCGTCATCGTGCCGCTGCGCTCGTCACAGGCGCAGATCCTGCTGGAGCAGACGATCGGGCGCGGCCTGCGGCTGATGTGGCGCGACGGCGAGTACGACAGCCTCAAGGCCGAGAACCGCCAGCGCATCGACAACGGCCAGGAGCCAGGCAGCCTGCTTGACGTGCTGACCATCGTCGAACACCCGGCGTTCAACGCGTTCTACCAGGAGCTGATGGACGAGAAGCTGGTCGGCACCACCACCGAGCAGGGCGACGGCACCCCCGGCGGCGGCGACCTGATCGCCGCCAAACTGCGCGAGGGTTTCGAGGCATTCGACTTCGCCATTCCCTTCATCCTCCAGGAAGCCGACGAGGTGATCGAGCACACCGCGCCGGACGTGTCGGCCCTGCCCGCGTTCACGGCCATGTCGCTGGAGCAGCTCACGAACCTGCTCGGCAAGGGCGACCAGTTCATCTCGCAGGACTTGCAGAGCAGCACGCTGTTCGGCGACTACCGCGTCGATGGCGCGGTGATGACGGTGACGGGTTACAACGACTACCTGTCGCGGCTGACGCGGCGCATCGGCCAGTCCCTGGGCCAGCCGCTGCCCAAGGGCAACAAGATCGCCCACCACCTCGATCTGCCGTATCTGCAGGTCCACACCGCCGAGCTGACGGGCTGGCTGGACGACTACATCTGGAGCCGGCTGTTCGGCACGCCGTTCAACCCGCACGACGGTGAACGCTGGCGCGTGCTGCTGCTGAAGCCGGTGGTCGATCACCTCACGCGCATCTTCGGCCACGCCCTGCGCGAAGCGGGCCAGTCACGCCCCGTCGGCGACACCGAGGTGCGCCACCGCCGGCTGTCGGAGGTGAAACAACTGCTGGTGCGCGAGAGCAGTTCGGTCGAGGTCGGCAAGTGCATCTACCCGCGCCTGCCCTACCCGGCACGCAATGGCGGGCTGGAAAAGCGGTTCATCCACTGGGCACAGGCCGACAGCCACGTCGAGGCGTTCTGCAAGATCAGCGAGACGCGCCACGACTTCCTGCGGCTGCGCTACGTGAAGGAGGACGGGCTGCCGGCGTTCTACTCGCCCGACTTCCTGGTCCGCACGGCCGAGGCCATCTACCTCGTCGAGACCAAGGCGCAGCAGCAGGTGGTCCATCCCGACGTGCAACGCAAGCGGCGCGCCGCCGTCGCCTGGTGCGAGCGCATCGACACGCTGCCGGCCGAGATGCGCAGCGGGCGACCGTGGCACTACGCACTGCTCGGCGAGGAGCTGGTCGCCGAATGGCAGAACAAGAGCGCACGGCTGGCGGACCTGCTCGCGGCGACACGGCTCACGCCTGCGGTGGACCGGCTGGCGCAGGGGCTGCTGCTCTGAGCGTCGCCCACGTCACACCAGCTTGCGTGGCGCTTTCGGCCTCTTCGGCTTCGGCTCGGGCAGCGCCTCTGCCGTGACCCGCAGCAGCCGGGCCAGCGCTTCCCGCTCGTCGATCAGGTCGGACGCCTGGAAATGCGGTTTCGCGCCCGGATACGGCGGCCCCATCGCGGCGTCCGGCCCGAGCAGCGCGCGGCCCGCGTCGGTCGGCTTGACGAAGAGCTGGTTGTCGCAGACCAGCGCGACGACCTTGGCGTCGAGGTAGAGCGCGTACTCGCCGAACATCTTGCGGTGCGAGAAGGCGCCGGAGCCGTGCAACTGGTCGGCGATGTGCGCCATGAAGCTGGCATCGGTCGCCATGTCAGTCGATCCCCACGACCTTGTGCATCTGCACGCTCAACCGCCACTGCGGATGTGCCATGCAGTAGGCCGTGGTCGCCCGCGTGTTCTCGGCCTGCTGCGGCCCGTCCATCGGCTGCAGGAAAAAATGCGTGAAGGCCAGCGCGGCGAACCGCTCGGGCCGCGCCAGCAGTTGCGGATAGACCAGCTTCAGCTCGTCGCCCGCCGTGATCTGCAGCGCCGCGCCCGCCTTCGGGCTGACGCAGATCCAGTCGAGACCGGCCGGCGCGGGCTGCGTGCCGTTGGTTTCCACGGCGACCTCGAAGCCGCGGGCGTGCAGCGCGTCGATCAGCGGCGCGTCCAGTTGCAGCAGCGGCTCGCCCCCGGTGCAGACCACGCAGGGCCGCCCGCCCGCGCCCGCCGGCCAGCGTGCCGCAACGGCATCGGCCAGCGCCTCGGGTGTCGTGAACTTGCCGCCGCCCGTGCCATCGGTGCCGACGAAGTCGGTGTCGCAGAAGGTGCAAACCGCGTCGGCGCGGTCCTGCTCGCGCCCGCTCCACAGGTTGCAGCCGGCGAAGCGGCAGAACACCGCCGCACGGCCCGCCTGCGCGCCCTCGCCTTGCAGCGTGTAGAACATTTCCTTGACGGTGTACGTCATACCGGCAGCAGCTCCTGCGTGACCGACGCGTCGACCACGATCGCACCGCAGCCCCGCGTTTCATACAGATCCACCCGGTCCAGCGCCGGCAGCACCGTCCGCCCCTTGTCCAGCACCCAGCGCGCCAGCGACAGCGCATCCCCGTCCGGCAGGTCGGCGATCTCGTAGAGCGGGCGGTGGTCGATGGCCTTGAAGATCGGGTCGAACTGCGTCTTCACGTCGCCGAAGTCCACCGTCCAGCCCATGACCTCGTCCAGCGGCGCGCTCAGGTGCAGCCGCAGCGTGTAGGTGTGGCCGTGCAGCGCGCCGAGCGGGTGGCCGGCCGGGGCGTGTTGCATGCGCACGGCGCTGTCGAGCGTCATTTCCTTCCAGATGCGGTAGTGCGCGCCGTCGAAGTTGGCGCCGCATGAGCCGGTCTCGTACACCGTCACCCAGGACAGTTCCGGCAAGAGCGGCTTCAGGCGCTGCCACAGCCACGAGGAGAGGACTTCGCTGGTGGGGTTGTCCAGCCCCTCGATCTCGTTGAGGCAGCGGTAGTTCAGCGCGATGTGGAACGGCGCCCAGATCGCGTCGATGCGGTCGTAGTCGATGCCGAGGTCGCGGGTGCCGATGTCCTGGTCGGCGTGCAGGATGACCTCGAAGGCGTGGCCGTGCATGCGCCCGCACTTGTGGCCGAGCGGCACGTTGGGCAGGCGGTGCGCGGCCTGGAAGCGGTAGCGGCGCCAGAGGTGGGCATGGCCGGCGCGGTCGAGATCGACGCCGGTGTGCGCGGTGCTGTGCACGCCGATCTGCACGATGCCGGGCACGTCGAACACGCTCTCCAGCCGGGTGCGGATCCAGCGGGCGATGTTCTCGTCGGTGGGCTGCGCGAGGCCGTCGATGTCGTTGAGCCGGGTGTAGTCGAGCGGCTGCACGCAGGCGTCCATGCGGCGCTGCAGCTCGGCCACCTCGCCGCCGGGGAACGCCGCCCAGCCGGCCGGCAGCTCGGCGCGCACGGTGGCGAAGAAGCTGTGGCCGTGCAGGCGGCGCGAACGGTGGCCGTCGGGCAGCAGGTCGACGTGCAGGGCGGCCTCGAAGCCGGCGGAGGCGCAGTGGAGCGGGCGTGGGGACATGGCGCTATTTTCACCGAGGCCCGCATGCGCCCGCTGATTTCACTGCCCGGTGGCGAGTGCCGGGTAATCGGTGTAGCCCTTTTCCCCCGGCGTGTAGAACGTGCCCATGTCCGGCGGGTTCATCGGCGCACCGGCCTGCATGCGCGCGACCAGATCGGGGTTCGAGAGGAAGGGCCGGCCGAAGGCGATCAGGTCGGCCTGCCGGTCGCCGAGGGCCTGCTCGGCGCTCGCGGCGTCGAAACCGCCCGCCAGGATGAACGGACCGTCGAATGCCGCCCGCAGCGCGGCCTTCAGCGTGGCCGGCACCGCAGGCGCACCCATCGCCGAGTGGTCGAGCACATGCACGTACATCAGCCCGAGCGCCGAGAGTTCGCGCACCAGCGCGAGGTACTGCGCGTCCACGTCGGCGAAGGCACCCGTGCCGTTGAACACGCCGTAGGGCGACAAACGGATGCCGACGCGCTCGGCCCCGATGGCGTCCACCGTGGCGCGCACGACTTCGAGGGCGAAGCGGTTGCGACCGGCGATGCTGCCGCCGTAGCCGTCGGTGCGGGTGTTGACGTTGGCGTTGAGGAACTGCTCGATCAGGTAGCCGTTGGCGGCGTGCAGCTCGATACCGTCGAAGCCGGCTTCGATCGCCAGCCGCGCCGCCTGCGCATATTCGCCGACCGCGTGGGCGATGTCGGCGTCGGTCATGGCGCGGGCGGGGGTGTGCGGCTGCATGCCGAGGGCGTCCACGTACATCTCGCCAGGGCAGGCGCCGTCCACCGGGCCGACCACCTCGGCACCGGCCGGCAGGTTGGCGACGTGGGTGACGCGGCCGGTGTGCATGAACTGGATGACGATCTTGCCGCCCTGGGCGTGGACGGCGTCGGTGACCAGCTTCCAGCCGGCGACCTGCGCGGCGTTGAACAGGCCGGGGATGCGGGCGTAGCCGAGGCCGTTCGGCGACGGTGACGTGCCTTCGGTGACGATCAGGCCCGCCGTGGCGCGCTGGGCGTAGTACGTGGCCATCAGCGCGTTCGGGGTGCTGGCCTCGACGGCGCGGCTGCGGGTCATCGGGGACATGACGGTGCGGTTGCGCAGGGTCAGGGTGCGCACGGAGACGGGTTCAAACAGCATGGAGATCCTTGGGGAAACGTCGTGGCGTCGTGGGTCGAACGGCGCAGATGAGGCTGCACCCACCCGGATCAACCCCGCGCTGTGCCGTTCTTTGATCCCGCCAGGTTCTCCCGCACGCGCCGCAACAGCGCGGCGAGCTGCTGCTGCTCCTCGGGGCTCATGCCCGCCACGGCCTGCGCCGCCAGGTGTCCGGACGCCTCATGCAGCGCCTCCAGCACCGCCCGCCCCTGCGCAGTGGGCGTCAGGCGGACATTGCGCCGGTCGGCCTCGTCGGCCTGTGCGTCCAGCAAACCCCGCTCGCGCAGGCCCTTGACCAGCCGGGCGAGCTGCGCCTTGTCGCGTCCGCTGTCCTGCGCGAGCGCGCTCTGGGTCGCCCCCGGATGGCGGGCAAAAAACCCCAGCACCTTGGTCTCCATGTGCGTGAGGTCGTGCGGCCCGTCGCGCAGCACCTGGTATTGCTGCGAGCGGTACTGGTGCATGACCGCGTGGATCAGCTCCAGCGGACTGTCGGGTGCTTTGTCTTGGGTATGGTTGACATTGTCCATTGATTTCCCCATCATGGATGACATTGTCAACCATGCAGCACCGGAACCCCACACCCCATGACCTCAGACAACCTCCCCCGCCGTGTCCAGCGCGTCCGCCACGAACTGCGCCGCCGCGACCTGACCATCCTGCGCGTGGACAGCCCCACGCCGGGTTTCCGCCGCATCACCTTCACGGGCGCCGACCTCGCCGGCTTCGTCAGCGCCTCGTTCGACGACCACGTCAAGCTCTTCCTCGACGCCGCGGACGGTGCGGAGCCGGTGCGCCGCGACTACACGCCCCGCCAATACGACGCCGCCGCCGGCACGCTGGCGATCGAGTTCGCGCTCCACGGCGACGGCCCCGCCGCCGCCTGGGCCGCACAGGCCACCCCCGGCCAGCGCGCCACCATCGGCGGGCCGCGCGGCTCGTTCATCATCCCCACGGACCTCGACTGGCACCTGCTGGTCGGTGACGAGACCGCCCTGCCCGCCATCGCCCGCCGGCTGGAGGAGCTGCCGGCCGGCGCCCGCGCCTTCGTCGTGCTGCAGGTGGCGGACGCGGCCGACCGGCGTGCGCTGCCCAGCGCGGCCGAGGTGCACGTGCAGTGGGTCGCCGACAGCGCGGCGCTGCTCGACGCCGTGCGGGCACGGGACCTGCCCGACGGCGAGGGCTTCGCCTGGTGCGCGGGCGAAGCGGGCGCCATGGCGGCGGTGCGGCGCGTGCTGGTGGACGAACAGGGCGTGGACCGCCACGCAGTGCGGGCCGCCGCGTACTGGAAACAGGGCGCGACGGCCCACCACGAGCACATCGACACTTGACCCCGCTTAACATGCACATTCCCTAGAACCGGAGTGGTGCCATGAGCTTGTCGAACGCATTTGCGCAGGTGGTTGCCTTGGCGGGCAGCGCCGCCATCCGCTGGCGCCGCCGACAAGGCCCCGTGCCCGCCCAGGCCGTCGGCACCGCGCCGACGATCCCCGAGGCCCGCCCGCAAGGCCGGATGCCCACGCTGAAAATGCCCACCGCCAAAGGCTGGGCGCCGGGCCACACACCGACCGCCGCACCCGGCTTGCAGGTCAACGCCTTCGCCACCGGGCTCGACCACCCGCGCTGGATGCACGTGCTGCCCAACGGCGATGTCACCGTCGCCGAGGCCTGCTTCCTGCCCGGCGAAGTGAACTCGCTGTTCGACCATGCGATGGTCAGCACGATGAAGCGCGCCGCCGCCACCGGCATCAGCCCGAACCGCATCACGCTGCTGCGCGACGCGGACGGCGACGGTGTGGCCGAGACCCGCGAGACCTTCCTGTCCGGCCTGAGCCAGCCGTTTGGCATGGCACTGCTCGGCGACACCTTCTACGTCGGCAACACCGACGGCGTGGTCGCATTCCCCTACACGCCGGGCGCCCTGCGGATCAACGCCACCGGCCGGCCGCTGATGGCGTTCAAGCCGGGCGGCCACTGGACCCGCAGCCTGCTGCCCAGCCCGGACGGCCGCACGCTCTACGCTGGGGTCGGTTCGCTGAGCAACATCGCCGAGACCGGCTTCGAGGTCGAGGAAGGCCGCGCCTGCGTCTACGCGCTGGACCTCGCCACCGGCCGCAGCCGCGTCTTCGCCAGCGGCCTGCGCAACCCGGTCGGGCTGGCCTGGGAACCGGTGACCGGCGCGCTCTGGACGGTGGTGAACGAACGCGATGGCCTGGGCGACGAGACCCCGCCGGACTACCTCACCTCCGTGCGCGAGGGCGGTTTCTACGGCTGGCCCTACAGCTACTGGGGCGGCACGGTGGACGACCGCGTGCCGCAGGACGCGGCGGCCGTGGCCCGCGCCATCGCGCCGGACTACGCGCTCGGCGGCCACACCGCCTCGCTCGGCCTGTGCTGGATGCCGGCCGGCACCCTGCCTGGCTTCCCCGACGGCATGGTCATCGGCCAGCATGGTTCGTGGAACCGCAGCACGCTCAGCGGCTACCGGGTGATCTTCATTCCCTTCGTCGGGGGCAAGCCGGCCGGCCCGCCGAGAGACATCCTGAGCGGCTTCCTCGCGCCGGACGAATCGGCCTCCTACGGGCGGCCGGTGGGCGTGACGATCGGCGCGGATGGCACCAGCCTGCTGGTCGCGGACGATGTGGGCAACGCGATCTGGCGGGTGACGGCCGCGGACCGCGGCTGAAGCCAGCACGGAATCCACACGCACGCCAACATTCCGTTCACAACAGCGCCCCACAATCTCCGAAAACTCTCCGGTGATTCCATGCAACAACCCTCCGCCACCCGCTACGACGCCCTCAGCCAGGCTTTCCACTGGATCACGGCCATTGCCGTGGTCATCGCCTTCATCCTCGGCCCGGAGCATTTCGGCCGCCTCATGCACGACGGGCTGGACCCCGCCACGCGCAGCGACATCGTCTGGCACGAATCACTCGGCCTCCTGGTGATGGTGTTGACCGTGGCGCGTTTGCTGTGGGTGGCGGTGCGGCCTGCGGCACCGACGTTCGCGATGGCCGGCTGGATGCAGCTGACCTCGAAGGTGGTGCATGGCGCGCTGTGGGTGCTGCTGCTGGCGCTGCCTGCGACCGCGCTCCTGGCCCTGGGCAGCGAAGGCCATCCGCTGACGCTGCTGGGCGGCGTGCGTGTGGACCAGATGCCGCTCATTGCCAACTCCGGCCTGGCGAATCTGGCCGACTGGGGCGAGGTCCACGGCTTCCTGGGCGACGCCATCCTGGCGCTCGCTGGCCTGCACGCGGTGGCCGCGATCTACCACCATGTAGTGCGCAAGGACGGCGTGCTGTCGTCCATGCTGCCACGCAGGGGCTGACCAGGGCCCGCTCAGCGCGCCTGCAACCGCTCGACCTCCCGGGCGACCATCCGGTCACGCAGGCCCTGTGTCTGCAGTGTGGTGAACACCACGACCCCGTGGATGGACAGCCCCAGGGCCCAGCCCCAGATCGGCAGATGGGGACCACGCTCACCGCCCGTGACGGCGTGCAGCGCAAACAAGCCCAGATGCACCAGCGTGAACACCAGCGCGTGGAGGAAGAAGCCCATCTTCAGCTTCACGCGGCGGCGTGCCTGGCGCATCAGCAGGTCGTCGGTGTTGCCCAGGGTGACGGCGGCGGTGTGCATGGCGAGCCTTTCTGGTCGGTGAGACCGTGTGCAGGAAAGAAGAAGGAATGCCTGCAGCTTAGACCTGCGCCGCGCCGCAGACCAGCCGCTTGCGACCAAGCGCCGCTGCGGGGAGCCAACGGGCGTTGGCGTGGCGCGAAATGCGCTGGTGCGTCACCGGCTCAGCGCCCGCAGGCGCTGGTGTGCCGCATCGTCCGGGTCCGGCGGCACGCTCTGTCTGGCCCGCAGGTAGCGGCTGCTGAAGACGTCCAGGTAAGCCTCCAGCGTCCGGGCCGCGTGCAGATCCCCGGCCAGGGCCAGACACAGCGCGGCCACTTCCGACGTGCAGAAGTGGTGCGCATGCGTGGAGCGGCGCAGCCGATAGCGTGACAACTGATCGGGGTGCAGGCTCAGCACCGGAAACCGGTTCAGGTACGGGCTCTTGCGGAAGATCTTGCAGGCCTCGGACCAGGTGCCGTCCAGCAGGATGAACAGCGGACGGGCCAGCGTGTCAGGCTCTGCCGGCACCAGCTCGGTCACCACCCGCTCCGGCGTGGCGAATTCACCGGGGAACACCACGTAGGGTTGCCACCGCGGATCGTCCAGCAGCGCCAGCAAGGCCGGATCCACCGCGACACGCGACCAGCCGAACGCCACGGTATCGGGCACGACATCGGCGATCAGCCAGCCCGTGTTGCTCGGCTTGAGCGGCTCGAACTCCGCCATGACCAGACACACCCCGGCGTGGGTCGGCACCACCGGGCGCAGGGCACACAGGCAGTGGCTGGGGACCAGGCGGCAGCGGGGGCAGCGTTCCTTGCGCACAGGGCCGCGGTCGAGGTGGGGGCGGGTAAGGCTGGTCGCGAGGCAGGTGGTGCGCAGACGGGCGACGGCGTGGGGCATGGCGGGGAGTCTACGGGCCGGCAGGCCGCTGGATCGATCTGCTGACTCCGTGCGCTGAAGAACAGACGCGGCGGCACCAGGCAGCGAGCATGGACCCCCATTTCCCCAAGGATCCGCCATGCCGCAAGAAGCCTGGAGCGCCAAGCGCGTGCGTCAATACGCGCACATCAAGGACAGCCTGCTCGAACATGGCAAGCCCGAGCCGCTGGCCGAGGACATCGCCGCCCGCGTCGTCAACAAGGCGCCGGTCGGTCGAACGCTGCTCCAGCTGCGCGACGAGGCGCGGCAGCGCGGCGTGAAGGGGCGCTCGACGATGAACAAGGTGCAGCTTGAAGCGGCCCTGACCCGATGAGCGCACCACTCCCTCCAGAAAGCCCGCCGGTCGCGGCGGCAGAGGCCCGTGCCGTGGCGCCCCTGCTGGTCAGCAGCATCGAAGCGGTGGCCCGTTCGCGCTTGCTGACGGTGGCCGCGGACAGCCTGCTGGTCGAGGTGGCCGCGCTGCTGTCGAGCGCGCAGATCAGCGTCGTGGTGGTGTGCGATGCCGCAGGCGCGCCGCTGGGTGTCATCACCGAGACCGTGCTGGTCCGGCGCCTGGGTCTGGGTCAGGCCGACTTCTTCACCACCGGTGCGGGCGAAGTGATGGCGCGGGAGTTTGTTGCCTGCGCGCCGGAGGACTTGCTGTCCGATGTGCTGGCCATGATGCACGCGCGCGGATTGATCCACGTGCTGCTGGTCGGCGCGGACGGCCGCCTGCTCGGCATCGTGAACGCCCGCGACGGACTGCGGGCGCTGCTGGCCGCGGGCAACCACGAAGAGGCGCTGCTGCGCAACTACGTGATGGGCATCGGCTACCAATGAACGACGAAGCACCCAGGAGAGACACATGAAGCCATCCGACACCGCAGCCGCGGACAGCGTGCACCTGCACATCGACGACAGCGGCGGCGGTGGCCGACCGCTGGTGCTGATCCACGGCTGGCCGCTGTCGGCCCAGGCCTGGGAGCCACAGGTGTCGGTGCTGCAGGCGGCCGGCTACCGCGTGGTGGCCTATGACCGCAGGGGCTTCGGCCGCTCCGACAGGCCGGCATCCGGCTATGGCTACGACACGCTGGCCGACGACCTGCAGCGCGTCATGGACCAGTGCGGACTGCAGGATGTGACGCTGGTGGGCTTCTCGATGGGCGGGGGCGAAGTGGCACGCTACATCGGCCGGCTCGGTGAATCGCGCCTGCACAGCGTGGTGTTTGCCGCGGCCGTGCCGCCGTACCTGATGCAGTCAGCCGACAACCCCGAAGGCCCGCTCACACCCGACAAGGCCCAACGCAAGAAGCAGGCGCTCGGGCAGGACCGCAGCGCCTTCTTCGAGCAGTTCACCCGGGACTTCTTCTCGGCCAACGGTGTGCTGCAGATCAGCGAGTCGCAGCGCGGCAATGCGCTTGCCCTGTGCCACCAGTCCGCGCAACACGCCGCGCTGGCGTGCATGGACGCGTTCAGCACGACCGACTTCCGCAATGACCTGGCGCAGGTGAACGTGCCCACGCTGGTGATCCACGGCGAGGCAGACGCCATAGTGCCCATCGAAGCCTCGGGCCTGCGCACCCACCGCGCCGTGCGCCACAGCGAACTGGTGCGGGTGGCCGGCGCACCACACGGGCTGAACGTGTCGCACGCGCAGGTGTTCAACGACGCACTGCTGGCGTTCCTGCGGCGCTGAAGCGGACCGGCGGGGCACGGCCATGCGATCCTTCGGCGTCGCACACCTGAACCACTGGAATCCCCATGCCACGCTGGACCCGCCGCCTTGCCCTTCTGGCCGGATGCATCGCCCTGCCCCTGTGTCAGGCCCAATCCACTCCGGCGGCCCCGACGGTGCGCGTGCGGGGCACGGTGCAGGCCGTCGGCCCCGACACCCTTTCCGTGCGGGACCGCAGCGGCGAGACCGTGGAATTGGTGTTGCCCGCGGCGCTGGTGGTGTCCGAGGTCTTTCCGATCACCCGCAGCGACATCCGCCCCGGCAGCTTCATCGGCGTCGCGGCGATGCCGCAGCCCGATGGCACCCGGCGGGCGATCGCCGTGACGGTGTTCCCTGAAGCGGCCCGTGGCGCGGGCGAAGGGGACCGGCCATTCGACCTGCTGCCACAAAGCACGATGACCAATGCCACCGTGGCGGGCGTGGCCTCGGTCACGCAGGGCCGCGAACTGCAGTTGCAGCACAAGGACGGCGAAGCACGCATCGTCGTGCCCGAAGATGCTCCGATCGTCACCTTCCTGCGTGCCGATCGCAGCCTGCTGGTGGTGGGTGCCAGCGTGTCGCTCCAGGCGCAGGTCATCGAAGGCAAGCCGACCGCGGCGCGCATCAGTGTCGGTCGTGCGGGATTCGTGCTGCCGTATTGACCGGTCGTGCCATGCGCGGGTCAGGCCGGCCTCCAGACGCACCGCCTCCCGAGATCAGGGGCCCATGTGCAGCGCGACCTCGCCCGACCAGGGTTCGGTGAGACCCCGGCCGCCCCCCAGGTCTTCGAGGATCGGGCGCAGCTTGTCGAGGTTGGCGATCATCGCGGGACGCGCGGCGGCCATCGCCTCCAGGCTGTCCCATTCGGCCACCACGATGAAGCTGCGCTCGCCCGATCGCACCAGCCAGAAATTCCGCCCGCCCGGCATGGCCCGGGGGTCCATCGCCTGGTGGATGCGGATGAATTCGTCTCCCTGGCCCGGCTTCACACGCATGTGCACCACGTTCATCGCAGTCATGGCTTGCTCCTGTGAACCGCCCCGGTATTGGAGGCGGATCCTTGTTTTGAGAAGATGGCGCTTCCACAGTTCCCGGGGCGATTCACGTTGTGAAGGCCCCTGCACACCCCAGCCTGGAGAACCGCCATGGTCAGCAAGAACACGATCTGCCTCTGGTACGACGGCACGGCCCTGGACGCCGCGCGCTTCTACGCCGAGACCTTCCCGGACAGTGCGGTGGGCGCGGTCCACCACGCGCCCAGCGACTACCCGATGGGCAAGGCGGGCGATGTCCTGACGGTGGAGTTCACCGTGATGGGGATCCCGTGCATCGGCTTGAACGGCGGCCCGATCTGTCCGCACAGCGAAGCCTTCTCGTTCCAGGTGGCGACCGATGACCAGGCCGAGACCGACCGCCTGTGGGACGCGGTCATCGGCAACGGCGGGCAGGCGAGCGCATGCGGGTGGTGCAAGGACCGGTGGGGGCTGTCGTGGCAGATCACGCCGCGGGCGCTGATCGCCGCCATCGCTGATCCGGATCAGGCTGCGGCCAAGCGGGTCTTCGAGGCGATGATGGAGATGACGAAGATCGATATCGCGGCGATTGAAGTGGCTCGGCGCGGTTGAGGGTCAAAAACAGAAAACGCCGGCGTTCACGAAACCCGGGGCGGTTCAGTAGAACCTCGTCCAGTGCGGGGCTCCCCGCACTGGCGTTCGGGTTGCCGGGCGTACAGCCAGCCCTGCCAGAGCGACTTCGTGCCGCCGCCGCTCAAGCCTTCACTTCGACCACCGGTTCGAAGCCGCCGAAGATCATGCGTTTGCCGTCGAAGGGCATGGGCGGGTTGCCGGGTGTGGACGGATCCATGCGCGGGTCTTCCATCATCTTCTTCATGCCGGCGTCGCGCGTGGCCTTGTCCGGCCATTCGACCCACGAAAAGGCCACCGTCTCATCGGCCGTGGCCTGGACGGCGCGGCGGAAATCAGTGACTTTCCCGTCGAGGACGTCGTCGCCCCAGCCCTCGATCACACGGATCGCGCCCAGCTCGATGAACAGCGAGTCGAAATGACGCGCGTGCTCGATGAACTTCTGCTTGTTGGCCGTGGGGACCGCGATCACGAAACCATCGATGTAGGACATGTCTTTGCTCCTGTGGGGTTGACCGGTCGGCGTGCCCGCCCGGGGGCACCTCGCGCCTTGGCGGGACATCGAGTCGGCAGGACCACAGGGTAGCGGTCGGTCAGTCAAGCAGGGGCTGAACGGCTGATTTCCATGACGGCAACAAGGCACGCTCGACGGACTGCTCGCCCAGGCCGTGGAAGACGTCGAGCCCCTGGGGGTGTTGGATTCGCCACGGCGGCCCACTCCTGATCAGCAACCGCGCGGGGGGTGGCCTTCGCGCCACCCCGAGATTGGCCGCAGCATGATCGGCAGCTTCACCTTTCGTAACCCGCCGGACAACGTTCTCGCCGCGTTGGCTGCCATGATCGCGCCCATGACTTCTTCCGCCCTTGCCCTGAACCGCTTCGGCCTCGGCGCGCGGCCTGACGACGCGCCTCCAGCCGACCCGCAGCGCTGGCTGCTCGCGCAGCTGGATGCCTACGAGCCGCTGCCCGCGGCCTGGAAGCCACTGCCGCGCACGTCCGCACTCATCGACGTCTGGAACAGCATGCAGCGCTCGGTGCGCGAGGCGCCCGAGGGCCAGCGCAGCGGCATCCGCGAGGGCTACCTGCGCGAAGGCAGCCGGGAGTACCAAGCCGCGGTGGGCGCGCGCACGACCAGCGCGCTGCAGACGGCCACGCCCTTCGCCGAGCGGCTGGTGCACTTCTGGTCCAACCACTTCGCGGTGTCCGTCGACAAGCTGCTGATCGTGGGCCTGGCGGGAAGCTTCGAGGCCGATGCGATCCGGCCCCACGTGCTGGGCCGATTCGAGGACCTGCTGCTGGCGGTCGTGCGGCACCCGGCGATGCTGCTGTACCTGGATCAGGCGCAGTCGACAGGCCCGGGCAGCATGATGGGCTCGCGTGGCCGGGGCCTCAACGAGAACCTCGCGCGCGAGATCCTTGAGCTGCACACCCTGGGTGTACGCAGCGGTTACACGCAGGAGGACGTGAAGGAGTTCGCGCGCGCCCTCACCGGCTGGACACTGCCCGGTGATGGTGGAACCAGCGGCGGAACCCCAGGCGGCGCCACCTTCCGTTTTGTGCCTGCGCTGCACGAGCCCGGCACGCGCACCATCCTCGGCAAGGCCTATGCCGATGGGGGCGAAGCGCAGGCGCGCGCCGTGATTCACGACCTCGTCGCGGCGCCGGCCACCGCACTGCACGTCGCGCGCAAGCTCGCACGTCACTTCGTCGCGGACGATCCTCCACAGGCATTGGTCCAGCGCCTGGCCGAGACCTTTGCGCGCACCGGCGGCGACCTCACGAGCGTCTACCGAGAATTGATCGCGTCGCCAGAGGCGTGGCAGCCGGCCGCCGCCAAGTTCAAGTCGCCCTGGGACTGGTCGATCTCCAGCCTGCGCGCGCTCGGCCGGCGCTCCATGGCGCCCATGCAGGCCGCCAACCTGATGACTCAACTGGGCCAGCCGGTGTGGCGACCCGGCTCGCCTGCCGGCTACAGCGATACCGCCGCCACCTGGGCCGCGCCCGATGCGCTGATGCGGCGTGTGGAAGTGGCACAGCGGCTCGCACAGGAAGCGGGCGACGCAGCGGACGCGCGCAGTCTGGCGCCGCAGGTACTGCCGGGCGTGCTGACCGAGGCCACCGCAACGGCGATCGCGCGCGCAGAGAGCGGCGGCACGGCACTCGCGCTGTTGCTGGTTTCCCCCGAATTCTTGAGGAGATAGGCATGCGCATGGACCGACGTGGCTTTATGGGCGCGGCCAGCCTGCTGGCTGCACCGCAGGTGCTTTTCGCACAGGCTGCGACCGAGCGACGCTTCGTCTTCATCATCCAACGCGGAGCGGCGGATGGCTTGAACATCGTCATCCCCTACGCCGAGCCGGCCTATGCCGCTCTGCGTGGCCCACTGGCCATTGACCCGGCAGCCGCCCTCAAGTTGGACGGCACGTTTGCATTGCACCCGGCACTGCCCAAGCTGCGACAGCTTTTCGCTGGCGGAGAAGCCACTTTCCTGCACGCGGTCGCGTCGCCGTACCGCGACCGCTCACATTTCGACGCGCAGAACGTGCTGGAAACGGGCGGCAAGTCACCGTACCAGCTGAAGGACGGCTGGATGAACCGGCTGCTCGGCATGCTGCCGCACAGCGGCAAAGAGGCGATCGCGTTTTCGCCAGCCGTGCCGCTGGCCATGCAGGGTGCACGCGAAGTCACGACGTATGCACCGTCCACCTTGCCAGAGGCCAACGAAGACTTGCTCGTGCGGGTGAACCAACTCTATGCGCCGGACCAGCAGTTGCATGCGCTGTGGACCTCGGCACTCGAAGCCCGCGGCATGGCGGGCGAGGGGATGGGCGGCGGCGGGAACCGACAGGATGCCGCCGCGCTCGGCCGCATCGCGGCGGGGTTCCTCGCGCGCGCTGACGGACCGCGCATCGCCATGATCGAAACCAGCGGCTGGGACACGCACAGCGGGCAAGACGCACGCCTGACCCGGCAACTGCTCGGGCTGGACGGCCTGATCGGCGCGCTGCGCGAAGGCATGGGCGCCACCTGGGCGCAGACGGTCGTCCTGGTCGCCACCGAATTCGGACGCACAGTCGCCGCCAACGGCACCGGCGGCACGGACCATGGCACCGCGGCTGCCGCCATGGTGATCGGTGGTGCAGTGCAGGGCGGTCGGATCATCACCGATTGGCCGGGCCTGGCACCCGGCCAGCTGTTCGAAGGCCGTGACCTGCGGCCCACCCTGGCGCTGGACACCGTGATCGCTTCGACGTGCGCCGAAGCGTTCAATCTGGACCCGGAGCGCACGACGCGGGTGCTGTTCCCGGACGCCGACCGGTACAAGGCGGTGCCGGGACTGCTGCTCAGATAGGCACTGAGGGCCGTCCATTTCGGGTCGATCGCGGAGCCGACTGACCGCCAATTGTTCTCGGCAATTAAAGTCGCAAACAGATCCTGAGCTGTGACAAGCACTTGCAGATGGGCAGCGATCCGGTCGACATCGACAAAGTCGTAAACAGCCACCGTCCATCACCTTTGGCGAAGCCCCGACTCCGAGGGACGTTGCTCCCAAAGCTCACCTCTTCGATGGACCAAACCCACTTGGACGTAAGCGGCCAGCACCTTCGCCTTGAACTCGGCATCGTGTACTCGCCTCATCTTGTCCTTGCTCTGCATTGCTGTCCACCAATCAAATGCTGGACACCATCGTCTCGGAGCTTTACTGCTCCTTCAATGGGGCTTGGCTGGTCGCTCACGCTGTATGGCAGGCGCACCGCGATCAGCTCAATGCCACAATCCACTGGCAGTTCACCACCGACACGGCTCGGGTCAAGCTGCGGCAGCTCTATCCGTCAATCGAGGTGTGACGCGACACACAAGGCAACGCAGTTCACATCAAGAAAGCGCAGCAACCAATGCTGGGGCGGCGGTGAAGAGGTCGGCTTCGAGGCCGTAGTCGGCGACCGAGAAGATCGGGGCCTCGGGATCCTTGTTGATCGCGACGATCACCTTGGAGTCCTTCATGCCGGCCAGGTGCTGGATCGCGCCGCTGATGCCAGCCGCGATGTACAGGCTCGGTGCCACGATCTTGCCGGTCTGCCCGACCTGCCAGTCGTTGGGCGCGTAACCCGCGTCCACCGCAGCGCGGCTGGCGCCGAGCGCTGCACCCAGCTTGTCGGCCAGCGGGATCAGCACTTCATTGAACTTGTCGCTCGAACCCAGCGCCCGACCACCGGAGACGATGATCTTGGCGGCGGTCAGCTCGGGGCGGTCGTTCTTGGTGACTTCCCGGCCGACGAACTGGCTCTTGCCCGAATCGGCCACGACGGCGACCGTTTCGACTGCGGCCGAGCCACCGGTCGTGGCGGCAGCGTCGAAGCCGGTCGTGCGCACGGTGATGACCTTGACCGCGTCCGTGCTCTGCACGGTGGCGATGGCGTTGCCGGCGTAGATCGGGCGCTCGAAGGTGTCGGCGCTGATGACCTTGGTGATGTCGGTGACCTGGGCCACATCCAGCTTGGCCGCGACGCGCGGGGCGACGTTCTTGCCGCTGGCCGTTGCCGGGAACAGCAGGTGGCTGTAGGCACCGGCCACGGCCAGCACTTGGGCCGCGAGGTTCTCGGCCAGACCATCGGCGAGGCTCGCGCCATCGGCGTGCAGCACCTTGGTCACACCGGCGATCTGGGCCGCGGCAGCCGCAGCCGCACCGGCGTTCAGGCCCGCGACCAGCACGTGGACTTCACCGAGCTGCGCCGCCGCAGTCACGGTGTTCAGCGTGGCGCCCTTGATGGACGCGTTGTCGTGTTCAGCAATGACGAGTGCAGACATCTCAGATCACCTTCGCTTCGTTCTTCAGCTTGGCGACCAGCGTCGCCACGTCCGCCACCTTGATGCCCGCGCCGCGCTTGGCCGGCTCAGCGACCTTCAGCGTCTTGATGCGCGAGGCCACGTTGACACCCAGCGCGTCCGGCTTGATCACTTCCAGCGGCTTCTTCTTCGCCTTCATGATGTTCGGCAGCGTCACGTAACGCGGCTCGTTCAGGCGCAGGTCGGTGGTGATGATCGCGGGCAGCGAGACCGACACCGTTTCCAGGCCGCCGTCCACTTCGCGGGTCACCTTGGCGCGGCCATCGGCGACTTCGACCTTCGAGGCGAACGTGGCTTGCGGCAGGTCCGCCAGCGCGGCCAGCATCTGGCCGGTCTGGTTGCAATCGTCGTCGATCGCCTGCTTGCCCAGGATCACCAGGCCCGGCTGTTCACGGTCGACCAGCGCCTTGAGCAGCTTGGCCACCGCCAGCGGCTGCAACTCGTCCACGCACTCGACCAGGATGCCCCGGTCGGCGCCGATGGCCATCGCCGTGCGCAGCGTTTCCTGGCACTGCGTGACGCCGCACGACACGGCGATGATCTCGGTGATCACGCCCTTTTCCTTCAGACGCACCGCCTCTTCGACAGCGATCTCGTCGAACGGGTTCATGCTCATCTTGACGTTGGCGATGTCCACCCCCGTGCCATCGGACTTGACGCGGACCTTGACGTTGTAGTCGACGACCCGCTTGACGGGTACGAGTGCCTTCATGGGCTTCCTTTGGAGTTGATACCGAGTTCAGGGTGGCAGCAGGTTCTCTACCGAGCACCGCCAAACGCCGCCCTGAGGGTGATCTCCGCCGTTGCCCAGAAGTGTGAGGAAAGCAAGCGAGTCGCCAACTCTGGATCACGGCCCATGGCGGCGTCCATGAGGTCCCGGTGCTCAGTGATGGTGTCGCGTTGCATCGACGCAGTGTGCTGTTCGGCCAGATTGCGATAGCGCTCCGACTTGTCATACAGCAGCCGGCACAGACGCAAAGTCCACGACGAGTTGCACCCGGCCAACAGAGCTTCATGGAACTGCCGATGCACAGTCGCCCAACCTGCATGCAACTCCAGTGACGTGGGCGGCGGTGTCTTCGACAGGCGGTGAAAGCCACTGAGCAGATTGGACTCCCAGTCAAGGTTTCCACGTTCGATCGCATGACGCAAGGCGAGGCACTCGATCTCGACCCGGGTCTGGGTCAGGTCGATCAGTTCATCACGCGACACCGGTGCCACACAAAAACCGCGCTGATCCTCTGATTCAACAAGCCCATCGGTCACCAGCCGAGACAGTGCTTCGCGAATAGCCGTCGCACCAATGCTGTAGCGCTCGCTCAAGCCCTGGATCCGCAGTCGTTCCTCTGGTCGAAGTTGTCCGGACAGGATGTCTGCGCGCAATCGCTCGAAGGCAAGAGTCGTCAGGCTCTTGGCACTGGCAGAAGTGACAGCGATTTCCATGTGTCGTGTTCAGGTCTGTTCGGTTCAGGGTGTCCGTCCAGCGACGACAGCAGGACCGTCGGCCCGAGATGGTTGACACCTTATGGCAGCGGATCTTCGTTGATCTGACAAGCAAAGTCCAATTCACGTTCTAATGGATTTCCCCATAAATTATCGATAAAAATCAATGTAGTCTATCGTTAATGATTTCGTAGAGGAAGTTGGACCATCGCGTCATGGCGCGGTGGATCAAAACGAAGGCCCAGACCAATGCGGCCACAGGAGACAGTCACATGGCTATCAAAGACAGGCGTACCCGCAGGGCGGCGTTCACGCTTCGCCCTGCAGCACTTGCGGCACTGGCGCTGCTCGCAGCGAAGTCGCATGGGGCAGAGATCGACGTAGGCAATCCGGACATCGCGATGCGATGGGACAACACGGTCAAGTACAGCCTCGGCTCACGTCTGAAGTCGGCAGACCCTGCGCTGTTGACCAATCCGAACAACGACGACGGTGACCGGAATTTCTCCAAGGGCTTGATCTCGAATCGGATCGATCTACTCAGTGAACTTGACCTCACCTGGGAGAAACGCTTCGGCGGGCGGTTGAGCGGAGCGGCGTGGAACGACACCGTCTACAACAAGGACAACGCGAATCCAGGCTTCCAGGGCGGTGCCTTCCCGAATCAGCAATCGGCGGCGTACAACCAATTCACCGATGCGACACGCAAGGTTCACGGACGCAACGCGGAAGTGCTGGACGCCTTTGTGTTCGGCAAGTTCGATCTCGGAGAAACCAGTGCGAACGTCCGAATCGGGCAACACTCGCTGCTGTGGGGTGAGAGCCTGTTCTTCGGTGCGAACGCCATCGCCGGTGGGCAGATGCCGGTCGATGTGGTGAAGCTCATGTCTGTGCCGGGCACGCAGTTCAAGGAGGCCATCCGACCGGTGCCGCAGATTTCTGGTCAATTGCAGTTGACCTCCAACATTTCGGTCGGGGCCTACGTGCAGACTGATTGGAAGTCAAACCGTGTGCCGGCCGTGGGGAGTTATTTTTCCAATGCCGACCCAGCGGTCGATGGTGGCGAAAGTCTGCTGCTAGGACCCGGTGCACCTCCTGCACTCCGCCAAGCTGATCTCAAGCCCAAAAAATCTGGGCAAGGCGGCCTGTCCCTTCGCATTCGTGGCGAAGACACGGACTTCGGCCTCTACGCGATCCGCTTTCATGCCAAGGCGCCGCAACTGGTTCCCCTGATCGGCCTCACGCCGGGTGGTCCTGCACCCGTGGGCTACAACCTCGCGTACCAGCAAGGCATCACGGCGTTCGGTGGGAGCGCCAGCAGAACCTTTGGCAATTTCAATGTCGCCATCGAAGGGTCCATCCGGCACAACCAGGATCTGGCGAGTACGCAAGGTGCTGATGCCAGCAGCCTTGCGCCGGCCGGTGTCATTCCCGCGACCAACAACACCGACAACCCAGGCTATGCCGTCGGCAAGACGGCGCACATCAATCTATCCACACTGGCTTCACTGGACTCGACACCCCTGTGGAACGAGGCAACGCTCGTCGCCGAAGTGGCATGGAACCGGATGCTCAGCATCACGAAAAATGCAGCGGCGATCGATCCAAACGGCACGCGCGACGGAGTAGCGTTGCGATTCGTGCTCGAACCGACCTACCGCGGCGTTTTCCCCGGGGTTGATCTGGGTGTGCCGATCGGGCTCGGCTGGGCCCCGAAGGGTTCGAGGCCACTGGCCATCGGTAGCCCGAATGCATGGATTCCCGAGGGAGGGGGTGACGTCAGCATCGGACTCAACGGCAGTTTTCGCGATGTCTGGCGTTTCACCCTGGCCTACACCCATTACTACGGTCAGGCAGGCACCTTCAACGACCTGACCTCCAACAACGCCTATTCCTGGAAGCAGACGCTGCGCGATCGCGACTTCATCGCCGCATCGCTGCGCTATTCCTTCTGACTGGTGACCGAAACATGACGTCCAATCAATTCAAGGCGGGTGCAGGTGCAGCCGTCACCATGGCCATGGCAGTCGCCATCGGTTTTTGCTCCAGCCTCGCCAATGCGGCGGTCAGTGCCGATGAAGCCGCCCAACTGAAATCCGGTCTCACGCCGGTGGGGGCCGAGCGCGCCGGGAACAAGGACGGAACCATTCCGGCCTGGACGGATGCCCCGACCACAGGTGCCACACTCAACGCAGCCGGGCGCCGGGCGGATCCGTTTGGAGTAGAGAAGCCTCTCTTCTCGATCAATGCCAAGAACATGGCGCAGTACGCGGAACGACTTTCGGACGGCACGAAAGCGTTGATACAGAAATACCCCGACACCTTTCGCATTGACGTCTACCCGACCCACCGCACCGCGATCGCTCCGCAGAGTGTCTATGACAACACGCTGAAGAACGCGACCAATGCGAAGCTGGTCGATGGTGGCGCCGGCCCCATGCCGCAAGGCGCTTACGGCGGAATCCCCTTCCCGATTCCGAAGTCTGGCATCGAGGTGATGTGGAACCACAAGCTCAACTGGCGCGGAGAGGCGTGGTACTGGGAGTTCAAGGGCTACCAGCTGACATCGGATGGACAGTGGATCCTCTCCGGTGACACGGCCAACGACCACTCGATGCCGTACTACGCCCCCGGCGGATCGGCCGAAAAATTTGGCGGCGAATACTGGCTGGTCCGCTCTTTGACCAAAGGCCCGGCCATCCGCGCTGGCGAGGCCATCACGGGTCGCTTGAACATGGACGAAAGCAAGTCTGCGACCTGGGTCTACCTGACCGGCCAGCGCCGCGTACGCAAGTTGCCAAACTCGTGCTGTGACACGCCAACCCCGTTTTCTGCCGGTATCACCACCTTTGACGAGGTTGAAGTCTTCAACGGCCGATTGGATCGCTTTGACTGGAAGCTCGTCGGCAAGAAGGAGGTCTTCATCCCCTACAACACCAATCGCACGTTCTCCCCGCTCAAAGACAGCGACCTGCTCGGCGCTCGTCACCTGAATCCCGACCATGTGCGCTGGGAGTTGCACCGCGTCTGGGTGGTGGACGCCACGCTCAAGGCTGGTCAACGCCACACATCTCCGAAGTCTCGCTACTACGTCGACGAGGACACTTGGCAAGCTGTCACCGCAGACCGCTTTGATGCCAACGGACAGCTTGCGCGCGTCCCGTTCGGCCTGCCGATTGTGATGTCCGACGTTCCGGCAACTTCGCTGGTCACATGGGGCGTCTATGACCTGACGGCCGGGTCTTCTTACATCAATGGCATCGTCAACGAGCGCAGGGCGGCCTACAAGCCCATGCCCGCGTACAAGGATGCCGTCTTCACACCGGATGCAATGTCCGGCGACGGGGTGCGTTAACCCGCTGGACACGCGTGATGTCCATTCCCCGGACACGCGCGTGCCCGCTCGATTTCGACCGCAATCCTTTGACCGATTCAGCTACGCGCAACTTCACATGAAGTCATCCTCTTTCGTTCGGCCACGTGCATACGCATCCGAAAACGCAACCGCATTCGCCATTGCGTTGGTCATTGCATGGGGCGCCACGGTGCAATCGGTGAAGGCTGCCGTCGTCTTTCCTGCACTTGAAAGGTCGGCTGTCCAGGTCCGCACTCCGGAGCGCTCGGTCCTTCAGGCTGCCACGATGGCAGGGGCACGGATCGTTGCGGTCGGCGAGCGGGGCATCGTGCTGCTGTCCGATGATCTGGGCGCGCATTGGCGCCAGGCAAAGGGCGTTCCCGTGAGCGTCACCCTGACCGCGGTGCGATTCGTTGACGCGAACATGGGATGGGCGGTCGGCCACGCCGGCGTGGTCCTTCACAGCGTCGATGGAGGTGAGACTTGGGTTCGTCAGACGGACGGTCTGGCACTCGCCAAACTCGCTGTCCAGGAGGCACAGGAACGCGCCCGGCTTGCCCCGAATGACCCCAAAGTCGCTCGCGACCTGAAGGCGGCCCAACTGCTGGTCAGTGATGGCCCGGACAAGCCGCTGCTCGACCTGCACTTCAGCGATGCCAAGCATGGCTTTGTCGTGGGTGCCTACAACCTGTTCTTTGAAACAAGCGATGGCGGAGCGACCTGGACGAGCGCGATGGGGCGGCTCGACAATCCCAAAGGCCTGCACCTCTACGCCATTCGGGCTCAGCGGGGCGCCGTCTACATCGTTGGTGAGCAAGGCTTGATGCTGCGCTCAGAGGATGGGGGCAAGCGCTTTGAACCGCTGGTCAGCCCTTACGTCGGAAGCTGGTTCACTCTGCTGACCATGCCCGACGGTGCATTGCTTGCCGCGGGACTGCGGGGCAATGCGTACTACTCGCGCGACCAAGGTCAGACCTGGTCTCGCATCCAGGGCGCTGCCCCGGTGTCCTTCATCTGCGCAGTGGCGTTGCCTGACGGGGCGGCACTGCTGGTGAATCAAGCCGGCCAACTGTTGACGAGTCGAACGGGCGAGCCGATGGTGGACCTCGGTGCGCCTTCGCTGCCACCATTGGCCGACGTCTTGCCGTTGCCTGGAGGTGCTGGGCTGCTCGCCATGGGCATGGGCGGCGTGATTCGCCTGCCAGCACCCACTGCGGTCGTTCCAGGGGCTGTGCGATGAATACGTCCAGTCTTGGCGCCCAGCCAATCGTCCGTGACCTGGCCGATTTCGATCGATCCTCCGGCACATGGGTCGAGCGCGCGCTGTTCAATTTCCGTGGCGCAGTGGTCGTGCTCTGCCTGTTGGTCACCGCCTTGCTGGGCTGGCAGGCCACCAAGCTGCGTTTGTCCGCGAGCTTCGAGAAGACGATCCCGACATCGCACCCCTTCGTCGTCAACTTCCTGG
Source organism: Sphaerotilus sp. (assembly GCF_031429695.1). Lineage (GTDB taxonomy): Bacteria > Pseudomonadota > Gammaproteobacteria > Burkholderiales > Burkholderiaceae_C > Sphaerotilus. The sequence continues at coordinate 79,680 of NZ_JANPAB010000078.1, forward strand.
CGCAACAGAGCCAACTGCAGGGCCTGGGCAACGCGGTGCGTGTTGTCGTCGCGAACCCCAAGGGCACGATCTACGACGCTGCCTATCTCGACACGCTTCGCAAGATCAGCGACGAGATGTTCCTGCTGCCAGGGGTCTCGCGCCAGGGGATGAAGAGCCTTTGGACGCCGACGACGCGCTGGACCGGTGTGACAGAGGATGGCCTGGAAGGGGGGCCCGTCATCCCGGATGGCTACGACGGGTCTCTGGAGAGCTTGCGCAAGCTCGCAGCCAATATCGCCCGATCTGGTGAGATCGGCCAGATCGTCGCGCTGGACTCGAAGTCCAGTGTCATCTTCGCACCGCTGCTGTCCAGCGACAGCACGGGTGCACCCCTCGACTACAGCCGCTTTGCCCAGTCGCTCGAAGAACTGCGCACCAGGTACGAAGCCCAGGGCGTGACCATGCACATCACCGGTTTTGCCAAACTGGTGGGCGATCTGATCGATGGGGTTCGCTACGTCCTGGCCTTCTTTGCACTCGCTGTCGCGATTGCTGCCGCCATGGTGTATTGGTTCACTCGCTGCGTGCGCTCGACGCTGCTGGTGGTGGCCAGCTCGCTGGTCGCCGTGGTGTGGCAGCTCGGCCTGCTGCCGACGCTCGGCTACGCGCTCGATCCCTACTCCATGCTCGTTCCCTTCCTCGTGTTCGCCATCGGCATGAGCCACGGCGCGCAGAAGATGAACGGCATCATGCAAGACATCGGTCGTGGTACCCATCGGCTGGTGGCCGCGCGATACACCTTCCGACGGCTCTTTCTGGCCGGACTGACCGCGTTGCTGGCCGACGCTGTCGGATTCGGTGTGCTGCTGATGATCGATATCCAGGTCATTCGGGAACTGGCGGTGGCCGCCTCCATCGGCGTCGCGGCGCTCATCTTCACCAATCTGATCCTGCTGCCCGTTCTGTTGTCGTTCACTGGCGTCAGTCCGGCCGCAGCGGTGCGCAGTTTGAAGACCGAAGAGGCTGATGCACGTGGCCAGGCCAAACATCCGTTGTGGGCGTTCCTTGACCGGTTCACGCAGACTCGCTGGGCCAGGGCCGCAGTCATCGCAGGTGCGCTGCTGCTGGGACTGGGCGTCGTCATCAGCGCAAAACTGTCCATTGGGGATCTAGACCCGGGCGCGCCGGAATTGCGGACCGACAGCCGCTACAACCGCGATGTCGCCTTCGTCAATGCCGCCTATGGGGCATCGAGCGACGTCCTGGCGGTGATGGTCAAGACGCCGAACAGCCAGTGCGCCAATGTGGACACGATCCTGAAGGTAGACGAGTTGGAGTGGCAACTGCGCCAACTCGACGGCGTTGAATCGACGAATACGCTGGCACTGCTGAACCGTCGCGTGCTCACCGGCCTGAACGAGGGCAATCCGAAGTGGTACGAGATGCTGCCCAGTCAGGACATGGTCAACACCATCACGGCCAACGCGCCTCGCGGCCTGTACAACGATGCCTGCAGCCTTCTGACGGTCTACGTCTACCTTCGCGACCACAAGGCAGAGACCCTGACGCGTCTGGTCGAACACGTCCAGTCCTTTGCCGCGACGAACGACACCGAGGACGTCAGGTTCCTGCTGGCCGCCGGATCGGCGGGCATCGAGGCCGCGACCAACATCGTCGTCAAGGAAGCGTGGCACAAGATGCTTTGGCTGGTCTATGCCGCCGTCGTGGTCCTGGCCTTCATCACCTTCCGCTCCTGGCGTGCCGTGGTCGTGGCGATCGTTCCGTTGGTCGTGACGTCGTTCCTCGCCGAGGCGCTGATGGTCGCGTTGGGTATGGGTGTCAAGGTCGCCACGCTGCCGGTCATCGCGTTGGGCGTAGGCATCGGCGTGGACTACGCGCTCTACATCCTGTCGGTCATGCTGGCCCGACTGCGCGACGGCATGACGCTGTCCGAGGCTTACTACCAGGCATTGCTGTTCACCGGCAAGGTCGTGATGTTGACAGGGGTCACCCTGGCCATTGGCGTCATCACCTGGGTGGCCAGCCCCATCAAATTCCAGGCTGACATGGGCATCCTGCTGGCGTTCATGTTCCTGTGGAACATGCTCGGCGCGCTGGTGCTCGTGCCTGCGCTGGCGCACTTTCTTCTGAAGCCGCAGCGCAGCGCGGCTACCGCTTTGTCGACATGACCGCGGTTGGCGCCAGCGGGCGCATCAGTTGCGGAAATCACTGAAGGAGAACACCCACATGACAGCCGTTCAAGACATTGCATTTGTCCGCTACCAGGCCACTGACCTTGATGCCATGGAGGCGTTCCTGGTGGACTTCGGCCTGCACCGCGTCGCCCGTACAGACACTGCGCTGTACATGCGTGCCTGCGGAACAACCCACCATGTACACATCACCGAGCGTGGCGACAGCAACCGCACACTGGGCTTCGGCCTGCTGGCGAAAAGTGCGACCGACCTGGCGGCATTTGCTGGACGCATGGATGCCCAGATCGAAGAGAACCCCGAGCCAGGCGGTGGCCAGCGTGTGCGATTCACCGATCCAGACGGCTTTGTCGTTGACGTGATTCATGGTCAGGAGGCGCTGCCAGAACTCTCGCACCGCGAGCCACTGCAAATGAATGCAGCCACCGGCCGTACCCGATTGGGCAAGGTGATCCGCTTGCAGCCGCAACCATCGAGTGTGATGCGACTGGGTCACGTCGCTCTGCTGGTGTCGGATTTCCGCAAGAGCTTCCAGTTCTACAGCGAGGTGCTCGGCATGAAGGCATCGGACAGCTACTGGGCCGGTGTTCCCGAGAACACCATCGCAGCGTTCTTGCACTGTGGTCTGGGCAGCCAATGGACCGACCACCACACGGTCGCGCTGATCACCGCACAGGACGGCGTGTCCCGCTTCGACCATACCGCGTTTGAAGTGCTCGATCTGGACGACGTCGTGCAAGGTGGCGAGTACCTCAAGTCGTGTGGCCACAAGCACTCCTGGGGTGTGGGCCGACACATCCAGGGCAGCCAGCTGTTCGACTACTGGCGCGATCCGTTCGGCAACAAGATCGAACACTGGACCGACGGCGATCTCGTCAACGACGACACACCGGTAGGTCATGCACCGATCACGCCGGACGAACTCAGGCAATGGGCGCCGCCCATCACGCCCGAATTCTTCGAATGAACTGATTCAAAACCAAGACCGTGAGGAGACAAATGATGACCAAAGTCGACAGCTTTCGCGGGCGTACCGTACTCATGTTCTCGCATGTGGCGGGCATGGTCGACATGGTGGCCTTGCCACTGTGGGTCGGCGTTCTGGTGCAGCACTACAAATTCGATCCGCAGCAGGCCGGGGGCTTGGTCACGCTGTTCCTGATCGCGATCGTGCTGGCCAGCATCACACTGGCACCTCGCTTTGATCGTTTGCCACGACGGTGGATGGCCACGATGGGCTACGCCATCACAGCCGTCGCCTTTTTTGCGGCGTCAAAAAGTGTCGCGTTCCCTGTGTTGGCACTGTTGCACTTTGTCGGCGGCCTGGGCGTCGGGTGTGGACTCTCCATCACCCACGGTGTCATTGGTCGCAGCAGCAATCCGCATCGCCTGTTTGCAATGGCTCAATTTGCGCTCGGGGTCTTTGCGGTTTTGTTTTTTGGGGGCGTGCCAAAACTCATGGCGACCAATGGCGGGCAAACCTTGTTTTTGGTCTTCGCGGTATTGATGGTCATCGCAGTAATCGCAACGGGACTGTCCTTTCCTGTCGGAGAAACCCGCTCGACGGAAATGCAGGCGCATCACGATGCATCGAAGATCCCGAGCGCCGCATGGTTTGCGATCGCTGGTGTGTTACTGCTGGCCCTTAACCAGGCCATGATGTTCAGTTTCGTCGAGCGCATTGGTGTTGATCATCAATTCGGACAAGAGCGCGTCAACATGGTGCTAGTCGCGGTGGGCTTCATCAATTTGCTCCCGGCCGTCATGGCGGTTGGTATGCAGAGGATGCTTAGCGCAAAGACGGTGGGCCTGGTGGCGCCCATCCTGCAGGCGGCGCTGGCAATGACCATTACGCAGGCGGAGACTTTCGAAGTCTATGCAGCGGCGGCCAGCGTCTATGTTTTTGTCATGATCTTCACGCATGTTTTTCTCTTCGGTCTGATTGCCAAGCTGGATCCGAGCGGTCGGGCAGCTGCATCGACCCCTGCCATGAACATGACGGGTTCTGCCATCGGGCCGTTTCTCGGTGGCACGCTGGTCGTCGGGTTTGGCTACACCGCCATCGGCTACGCCATTGTCGTGATCGGCCTGATTGTGCTGTTTTGCGTGTCACGCATCAAGGTAGCCGCTGATTCCACGGTCGACCCGATGCGTCGCGCCGTTCCAATTTGAATACCCCTTAACCCTCGCAGATAGTACATCATGAAACTAGCCAGATTTTCCATTGACGGTACGACCACGATTGGTGTTGTTCAAAATAACCGCGTGATCGAACTTGCGCACCTCCTGCCCGGCGCACCAGCAACGATTCGCGAAGTGCTGGCCGCCGGCCCAGAATTATTCCAGCGGATAAAGGCCGCCTTGTCGACGCAGATCACTGGCCACGCGCTCGAAGATGTGCGCCTGGAAGCACCGATCCCCGATGCACAGAAGTACATGGCGATTGGCATGAATTACCACGACCATGCGGAGGAAGCTGCGCGCGCAGGTATTGCTGTCCCAAAGAATCAACTGTGGTTCAACAAACAGGTGAGCTGCATCACCGGTCCTTTCGACCCCATCTACAAACCGCGTGTGTCCGACAAGATGGACTACGAGGCCGAGTTGGGCGTTGTCATTGGCAAGCAGTGCCGCTATGTCAGCGAGGCCGATGCCCGCAGCGTCGTGGCAGGTTATTTCGTTTCCAATGATGTGACGGCGCGCGACTGGCAGTTCCAGAGCCCGACCTTCACGCTGGGCAAATCGTTCGACTCGCATGGTCCGATCGGCCCTTGGATCACGACGGACGACGAGGTCGCGGATCCACATGACCTACAGATGCGCCTGTGGGTCAATGGCGAGTTGCGTCAGGAGCAGAACACCGGAAAGATGATCTACAACATCTGGCAGCAAATCCATCACCTGTCCCAGGTGATGACCCTGATGCCGGGTGACCTGATCGCCACCGGAACCTGCGCCAACGTGGGCATTGCCTTGGGGAAATTTCTCCTGCCTGGCGATGTGGTGCGCGTCGAGATCGACCAGCTCGGACACATCGAGAACAAGGTCGAAGCCGAAACCGCACAAGACTACGTGCGCTGACGCGCTCGCCCCCACCCTCGTCGAATCGCACCCGGATCCTCGCCATGAAACGCGCCATTCTCCGCACCATACTTTTTGCACTGGCGCCGATGTTGAACCGGGTCGCCGGTTCGCGGCCGGCGTTCCGCGCCTTCCTCAGGCGGCATGACGCTGTTGTGCAAATCCAGCTCAAGGACGGCAGCATCGCGCGGCACTTCATCATTGCCGGCGGCAAGGTCAGGTCCGTCAACGGCCTTCATCCGAACCCGGTGGTGCGGATGGTGTTCAAGGACTTGTACACGGCGCTCACGATGATGAAACCGAACCCCGACATGGGGGAAGTGGTCCATGCGGCGAAGAACTTCAAGGTGATGGTCATGGGGCCAGACTTGCTTTGTGTGTGGTTCATGCAATTGATGAACCTCTCGCAAAGTTCCGGGCTGCAAATGGGTACACCCATGCCGGATGGCAGCACGCGCTGCACGATGTTGACCAACGGTGGTCCGCTGTTTGTGCATGTGAAGAACGGGAAGATCCTTCGCCTCACACCGATCGAGTTTGATGCCAAGGATGCGGCCGGCTGGAGCATTACCGCACGCGGCAGGCGTTTCACGCCACGACGCATCGCCACAGTATCCGCACACGCCTTGGCGATGAAGTCGGCGGTCTATTCCGACAAGCGCATTCTCCATCCGATGAAGCGGGTCGACTTTGACCCGAACGGCGAGCGCAACCCGCAAAATCGCGGCAAGAGCGGCTATGCGCGCATCAGTTGGGATGAGGCCCTGGACATCGTGTCCAAGGAAATCGTGCGCCAGAAGCAGGTACATGGGGCGGGATCGATCACCATCCCTCTGGCATCGCACCATCAGTGGGGCAATGTCGGCTACTACCTCAGTGCCTTGCTCCGCTTCGGCAACCTGATCGGTTTCACCCGGGTGGCCGCCAATCCCGACAGCTGGGAGGGTTGGTACTGGGGGGCCATGCACCACTGGGGTCACAGCCAGCGTGTCGGCGTGGCCGGTAACTACGGCACGATCGAGGACTGCCTCCAGGAAGCCGAAGTGATGGTCTTCTGGTCGAGTGATCCGGAGAGCACACACGCCGCCTACATGGGCCAGGAGGGCACCGAACGGCGCCAGTGGGCCAAGTCACTGGGTATCGAGTTCGTGCACATCGACCCGCATTTCAACCCGACGGCACAGTTATTCGGAGGTCGCTGGATTCCGATCAAGCCGACGACTGATCCAGCATTGGCGATGGCCATCATGCATGTGTGGGTCACCGAGGATCTGTACGACAAGGACTATGTCGCCACCCGGACCACGGGCTTCGAAGTTTGGCGGGATCACCTGCTGGGCGTTGACGACGGCGTGCCCAAAACGCCGGAATGGCAGGAGCCGGAGACGGGTGTACCGGCCAAGGACGTTCGGGCCTTGGCTCGCTTGTGGGGCCGCAAGAAGACCTACCTCGCTGCGGGCGCAGCCGGCAATGGCTTCGGGGGCGCCAGCCGCGGTGCCACAGGTGCGCAGTGGGCACGCTGCATGGTGATGATGATGTCCATGCAGGGCTTGGGCAAACCCGGCGTCAACATGGGGAACCTCGAATGCGGCACGCCGGTGGACATGGAGTTCTATTTCCCTGGCTATGCCGACGGCGGCATCTCGGGTGAACTGCAGTGGAACGGCAACGTGGTCAACAACTACCAGAAGATGCCGCATGTGCTCACCGTCAATCCGGTGCGGCAGTTGATCCCGAAACAGAAGTTTCCCGAGGCCATCATCGAGGGCAAGGCCAAGGGCTACCTGTGGGATGGCATGGCGCCGGAAATCCAGTTCGCGCCATTCGAATACCCTATGCCGGGATACCCGCGCGTTCGCATGATCTACAAGTACGGCGGCTCGTACTTCAGCACCTTGAGCGACTCAGGCCGCATGGTGGAGGCCTACCGCCACGAGAGCATCGAGTTTGTCGTCAACCAGTCGATCTGGATGGAAGGTGAAGCGCATTTCGCCGACATCATTCTGCCGGCCTGCACGAATTTCGAGCGCTTCGACATCGGTGAATGGGGTTCTGGCGGCGGCTATCTGCAACATGGTTTCAACGGCGTGAACCACCGTGTCATCGCGCTGCAGCACAAGTGCATCGAGCCGCTGGGTGAGTCGAAGTCCGACTACCAGATCTTCACCGACATCCTGAGTCGCCTCGGGCTGGGTGCGATGTTCACCGAGGGTTGCAGTGAACTGGACTGGGCCAAGCGTGTCTTTGATTCGTCCGATGTGGCGAAACAAATTTCCTGGAAGGAGTTCTGCAAGAAGGGCTACTACGTCGTGCCAGCCGAGACTGAAGCCATGCGTGCGCCGGTGCAGTTCCGCTGGTTCGCCGAAGACCGCATCAAGGACATCGCCGAGCCGCAGCCGCTGCCATCGCAATGGGCGGGCGAGTTCGGCAAGGGTTTGCAGACGCCCAGCGGCAAACTGGAGTTCCTGCCAGAAAACCTGCGGCGTTCTGACCCGAACAACGCGGAGCGGCCGGTGCTCAACCGCTATATCCCCGCCTGGGAAGGGCCGCACACCACCGGCCTGGTCGATCGCTTCCCGCTGCAGATGATCGCGACCCATTCGCGCTACAGCTTCCACACCAACGTGGATGGCAAAGGCAGTTTCACCAACGACATCGAAGACCACCGCTCGCTGGTCGACGGGCACTACTACTGGCTGCTGCGCATGAATGAAGCGGACGCAGTGGCGCGTGGCATCGGGCATCGCGAACTGGTCAAGGTATTCAACGACCGCGGGGCCGTGATCTGCGCGGCGGATGTGTCGCCGATGCTGACGCTGGGGGTCGTCAAATCCTTCGAGTCCAGCGCCGAGTACGAACCCATTGAAGTCGACGGCGAGATCGTCGACATCGGCGGCTGCATGAACACGCTGACACCGTCGCGTCCGCAGATGAAGGGCACCAGCAGCATGTCACCGAACTCGTGTCTGGTGCAGGTTGAAAAATGGACCAAACGCGGGACAAAGAGCAGCAATGTCCGGAAGGTGGCCTGAGATGGACAAGTGGAACCTACTCATCGACATCGCCCAGTGCGAGAACTGCAACAACTGCGTGCTTGCCGCCAAGGACGAACTGGTCGGCAACGACTTCCCCGGTTACTCGGCGCCGCATCCGGCTCAAGGCACCGGTGTGATCCGCATCGAACGCACGACCCGTGGCACCACGCCCATGGTGGATGCCGCCTACGTGCCGCGCCTGTGCAACCACTGCGACGATGCCCCTTGCCTGAAAGTTGGCGCCGACGGATCGGTGAAGAAGCGTGCGGATGGCATCGTGCTGATCGACCCGGACAAGGCCAGAGGCCGGCGCGACCTGGTCGATGCCTGCCCGTATGGCGCCATCGTCTGGAACGAAGCGGAGCAACTGCCGCAATCGTGGTTCTTCGACGCGCATTTGCTGGACGCGGGTTGGACCGCGCCGCGTTGCGTCAGCGTCTGCCCGACGCAGGCGATCACGGCGGTGAAGCTCAGCGATGCCGCCATGGTTGAGCGAGCCAGAGCCGAGGGTCTGCGGCCGTTGAAGCCCGAACTGGGCACGAAGCCGCGCGTGTATTACCGCAACCTGCACCGTGCCGACCGCTGTTTCATCGGGGGAAGCGTCACGGCCCGGATCGAGGGTCGCATCGAATGCGTCACCGGTGTCCGTGTCGAACTGTTCCGCGGCGGCATTGCGCTCGCACAAACCCACAGCGATACGTTCGGTGACTTCCGATTCGACGGCCTCGAAGGTGGAAGCGGCCGCCACGAAATCCGGATGCACCACACCACTTTGGGGCACGCCGAGCGAGCCGTCGAACTCGGCCACGCAAGCGTCGTGATCGGCGACATCTGCGTCAGCACCTGACCCGCTTCACTCCCCGTCCCCCACGAACTTTCGGGAAACCATCCCGACGGAAGCGCACCATGCAAGACACCATCATCATCACCTGCGCCATCACTGGCGCCGGTCCACTGTCCGACAATCCAGCCCAGCCGATCACACCACGACAGATTGCCGAATCGGGTCTTGAAGCCGCTGCGGCAGGCGCGGCCATTCTGCATGTGCATGTGCGTGAGCCCAAGACGGGTCAATTCTCGGGCGAGCTTGCGCTCTACGAGGAAGCCGTCGGCCTGATTCGAGAGCAGAACAAGGACGTCATCCTGAACCTCACCACCGGACTGGGTTCAGGCTTCTACCCGGCAGATCCGATGTTGCCCATTGAAGCCGGCCCGGAGACGCACATCTGGACGCCGGAAAAGCGCGTGGAGCATGTGCTCAAGCTCAAGCCCGAAATCTGTACCCTGGACCTGGTGACCGCCCAGGTGTTTGGTGGCGTCGTGATCAGTCTGGAGCCGGTTCTGATTCGCATGGCCGAGTTGGTCCGTGCCGCTGGGGTCAAGCCGGAGATCGAGTTGTTCGATGCCGGCGATGCGGTACTGGCCAAGCATTTGATCAAGAAGGGTGCACTCGACGGCCCCGGCATGTACTCGTTCGTGATGGGTTTGAACTTCACCATGCCCGCCGACACGGAAACCATGATGTATATCCGCAACCTGCTCCCCGACGGTGCGCAGTGGCAAGGCTTTGGCATCGGGCGAAATCAATACCCCATGGCCGTGCAGTCGGCGCTGCTCGGCGGTCATGTGCGTGTCGGCATGGAAGACAACGTCTACATCTCCAAGGGTGTCTTCTCCAAGAGCAATGCAGAGCAGGTGCTCAAGGCTCGACGCTTGGTGGAAGACCTGGGTCCGGCCATCGCCACGCCTGCCCAGGCGCGCAAGATCCTGGGCCTCGCTGTTCAAGCGATCTGAGCGGAAGAATGACCATGAGCAACCCTCCGGAACTTCAACTGCGCGTGGCTCGCAAGCGCGTGGAGGCGCAAGACATCTGCAGTTTCGAGCTGGTGGAGCCACAGGGCCGTCCACTGCCTGCGTTCACAGCCGGCGCGCATCTGGACGTACGGGCCAGCGTGGGGACGGTTCGCCAATACTCCTTGTGCCAGCCCTTCGATCAGGTCGGGCGTTACGTGATCGCCGTGCTGCGGGAGCCGGCCTCGCGCGGCGGTTCCAGGGCCATGCATGACGACGTGCGTGAAGGCGACCTCCTGACCGTCAGCGCGCCGAAGAATCATTTTGAACTGGCACCCGGCGCTCGCAAAAGCTTGTTGCTTGCCGGTGGCATCGGCGTCACCCCCATCCTATGCATGGCCGAAACCCTGGCTCGCACCGGGGCAGCGTTCGAGATGCACTACTGCGTACGTTCACACGAGCGGGCGGCCTTCGTGGGTCAGATGCAAGCAGCAGCCTTCGCCTCGTCCGTGCACCTGCACTGTGACGATGGCCCAGCCGAGCAGCGTGTCGACCTGCAAGCCATCCTGGATCAGCCCGACGAGCACACGCACCTTTATGTGTGCGGGCCCAAGGGCTTCATGGATGCCACCTTGTCGACGGCACGGGCCAAGGGCTGGACTGAGGATCGAATTCACTTCGAGTACTTCAGCGCTGAAGTAGTCAAGAGCACCACGGACGCGGATTTCGACGTGGTGCTGGCATCTTCGGGCAGAGTGCTGCATGTGACCCGCGACCAGACCGTGGTGCAGGCACTGGCAGCTGCCGGTGTCGAGGTGCCCACTTCGTGCGAGCAGGGGGTGTGCGGAACCTGCTTGACCCGAGTGATCGAAGGCGTGCCTGATCACAAGGACATGTACCTCACGCCGGCGGAGCAGGCCCTGAACGACCAGTTCACGCCTTGCTGCTCGCGGGCCAAATCGAAGCGGCTAGTGCTTGATCTCTAGATCGAACCTGCTACCGATGCAGCTCTCCTGGTCTGAACTGGCGGTACTGATGGAATCTCGCCGGCATGTGTCGCCCAAGTGGCTGGTCGAGCCAGGACCGACAGCTGCGCAACTGCACGGCATGTTGACGATGGCCGCCACGGCACCGGACCACGGGCGGCTCACGGCTTGGCGGTTCGTCATCGTTCCAGTCGAGAAGCGACACCTGCTGGCCGAGGCGTTCTCCTTCGCGCTCGTCGAGCGCGACCCCGACGCTTCGCCGGATCAAATGAACTCGGCGCGCGAAAAAGCATTTCGCGCCCCATTGCTGATGCTCGCCATCGCCCGCCTGGGACGCACACAACCCGACATTCCTGCGCTTGAACGAATGGTGTCGATGGGATGCGCTGTCCAGAACATCTTGCTGGCCGCGCACGCCCTGGGTTTCGGGACCGGTCTGACAAGTGGCCGAGCGATGGAATCACCCTACCTGAGCAGCTTGTTCGCCCTGGCAGGTGGAGAATTTCCCGTGTGCTTCATCAACATCGGCACCATTGGCTATTGCAAGGTAGCGTCGCCGCTGCGCCCTGATCCGGCAGATTTCACAACATCGCTCTGAGCCAACTCGCCAGTACAACAGCCGCTGCATGACAGATCGTGCCGTCCGTACCCGAGCATCAGGTGACCTACCCTGCACTGGACGAGGCACCCATCGACCGGGCCAGCATGGCCTTGTCGGTGACGCCGAGTTTGAGGTATACGGCGCGCAAATGATGCCGCACCGTGGCTGGCGCCATCATGAGTTCGCGCGCCACCTCCTTGTACGATCGGCCCGACGAGAAGGCTTCTGCCACGGCACATTCCTGCCGCGTCAGCAAATCGCGCGATTCGCGTGGCCGCAAGGTCACCAGAACATGCTCTCCTGACCACAGGGTCTGCGCGTGCAAATGGCGCCCCAGGAAGATGGTGCGATTGGCGGCGATCTGTTCCACCAATGGAGCAGGCAACTGAGGGCCCGACCAGCCTGACCACTCGCTGCGAAGCAACTCGCCGACACCGGACTCGGCCACATGCACCCAGCCTGAAGCGTCGGTCGTCAGCATGGCTTGGCGTCCGCCGTGACGCAGACTCGCCATCTGCGCGACGCAGCACAGATCCAGCGCGGCGGACAAATGCGGCATCAGCAACTCCAGCAGTTGGCTCTCACGGGTTGTGAAGGCAGGAGTGCTGGTGCGGCGGGCAATGGAAATGAAGCTCACATGCCCGGCAGGTCCGTCAAAACGGGCAATGCACAGTGCCTGCTCAATACCCATGTGCGCTGCCAGGGCTGCAGTGCTGGGCTGTTGGTCCCAGTCCTGCGGGCCGAAATACAGGGCTCGGTCAGGCGACTGGGTCGTGCGCACTGCCACCAGGTTGTCGGGGTCGCTGAGATTCAATCGCTGTGGCACATCTTCCGGCAGATCGTGCAGGTAAGAGCAATGAACCCGATGCACCTGACCATGCACCGTGGATCGCCCCCACCAGCCACGATCGAAGGGCAGCATCTCGCTGATCAAAATCATGGCCTCGCGTTGAAACGCGTGCACCGTGTTGTATCGAGCAGCCTCGTACAGCCGCAACAGTACGGTGCTGTACTCCACCAAATCAGGACTGGGTGACGATGAAAGCACTTGGTTCATCTGAACGATGCCGGCCTGTTGGGTTACTTCGAGAATGGATCGGTTCGATTCGCCTGGGCGATGCCTGTGGCGCAAAAACCGAGGACACAGTATGAGCTTTCTCAAAAATGCGTGGTACGTCGCGGCCCTGTCCGAGTCGGTGACCACGACTCCTGTCAAACGCGTGGTACTTGGCGAGAACATCGCCTTGTACCGCACCGAGTCCGGTGTGCCGGTCGCTCTGTCGGACCGATGTCCGCATCGTTTTGCTCCGTTGCACCAGGGAAAGGTCAAGGGCGATTGCATCGAGTGCCCGTACCACGGTTTGCAGTTCAACCCGGACGGGGTCTGTGCGATCAATCCGCATGGGGATCACCGGATCCCGCAGGCTGCCAAGGTCAGACACTTTGCGCTGGAAGAGCGCGACGGATTGGTCTGGATCTGGGCCGGGGAGACATCCCATGCCGACAAGAGCAAGCTGCTTGACCTGAGCGAGTTCTTTGGGCACGGCACCATGGCGCTTGTGAGCGGTGACTACATCCTCGATGCCCACTACGAACTGGTGCTGGACAACTTGCTGGACCTGAGCCACGCGCCATTTTTGCACCCCACTACGCTGGCCGATCCCGAGTCGATCAAGACCCTGCGTGTCGAGATGAAGCAGGAAGGTGACGCGGTATGGGCGTACCACTATTTCCCCGACTCACCACCAGCGCCGCAGTTCAAGCCATTTCGCCAATCCGAGAATCCCGTGTGCGATGGTCACGCCCACATGCGCTGGGATCCACCGGGGAGCCTGCAACTGGATGTGGGGGTGACGGAGTGTGGCCGCCCGACCGAGGAGGGTCTGTTCATCCACATGGTGCACATGCTGACCCCCATCGACATGCACCACACCCGCTATACCTGGATCGCCGCGCGCAATTTCCTGACTGAGGTCCAGGAGGTTTCGCTGGGGATGCAGCAGCAGATCGAGCTGGCCTTCACGACCGAAGACGAGCCGATGATCCAGTGGGTTGCAGAGAACATGGGGACGCACGATCTGTTTTCGCTCTCGCCTGTGCTGTTGCCCGGAGACGCGGCCGGTGTTCGGGCGCGCCGAATTCTCAAGCTATTGCGCGAGCAGGAGACGCAGCCCGTAGTGGTTTGATGTCAAGGGCCGACCTGCGATGATGGGAATCTGCGCGACTTTTCTGCGTAATTGATACCGTGCCCGCAACGGCCGCTCCTGTCGACGATGAATGCCAAAGCCACTACGGCGCCTGCGCGCGCCCCTCACCACCGCACCGCCATTGGACAACTGCAGCGCGCACAAACCAGAGCACGCATCATCGAGTGCGCCATCGCTGTATTCGCCGAGCACGGTCCTGACGTGCCAGTGGTTGACGATTTCATGAAGGCAGCCGGCATTGCGCGGGGCACCTTCTACAACTACTTTCAAACCACACGCGAGCTACTGCAGGCCACCCTGGAGACGCTGTCGGATGAACTGATCGAGAGCGTCGTCCCCGTGGTGCAGGACATGACCAATCCTGTGATGCGATTGGCAACGGCTGCGCGTATCTACTACCGCAAGGCCACCACCGATCCACTGTTTGGTGCCTTCTTGTCGTCCGTGTCCAGCGTGGGAACGCTGGCGTCAGAGCACATGCGCGCTGATCTGGAAGAGGCCCTGCAAGCCGGGTTGATTGCGGTGCCGGATGTGGAATTCGCCCATGCCGTCGCCACGGGTGTGATGGTCTTCGCACTCCAGTCGCCGCAGGCTCGGGAAGGGGGCGATGCGCGAGCGCTGGCAGTGGTTCGCGCCATTCTGGCTGGGCTCGGCGTCTCAAATTCGCTGATCGACGAGGCCCTGAAAGTCACCTTGCCGGAACTGATGGAAACGCCTCGCTCGATGAGACCGGTTGTCGAGCCTGGCTAGGACTTTCCCTACAATGACATTGTTGTCATTGACACTGTTGTCAGTCAACAAATAGCATTGTTTCCAAGCAACCAGGGCTGGGTGTCGCAAATCGCGCGCACCCCATCGCCCGACGAGGTTGAAAGGAGACGCAATGCTGGAAACTTCTACCGCCAAAGGCACGCTGACCGATGGCAGCCCCTGGCACATCCACTACACGGTGCAAGGCAGCGGGCCCGATGTGGTGATGCTGCACGGCGGTGGGCCTGGCGCTAACGGCGCCTCGAACTACAGCAAGAACGTTGCCGCGTTGGCCCAGCACTTTCGCTGCTGGGTGATCGACTTTCCGGGCTGGGGCCAGAGTTCCAAGAACCTCAACGCCTGGGGTGCAGAAGGCCCGTTTCAGAACGGTGGCCGTGCTGTTTTGGCCTTCATGGACGCGATGGGCATTGCCCACGCGCACCTGATCGGCAACTCCTTTGGTGGCTCGGCGGCCCTGTGCGCCGCGATGGAGCAGCCGCTGCGTGTGGACAAGCTGGTTCTGATGGGGCCGGGCGGCGGTGTGGTGCCGGGCGCCACAGGTCCCACCGAAGGCATCGTGCAACTCCTCACCTATTACCTCGGTGAAGGCCCGACGCTGGCCAAGCTGGAGGCGTTCATCCAGAACCTGGTCTACGACACCAGTGTCATCACCCCAGCCCTGCTGGAGGAACGTTTCAACGCCAGCAACGTGGCCGAGATCATCGCCAACCCGCCGCTGCTGCCGCCGCCACCCGGCACGCCACCGTCCCCAGCGATGTTCATCAGCCAGGACCCGCGCTTGGCCGATCTGCACCACCCCACGCTGTTCGTCTGGGGTCTGCAAGACAAGGTGAATCCGGTGGAAGGAATGCAGGGATTTCGCCGCATGCCCAACGCTGACTTCGTCCTGCTGAGCCGATGCGGTCACTGGGCGCAGTGGGAACACGCCGACAAATTCTACGAACTGGTGCTGGGCTTTCTGCGCCGCGCCTGACCCCACCACTGAACAGAGATGGAGACAACATGAGCCAACCGATCACCGAACTGGGCTACCTCGGCTTCGAGGTGTCCGACCTGTCCCGCTGGGATCAATTTGCCGCTGACGTGTTGGGCCTGGGCGTGCAGCCCGGCGCCACCGCCAACACCCGTTGGCTGCGCATGGACGAGCAGCACCACCGCATCATCCTCAGCCAGGGTCCTGCGGACGATTGCGCCTACGCCGGCTGGCAAGTGGCCGACGCAGCAGCGGTGGACGCCTTTGGCCGCCATCTGGACAGTCTGGGCGTGGGCTGGACCCGTGGCAGTGCCGACGAACTCGCGCTGCGGGCAGTGCAGCAGATGCTGCATTTCAAGGACCCGGAAGGTAACCGCCACGAGGTCTATTGCGGCATGGCCGCTGCCGCAACACCGTTCAAGTCCAACAAGGTGCCGGCTGGGTTTGTCACCGGCTCTGGCGGCCTGGGTCACATCGTCTACGAAGCCAACAACTACCCCGGCGTGCTGGGCTTTGCGCAGCAGGTGCTGGGCCTGCGACTGAGCGACCACATCGACTTGGCCGTGGCGCCGGGCATCAACATCGAAGTGGCCTTCTTCCACACCAACGAGCGCCATCACTCTTTCGCAGTGGCACCGCGTGCGCCAGTGCCAGGGCCCAAAAAGAGCGTCCACCACTTCATGGTGGAGGTGGCGGACGTAGCGGACGTGGGCCGCGCCCGCGACCGCTGCCTGACCATGGGCCAGGCGGTGGTCATGGACATTGGCCAGCACCCCAATGACCACATGATCTCGTTCTACGGCCAGACCCCATCAGGATTTCTGGTGGAGTTCGGCTGGGGTGGCGTGAAGGTGGATGACGCCTCATGGCAAACCATGCGCTATGACCACATGAGCGATTGGGGCCACCGCCCGGCTGTGGCGCAGGCACCGCATCTCTTGCAGTCCACAACGGCGGAGGTGCTCTGATCATGAGCAAGCCATTCGACACCGACGTCGCGATCATCGGCTACGGCCCCAGCGGCGTCAGCGCCGCCTTGTGCCTGGGCCAGTACGGCGTCAACGCCGTGGCCTTCGAGCGCGACAGCGCCATCTATCCCCGCGCCCGCGCCGTCACGGTCAACGACTGGACCATGCGCTGTTTCCAGTCGGTGGGCCTCGACCAGGCTCTGGCCCGCGACATGGACGCCACCGCTGCGTTGCGCTGGATCACCTACGAAGGCCACGAGTTGATGCGCATGGATTTTCCGCCGTCGCATCTGGGACTGCACCCACAAAGCTACTCCATCTACCAACCGGTGATGGAAGAAACCATGCGCCAAGGTGCGTTGCGCCATGCCGACCGTGTGGACGTGCGTTATGGCGTGGAAGTGACCGGCGTCGAGCAGGACGCCGACGGCGTCACCATTACGTCGCGCAACCTGGCTTCGGGCTCCATCAGCACCACTCGGGCGCGCTATGCGCTGGCGTGCGATGGCGGCTCCAGCACTACACGCGAGCGCCTGGGCGTGAAGCTACTAGGAGAGACGGTGGACACGCGGTGGCTGGTGATCGACGCCCACGTCAAGCGTTGGTGGCCTGACCGCCACATCCTGACCTTCTGGTCGGACAAGAAGCGTCCAGTGGTGGACATCGCGCTGGCACTGGGCAACCACCGTTGGGAAATCCCGATGGAGCCGCACGAGACCGAGGCCGATTTCGCCACCCACGACCAGCTCTGGCCACTGCTGAACTCTCTGGGCGTGACCAAAGACGATGTCGACATCCACCAACACGCCTTCTACAAGCACCATGTGCGTACCGCCGAGCGCTGGCGCGTGGGCCGTGTGTTCCTGCTGGGCGATGCCGGCCACCTGATGCCGCCTTGGGCCGGTTCTGGCATGCAATCGGGTGTGCGAGATGCGTTCAACATCAGCTGGAAACTGCGCGAGGTATTGGCCGGCCGGCTGCCCGACAGCCTGCTCGACAGCTACGAGGCCGAGCGGGCTCCCAACGTGGCCTTCTATACCGGCGTGGCTGTGCAACTGGGCCGCATCATCAAGCAGCAGCTGAGCGAAGAAGAGATGGCGGCGATGGTTCCGCCGCCGGATCAGCCCCCGTCCCTTCCGCCGTTGTTTTGGGCACCCACACTGGTGGCGGGGTGGATGCAGGGCACATTGCGCGACGGTTGCGCCGTCGGCCGCATGGTGCCGCAGCCTCGCGTGGCCAATGCGCAGGGCAAGCGGTGCCTGCTTGACGAGTTGCTGGGCGACGGCTTCACGTTGTTGGGCGATGGTGTGGATCCTGCCAGCCTGCTCAGCCCGCAAGAAAAAGCCGGCTGGGATGGGCTAGGCGCTCGCTATGCGACGGTGCTACCAGCCAACGCACCGGGCAGCAGCCCCAACGACATCATCGACCTGAGCGGCACGCTGCTGGATTGGCTGCGTGCCCACCACACCAGGGTAGTGGCCCTGCGGCCAGACCGTTTCGTGGCCGCTGCCGAAGGCGCCGGCCTGGGCTTGCCGGGCTAGAGCAAGACCCTGGCGTGCGAGCGCCAGGATCCCCTCGCGGCCACCCCGCCGATCTCTTTTCTCCTCCCGCAAGGCACGAGGTGCCGGCTTGCGTTCGTCCTCAAGAAGCCAAATAGATCACTGGAGACGCTTGTGAAAAAACACCCTATCCGACCCTGTGTTCCTGTCCGTACAAGGCGACTGCCTGTAGCGTTAGCCACGCTGGCCTGCCTGGCCAGCTCTGCCCATGCCTTCGAACTCGATCTGGACAATCCTGACCTGCGTGCTCGACTGGACAACACCTTCAAGTGGAGCGGCGCGGCTCGCCTGAAATCGGCAGACGCCACGCTGCTATCCAGCCCGAACCACGATGACGGTGACCGCAATTTCGGCAAGGGGGTGATCTCGAACCGGCTGGATTGGTTGTCGGAATTCGACGTGACCTATCAGCGCAACTTGGGGTTGCGCCTATCAGCGGCAGCGTTCTATGACGACGCCTATCACCGCAGCAACGACAACCCAGGCTTCGCAGGTGGCGCTTTCCCGAATCAGGGGAGTGTGGCCGCCAACCAGTTCACCAAGGAGACTCGCGCGGTGCATGGGAACAAGGCAGAGCTGCTCGACGCCTTCGTGTTCGGCAAGACCGAGCTGGGCGACAGCACCTTGTCGGGCCGCCTGGGCCGACACGGCCTGCTGTGGGGCGAAAGCCTGTTCTTTGGCGCCAATGCCATCGCTGGCGGCCAGATGCCGGTGGACATCGTGAAGCTGCTTTCGGTGCCCAACACGCAGTTCAAAGAGGCCATCCGCCCAGTGCCGCAGGTGTCAGGGCACTTGCAAATTTCTCCCGACGTATCGGTCAGCGCCTACTACCAGTTCCGTTGGGCCAAGAGCGTGGCCCCCGCCGTGGGCAGCTACTTTTCCAATGTGGACGTGGCAGTGGATGGTGCCGAATCACTGCTGCTGCCATCGCCACTGTCACCAGCACTGCGCCAGACCGACAGTCAACCCAAGAACAGCGGCCAAGGTGGCCTGCAGTTCAAGGTCCGTGCGGCCGACACGGACTTTGGTTTCTACGCGATCCGATTCCACAACAAGACACCGCAGGTCGTGCCAGTGGTGGGCTTTATCGTGCCCCCTCCCACGCCAGTGGTGGCACCACTGGGTTTCACCCACACCTACCAATCCGGCATCACTGCTTTCGGTGCGAGTGCCAGTCGGACGATAGGTGACTACAACCTGGCCGTCGAAGCGTCGATACGCCACCGCCAGGACTTGGCCAGCACCCAGGGTGCGAATGCCAGCGCGCTGGGTGGCCCTGCGCTGGGGTACGCCATAGGCAACACCGCACACGTCAACCTTTCCACGCTCGCAACGCTGCCCGGCAACCTGCTCTGGAACGAAGCCAGCCTGCTGGGCGAGATCGCCTGGAACCGGGTGTTGCATGTCACTGAAAACGCCGCAGCCGTGGACCCGAACGCCACGCGCGACGCTGTAGCCCTGCGCCTGCAGCTGGAGCCTACCTACCGTCAAGTGCTGCCAGGACTGGACGTGGGCGTGCCTGTCGGCCTCGGTTGGGCGCCTCACGGCTCGCGGTCGATGGCCCTGGGCCCGCTGGCCATGCCGTCCGATGGCGGAGGTGACATCAGCCTCGGGCTCAACGGCACCTACCTGGACGCATGGCGCTTCAGCCTGAGCCTGACGCACTACTTCGGAACGGTCGGCACCTTCCAGTCCGGCGCCAACAACGCCTACACCTACAAGCAGACGCTGAAGGACCGCGACTACGTCGCCCTCTCGGTTCGGCGCACTTTCTGATCGGAGACACCCATGACCACACGACACATCGCCGCTGCTCTCCACATCATCAGCGTCGCCATGCTGATGGTCTGTGCGGGCGCCAACGCTGGCGTCAGCGCCGACGAGGCAGCCAAGCTCAAGACCGAACTCACGCCGCTGGGCGGAGAAAAGGCCGGCAACAAGGACGGGAGCATTCCCGCTTGGACTGGCGGGCTGACGACACCCACGCCCGGATTCACCAATGGTGGCCGCCGACCTGACCCGTTTGCGGGTGAAAAGCCGCTGCTGAGCATCACTGCCAAGAACATGGCTGAGCACGCGGCCCACCTGACCGAAGGCACGAAGGAACTGCTCAAGCGCAACCCGGAGAGTTTCCGCGTCGACGTTTACAAAACCCACCGCACCGCCGCTGCACCGCAATGGGTCTATGACAACACCTTCCAGAACGCGACGCGCGCCAAGCTGGTCGATGGTGCTGCCGGACCCAAGCCAGAAAGTGTGTTTGGCGGCGTGCCATTTCCGATCCCCAAGAGCGGCCCGGAAGTGATGTGGAACCACCTGCTGCGCTGGCGCGGCGAGGCTTGGCACATGGACTTCAAGGGTTACCAGCTCACGTCAGATGGCAAGTGGGTCAACATCTCGGACGCCTCCAACGAGCATTGGATGCCCTACTACGCCAAAACCGGCTCGCTTGATAAATTCGGCGGCGAGTACTGGTTGGTTCGCTCCACCAACTCGGGTCCGCCCATCCGTGCTGGTGAGGCCATTGTTGGCCGCCTGAATCTGGACGAAGAAAAGACCGCCACCTGGGTTTACCTGACTGGCCAGCGCCGGGTGCGCAAGCTGCCCGCTTCGTGCTGCGACACGCCGGGGCCATTTTCGGCCGGCATCGTCAGCTTTGATGAGGTGGATGGCTACACCGGCCGCATGGACCGCTTCGACTGGAAGCTGGTGGGCAAGCAGGAGATCTACATCCCCTACAACACCAACCGCACGCTGCAACCCACCAAAGACAGCGACGTGCTGGGTACCCGCCACCTGAACCCCGACCATGTGCGCTGGGAGCTGCACCGCGTGTGGGTGGTGGAGGCGAACCTGAAGGCGGGCCAACGCCACACCTCACCCAAGAGCCGCTACTACGTGGACGAGGACAGTTGGATCGCCGTGCTGGCAGACCGGTGGGACGCCAAGGGCCAGCTCGCCCGCATGCCCTTCACGCTACCCATGGCCATGCCCGACCTGCCTGCCACGGCCCAGACCACCTGGGGCGTGTACGACTTCCTGGCCGGCACCGCGTTCGTGAACGTGCTCTACAACGACAAGAAAGAGCACTACAAGATTGTCACCAAGCACCCCGAGTCGGTGTTCACGCCGGATGGCATGGCTGGCGAAGGCGTGAGGTAAGCGTGGCACCCGCCCTGGACCTGTCGAGGCGCCACTGCGTGGCGACACTGGCTGGCGGCCTGCTGGCCGCGCCGTTCACGGCACACGCCGTTCCCAGCGGTGTGCCGGAAGCACTCGCCCGACCGGCCGAGCGCGTCGCAAAGCCACAGGACGCCGTGCTACTGGCCGCCGCCCGTGCTGGCGAACGATGGGTGGCGGTGGGGGAGCGCGGCTTGGTCGTGACCGCCGACGCCACCGCCCGGCGCTGGACCCAGGCGGCCCAGGTGCCGGTGAGCACCACGCTCACCGCCGTGCGTTTTATCGATACTCAGCGCGGCTGGGCCGTTGGCCACGGTGGCGTGGTGCTGTCCACCCAAGATGGCGGCGAGCACTGGTTACGCCAGCTCGACGGCCGCATGGCAGCCCAGCTCACGCAAACTCAAGCGGCCAGCAGCGTCAACCCGCGTGCCCAGGCCGAAGCCCAGCGCCTCGTCGCCGATGGGCCGGATAAACCCTTCCTAGACCTGTACTTCAGCAGTGCCCACGAAGGCTGCGTGGTGGGTGCCTACAACCTGTGCTTCCAGACCGTGGATGGTGGTGCGCACTGGGCGCCCATCAGCGAGCGACTGGACAACCCCAAGGCTCTGCACCTCTACGCCATCGCCGGCCAGGGGCAGCAGCGCTACATCGCTGGCGAGCAAGGCATGCTATTCCGCTCCGATGACGCCGGGCGCAGCTTCCAGCGCCTGACCAGCCCTTATGTGGGCAGTTGGTTTGCCCTGGCACTGCTTGACGCACAGACCCTGGTGGTGGCTGGCCTGCGCGGCCATGCCTACCTCAGCCACAACGGCGGCCAGCAATGGACCGCATTGGACGGTGCACCGCCCGTGTCCTTTGTCTCTGCCGTGGTGGCACCCGGTGGCAACGTACTACTGGCCAATCAGGCCGGTCAATTGTTCCTGTTGAAACCCGGTCAAACGACGCTGACACCGCTGCCCATGCCCGCTCTGCCTCCTACGCAGGGTGCATGGCCCCTGGGTCCAGACCAGGTTCTGGTGCTCACCGCTCAAGGCGCGCTGGCCGTGCCGCTGCAAAAAGCTGCCCCATGAGCATCCCGACCACATCCAGTCCGATGGGCGTCATGAGCCTGGCCGAGTTCGACACGCGCTCGGGCTCATGGCTCGAACGGACCTTGTTCAACCGACGCTGGTGGGTGGTGGCGCTATGCGCACTGCTGACTGCTGTTCTGGGTTGGCAGGCCACGCGGCTGGAACTCAACGCCAGCTTCGAAAAAACCATTCCAGGCTCGCATCCCTACATCGTCAATTTCCTGGCCCACCAGGGCGAGTTGCAAGGTCTGGGCAATACGGTACGCATCGCCGTGGCCAATCCACGCGGTTCGATCTATGACGCGCAGTACATGGAGACATTGCGCAAGCTCAACGACGAGGTCTTCCTGCTGCACGGTGTGAATCGCCAAGGCATGAGGAGCCTGTGGACGCCCGCCACCCGCTGGGTGGGCGTGACCGAAGACGGTCTGGAAGGCGGTCCGGTGATCCCCGACGGCTATGACGGCAGCCCTCGCAGTCTCGCCCAGTTGCAGGGCAACATCGCACGATCGGGTGAAATCGGCCAGTTGGTGGCACTGGATGCCAAGTCCAGTACCCTGTTCGTGCCGCTGCAAGCGCACGATGCCACCGGCAAGCCGCTGAACTACGCCGCGCTGTCGCAGTCGCTGGAAACATTGCGTGCCAGCTATGAACGCGAAGGCGTGACCATCCACATTACCGGTTTCGCCAAGCTGGTGGGCGACTTGATCGCAGGCATCCGTGTGGTGCTGGGCTTCTTCGCGCTGGCCGTGCTGATCGCCGCTGGCATGGTCTATTGGTACACCCGCTGTGTACGTTCGACCACGCTGGTGGTGGCCGCCTCGCTGATCGCCGTGGTCTGGCAACTGGGCCTGCTGCCCACGCTGGGGTATGCGCTGGACCCGTACTCGATGCTGGTGCCCTTCCTGGTCTTTGCCATCGGCATGAGCCACGGCGCTCAGAAGATGAACGGCATCATGCAGGACGTGGGCCGCGGAGCGCACAAGCTGGTGGCCGCACGCATGACCTTCCGACGCCTGTTCCTGGCCGGTCTGACGGCACTGGTGGCGGACGCTGTTGGCTTTGCCGTGCTGCTGGTGATCGACATCCAGGTGATCCGAGAACTGGCCATCGCCGCGTCCATCGGCGTGGCCGCGCTGATCGTCACCAACCTGATCCTGTTGCCCATCCTGCTCAGCTTCATCGGCGTGAGCGCCAGTGCCGCCAGACGCAGCCTTCAATCGGAAGAAGCAGAAGCCAGCGGTGCCGCCAAGCACCCGATGTGGGCACTGCTGGACCGCTTCACCGAGCGCCGCTGGGCCACCACCACGGTGGCTGCGGCAGGGCTGCTGTTGGCTGCAGGGTACGTGGTCAGCACGCATCTGGCCATCGGCGATCTGGACCCTGGTGCGCCGGAGCTGCGACCGGACAGCCGCTACAACCGCGATGTGGCCTTCATGAACCAGGCCTACGGTGCCAGCAGCGACGTGCTGGCCGTGATGGTCACCACGCCCGAGGCGCAGTGCGCGAGGCTGGACACCGTGCTCAAGCTGGATGCGCTGGAGTGGCAACTGCGCCAGTTGCCCGGCGTGGAGGCCACCAACACGCTGGCTCTGCTGAATCGCCGCGTGCTCACGGGCCTGAACGAAGGCAACCCCAAGTGGTATGAAGTGGTGCCAAACCAAGACATGGTCAACACCGTGACTGCGGGTGCGCCGCGCGTGCTCTACAACGAGGCTTGCAGCCTGCTCACGCTCTATGTCTACCTGAAGGACCACCGCGCCGAGACCCTGCAACGTGTGGTGGACCATGTGCAGAGCTTTGCGCAAGCCAATGACACGGCTGAGGTGAAATTCCTGCTGGCGGCGGGCAGTGCCGGCATCGAGGCGGCCACCAACATCGTGGTGCATCAAGCTTGGCGGATGATGCTGTGGCTGGTCTACGCGGCGGTGGTGGTGCTGTCGTTCATCACCTTCCGCAGTTGGCGCGCGGTGCTGGTGGCCGTGCTGCCACTGGTGCTCACCTCCTTCCTGGCCGAGGCGCTGATGGTGGCGCTGGGTATCGGCGTGAAGGTGGCCACGCTGCCAGTGATCGCGCTGGGGGTGGGCATCGGGGTGGACTACGCGCTCTACATCCTGAGCGTCACGCTGGTACATCTACGCCAAGGCACCAGCCTCTCGCTGGCCTACTACCGCGCGTTGCTGTTCACCGGCAAGGTGGTGATGCTGACCGGCTTCACGCTCGCCGTGGCGGTGCTGACCTGGGTGGTGTCGCCCATCAAATTTCAAGCTGACATGGGGCTGCTGCTGGCCTTCATGTTCCTGCTCAACATGGTGGGGGCGATGGTGCTGATTCCCGCGCTGGCTCGGCTGCTGCTCGTGCCCAGGCTGGCCGACGGCAACCTCACGCAGGCGCCCCACACCCCGCCTCACTGAACCTCACCGGAGAACCGCATGCCCCTGGACACCTCCCTCATCGAACACCTGGGCGATGAGCTATACGACGCCTTGAACGCGCGGCAGGTCGTCGCCCCGCTGACCGAACGCCATCCCGAGATCACCATCGAAGACAGTTACCGCATCCAGTTGCGCATGATCGAACGCCGCCTGCAAGCCGGCGAGAAGGTGATTGGCAAGAAGATTGGTGTCACCAGCCAGGCGGTGATGAACATGCTGGGCGTGTACCAGCCCGACTTCGGCCAGTTGCTGGATGGCATGGTCTATGGCGACGGTTCGGTCATTCCCGCCGGCACGCTGATCCAGCCTAAGGCCGAAGGCGAGATTGCCTTCGTGCTAGGGCGCGACCTGCAAGGCCCTGGCATCACCGCAGCCGACGTGCTTCGTGCCACTGACGGCGTGATGGTCTGCTTCGAGATCGTGGACTCGCGGGTACGCGACTGGAAGATCAAGATCCAGGACACCGTGGCCGACAACGCCTCCTGCGGCGCCTTCGTGCTGGGCGACCGCCTGGTGGACGTGCGGACGTTGGACCTGCGCCACTGCGGCATGGTGCTAGAGAAGAACGGCGAGGTGGTGGTAACCGGTGCAGGCGCCGCCACCATGGGTTCACCCGTGAACGCGATGGTCTGGCTGGCCAACACGCTGGGCCGGCTGGGCATGCCGCTGAAGGCCAGCGAGGTGGTGCTCTCCGGCGCCCTGGGCGCGATGGTGCCCGTCGTGCCCGGCGACCAACTGCGCGTGACCATCGGTGGCATCGGCAGTTGCTCGGTCCGCTTTGGCAAGTAACAAGCAATGGAAACCATCAACATGAGCAAAAAAATCAAGTGCGCCCTGATCGGGCCCGGCAACATCGGCACCGACCTGCTCGCCAAGCTGCAACGCTCCGCCGTGCTCGAACCCGTCTGGATGGTGGGCATCGACCCCGAATCCGACGGCCTGAAACGTGCCCGCGAGATGGGCATCAAGACCACCTCGGACGGCGTGGACGGCCTGGTGCCCCACATGAAGGCGGACGGCGTGCAGATCGTGTTCGACGCCACCAGCGCCTACGTCCACGCCGAGAACTCGCGCAAGGTGAACGAGCAAGGCGCGCTGATGATCGACCTGACGCCGGCGGCGATCGGGCCGTTCTGCGTGCCGCCGGTGAACCTGAAGGCGCACGTCGGCTCCGGCGAGATGAACGTCAACATGGTCACCTGCGGCGGGCAGGCGACGATCCCGATGGTCGCCGCGGTCAGCCGTGTGCAGACGGTCGCCTATGGCGAGATCGTCGCGACCGTGTCGAGCCGCTCGGTCGGCCCCGGCACGCGCAAGAACATCGACGAGTTCACCCGCACGACCGCGGGCGCGGTGGAGAAGGTCGGCGGCGCAAAGAAGGGCAAGGCGATCATCGTCATCAACCCGGCCGAGCCGCCGCTGATCATGCGCGACACGGTGCACTGCCTGACCGAGGACGAACCGGACCAGGCCGCCATCACCGCCTCGGTCCACGCCATGCTGGCCGAGGTGCAGAAGTACGTGCCCGGCTACCGGCTGGTCAACGGGCCGGTGTTCGACGGCAAGCGCGTGTCGGTCTACCTCGAAGTCGAAGGCCTGGGCGACTACCTGCCCAAGTACGCCGGCAACCTCGACATCATGACCGCCGCCGCCGCCCGCACCGCCGAGATGTTCGCCGAGAAGATCCTCAAGGGCGAACTGGTCCTGCGGCCCACCGCGCCCGCCGTGGCCGCCTGAAGGGAGACACCACCATGACCACGACGACCACCACTGCCCCGCTGTCGAGCCTGCACGGCAAGAAGATCACCGTCCACGACATGACGCTGCGCGACGGGATGCACCCCAAGCGCCACCTGATGACGCTCGACCAGATGCGCTCGATCGCCTGCGGGCTGGACGCGGCCGGCGTGCCGCTGATCGAGGTCACCCACGGCGACGGCCTGGGCGGCTCCAGCGTCAACTACGGCTTCCCGGCGCACACCGACGAGGAGTACCTCGGCGCGGTGATCCCGCTGATGAAGCAGGCCAAGGTCTCCGCACTGCTGCTGCCCGGCATCGGCACCGTCGAGCACCTGCAGATGGCGCATGACCTCGGCGTGCACACTATCCGCGTGGCCACCCACTGCACCGAGGCCGATGTCTCCGAGCAGCACATCACCTACGCCCGCAAGCTCGGCATGGACACGGTCGGCTTCCTGATGATGGCCCACATGGCCAGCCCGGAGAAGCTGGTCACGCAGGCGAAGCTGATGGAGAGCTACGGCGCCAACTGCCTCTACATCACCGACTCGGCCGGCTACATGCTGCCCGAGGACGTGAAGGCGCGCCTCGGCGCAGTGCGCGCGGCGCTGAAGCCCGAGACCGAACTCGGCTTCCACGGCCACCACAACCTGGCGATGGGCGTGGCGAACTCGATCGCCGCGGTCGAGGCCGGCGCGAACCGCATCGACGCGGCCGCTGCGGGTCTCGGCGCCGGCGCGGGCAACACGCCGATGGAGGTGTTCATCGCGGTCTGCGAGCGCATGGGCATCGAGACCGGCGTGGACGTGTTCAAGATCCAGGACGTGGCCGAAGACCTCGTCGTGCCGATCATGGACCACATCATCCGCATCGACCGCGACTCGCTGACGCTCGGCTACGCGGGGGTCTATTCGAGCTTCCTGCTCT
Source organism: Sphaerotilus sp. (assembly GCF_031429695.1). Classification (GTDB taxonomy): domain Bacteria; phylum Pseudomonadota; class Gammaproteobacteria; order Burkholderiales; family Burkholderiaceae_C; genus Sphaerotilus. The sequence goes on from NZ_JANPAB010000078.1 coordinate 107,199, forward strand.
TCGCCAAGCGCGCCGAGAAGAAGTACGGCATCCCCGCCCGCGACATCCTGGTCGAACTCGGCCGCCGCAAGATGGTCGGCGGCCAGGAAGACATGATCGAAGACACCGCCATCACCATGGCACGCCAGCGCACCACCATTTGATCTCGGTAAGCGGCAACAGACAGCCCATGATCTCTACGGTTTCGGCTTCGGCTTCTGCAGATGGGCGCAGGAAGGGTCGGTAAAAGCGCAGCAACATCCGGTTTGCTGCGATCGATACCGGGTCACCCGGTAGCTAGCCTGTTCGTGACGAGTTCACGTGGACACCATCGTCTCGGACCCTGCAGGCTCATTCAAGGGGGGAAGGCTGGTCGCTCACAAAGCCGACTCCTCCGCCATGGCCCGCTCCACCAGCGTGACCAGCGCACCAGCCTCATACCCCAGCGCCGGCGCCACCTTGAGGATCACGTACAGCGTCGGCTGGTTCTTCCCCCGCTCGATCCGCCCGAAGTACGAACGCTCCAGACCCGCCATGTAAGCCAGCGCCTGCTGCGAGATCCCGGCCGCGGTGCAGGTCTGGCGCACCACGCGCCCGAACACAGCAGCCGCTGCCGTCGCCGGATCGAAGCTGGTCGATCCCAGGGGACGGCCACGCTTGAGCGGGGAAGCGTCTCATCAGCTCGCGTAGATGAAAAGCTGCATGCCCCTTCAGAGAGCCAGAAACGCCTACTTGACTAACCGAGGCGGACGAGCCCTTAACAACTGCTTGGCTTCATCGCCACCACCTGTCACCACGTCCGCCTGTACGCGCTCGTCGAACACCTGCAGGAACGCTCCTGCACTGCCGCCCATTGCTTCGACCCACAGCTTCAGCTCAATCAGGTCCAAACGCCGTGACCCAGACTCGCATTTGCTCACCTCACTCTGAGGAACTTGCAACCGCTCCGCCAGCTGGGCCTGGGTCACACCGGCTTGTTTTCGGAAGTCCTTGAGCAGTTCCAGCAGTAGTTGGTATTGACGGGTGTAGAGCGTTTTTTGCATGAGCCACCTGAAGCAGGGCTCTGCACCTTGAGTTTTGCATCAAAATATCCCAAGATCGGATATTTGAACCACAAAACAACTATGCCTCGCAACCAACCCCTCCTGCCGACTCCCCGGATCCCCTCGACCGACTTCCAGCGACTGCGAGACGAAGTCTGTCGCGGCACCTTCCGCCAGGCACTCCCCCAGACACTTCCCGACGAGTGGCTGCTGTCGCTGACCCGTGACCTCTTCCTTGTCGAGCGATCCCTGCTTGCGGGTGAAGAGTCTTCCAGCGGCAATCCCGTCAGCGGCCCGTTGCTACTTGGCCTGCATCTGCTGCTCGGGCGCATCGGGGAACTTGGCCAGCCTCACCGGCCATCCCTGCAGATCGACCCCGAGCGGGTGTCGCCCTGGCTCCAGACGCTGCAGGCCTTCTGCGAGCGGGAGCTGGTCAGGCGCGTCATCGGCGTGCAGGTGGATCCGCAGGACACGGTGTCGTTCATCGCGGCGATCGATGCCGAGCTGAGGCACCTCCCGAAGTCCAGAGCCCGGTAGATCTCACCAGCCTTCCACTCCGGCCTTCCATTCCAGCCGCATCCACTTCCATCTTCTTGACAGCCATGCGCCACGCGCTACCCTGATCCCCCTGTGAGGACACCATGCACTGCCTGTTCCCCCACCAAGTCCACGACGAGCCAGTCCGCCACCTGAACGCTGTCAGCGTCGTCGGGTCCACGACGATCGTGCTGGCCGGGGTGAGTCTGGGCAAGGTACGTCGAATTCGGCCGTCGTTACCGTCCGACCGGCCGAGCGACTTGTCGCTGGGCATCGCCCTGCAGCGCACCCCGCGCACCTAGGCGACCCACAGGGCCCGAGCGCCCTGTCTCTCCTCCAGTCGGGTTCCCGCTCTGCCTCGATCTCGCGGCGACTGAACAGTCGCACCGGATCGGTGTCGGTACGGCGAACCCACTCCTGCCCCGACGCGGCTGGCCCGCGTCTCGCCGAGACGGTCATGCCTTTTGATTCCGACGATGACATGCCGCAGGCTGTCGGCCTGCCTGCACTTTCCGCCCTGTATTCCCCGGTGCTGTTGATGCTGGGCAGCGCCACGGGCCTGACGGGGACTGCATTGGATGCGGCCCGGGCCCTGCGCCTGGCCCTCGACGCGCAGGTGCCCCGCATCACCCGCCTGGACGCCCTGGGCGACTTCCTCGACGGGCTGCCCGCCGTGATCGCCGAACCGCAGGCCGTGGACAACCTGGCCCGGGAGGTGCTCGCCGCCGCCGAGCCCGGCCTGCAGGGCCCGCGGCTGACCGAGTTCCAGCTCCAGTGCGCCGCCCGCCATCGCGACCTCGACTGGCCCCGGCTGCGCGGTGGCGACTGGGACACCAGGTCCCCGAGCGGCCCTGCCCGCACCAGCCGGGCACTGACCGAGTGGCTGAGCGTGGACCTGACCCCTGCGCTGCAGCCGTTCTGGCGCGAGCCGCTGGAGCGCCAGTTGCACGACACCGAGGAAGCCGCCGCGATGATCCGGCTGCTGCGGCTGCACGTGCTGCTGACCCTGGCCACCCCGTCGGGCAGTCCACCCCAGACGACCCTCAACGACTGCGCCCGGGCGCTGGGCCTGTGGAAGGCCGTCGAGAAGCGGCTGTCGAGCGTGCTGCCCACCCGCCCCGGGGGGCCGGCGCCGCTCTACGGGGTGGACGATGCGGCGCTGCCGGACACCCCCGAGCCAGAGGACACCAGCGAGGCACGGGAGGCCCTGCTGGACGCCAGTCTCGTGGCCCGCCACCATGCGCTGAACCTGGCGGCCGGCCACGCCGACATCCGGCAGGCCGTGCAGCCCCCGCTGTCCGGGCCGCTGTCCGGGTCAACGAGCACGACCACGGCCTCGAAGCCCACGTCCTCGCTCACCGAGGCCACCATCACCGCCGCCGCCGATGCGGCCCGGTTCGCTGCGGCCGACGCACTGTTCGCGCACGAGGAGGCCCTGGCCGAACGCTTCCCGCTGCAGCCCCTGGATGTCCTGGTGGCGCACACCACCTGCCAGCTCATCGCCGAGCCGATCCCGGCGATGAGCAACCGGGAGGACCGCCTGATGCTGGCCGCCTACGAGGGACTGCGCTACTCGCTGCCGCTTGCGCTGCTGCCGGAGGTGGCCGAGCTGGAGGAGCGGCTCACCCAGTTGCACGCCGAGTTCCCCTGGGCCACCCGGGCGATCGAGGCCGTCGCCGGGGAGCTGCGGGCACGGCGGCGGCTGGGCGCGGTGAGCGTGGCCTGGGCGCCGGTGCTGCTGGTCGGCCTGCCCGGTACCGGCAAGACCCGGCTCGCCCGGCGCCTGGCCGAGGTCGTGGGCCTGCCCTTCCTGCCGCTGGGCGTGGGCGGCAGCACCGACAGCCGGATGCTCACCGGCACCAGCCGGGGCTGGGCCAGCGGCGAGCCCTCGCCGATCCTGCGGCTGCTGCGGGACCGGTGCAGCGCGCAGGCGGTGGTGCTGCTCGACGAGCTGGACAAGTGCCACCAGGGCCGCGCGAGCAACGCCGCCCCGGTCCAGGCGGCGCTGCTCGGGCTGCTGGAGCCGGAGTCGAGCCGGCGCTGGATCGACAGCTACCTGCAGGTGCCCTGTGACCTGAGCAAGCTCCTGTACATCGCCACGGCGAATCGACTGGGCACGATCGACCCGGCGCTGCTGTCGCGGCTGCGGCCGGTGCTGGTGCCGACGCCCGAGCGGCGGCATTACCCGGGGATCGTCGAACAGGTGGTGCGCGACATCGCCGGCGACTGGGGGCTGCCGCACGCGGTGATGCCCGCGCTCGACGTGTCGGGGATCAGCCGGGCGGCGGGGTCGGTGCGCGAACTCGTGCGGCTGGTGCGCCAGGAGATCGTGCGCGAGGTGACCTCGACCGGGGCGCCGCACTGACACTGAACCACGCACGCAGCGAACCCACACAACCAGGGAGACCACGATGAAGCTGCTGATCCTGTCGGACCTGCACCTGGAGTTCCACCCGATGCGGGTGCCACCAGGAGAGTTTGATGCGGTGGTGCTGGCCGGGGACATCCAGGCGCCTGGCCGCCGGGGCGTGGCCTGGGCGGCGGCGGAGCCGGCCTTCGCGGGCAAGCCGGTGCTGTACGTGCCGGGCAACCACGAGTTCTACGGGCAGATGTGGGACAAGGAGCTGGCGGCGATGCATGCCCAGGCGCAGGGCACGAACGTGCAGGTGCTGGACCGGGACGTGGTGGTGCTGGAGTCTGCGCAGGGGCCGGTGCGGGTGCTCGGGGCGACACTGTGGACGGACTTCAAGCTGCCGGTGCTCGGTGCGGATGGTCAGTGGCGGGGGGATGCGCGGCTGGCGGCGGCCGAGGCGGGGCTCGGGCTGAACGATTTCAGCGTCATCCGGATCAAGCGCGCAGCGCCGGAGTCGGGGGTGCGGCGGCTGCGGCCGGTGGACACCGTGCAGTGGCACCGGGCGGCACGGCAGTGGCTGCTGGCCACCCTTGCCGAGCCCTGGGCCGGGCGGACGGTGGTGATTACCCACCATGCGCCGCATCCTGGCTCGCTGGCGGCGTGTTTCGAGCGCAGCGGACTGAGTCCGGCCTTCGTGAATGACCTGCCGGCCGCCTGCTTCGACGGGGTGGACCTGTGGGTGCATGGGCACACGCACGACAGTTTCGACTACCCGGTGCCCCGGCCAGGCGGGGGAACCTGTCGGGTGGTGTGCAACCCCCGGGGCTATGTGCGCTGGGACGGGCGGGAAGAGAACCGGGGGTTCGATCCCGGGTGCGTGGTGGTCGTGTGAGTGCGCTTGACAGCATGAGTCCGGAGTGAGGAATTGTTCACGAGTTCAAGCATCGACAGCCGCCCCGTCGAATCGAAGACCTGAGATCAGGTAGATTCTTCGCAGTTCACAGGGAAGAGCCATATGGCCTACACAAAGATGGCGCATATGGGCGGGCGTCGCGGCTTGATGCTTGAGATTGTCGTCAGCGGGTATGCACTGGTGCAGCAGTCGATCCTTGTCGCTGAAGCCCGAGCTTTCGTTTCATGAGCTTCGCTGAAACAGCCGTTGCTGTCCGTCCTCTGAATCGTCTGCTGAAGCTGGCAGTGATGGCGGGGGTCGAAAGTTCAGTTCGGGTGCATATCTCGCGGGGGGATGAACTTGATGCCCGCGATGCCACTGGCAAGACGCCCTTGATGCTCGCGGCGATGCGGGACCGGGCAGCGATCTGCACCCTTCTGCTGGAAGCCGGCGCCGACCCTGCTCTGCGCGATGCTGATGGAGCTGATGCACTTGCGACTGCACGAGCGATTGGTGCGACTGCCGCTGCTTCGGCGATGACACCAATCAAGTATGGCCATTTGAATCTTCGTTGCCAGCCGGCAAGCGCCACGGCTGGCGCCCGTGCATTGGCGATGAACAGGTGCTCCACGGCATCGTGTTCGTGCTGCGCACGGGTCTGGCGCGGGAAGAGCGTCCGCCGCGGCTGGACTGGGGCAGCGGGATGACTCGGTTGTATCCGAGGAACTGATTGATGCGCTGTCGGCGGTGGCGGGCAAGCCGGAAAGGCCACATCGATGGCCTGACAAGCTGCATATGGACAAGGACTCTGCGCGGGGGTGCAGCCAGCATTGGCGCCGACGCGGCTTCGAGATCCGGAAGCGGCTGGGGCGTCATCGCCAGGTGGTCGAGCGCACGCATGCGTAGCCAGCGGTTTCGGAAAATTGCGGGTGCGCTTCGGCCTTAGTGTCGAGACGCATGTGGCACGGCTACCCCTGGTGTGCTGCGTCATCTGCCTGCGCACATTGCGCCGGTTCTGCCGCTCTCAGTCCACCGCAGACACGGACTCAGAGCCGATCGCTGCCAAATCCACGCCCACGCCAAACGGCGCGCCAATGGGATTTGGACTTCCCCAAGCGGTGCATCGCTCAGGCTTCCAAGTGTCCGATCCTGGCGTGTCGCTTCGATTTAGTTGCAACATCGCATTGCTGCAACTAATCATCAATTGTCGTTATTTGAACAGCGTTCACAACCGTTGTCAGCATGATACACGCATTGACATGATGCTGCTGCCCAGCAAAAGTGCTGCCCCAAGAGCCATCATGTGGCCCCCGGGATCGACGTCCGCTCGCCCCGTCAGTACATGAACACAAGCGCAAGTCATCCATGCGCAGATCGCTGCCCTCCGTCGCCACTGAAGGACACAGGACGCATCAATGCGTACGACAAAGCGTTTCACGCCCCAAGTTCTGGCCCGATTCCAGAACCAAGAACGCGGCACGGGCACGCACGAGCACTACGCGCCATGGCATCAAGTCTCACGAGGGGATCCAGCCAGCGGGGGCAGAAGTCACCTGGTGGCGTGGCGGGGCAGGCTGAGGCACTTCCTGTCCGACGGCGAGTTGGATGAGCAACTCTTCGCCACGATGCTGCCGGATCTTTTTGATGCGCTGGAGCAGCATCCGCTGTCCGTCAACAGTGCGAGGCATCCATTGACCGCATACACGAAACCGGCAGAACCCACCCCAGACTTTCCGGGAACCTTGCAGATCGCTGAGCAGTTGGGCATCAAGCACCCGCTTTGCAGGGGCAGTGGGCAGACCAGTCGCTGGACGTTGAGCACAGATTTGCTGCTGGTCTTCAAGGACAACAAGGGTACCCACACCATGCTTGCGTTGGCCTTCAAGCCAAAAAATTGGGCAGAGAAGCGCCGGACCACCGAACTGCTGACCGTCGAACGGGAGTATTGGATTGCGCGCGGCGTGGAGTGGCTCCTGATCAGTCCGACGTTGTATGACCAAGCGGCAGGTTTATTCCTTCGGCGCACGGCATGTTGGGCACTCGTAGACCCTGTTGAAGCATGGCTGCTTGACCATGCCGCCCAGATCGCAACCAACCATCCGACCGATTCCGTGACGTCGTTGCTGGAGCTGGTCAGCTCCAGCGCAGCGATCGATATTTCGATCGCGCAGCGGGCGCTATGGCAGGCCGTGTGGTGCGGGCGTCTACCTGTTGACCTTCGACGAAGCTGGCGCCCCCACTACCCGCTGCGACTGCTCAGCCACAAGAGCTTCTGGGACCTCAACCCGATCGCAGCACGGAGATCCGCATGGACCTGATGCCCAACCAGACGTTTCGGGTAGTCGAGCATCCAACGAGTGACCCCTCTCTGCCACCAGGCATATACCGAGCAATCCTCGTTGAGATAAGTATTCGTAAGGTTATCGCAGTATGCATTGCGCCAGAATATCCACCGAACGAGCTGATGTCACGAGGAGGGCGCAAGCGAAAGGACGACCATACTCTGCGAACCATGAGAAAGAAGCCTCCGCAGCCATTGATCGGCAAGCTGCATTGGCTCGATACGAACGCGCTGCAGTGCGCATTTTCCGAGCATGCGGCCATGCCCATCGAGGTGGAGCGCATGCCGGCTACCAGCCACAGCGACAGCGCCAAGCGCCTGCACACCCAACGCGTAGAGTTCATGTCTGAATTTCTCAACTTCGACTGCTTGCGTGAAAGTATCCTGCAGCATCAAGGTATCGGAGATTTAGCCAAACGAGCCATTGACCAGCACGGCGTGTCACGGGCATTTTTGTACAAGCAGTGGTCAAACCTCTGCAGGTGGGGCTTACACGCCAAGAGCTTGCTCCCGTTACTCCATCGATGCGGGGCACCCAACGTCCGGCGACCGTGCGTTCCAGCACTAGCACATGGCCAGCCAACGAAAAAGAAGGCCGGCCGAAAGACCATTAAACAGCGCATCGCGTTGCGATATGGCGTCGCACTGGAACCCGATCAGCCAGGCGTCACGATCGAGTGGGCCGCGGCAATTCGGGCTGCAGACGACTGCATCCCGACACCGAAGCCTGCATGGCCCAAGAGGTGCGGCCGGATCGTCATGAGCGCCTTCTGCTCTAAATTCAAGGATGTGGACGGCAGGCCCACCTTGATAAAACCAGAACAGGGGAAATACCCCAATAACGCGCAAATCAAACGCGTCTTGACCGAAGGAAAAACCCGCATTGAACGAATCCTTGAGCGGACCACCAAGCACCACTTCAGCAGTTCTCTTCGAGGATTGATTGCTCGCAACTGGCAAGGTGTGGCAGGGCCTGGACATACTTGGGCAATCGATTCCACCGTCGGGGATATCTACCTCCGGTCATCGGTCAATCGCGCCTGGATCGTTGGGCGTCCGATCGTTTATGTAATTGTCGATGTCTGGTCCACCGCAGTAGTTGGTTTTTATGTTTGCTTGACCGGGCCAAGCTGGAGCACGGCCAAGGTATCACTATTCAACGCCGCGTCAGACCCACAACTCATCAGTGAACTTTGGGGATATACGCCATTACTGACTCTGAAACCGAATCCATCGATATGTCACGCACTGATGTGTGACCGGGGAGAATATCTGAGCATCGGCCATACTCAGACCGCCATCCAACTGCTGAATATTACCAGCTACGCCCCACCCTATCGCGGCGACCTCAAAGGCTTGGTAGAGGTGCTACATCGCATCGGAAAAGATGCGCAGTTCCTTTTTGTCCCAGGCGCCATGGATTATCGACGGAAAGAGTTGGAACTGCGGAAGGTGAATCCAGAAGACTGCGTCTTGACTGTCCGGGAATACACGCAATATCTCTACCAAGTCTTCAGTGAATACAACTTGGTGGCAGATCGCTCCCACCGCGTGGATGCTGTAATGCGCGGCGAAGGCGTGTTCCCGAGCCCAGCCGGGCTTTGGGCGTGGGGACACCGGGCTGGCATTGGATACCGCAAGTTCAATCATCAGTCCGACTTGGTTGAACTACTGCTTCCCCAGAGCACTGCCCGAGTTCGCAGGGACTGCGTACGACATGCAGGCAACGATTACACGTCTGAAGAGATTGATCTTTCACAGTGGACAGCCACGGCAAGAAACTGCGGCGGATGGGATATACCAATTCAGTATTACCCTGGATCGATGGGTTCGATCTGGGCGCCCGGTCAAAATGCAAGCGAATTGCTGCGCCTGCATCTGAGCGATGAGTCGAGAGCGTTGCCAGAGCTTACATTCGAGGACTGGCTTGACGTTTTGGCAAAAGAAACCATGGACCGCGCCGAAGAATCTCACGTTCGTCAAATGGCAGCAGTGGAATTCAAGGAGCGAACATCAAGATTGATTGACTCAGCCAAACAGGAGACGACCAAGGCACTCGCGCAGGCATCTGGAAAATCCCCGCTGATATCTGAGGCGCGTTTGGTCGAAGTAGCACAGGCTCACCCCAGTCATTCAGAGTCCACAGTCAAACAAGAGGTTCGAGATGAAGCAATGGACGAGCACCTCGCACTGCTGAGCGGCTTGCTCCGCACTGCAGACAACGACGAGCATCCATGATGACCAAGAGCCTGCTCGACCCCTACGCAGGCAACATTCTCGTCTCTGGACTTGGGCCCATTCCGGCTCCCGAAGACGCAATCCGCCACCTGTTATACCAACCACCTGCACTGGATTCAGTAGCAGCTATTCCACCGCATATCAGACTCCATTATCTGATGGGGGTTCGGGACCTGCACATCCCTTCACTCGTCGAGCGACAACTGCTGCAGTCCGTTGATTTGATGGTTCGCCAAAGTTACAAGCTGCGAGACCCGAGAATGGCAAGCACATGGGCAAACATCAGCGGAGAATCCAGAAGCACTGGCCTCGTACTACCGCAAGCTTACGCTGCTGCGGTGGAAGGTATTTCTGGTGTCGGCAAGACTCAAGCATGCCAACGAAGCCTGATGAATTTCCCGAAACAAACAATCTGGCACGAGTCCTTCCCGCAAATGGCCGGCCCAACCTATCAGGTCGTCTGGCTGTCCGTCGAGGTCCCACCATCTGGCAAGAGCGCTGATCTTGCCAGAGCACTTATGGAATCATGGGACCAGGCAACCAGTGGAAAGAGATTCAAACACTGGCTCGCAAAGGAAAAGATCGTTGACGGCATGACAGCACTCAACGAATGGCGGCAGGTAGCGACCGGCCACTTCCTCGGCGTGCTGCATCTAGACGAGATTCAGAATCTATTCAAACTAGGCACGCTGAAACAGCGTACAGGCCGCAAAGGATCCTCAGAGGCACCGGAACTAGCAATTGTTGAGGACCAATTACTTCGCTGGCTTCTGTACTTGACCAACTCAGGTCAAATTACGCTATTGGTCTCGGGGACTCCAGACGGTATCGGGGCGCTGACAAAAAGACTCAGCACCTTGGAGCGCCTCAATACCGCAGGCTATCATGCGTTCGAACCATTTTCTGAGCCAATGGCCCCATCATTCCGAAAAGCATTCTTACCACAACTCGGCAAATATCAATTTGTTGCCAAGCCAATTGCAGTAGACGATCGACTGGCCCAACTCATTGTCGAACTCACGGGCGGAATTCACCGCATCATCATCGCCCTCTGGGTCGCGGCGCATCGGGTAGCTTTCGAACGCAGCGCGGATGACCTACGTCTCGAAGATTTCACAACGGCCGCATCTACTTGGCTTGCCCCCCTTGCGCCAGCCGTCGCGGCCTTGCGAGCCAAAAACGAAGCCCAGATGGGGCGTTATGAAGACTTGGTACGACGAGACACCATGTTCTGGAGAAAATTTTGGAACGGTGCCTGTTAATCGTAAGAGTACTGTTTGCCATGCCGAATCGGATGCACAGCATATTTAGAGATCACAGGTACGAATTGCCTGCAGCGCAGCATTGACCGATGGATACAAGACTGCGAATGCGAGGACATAAACTTGATATGCAGCACGGCTTTGTTGCATAACTCGAATGAAAATTTATCATGAAATCAACGACTTACGAAGACTTCGAAGTGATTTTTCCGGAAATTGGCCTAAAAACTGCTCTAGAGTGATTGCAAGCTATTGATTTCAAAGACTTTATTTATGC
>NZ_JANPAB010000079.1:0-19821 GCF_031429695.1 Sphaerotilus sp.
GCATAAATAAAGTCTTTGAAATCAATAGCTTGCAATCACTCTAGAGCAGTTTTTAGGCCAATTTCCGGAAAAATCACTTCGAAGTCTTCGTAAGTCGTTGATTTCATGATAAATTTTCATTCGAGTTATGCAACAAAGCCGATACAAGATAAAAAATCTGATGTCGCAATGGCACTGTGCGTGACCAATCTAGCCGCCGTAGCGATGACCACAGCGGCAAAGTTCGTCGAGCAGGTGTCTAGTCGGCAGATACGGTGCGTACCAGCATTTTTTCGGAGATTTTCAGGATTTAAATCCTGAGCGCTATGGGATTCCATCCGTGGACAGACAAGCAACTACGGCGCTACTGCGACAACTCTGCCGGCTGCGCGTCAGCAACTGCTCCAAAAAATTGACCACTCGGGATTGCATCGTGCATTTAAGCCGGTTTAATGAAACTATTCAACTACAATATTTATTTGATTGCGAAATTTATACAAAAATTCTTTGAGGTCGTTTATGGCAATAAAGTGGGGTTCTACAGCAACTATCTTCGCAACTCTAGCCAGTATTGGCTGTGACGCACCACGCGAGAAAAGGCCCGTGCTGCATCAACCAACTGTCACCGCGCAGACTGTGCCACCACCACAAATTGAGATTCCAACCTCTACGACCATACCTGCTGCTGCCCCAACCAATCAGTACTCCCCGTTGATTTTTAAAGGATACGTCTGCACGATTGACTGCTCTGGCCACGAAGCCGGCTACCGTTGGGCCGAAGATAATGACATCGATGATCCTGACGACTGCACTGGCAACTCTAATTCGTTCATTGAGGGTTGCCGATCTTACGTCGAGGAACAGCAGGGGGAATCCAGCGCCGACGAGGAAGAAGACGAAGAGTAGTATTCGTCTCTCATTCATCCTGGTATTCTGCGTTCTAGCAGATCCACTGGCGTCCAGTTATTCTACCTCTACCTCGAAAACTCTTTGCCAAACAATAGCTTCTTCAACGAATTCGGGCGACGCAATCTCCCAATTGCGAGCAATGGCGCGAAAGAGGACCGCCGAGTCAAGTTGCGCGAAGCTGCTGCACGTGTCCGAGACAGCCTGAACCCGGAGTTTCGGCAGCTTGGCGCCGACCAGATCATGGGTTTTCTACGCGGTGACGAGATCCCCAGAACATCACTTAACTCCTGCAGCCATGCCGATCGCCATGAAGCCAAAAACTAGCTGTCCAGCTTTTACCCCGGCGCAAATCGCAGCTTCCCTGGAAGCCGCCACGCCTGCCGTGGAAGCTGCGCGCCGCGTGGACTGGAGCAAAGCCGTCGTTACACCCGGTGGTGGCGTGGCCGAAACGATTTCTCAGTTGCGACGTGCGCGGGAGACGCCCCTGCCCTCGGCAAAGTCCGCCAAAACCGGCGACTGACTCAGCGAGTTGCCTCAGGCGGTGCTCAACGCGATGGCGCGCCCTGGAAATGCACGCAAGATTTTCTTGTCCATCGTCACCAACCTGGTTTCGAGCCGCATCGCCAGCGCGACAAACTCGCAGTCGTAGGCGGAGCAATCGCTGCTGCGCACCAATTCCAGCACCGCCAGGGAGTCGATCTGAAACTCGGCATCGGCCAGCAGGTGTTCCGCTTCCTGCTGCAGCGTGTGGGCCAGCTCCAGGGTGATCATGTTGCGCCGCATGTAGCCGGCCAGGATGTTCCTGAATTCACTGCGCCACAGGACGGGAGCGGCCCAGTCCGGGTCGCGCTGCAGCAAGGCTTCGGCCACGGCGGTGTACTCGCCCGGCAGGTAGAGGTAGGCCAGGATGTTCGAGTCCACGACGATCATGGCCGGCCCGCCTGCTTCATCGCCTCGATGTCGGCGGCGGCGAACTGCTGACCGGCCAGCGCACCGCGCAGCTCGCGCGCACGGGCCAGACGCTCCAGCGGTGGCATCTTGCCGGGCATCAAGGCCGCCTCCAGGCACACGATGGCTTCGCTGTTCAAGCTCCGGCGGTGGCTTTCGGCGGCAGCCTTCAGGCGCTCGTAGACAGCGTCCGGGATGTTCTTGAGCGTCAAGGTGGTGGGCATGATTGCATCCATTTTGGAACCAAAACGGTTGCATTGTAACCAAGGCGCACTCACTGGCGAGGGTTCAAGCAGTCCCTGTCATTCAGCGTGCCCAAGCGCCATCCGCGCCAGCGCCTGCCCCAGATCCCCCACCAGATCCTCCACCGCCTCCAGCCCGATGCACAGCCGCACCAGCGTCCCGCGGTAGGGCGTCGCCAGCGAGCGGATCGACGCACTGCGGTACGGCACCGCCAGACTCACCGGCCCGCCCCACGACCAGCCGATGCGGAACAGCCGCAGCGCATCGACAAACGCATCGGCCTGCGCCGCGCTGAACCGCGGATCGAATTCGACCGTGACCAGCCCGGCCGCCGCCGAACACAGTTCCGCCCAATGCGCGTGGCCCGGCGAGTCCGGCAACGCCGGGTGCAGCACACGCACGAATTCGTCCCGGCCCTGGCACCACGCGGCGATGCGCCGGCCCGCCGCATCCTGCGCCGCGTAGCGCAGCGCCAGCGACGGCAGCGAGCGCAGCACCGTCTCGACATCGTTCACACCGACACACAGGCCGAGCCGGCTGTGGCACAGGGTCAGGCGCTGGTACAGGCGCTCGTCGCGACACGCCACCGAACCCATCAGCACATCCGCGCCGCCGGACGGGTACTTGGTCAGCGCATGCACCGTCACGTCCACCGCCAGACCATCGCCGAGGTCGAAGGCGTTGAACGCGATCCCGGCGCCCCAGGTGTTGTCCAGCGCGATCACCGCCTGTGGCGCCTGCGCCCGCACGCCGCGCACCAGCGCCCGCAGATCCGGAAATTCCAGCGTCACCGAGCCGGGTGCCTCCAGCCAGACCAGCCTGGTCTGCGGTGTCAGCGCCGCGAGCAGCGAGGCCGGGTCCATCGGGTCGTACACCCGGTGTGTGATGCCCCACTGCGCCAGTTCATGGCTGGCAAAGCTGCGGCTCGGGCCGTAGACGTTGTCGGGCAGCAGCAGCTCGTCGCCCGACGCCAGCAGCGCCATGTCCACCAGCGTGATCGCCGCCAGCCCGCTCGGGGCGAGGATGACGTGCTGCGCGCGCTCCAGCGTGGCCAACCGTGCTTCGAGCGTGAAGGTCGTCGGGGTGCCGTGCAGGCCGTAGGTGTAGGCGCTCTTGTCCACCCAGCGCCGTTCGCGCAGCGCCGCGACGCTCGGGAAGAACACCGACGACGCCTTGAACACGCCCGGCGGCAGCGCGTCGAACCCGGCCGGCGGGGTGTACGGGTGGTGGATCAGGCCGGTCGTCAGCCGATCCGTCCCGGCGGCATCACTCACAGCAGTTCGCCCACCAGGTCGTGCCCCGACGTACCGACGATCCGCACCCGCGCGAAGTCGCCGACCTTCATCGTCTTCGATGCCTTGGTCGGCGGCAGGATCTTCACCGTGCCGTCGATCTCGGGCGCATCGGCATAGGTGCGAGCCACGCCGCCCTTGCGCCCCATCGACGGCGCGCTGTCCACCAGCACCTGCATGGTCGAGCCGACGCGGCGCTGCAGCTTGGCCGTCGAGACGGCTTCGGCCACCGCCATGAAGCGGGCGCGGCGCTCCTCGCGCACGGCGTCCGGCAGCGCGCCGTCCAGCGCATTGGCCGGCGCGCCCTCGATCGGCGAGTAGGCGAAGCAGCCGGCGCGGTCGATCTGCGCTTCCTTCAGGAAGTCGAGCAGGTACTCGAACTCGGCTTCGGTTTCACCAGGGAAGCCGGCGATGAAGGTCGAGCGCACGACGATCTCGGGGCACGCCTCGCGCCACTTCAGCAGCCGCTCCAGGTTGCGCTCGCCGCTCGCCGGCCGCTTCATGCGCTTGAGCACGTCCGGATGCGCATGCTGGAACGGCACGTCCAGATACGGCAGCACCAGCCCCTCGGCCATCAGCGGCAGGATCTCGTCGACGTGTGGATACGGGTAGACGTAGTGCAGGCGGACCCAGGCGCCGTGCTGCTTCGCCAGTTCGCCGAGCTGCGCGACGAGGTCGAGCATCTTGGTCTTGACCGGCTTGCCGTCCCAGAACCCGGTGCGGTACTTGACATCGACGCCGTAAGCGGAGGTGTCCTGGCTGATGACGAGCAGCTCCTTCACGCCGCCCTCGAACAGCGCCCGCGCCTCGTTCAGCACATCGCCGATCGGCCGCGAGACGAGGTCGCCGCGCATCGACGGGATGATGCAGAACGAGCAGCGGTGGTTGCAGCCCTCGCTGATCTTCAGGTAGGCGTAGTGCTTGGGCGTCAGCTTGATGCCGGCGGCGGGCACGAGGTCGATGAAGGGGTCGTGCGGCTTGGGCACGTGCAGGTGGACGGCGTCCATCACCTCCTGCGTCGCGTGCGGCCCCGTGACGGCGAGCACGCTGGGATGCATCTGGCGCACAAGGTTGCCGCCAGTGTCGCCCGTCCTGGCGCCGAGGCAGCCGGTGACGATGACCTTGCCGTTGGCGGCCAGCGCCTCGCCGATGGTGTCGAGGCTTTCGCGCACGGCGTCGTCGATGAAGCCGCAGGTGTTGACGATCACCAGATCCGCGCCCTGGAAGGTCTTGCTGGTGGCGTAGCCCTCGGCGCTGAGCTGGGTCAGGATCAGTTCGGAGTCCGTGAGCGCCTTCGGGCAGCCCAGCGAAACGAACCCGATGCGGGGGGTCGGCGCAGCGGCCGAGGCGGTGGAATTGGTGGCGAGATCACTCATGGCGTGAATTGTCCCTCAGTCGCGGACAATGCCCGGCCCCACCGATGACGCCACGCATGTCGATCCCCTCCCCGCTCCCCGATTTCCTCACCGCCAGCGGCTTGCCGGCACGCTGGCAAGGCCGAGAGCGGCTGGTGGTACTGGACCTCGGCCCCGGCGCGGCCGCACGGTTCGAGGTACTGCGGGCCGCGTGGTGCGCCGACCCGCTGCGCTGCGAGCGGCTGATCGTCCTGGCACTCGACGGCCCGGACAGCACCGACCACGCGGACGGCCGGGTGCAATGGATGCGCCTGTCCGGCGAGCCAGAAACCGCGTTGCGCGGCGTGCAGGCACAGGTGGATGCCTTCTGGCTGGGCGAGGCGCTGGCAGTGTCGGACGATCTGCTGAAGCGCCTGCACCGGCTGGCCGCACCCGCGGCAACGCTCTGGTCGGCCCGACCGGACACCGACTGGCACACCCGCTTCCCGCCGCGCTACATCCCGCCACGGCCGGCCGCGTTCCGCCCGCCGCACCAGGGGCCGCGCGAGGCGCTGGTCATCGGCGCCGGGCTGGCCGGATGCGCCGCAGCGTGGGCGCTGGCACGTCAGGGCTGGTACACGACCCTGCTGGACCGGCAGGCTGCACCTGCGCAGGAAACCTCCGGCAATCCGGGCGGCCTGATGCACGGCACGTTCAATGCGCCGGACAGCCTGCACGCACGCTGGTTCCGCGCTGCATCGCTGCTGACGGCGCGGCTGGCCAGGCCGGCGATTGCGTCGGGGGCGGTCGCGGGCGATCTGAGTGGATTGGTGCGGCTGGAAAACCGCATCGACGCGGCACAGGCTGCGGCGCAACTGGCGCAGGTCGGGCTGTCCGCCGAGTACGTGCTCTGGATTTCCATCGACGAGGCGCGCGCATGCACGGGGCTGCCGGTCGAGTCCGGCGGCTGGTTCTACACCCAGGCGGGCTGGTTGTCACCGAGCGACTGGTCTCGCTGGTTGCTGGCACAGGCCGTATCGGCCGGGCTGGCGCAGTTTCGGGGGCAGATGGCCGTCGAGGCCCTGCGCCGCAGCCCGGCAGGTGGCTGGCAGGCGCTGGACAGCCGCGGCCGGGTGCTGGCCGAGGCACCAATCGTCGTGCTGGCCAACGCCCACACCGTCGATCACCTGCTGTCGCCCCACAGTGCAACAACCACTGCCCTGCAGGCCGTGCGAGGCCAGACCACCCTGCTGGGTGCGGATACGCCGGGTCTGTGCCCGCCGCGGCGGGCCTTGTCGGGCCAAGGCTACGGCCTGACGCTGCCGGACGGCCGGGTGCTGACGGGCGCGACGAGCCGGTCCGATGACCTGGACGGCACCCTGCGCGCCGCGGACCAGCAGCGCAATCTGGAGCGTGCAGCGCGGCTCGGCATCTGCCCGGCCGCGCTGGCGAGCCCAATGGCGCTGCCCGTCACCGGCCGTGTCGGCTGGCGCGCCACCACACCCGACCGGCTGCCGCTGATCGGCCCGCCCGTGGACCGGGACGCCTGCGACGCTGCGCGTCTGAATGGACGAATCCGGCTGGACAAGCTGCGCCACCTGCCCCGCTGCCAGGGCGCGGACCACGGATTGTTCGTGTTTGCCGGTCTCGGCTCGCGGGGCATCACCAGCGCCGCGCTCGGCGCCCAGGTGCTGGCGGCGTGGGTCAGCGGGGCGCCCTTTCCTGTCGAGGCCGCGCTGCGGGATGCGCTGGATCCGGCGCGGTGAACCGCACCGGTTTTCGCAAATTTGCGCAAAAAAAAGGCGACTCCCGGAGGAGCCGCCTTGTCAAGCAATGGAGTCTTCAGGACCAACTACTCCATCGAATGGAAATGACACAGGACCAGCGGTCCCGAGCGTAAGCACTTCGGGCAGGCTCGAACAGGGCGTGGCACCCCGTACTCGCAGGCCATCCCCTTCACTCAGGGGGGATCGCTGGAGGGAGTTCGCGCGGGGATGCAGTCGGTTCCGGCGACTCGACAGCACGCAGCTGGCGTGCCATTGCACGGGTGCGCACCTCGGCGGATTCGATGGTCTGGCTGGCTTCGTGCAGTTTCTTCCGCGTCTTTTCGAGCACCTCGCCAAAACGCGAAAATTCGATTTTCACAGCCCCCAGGATGTTCCAGACCTCCGCACTGCGCTGCTCCAGCGCCAGCGTGCGGAAACCCATCTGCAGGCTGTTGAGCATCGCCAGCAGCGTGGTCGGCCCGGCCAGCGTGACACGGTGGTCGCGCTGCAGGCGCTCGTTCAGGCCGGGGCGGCGGAGCAGTTCGGCGTAGAGCCCCTCGGTCGGCAGGAAGAGCACGGCGAAGTCCGTCGTGTGCGGCGGGGCAAGGTACTTCGCGGCGATGGTGCGGGCCTCATCGCGCACCCGCAGCTCCAGCGCGCGGGCAGCCAGCTCGGCGGCGGGCTTGTCGGCACGGTCCTGCGCGTCGAGCAGGCGCTCGTAGTCCTCGCGCGGAAACTTGGCATCGATCGGCAGCCAGACCGGCGCCTCCAGACCCGCGGCGCCGCGCCCTGGCAGCCGGATCGCAAACTCCACCCGGTCATTGCTGCCCGGCACGGTGACCACGTTGGTCGCGTATTGCCCGACCGTGAACACCTGCTCCAGCAGCGCCGCGAGCTGCACCTCGCCCAGCAGCCCGCGCGTCTTCACATTGCCCAGCACCCGTTTCAGATCGCCGACACCCTGCGCCAGCGTCTGCATTTCGCCCAAACCGCGGTGCACCTGCTCCAGCCGATCGGCGACCTGCTTGAAGCTCTCGCCGAGGCGGGCCTCCAGCGTGGCGTGCAGCTTCTCGTCCACGGTCGCGCGCATCTGTTCGAGCTTGCGCTCGTTGTCGGCCTGCAGGCTGGCCAGGCGCTGCTCGACGCTGAGCTGCACGGCGTCCAGCCGCTGCTCCATGGACTGCTGCAGTCCGGCAAGCCGGCGGTCGTTCGCCTCGGTGAGCTGGCGCAGGTGCTCGGACTGGGTGCGGCTGGCCTCGCCGGTCTGCGTCAGCAGCAGCCGCTGGAACTGCGACAGCGCGCCGCTCAGCTCCTGGCGGGTGCCGCGGGCGCTGCCCTGCACCTCCGTGCGCAGCTCGCGTTCGAGGCGCTCGCTGTGGGCATGGCCGGCATCGATGATGGCGTCGGCGGTGGCTTGCAGGCGCTCCGCATCGGCCAGCGGGTCACCGGTCTCGCGGTCGGTCCGCTGGCGCCAGAGCAGCCACGCCAGCCCGGCCGCCTGCAACGCCGCCAGCACCACCAGGCCGACGAGCAAGACCCGGTCCGTCACCCCAGGTCCGCGCCCAGCGCCGCGGCCAGCCGGCCGAGCTGCCCACGCAGTTCGGCCACCTCGGCACGCAGCACGGCAACGTCCTCGGCCAGACCGGCATCGGACGTGCTGGCCGAGGCCGATTCGCTGGCCAGCGACTCCAGCCCGGCGTCCCCGCACAGCAGGTGCACCCAGCGCGACTCGCGCGCGCCCGCCACACGGGGCAGCTTGCGCACCCGCGACGGCGATTTCTCGGCCAGCTCGTCGAGGAAACCTTCGACCGACGACACATCGGCGAAGCGGTGCAGCCGTTCGCAGTGCAGCCGAAGCTCGGCGGCCGTCTGCGGGCCGCGCAGCACCAGCAACGTCAGCAGCGCCGCCGCCGCCCCCGGCACGCCGAGCACCCGCGCCAGGTTGTGTTCATAGCGCACGACCCGAGCGCCGCTGACCTCATTGACCAGATTCAGCGTCTTCAACTCCTCGATCGTGGCCAGCACTTCGGCATCGCCCAGCGTCATCACCGGCTCGCGTGCGGTCTTCTGGTTGCACCCGGCGCACAGTGCATTCAGCGACAGCGGATAGGAGTCGCGCACGGTCGCCTCCTTCTCCACCAGCACCGCGACGATGCGCGCCTCCAGCGGCGTCAGGTTCCGTCTCATCGGCAGCCTCCTTGCGTCTGCCTCAGAGGCCGAAGCCGTCGTCGGCCTGGATGACGGCGCCGTTGATGAAGCGGCTCTCGTTGGCGCACAGCATCATCAGCACCGCGTCCAAGTCCTGCGGCGCACCCAGGCGCTTGCGGGGCAGCATGTGGATCAGCTTCTGGCCAGCGTCGGTTTGCCAGTGGTGGTGGTTGATCTCGGTGTCGATGTAGCCGGGGCAGATGGCGTTGACATTGATGTCGTACTTGCCCCACTCCAGCGCCATCGCGCGGGTCATGTGGATCACCGCCGCCTTGCTCATCGCGTAAGGCCCGATCTGGCTCAGCACGCGCAGACCGGCCATCGAGGCGATGTTGACGATGCGCCCGCCCGTGTAGGTACCGGGCGCGGCGCCACGGGCACGGGCCACCATGCGCTTGCCGACTTCCTGCGCGACGAAGAAAGCGCCGCGCACATTGGTGTCGAACACGAAATCGAAATCTTCGGGGGTGACATCGACCAGCTTCTGCGTAGTGCTGACGCCGGAGTTGTTGATCAGGATGTCGAGCACGCCGACCTCGGTCTCGGCGTGGGCCACGGCAGACTTGATGCTGTCGATGTCGGTGACGTCCAGTTCGACCACGTGGGCGTCGCCGTCCGCAGCCTCCAGTTCGGCACGCAAGGCCTTCAGGCGATCGATGCGCCGGCCCGCCAGGACGACCGCGGCACCCGCACGAGACAGCACCCGTGCGAACTGTGCACCCAGGCCACTCGAAGCGCCGGTGACGAGGGCCACACGGCCGGACAGATCGATGGGGTAGCTCATGGACTTGCTCCTCTTCAGGTGTTGGACAACGTGATGGACAACGTTTTCTTCACCTGAAGATAGCACGGCCCATGCAGGCGGCCTGTCACGCCTGCACCGTCCTTTCGGCGTTCTTCAGCGCATCAACTGGCGCACATGCGCCAGGGCAACACGGGTGCGGTGCAGGCGTGCCGTGGGTGATCTGCGCTCGTAGCGGGCCAGATCGGACAGGAGCCCCTGGACGAGACAATCGGCTGCAGCGCGTTCACCGACCAGCAGCTCGATCTCCTCGACATCGGCCTCGTCGATCTCGTAGGAATCCAGCAGCACATCCTCGCTGGCCGCGATCTGCCCAAAGAGATCGGCATGGCGGGCAAACACATCGGGGTTGACCAGGCGTATGCGGCTGATGACCCGACCGGCCAGCGACTGCAGCAATTCACACGGCGGCAATCCGACGCGCCGCGAGAGCACGTCAAACAGCACTTCAAGCTGCGGGGCTGGATACAGGTCCAGCCGTTCCTCGTCATGGCTGTCCGGCACATTGGTACCGAACAGGATGGCCTCGGCCATGGGCGCACCGTAGCGCGCTTCGACCATGTTCACGAATTCGGAAACCAGCAAACCCAGCATCGGACACCCCACATTGGCAAACGGCTTTGCGGGTGACCCCCGTCTGCAAGCCGACACGATCAGCTTAGGCGAGCCTGAATTGAACAATCCGTAGAAATGCCGGGCTTCTCGCGTTTATCTTTTCGGGACGCCGGGGGCTGCGAACAGCCTCACGGCAGGGGTTCACGGCTTCAAAAAAGAACGGTCGTTCTTTTTTTGTCTGAAGCCCGTTAGAATCGCGACCGCCCCGCACGACCCCACCACCAAAAAGGACGCCCATGAGCCCCCAGGAGATCCTCGACCAGTTCGGCCCCCGCGACGCGATGGAGTACGACGTCGTCATCGTCGGTGCCGGCCCCGCCGGACTGGCGGCTGCCATCCGCCTCAAGCAGCTCGCCGTGGCCAGGAGCCAGGAGTTGTCGGTCGTGGTGATCGAGAAGGGCTCGGAGCCAGGCGCGCACATCCTCTCGGGCGCCGTGATGGACCCGATCGCGATGAACGAGCTGTTCCCTGACTGGAAAGAACGCGGCGCCCCGCTCACCCAGCCTGTCACCGCCGACGAGGTGCTGTTCCTGTCGGAAACCGGCGCCACGAAAACGCCCCAGGCGCTCATCCCCGACTGCTTCCACAACCACGGCAACTACGTCATCAGCCTCGGCAATGTCGTGCGCTGGATGGGCGAGCAGGCCGAGGCGCTGGGCGTCGAGATCTTCCCCGGCTTCACGGCCGCCGAGGTGCTCTACGACGAGCAAGGCCGCGTCAAGGGCATCGCCACCGGCAACCAGGGTGTCGGCAAGGACGGCGAGCCGAGCGACAGCTTCCAGATCGGCATGGAGCTGTACGCCAAGTACACGCTGTTCGCCGAAGGTGCCCGCGGCCACCTCGGCAAGCAGCTGATCGCCAAGTTCAAGCTCGACGCAGGCAAAGACCCGCAGAGTTACGCCCTCGGCATCAAGGAACTCTGGGAAATCGACCCGGCCAAGCACCAGCCGGGCCTCGTGGTCCACACCGCCGGCTGGCCGATGGCAGCGGATACCTACGGCGGCGGCTTCCTCTACCACCTCGACGACAAAAAGGTCACGCTCGGCTTCGTCACCGGGCTGGACTACCAGAACCCGTGGCTGAGTCCCTTCGAGGAAATGCAGCGCTGGAAGACACACCCCGCGATCCGCAAGTATCTGGAGGGTGGCAAGCGCCTGGGCTACGGCGCCCGCGCCATCACGGCCGGCGGCCTGCTGAGCCTGCCTAAAACGGTGTTCCCCGGTGGCGCGCTGATCGGCTGCGAGGCGGGTTACCTGAATGCGGCCCGCATCAAGGGCAGCCACGCCGCGATCAAGACCGGCATGTTGGCCGCGGACGCCGCGTTCGAGGCGCTGGCCGCCGGCCGCCAGCAGGACGAGCTGAGCGCCTACCCGACCGCGTTCGAGTCGAGCTGGCTCCACGCCGAACTCGACAAGTCGCGCAACTTCAAGCAGTGGTTCAAGAAGGGGGTCTACGTCGGCTCGCTGATGACGGGCATCGAGCAGTGGCTGCTGCCCAAGCTCGGGTTTGCTGCGCCACCGTGGACGGTCCACCGCGACCAGCCCGACCACACCCGCCTGCGTCCGGCCAGCGAATGCGCGAAGATCGACTACCCGAAGCCGGACGGCGTCATCACCTTCGACCGCCTGAGTTCGGTGTTCATCTCCAACACCAACCACGAAGAACACCAGCCCGCGCACCTGACGCTCAAGGACGCCCGCGTACCGGTGGAGATCAACCTCGCGAAGTACGCCGGCCCCGAGTCGCGCTACTGCCCGGCCGGCGTCTACGAATTCGTCAAGAACGAAAACGGCAGCGACCGCCTGCAGATCAACGCGCAGAACTGCGTGCACTGCAAGACCTGCGACATCAAGGATCCGACGCAGAACATCGTCTGGGTCACGCCGGAAGGCGGCGGTGGACCAAACTACGCGGGGATGTGAGGCAGTGGGGCGTCAGCGGCGGGGGGGCACCGCCACACCCGGCAGTGCCTCGAAGCCCGGTCGGGCAAACAGATAGCCCTGGAACAGCGTCACACCCTCGTCGGCCAGCCAACTGAACTCGTCCACCGTCTCGACGCCTTCGGCGATGGCGTCGATACCCAGATCGGTGCAGGCGCTGAGGATCGCGCGGACGATGGCCTGTCGCGGCCCGCTGCGCTCGATGCCACGCAGCAAGGCCATGTCGAGCTTGAGGATGTCGGGCTGGAACTCCGCCAGCAGGTTCAGCCCACAGTAGCCCGCGCCGAAATCGTCGATGGCCAGCTTCAGCCCCTGTGCCCGGTAGGTCTTGATCAGTCGGGCAAAGCGCGCCACGTCATCGATCACCTCCCCTTCCGTGACCTCCAGCACCAGGCGGCTGATGGGCAGACCACTCAGGCTCGCCGCCTCGAACATCGGGGTCAGAACGTCCCGTTGACTGAACAGACTCTGCGGCAGGAAGTTCAGGTTGAGCTGGGTGCGGATGCCGAGCCGGGCCGCCAGCGCGATGGCGACTTCGCGGCCGTGCGCGTCGAATTCGTGCAATTCCCCCTGTGGCACACCGCTCAACACGCTGTGCGCCGACTCACCTTCCGGCCCGCGGATCAGCGCCTCGTACGACACCACCGTACCACTGGGTGCATGCACGATCGGCTGAAAGGCGAAGGAGAAACGGGGCAGTGAAAATGGCATGGGGGTGGTCAGCTCACGTCAGACCTGCATATCCTGACACTGCACACGCCGGTGCCAGCGACCGGCACTGAACGCCTGCAGCAGCTTCTTGGCGCGTCCGCCATCGATCTGGTCGAGCGTGTGACCTGCCCCGAAAAAATCGTTCAGCCCCGGCATCTCCGCTCGGTCCACCTCATCCAGCCGGGCGAACCCCATCGTCCAGGCCGAGAAACTGCGCAGGGCAATCGGCTCGTGGATGATCTCGACCACCCGGTGGTGCCGCGGATCGGTGGCGATGTGGGCATACAGCTGCGCCACCGCAGCCCCCGGGCCTTCCAGCACCTGAAAGAAATTGCCCCGGTCATGCAGCAGCATGCCGGTCACGCCAAGCGCGGCATTGCACACCCGTGCACGGGCCAGCAGGGCCACCAGATCGTCCGCACGCATGTCGCGCGTGGCCGTGCTGGCGTAGATGCAATGAACCAGATCAGACATGTTCGGACCCCCACCGATGGACTTGTATCGACAGGCCATCCGCCGAATTGAGCGGATCGGCCACCCGCCAGGCTCACCAGTTGGGTGGCCGCTTGTCAATGAACGCCTGCACGCCCTCCAGCGCGCTGTCGTCCATCATGTTGCAGGCCATCGTCTGCACCGCGGTCTGGTAGGCCGCCTCGACACCCATCTCCAGCTGGCGGTAGAACAGCGCCTTGCCCATCGCCACCGCGGCACGCGGCTTGGCAACAATGCTGGCCACCAGGCGCTCGACCTCCGCATCCAGTGCTTCCGCCGGCACGACACGGTTGACGAGCCCCTTGGCGAGTGCGTCGTTCGCGGACAGGAACTCGCCCGTCACCAGCATCTCGAACGCCGTCTTGCGCCCGACGTTGCGTGACAGCGCCACGCTCGGCGTCGCGCAGAACAGCCCCAGGTTCACGCCGCTGACCGCAAAACGTGCCGTCTCCACCGCCACCGCCAGATCACACGTCGCCACGAGCTGGCACCCTGCCGCCGTCGCCACCCCGTGGACGCGGGCAATCACCGGAACCGGCAGGCGCTGGATCGCCAGCATCACCTTGCCGCAGCGGGTGAAGAGGTCGCGGTAATAGGCCAGGCTCGGCTCGGCACGCATCTCCTTCAGGTCGTGGCCAGCGCAGTAGGCGCGCCCGGCCGCAGCCAGCACGACGCAGCACACGGAAGCGTCGTCCGCCAGCGCATCCAGTTCGGTCTGCAGTGCGGCGAGCATGGACTCGGACAGCGCGTTGAAGGCGCTCGGGCGGTTGAGCGTCAGGGTCACGACGCCGCGGGCGTCCTGGGTCCGCAACAGCAGGGGTGCATCGGGGTTTTGCATGGTTCTGGCTCCGTGGCGTATCGATGATTCGGCAATTTCGCGATTCTCCGTGATCGGAACGCCTGCGTGGTGGGTCACGCCGGTGCATGGTTTCGTCAACAATCAGAACATTAAGATACAACTGCGCCATGCCCCCCACCCCGCCACCTTCGCCGCTGTTTCGCCACGAAGCCCTGAACGCCCACCGTGCGCAGCAATGCGGGGACATCGTGCTGCTGCCCACCGTCTGGTCCGCTGGAGTGGCCTGGGCTTCGCTGCTGCTAGTGGCTGGGCTGGTGGCGCTGCTGGTGTTCGGCAGCTACACCCGGCGCTCGACGGTCAGCGGGCAGGTCTACCCGGACGCGGGACTGATCCGCATCACGAGCAGCCAGCCCGGCGTGGTGGTGGAGTCCCACGTCCGCGAGGGGCAAGTGGTGCGGCGCGGCGACGTGCTGTTCGTGCTCAGCGGCGACCGGGCGGGGCCGGATGCCCTCGATTACCAGCGGGGCATCGCCGCCCAGATCGAGGCCCGCCGACGGTCGCTCGAAGCCGATCTGGCGCGCATCGGCGGCGCGGAACAGCAGGAGACGGCCCAGTGGCGTCGCCGCATCGACTCGCTCGAAGCGGAGACCGGGCGCACCGCGGTGCAGGCCACGCAGCTGCGCTCCCGCGTCGCTGGCGCCCGCAATGCGGTCAGCCGCTACACGGGGCTGGCGCGCCAGGGTTACGTCTCGCAGGACGAACTGCAGTTCCGGCAGACGGAGCTGGCCCAGTTGCTCGCCCAGTCCGAAGGCATCCAGCGGGAAACACTCGGTCTGGAGCGCGAGCGCGACACCGCACGCCGGGAGATCGACGCACTGCGCGTGCGCTACGCCACCCAGCGCAGCGACCTGGAGCGCGCCATCCTGTCGGCCCGCCAGGAATTCACCGAGATCGAGGCACGGCGCCGCATCGTGGTGTCCGCCCCCGCGGACGGCACGGTCACCCTGCTGCGGGCCACGGTCGGCCAGAGCCTGGAGCCGGCGCGGGCGCTGTGCCGGCTGGTGCCGGCGACGGCGCAACTGGTGGCGCGCCTGTATGCGCCGAGCCAGGCGGCCGGCTTCATTCACCCGGGAACGCCGGTGCTGCTGCGCTACGACTCGTTTCCGTTCCAGAAATTCGGCCAGCAGGCCGGCACCGTGCAGGCCGTCTCCAGCGCCGCGGCCACACCGGTCGAGCTGGACGAGGCAGCCATCCGACCTGAACTGGCGTCCGAGCCGCTGTTCGCGGTCACCGTCACGCTGCCCGAGGGGCTGCGCACCACCACCGGCCAGCGGCTGCCGCTCCAGGTGGGCATGAAGATCGAGGCCGACCTCATGCACGAACAGCGCCGCCTCGTCGAATGGATGGTCGAGCCGCTGCTGGCCATGCGCGCACGCCTGTGACCTCCCAACGACCAGCCCCCGCATGAACCTCCTCGACAAGCTCGACTTCGGCTGGCGCCGGCGCATCCCGGTCGTCCTGCAGACCGAGGCCGCGGAATGCGGCCTGGCCTGCCTGGCAATGCTGCTCGACCACTTCGGCACGACCACCGACCTGGCCACGCTGCGCGGCCGGCACGGCACCGTCCCGCAGGGCATGACGCTGGCCGATCTGGTCCGAGTGGCGACGGCCGAGAAGCTGGGCACGCGCGCGGTGCGGGTCGGCCTGAGGGAACTGCCGGAGGTGCGCCTGCCCTGCATCCTGCACTGGGACCTGGGCCACTTCGTGGTGCTCAAGGCCCGCCGCGGCAAGCGCTGGCTGGTCGCGGACCCGGCGCGGGGCGAGCGCTGGATGACCCGCCGTGACATGTCCCCCCGCTTCAGTGGCATTGCGCTGGAGGTGTGGCCCACGGACAGCTTCGTGCCCCGCCAGGAGACGCAGCGGGTCTCGCTGCGCCAGCTCGTGGGCCGCGTGCACGGGCTGTGGCCGACGCTCTGGCGGGTGCTCGCCGTGTCGCTGGCGCTGGAACTGCTGGGGCTGCTGAGTCCGCTGTTCATGCAGTGGATCGTGGACCACGTCGTGGTGTCGGGCGATATGGGGCTGCTCACCACGCTCGGGCTGGGCTTCCTGCTGCTGCAGGTGGTGCAGCAGGGCATGACGGCCCTGCGCGTGCTGATGGTGCTGCGGGTCGGCACGCAGCTGCGTGTGCAGTGGCGCTCGAACGTGCTGAACCACCTGCTCACGCTGCCGCTGGACTACTTTGCCCGGCGCCACCTCGGTGACGTGATGTCGCGCTTCGGCTCGATCAGCAACATCCTGCAGGTGCTGACCGGCGCGTTCGTCGAGACGGCGCTCGATGGCCTGATGGTGCTGCTCTCGCTCGGGCTGATGTGGGCCTACAGCCCGGCCCTCACCGGGGTGGCGCTGGTGTCGGTGGCCCTGTATGTCGCGGTGCGCCTGCTTTGGTACGGGCCGCTGAAACAGGCCACGGCCGAGCGCATCGTCCGCGCCGCGATGGAGTCGAGCCACCTGCTGGAAACCGTGCGCGGCGTGCGCACGATCCGGCTCTTCTCGCGCCAGGCCGAGCGCCTGTCGGCCTGGCAGACGCTGATGGTCGCCGACGTCAACGCCAACCTGCGCATCCAGCGCCTGGACATCTTCTACAAGCTGGCGCGCCGCACGCTGTCGGGGGTGTTCACGCTGGCCATTCTCTGGATCGGTGCCCGCAACGTCGTCGGCGGCACGCTCAGTCTGGGCATGCTGCTGGCCTTCCTAGCCTACCGGAACCAGTTCGACACACGCGTGTCCGATCTGGTGAACCGCTGGTTCGAGCTGCGCATGCTCGGCCTGGATGCCGAACGCCTGGCCGATATCGTGCTCACCCCGCCAGAAGCGGACACCGGGAGCCGCGGCACAACCGGCAAACCACCCATCGCCTTGCGTCCCCCAGCCCTGCAGCTCGCTGCACTGCAGTTCCGCTACGCAGAAGGCGCGGCGAACGTGGTCGATGGCCTGGACCTCGTGATTCCTTCGGGCCAGGCGGTGGCGTTTTGCGGGCCATCGGGCTGCGGCAAGACCACGCTGGTGCAGCTCCTGCTCGGCGTCTACCGGCCGCAGCAGGGCCAGATCCGCGTCGATGGCGTGCCGCTCGACCAGATCGGGCTGGACGCCTGGCGGGCACGCATCGGCACCGTGCTGCAGGACGACGTGCTCTTCGCCGGTTCGATCGCCGACAACATCGCCTTCTTCGACCCGACGCCCGACCGCGGCCGCATCGAACGCAGCGCCCGCCTGGCCGCCGTCCACGAGGACATCGTGCGCTTCCCCATGCAGTACCAGACGCTGGTGGGCGACATGGGCACGACCCTGTCCGGTGGACAGAAACAGCGCGTGCTGCTGGCGCGTGCGCTGTACCGCATGCCAACGGTACTGGTCCTCGACGAGGCCACCAGCCACCTCGACCTGGCCCGCGAGGCCCAGGTCGGCCAGGCCATTGCCCGGCTCCCCATGACACGGATCATCGTTGCCCACCGGCCGCAGACGCTCGCCCTGGTGGACCGGGTGATCGAGCTGGCCGACGGCCGCATCCTGCGCGACGAGACCGCCTTGCAATACGCGGCCCGACTCGGACTGCCACCCCGAACCCTCCAGGAACGCCCATGACCCTTCCCAGCAAGCCCGCGACGGCGGTGCGCATGCTGTCGCTGCTGCCCCTGCTGCTGTCGATGGGCAGCCCAGGCCACGCCTGGACCGGCGATGCGCGGACCTGCGCCGCCGCGCCACCCCTCGACGGCCGCCAGAACCTGTCGATCCAGACCGCTGTCAGCGCGGCCGTCTGCCAGCGGGCGGGGCTGCAGCGCCGCTCGGGTCTGGTCGCGCAGTCGCAGGCGGCGCTCGACCGCGCGCAAGGCCGCACGCTGCCCTCGGTCACGCTCGACGCCAGCGCCGGCACGTCCACCGATGTCAGCGCCTCGCGGTCACTCACGGCGCGGCTGTCGTGGGTGCTGTTCGACTTCGGCGCCACCAGCGCCGCCGTGCGCCAAGGCCGCGACGCACTGGCCGCCACACTGGAGGAACAGAACGCCGACGTGCTGGACGCCGTCGCCGAGACCGCGCAGCTCTTCACCGCCGCCCAGGTCGCCCAGGGCCGCCATGAAGCCGCGGTCCTCAATCTGCGCACGACGCAGGACAGCCTCGCCGCCGCGCAGACCCGACAGGGCGCCGGCGCCGCCAGCGTGACCGATCAGTTGCAGGCGCAGACCGCCGTCAGCCAGGCCCGGCTCGACCACGCCCGGGCCTACAACGAAGCGGTGGTGGCACGCGGCGCACTGTCGCTGGCGATGGGACTGGCCTCGGGCGATCTGCAGGCGCGGCTCGACACGGACGACACCGAGGCCGCCCTGGCGATCAAGGACGTGGACATCCGCGCGCTGGTGGACGAAGCGCGCGAACGCCATCCGCGGGTGCTCGCTGCGCAGGCACGGCTCAGCGAAGTCGCCTCGCGCCAGACCGCCATCCGTTCGGAGCGCTGGGGCGCGGTCGGACTGAGCGTGAACGCCGGCCGTGACCGCTCGACCGTGGATGGCAGCTCCCGGCCAGCCGCCGCCGCCGCGCTGACCTGGAGCATTCCGCTGCTGGACCGCGCCGACCGGGAGGCGCGGCTGCTGGACGCCATGGGCGACGCCCGTGTGCGGGAATCGCGGCTGGAGGATGCCCGCCGGCAGAGCGAAGGCCAGGTCTGGAAGGAAGGCCACACCCTGATCGGCGAGCGGCGCGCCCTGCGGGAGAGCCGCCTGGTGCTGGGCAGCGCCGAGCTGACGCTGAAGGCCGCCAGCGAACGCTTTCGCCAGGGTGTCGGCGGGTTCCGGGATGTGCTGAATGCGCAGACGGTCGTGACTGGGGCGCGCTACCAGAGCGTCGACGTGGATGCCCGGGTGCGGCAGGCCCAGTGGCGCCTGGCTGCCGCGACCGGGCGCCTGGGGCCGCTAGGCGCCGGGCTAGTCCGCTGACGACTGCGTGGCAATGCGCCGCTCGTCCGCCCACCACGCCAGCAGCCTGCGCAGCCGCCGAGGGGCCGCGTCCAGCAGCGCGGTCGAAAACCGCAGCGGAGGTTGCTGCCCGTAGTTGCGGGTATCGCGGAACCAGGGACGGTTGAACACCAGCGTCAGGATCGGGCGAACCTGCTCGGAGCGGTTGGCCAGTCCCCGGTGCAGGCAGCGGTAGTCCAGCAGCAACCCGGAACCCAGCGGCAGCAAGGGATCGTGGAAGGCTTGCTGCTCGGCCTCGTCGCTGGGCACGCGGTGGGTGCCCTTGTAGACACGGGTCGTGCCGTTGAGCGCCGTCAGCGGCACCAGCGGCACCATGAGCTGCAGCGCGAAGCTCGGCAACGTGTGGTGCCACTCGGTGTCCGGAAACAGCGGTGGGTGGTCCTTGTGCAGGCGCTGGTCCCGGCTGCCGGGCAGGGAGATGGCGGAGGTGTACGCCCCCAGCACGCAGTCCTGGCCCAGCAGGGACTGCACCAGTGGCAGCAATTGCTCACTGGCCGCCAGTGCCGCGGCACCGTCCACCCGGTCCATGTCCACGGTGAACATGTAGCGCTTGTGACCGAGCTGCAGGGCATCGGGATGGTCGCCTGCGTGGAACTGGTCGGCATACAGCGCCGAAAAGGTCTGCTGCAGCGCCTGGATGCGCTCGGCGGGAAACAGGTGATCGATCTGCAGCACGCCATGGGCCTGGAACAGCTCGGCCGCCAGCGCCAGCGTGTCGGCGTCCAGCCGCTGCCGGACCTGTTCGTCCGCGTTCAG
>NZ_JANPAB010000080.1:0-145979 GCF_031429695.1 Sphaerotilus sp.
CCACCGCGTGCTTGGCTGCGCAGACGCTGACGAGTGTGGGCCCGGCGGCACTATTTCGGCAAATGCCAAAGTCCACCTCAGCCAGCAAAGTGAACAACGCATGTGAAAGGGCGGCCCCGCGGCCGCCCTCTTGACTTCCTAAACAGCGGCTACTTGCAGGAACCTGGCAGGAATTTCTTGTCGACGGAGGTGGTGCTTTGGCCACATTGCCAAGCCCAGATCGCCTTGCCGCCGTCGTTGACTGTCGCTAGCACGCCCGCCGAAATCTCGGGTTGCAACGTCAAAGTCTTGGTGTCGATTGTGGCATCACCGAAGCCCTGCATCGTGACCGTGATAAAGCCGGTATTGGCAGTCGTTTCGATCTTGCTGACGTACTTGGAGGCCGAACCTGCGGTGGCTTCGCATCCCCATGCGTTCGCGGCGACGCTCATGACCGTGCTGGGGGCCGTTTGATAGGCCTCGGTCACCGTGGTTCGGCATGCCGATGCCGCCAGGATCGCCTCGGACATTCGGGCTTTCTTCGTATACGTCTGATACGCCGGCAGCGCCACGGCGGCCAGGATGCCGATGATCGCGACAACGATCATCAGTTCGATCAGCGTGAAACCTTGTTGAACTCGCTTCATGGTGCTTCCTGCAATGGGTGGGTGAAGATGCTTCTACTGTGCAGGGGCCGTGCCAGCCCCGAATCGACCAGAAATCACCCGATTCACCCCCAATTGCAGGGTTGATGCGACCAGAAACGGTGCTTGGCCGGCTCGGTGCTGCCAAAAAATGTCACATTCCTCGCGCCACGGACAGGATGCGTCACCCCACAAAAAAAGGGCCGCATCGCTGCGGCCCTTTCTGCTTGGCACTGAGCGCAAGGCTCAGGCAGCGGACATTACATGCCCATGCCGCCCATGTCGCCCATGCCACCCATGCCGCCGCCGCCCATCGAAGGCGAATCGTCCTTCGGTGCTTCAGCGATCATGCACTCGGTGGTCAGCATCAGCGACGCGACCGACGCGGCGTTCTGCAGCGCGGTGCGGGTCACCTTCGTCGGGTCCAGGATGCCCATGTCGATCATGTCGCCATAGGTGTCGTTGGCGGCGTTGAAGCCGTAGTTGCCCGAACCGGCCAGGATGGCGTTCACGACCACGCTCGGCTCGCCACCGGCGTTGGCCACGATTTCGCGCAGCGGGGCTTCGATGGCCTTCAGGACCAGCTTGATGCCGGCGTCCTGGTCCGCGTTGTCACCGGCGATGACGCCAGCAGCCTGACGCGCACGCAGCAGGGCCACGCCGCCACCAGCCACGATGCCTTCTTCGACGGCGGCACGGGTGGCGTGCAGCGCGTCTTCGACACGGGCCTTCTTTTCCTTCATCTCGACTTCGGTGGCAGCACCGACCTTGATGACGGCAACACCACCGGCCAGCTTGGCCACGCGCTCTTGCAGCTTCTCGCGGTCGTAGTCGCTCGACGCTTCTTCGATCTGGATGCGGATCTGCTTGACACGCGCTTCGATGATGTCGGCGGTACCGGCGCCATCGATGAGGATGGTGTTTTCCTTGCCCACTTCGACGCGCTTGGCCTGGCCCAGATCAGCCAGCGTGACCTTGTCCAGCGACATGCCGACTTCTTCGGCGATGACCTTGCCGCCCGTCAGGATGGCGATGTCTTCCAGCATGGCCTTGCGGCGGTCGCCGAAGCCCGGCGCCTTGACGGCCACGACCTTCAGGATGCCGCGGATGGTGTTCACCACCAGCGTGGCCAGTGCTTCACCGTCCACGTCTTCCGCGACGATCAGCAGCGGGCGGCCAGCCTTGGCGACTTGCTCCAGCGTCGGCAGCAGGTCACGGATGTTGGACACCTTCTTGTCGTACAGCAGCACGAAGGGGTTGTCCAGGATCGCCGACTGCTTTTCCGGGTTGTTGATGAAGTACGGCGACAGGTAGCCGCGGTCGAACTGCATGCCCTCGACGATGTCGAGTTCGTTGTCCAGCGACTTGCCGTCTTCGACGGTGATGACGCCTTCCTTGCCGACCTTGTCCATCGCCTTGGCGATGATCTCGCCGATCGACGTGTCGCTGTTGGCGGAGATCGAGCCGACCTGGCTGATTTCCTTGGTGGTCGTCGTGGCCTTCGAAGCGGCCTTCAGCTGGATCACCAGGGCGGTGACCGCCTTGTCGATGCCGCGCTTCAGGTCCATCGGGTTCATGCCGGCGGCCACGTACTTCATGCCTTCGCGCACGATGGCTTGCGCCAGCACGGTGGCGGTGGTGGTGCCGTCACCGGCGTTGTCAGAGGTCTTGGAAGCGACTTCCTTGACCATCTGCGCGCCCATGTTCTGCAGCTTGTCCTTGAGTTCGATTTCCTTGGCCACGGACACACCGTCCTTGGTCACGGTCGGGGCGCCGAACGAGCGCTCCAGCACGACGTTGCGGCCCTTGGGACCGAGCGTGACCTTGACCGCGTTGGCCAGGATGTTCACGCCTTCAACCATGCGGTGACGGGCGTCTGCACCAAAAATAACGTCTTTAGCTGCCATGTTCTGACTCCGGAATTTTCAAAAAATCTGGGTGGGATGGACGGACGAAGCCTGCGCGGCTTACTTGCCGACGACGGCGAAGAGGTCTTCTTCGCGCATCACGAGCAGTTCGTCGCCATCAACCTTGACCGACTGGCCGCTGTACTTGCCGAACAGGACGCGATCGCCCACGGCGACGTTCAGGGCGATGAAGTCACCCTTGTCGTTGCGCTTGCCCGGGCCGACGGCCAGCACTTCACCCTGGTCGGGCTTCTCTGCGGCGTTGTCGGGGATCACGATGCCCGAGGCGGTCTTGGTTTCTTGCTCAAGACGCTTGACGATGACGCGGTCATGCAGAGGACGAAGTTTCATTGCATCTCCTAGATACGGAATACGGGACCAAAAACGAACTAGCACTCACCCCTGGCGAGTGCTAACAGAACTGATTATAGGAACGGTCCGCCCGCTTTCAAGAGGGCAGGTGCAGAGAAACCGCTAATCTTCTGCCCATGAACGCCCTGCCCGACGCCCGCACCGCCCTGCCCCCAGACGACGTGCTGCGCGCCACGCTGCACGACGAGGTCCACGCCCGGCCAACCGCCCGCATCCGGCTGCCCGCGCTGGTGGTCTATGTCGCGGTGCTCAACGACGGGGTGAGCCGCGAGGACGAGTGGGAGCATCTGAAGCGTCTGCCGGGGCAGGAGGGGCTGCGGCTGGCCGAGCTGAGCACCAGCTTCCTGCGCATCCGGCTCGCCAACTGCACCCTCAAGTGGGAGCGCCACAGCGAGTTCACCCGCTACTCGATCGTGCAGGCGCTACCCGAAGGCGCCGGTCTGGACGCACCCACCCCGCCCGCCCTCGACATGCTGGCGGTGGACACCGACTGGCTGCGCACCCTCCCCGGCCGCACGATCGCCGCCATCAAGCTCGCGCTGCTGATCGGCGACATCTCGAACGCACCGGCCGCCGCACGCCTGGGCCAGCAGTGGCTCGGCGGGCGCGGCGTGGTGGCCTCGATCATGGGCACCTTCGGCCACTCGATCGCGGTGACCACCTTCCGGCTGCGCGACAGCGGCTTCGAGCACATGCTCGTGATCGCCCCGCCCAGCACCACCGAAACGCGCGCCGGCCGCATCTCGCAGCGCCTGCTGGAGCTGGAAACCTACCGCCTGATGGCGCTGCGCGGCCTGCCGGCGGCCAAGTCGCTGGCGCCGATGCTGAGCGAGGCCGAGGCCGCGCTGGCCGACATCACTGCACGCCTGGAAAACAAGCAGGCCAGCGACCAGGAACTGCTCGACACGCTGGTCGCGCTGGCGGCCAAGGTCGAACGCGCCACCGCGCTGCACCAGTACCGTTTCTCCGCCACACAGGCCTACCACGCCATCGTCGGCCAGCGCATCGCCGAGCTGCGCGAAAAGCCCATCTCCGGCACGCAGGGCATCGGCGAGTTCATGCAGCGCCGCCTCACGCCCGCCATCGCGACGGTCGGTGCCACGGCGCAGCGGCTGGCGGCGTTGTCGCAGCGCGTCGAACGCGCCAGCGGCCTGCTGCGTACACGGGTGGACATCGCCGCCGAGGCGCAGAACCAGCAGCTCCTGGCCCAGCTCACGCGCGGGCAGGAGCTGCAGCTCAAGCTGCAATCGACGGTGGAAGGGCTGTCGATCGCGGCGATTTCCTATTACGTGATGAGCTTGCTGTACTACGGGGCCAAGGCGGCGAAGGTCGCGGGTTTGCCGGTGAACCCGGACCTGCTCGCCGGTGCCATGATCCCGCTGGTGCTGTGGGCGGTCTGGACCACCACCCGGCGCATCCACAAGCGCCTGCACGCCGATCAGGCCCACTGAAGAGCACTGCCCCACCCGACAGGAGAGACCCCGATGAAGCTCGAAACCCTCGCCGTCCACGCCGGCTACAGCCCTGACCCGACCACCAAGGCCGCGGCTGTGCCGATCTACCAGACGGTGGCCTACGCCTTCGACAACGCGCAGCACGGCGCGGATCTGTTCGATCTGAAGGTAGCCGGGAACATCTACACCCGGATCATGAATCCAACACAAAACGTGCTGGAACAGCGTGTCGCCGCCCTCGAAGGTGGCCTCGCTGCGCTGGCCGTCGCCTCGGGCATGGCGGCGATCACCTACGCCATCCAGACCATCGCCGAAGCCGGCGACAACATCGTCTCGGCCAGCCAGCTCTACGGCGGCACCTACAACCTCTTCGCGCACACGCTGCCGCAGATGGGCATCACCACCCGCTTCGCCGACGCGACGAAGCCGGAAACCTTCGCCGCGCTGATCGACGAACGCACCAAGGCGGTCTTCTGCGAATCGGTCGGCAACCCGCTCGGTAACGTCACCGACATCGCCGCGCTGGCCGCCGTCGCGCACGCGGCGGGCGTGCCGCTGATCGTGGACAACACGGTGCCATCGCCCGCCCTGTGCCGCCCGATCGAACACGGCGCGGACATCGTGGTGCATTCGCTGACGAAGTACATGGGCGGCCACGGCAACAGCGTCGCAGGCGCCATCGTCGATTCCGGCACCTTCCCGTGGGCGCAGCACAAGGAACGCTTCAAGCGCCTGAACGAGCCGGACGTGAGCTACCACGGCGTGGTCTACACCGAAGCCCTTGGCCCGGCGGCGTACATCGGCCGCGCCCGCGTCGTGCCACTGCGCAACATGGGCGCGGCGATCGCGCCGATGAACGCCTTCCTGATCCTGCAGGGCATCGAGACCCTGGCGCTGCGCATGGACCGCATCTGCGACAACACGCTGGCGCTGGCCACGTTCCTGAAGCACCACCCGAAGGTGGCGTGGGTGAACTACGCGGGCCTGGCCGACCACCCGGACCATGCGCTGGTGCAGCGGCAGATGGGTGGCCGCGCCTCGGGCATCCTGAGCTTCGGCTTGAAGGAAGGTGGGCGCGAGGCAGGGGCGCGGGTACTGGACGCGTTCAAGCTGTTCACGCGGCTGGTCAACATCGGCGATGCGAAGTCATTGGCCACGCACCCGGCCTCGACCACGCACCGCCAGCTCAACCCCGACGAACTCGCCAAGGCGGGCGTGAGCGAGGACATGCTGCGGCTGTCGGTCGGCATCGAGCACATCGACGACCTGATGGCCGACCTCGACCAAGCGCTCGCGGCGGTCTGACCCCTCAGCGCGCCACGGCCACCGCCTTCATCACCCGCGTCTTGCCCCCGGTCGAGACGAGGATCACCGCCTCGCCGGGCGCAAAGTTCTCGTTGCCCTTGGCCTGCACCAGCGCCCGGCGCTCGCCGCTGGGCAACTGCAGCAGGATCTCGACCGACTCTTCCCGTGTGCCGAAGCGCTCGATCGAATTGCCGATGACCGCGCCGGCCACGGCGCCGAGCACCCCGATCACCATGCCCTCGCGCCGACCGCCGACCGAGCTGCCGGCGATGCCGCCGACCACGGCACCCGAGGTGCCGCCGATGCCTTGCTGCTGGCCCTCGACCACCACGGGCCGCACGTTGAGCACGACCGCGTCCTGCACAGTGGACAGGCGCTGCGCGTCGCCGGGGCGGATCACGTCCGGGCTGGTGGTGGAGCAGGCGCCGAGCAGGAGCGCGGCGGCAGTCACGGTGGTGACGAAGAGTGCTTTCATGGGGAAACCTGTGAATGTTCTGAACTTCGGAGTCGCTGGATCAGCCGTACAGGCGGCTGTGCCGGGGCACGCTGGCCAGCAGGAACTCCATCTGGTCCGCCACGATACGCCGACCCTTGAGGATCATGTCCTCGTGCAGACTGGGGATGTACGGAAGGTAAAGCAATTCCATGCGGCATTCCTGAACCAGCCGATTGCCCTTGCGGCCGTTGCAACCGCGGCAGGCGGTGATGCAGTTCATCCACGTGTCCTCGCCGCCGCGTGAGGTCGGCACGATGTGCTCGCGGGTCAGGTGGTCGTCGTGGGTGTGCTGACCGCAGTAGGCGCAGACGCGGCGATCGCGGGCGAACAGCTTCGGGTTGGACAGCGCTGGCACCTGGCGCCAGGCCCGCGTCGGCACCGTGCCGCGCACGGCGATGATCGGATGCAGCTCCAGCCGCGACTGCACGCCACTGACCCGCTGGATACCGCCACGCAGCACCAGGCACGGCTCGCCCACTGTCCACGCGACCGCATCGCAGACATAGAGGTTGGCCGCCTCATGGGGTGAAATCCACGCCTGAGGGCGACCCGAGACATCGAGTTGCAGCACGTCCATGGCAAGATCCTTGCGTGAGCATAAGACAGACCGTGCGGGGATGCCCACCGCGACCAGACTAGAGTTTTGACTCTAGGTATTTGAGGGAGATCCGCAGTGGCCGCGTGGAGTTCTTCGATCAGAATAGAACGATCGTTCGTTTTATTCCACGCCGTGACCTCCACTCCACTCGAAGCCTCCCGGCCCGCCCGATCCGGCGCCCGCGCTGCCCACAAGGGCCAGCAGACACGCGCCTCGATCCTGGACGCCGCGCTGAGCCTGGCCTCGCAGAAGGGGCTGGAAGGCCTGTCCATCGGCACGCTGGCCGACATCACCGGCATGAGCAAGTCGGGTGTCTTCGCGCACTTCGGCTCCCGCGAGGAGTTGCAGATGTCGGTCGTCCGCGAGTACCACGCGCGCTTCGAGGAGGAGGTGTTCTACCCCTCGCTGCACGAGCCGCGCGGCCTGCCCCGGCTGGAGGTGATGTTCCGCCGCTGGCTGGCACGGGTCAGCGTGGAAATCGACTCGGGCTGCATCTACATCAGCGGCGCGGTCGAGTTCGACGACCGGCCCGGCCCGGTGCGCGACGCGCTGGTGGACATGGTGCGCACCTGGCACACCGGGCTGGCCCGCGCCATCACCCTGGCCCGTGAAGCCGGCCACCTGCGCGCCGACACCGATGCCTGTCAGATGCTGTTCGAGCTGCACGGCCTCGTGCTGGCGCTGCACCACGACGCGCGCTTCCTGCGCAGTCCCGGCGCCTTCGCACGCGCCGAACAAGCTTTCCTGAATGTGCTGGCCCGCTACCGAGCGGCCATCAACTGATCCGACCGATCTTCCTGACCTTTCTGACCTTTTCCCGAGGAACGTCCCATGCCCCAGTACAACCCGCCGCTGCGCGACATGCAGTTCGTCCTGCACGAACTCGTGCAAGTCACCGACACCTTCAAGACCCTGCCCGCCCACGCGGATCTGGATGTCGAGACCATCAACGCCATCCTCGAAGAAGGTGGCAAGTTCGCCTCGCAGGTGCTCTTCCCGCTCAACCGCAGCGGTGACGAAGAGGGCTGCACGCTCGACAAGGTGACCCACGAAGTGCGCACGCCCAAGGGCTACAAGGAGGCGTATGCGCAGTACGTTGCAGGCGGATGGGCGGCGCTGAGCTGCGACCCAGTGTATGGCGGCCAGGGCCTGCCGCTCGTCGTCAACCAGTGCATCTACGAGATGCTCAACAGCGCCAACCAGGCGTGGACGATGTACCCCGGCCTGTCGCACGGCGCCTATGAAAGCCTGCATGCCCACGGCACGCCCGAGCAGAAGGCCACCTACCTGCCCAAGCTGAGCAGCGGCGAGTGGACCGGCACGATGTGCCTGACCGAACCGCATTGCGGCACCGACCTCGGCCTGCTGCGCACCAAGGCCGAGCCGCTGGGCGACGGCACCTACAAGATCAACGGCGCCAAGATCTTCATCTCCGCCGGCGAGCACGACATGGTGGACAACATCATCCACCTCGTGCTGGCCCGCCTGCCGGATGCCCCGAGCGGCTCGAAAGGCATCTCGCTGTTCCTCGTGCCGAAGTTCCACGTCAACGCCGACGGCTCGCTCGGCGGGCGCAACGGCATCTTCTGCGCCGGCCTCGAACACAAGATGGGCATCACCAGCAACGCGACCGCGCAACTGGTGCTCGAAGACGCGGTGGGCACGCTGGTCGGTCAGCCAAACAAGGGCCTGGCCGCGATGTTCGTGATGATGAACGCGGCCCGCCTGGGCGTGGGGATGCAGTCGCTCGGGCTGACCGAAGTGGCGTATCAGAACGCCGTCGCGTATGCGAAGGACCGCTTGCAGATGCGTGCGCTGTCCGGCCCGAAGGCGCCGGAGAAGGCGGCCGATCCGATCATCGTGCATCCCGATGTGCGCAAGATGCTGCTGACCGCCCGAGCCTATGCGGAAGCCGGCCGGGCGCTGTGCGTGCATACCGCGCTGATGCTCGACCAGGAACTCAGCCACCCGGACGAGGACGTGCGCAAGGCGTCGGCGGATGAGGTCGCGCTGCTGACGCCGATCATCAAGGCCTTCCTGACCGACAACGGCTGGATCGCCACCTCGCACTGCATGCAGGTCTTCGGCGGCCACGGCTACATCAAGGAATGGGGCATGGAGCAGTACGTGCGCGATGCCCGCATCAACATGATCTACGAGGGCACGAACACGATCCAGTCGCTGGATCTGCTCGGCCGCAAGGTGCTCGCCGACAACGGCAAGAAGCTCAAGGCGTTCGGCCAGAAGATCGCCGAGTTCGCCGAAGACGCCGGGCTGCGCGACGACATGCAGGAGTTCATCAACCCGCTGGCCGACCTCGGCGACAAGGTGACCAAGCTGACGACCGAGCTGGGCATGAAGGCGTTCGGCAATGCGGACGAAGTGGGCGCGGCGGCGGTGGACTACCTGCGCGTGGTCGGGCACCTGGTGTTCGCCTACCTCTGGGCGCGCATGGCCATGATTGCGCTGGACCGGCTGAAGGAGCAAGGTGCCAACCCGGACCCGTTCTACGTCGCCAAGCTGCACACTGCCCGCTTCTACTTCGCCAAGCTGCTGCCCGAAACGGCGTCGCTGATCCGCACCGCCCGCGCCGGCCTCGCGCCGCTGATGGCGATGGACGAGTCGATGTTCTGACCCTGCAGGAAAGGAACCCGCCATGAAATCCACCCTGATCGCCCTCGCCCTGGCTGGCGCGTCGCTCGCCGCTGCCGCCCAGTCCACGCCCGCCGGCCTGTGGAAAACCATCGACGACGACGGCAAGACCGAGAAGTCGCTGGTGCGCATCACCGACAACGCCGGCACCTTCTCCGCCAAGGTCGAGAAGGTCTTCGATGCAGCCAAGCAGGACGCCCGCTGCGAGAAGTGCAGCGACGAGCGCAAGGACCAGCCCATTCTCGGCATGACCATCATCAAGGGCGTGCGGGCCAGCCTCGATGACAAGACGCTGTGGGACGGCGGCGAAATCCTCGACCCCAACAACGGCAAGACCTACAAGGTCCGCATGAAGCCGGTCGATGGCGGCAAGCAGATGGAGCTGCGCGGCTACATCGGCGTGCCGATGCTGGGCCGCACGCAGACGTGGATTCGCGTCGAATAACCCCCGAAGGAAGCCCTCATGAGCCGTTTCAATGTCCGCCAGGTCGCCGTGCTCGGCGCCGGCGTGATGGGCGCGCAGATCGCCGCGCATCTGGTCAACGTCAAGGTGCCGGTCATCCTGTTCGACCTGCCCGCCAAGGAAGGCCCGAAGAGCGCCATCGCGCAGAAGGCCATCGACAACCTCAAGAAGCTCAAGCCCGCGCCGCTCGGCGTGAGCGAGGACGCCGCCCGCATCCGGGCCGCGAACTACGAGGAGCACCTGGACCTACTGAAGGACTGCGACCTCGTGATCGAAGCGATCGCCGAGCGCATGGACTGGAAGCACGACCTCTACGCCAAGATCGCACCCTTCATCGCGCCGCACGCGATCCTGGCCTCGAACACCTCCGGCCTGTCGATCACGACGCTGTCGGACGGCCTGCCCGAGGCGTTGAAACCGCGTTTCTGCGGCATTCATTTCTTTAATCCACCGCGGTACATGTATCTGGTGGAGCTGATCGCCACGCCGACCACCGAGGCGCGTTACCTCGACCAGCTCGAAACCTTCGTCACCTCGACCGTCGGCAAGGGCGTCGTGCGCGCCAAGGACACGCCGAACTTCATCGCCAACCGCGTCGGCATCGCCGGCATGCTGGCGACGATGCACGAGGCGAACCAGTTCGGCCTGAGCGTCGATCTGGTCGATGACCTGACGGGCAAGAAGTTCGGCCGCGCCAGCTCCGGCACCTTCCGCACCGCGGACGTGGTCGGGCTGGACACGATGGCGCACGTCATCCGCACGCTGCAGGACAACCTCGGCCCGGACAAGGCCGACGATCCCTTCTTCCCGTCCTACGCGACGCCGCCGGTGCTGTCGGCGCTGATCGCCAAGGGCGCGCTGGGGCAGAAGGTCGGCGCTGGCTTCTACAAGAAGGTCGGCCGCGACATCCTGCGGCTGGACGCGGCCAAGGGCGAGTACGTGCCGTCGGGGGGCAAGGCCGACCCGATCATCGACCGCATCCTGAAGAAACCCGCCGCAGAGCGCCTGAAGCTGCTGCGCGAATCGAGCAACCCGCAGGCGCAGTTCCTGTGGGCGATCCTGCGCGACGGGTTCCACTACGCGGCCGTGCATCTGCAGACGATCGCCGACTCGGCGCGTGAAGTGGACTTCGCGATGCGCTGGGGCTTCGGCGCCAAGCAGGGGCCGTTCGAGCTGTGGCAGGAAGCCGGCTGGCAGCAGGTCGCCAAGTGGGTGCAGGAAGACATCGACGCCGGCAAGGCGCTGTGCAACGCGCCGCTGCCCGCCTGGGTGTTCGACGGCCGCACGGGTGTCCACACGCCGGAAGGCTCGTGGTCCGCTGCGGCCGGCGCCTACGTGCCGCGCTCGGCGCTGCCGGTCTACCAGCGCCAGCATTTCCCCGAGAGCCTCGTCGGTGGCGGCGCGGTCGATGCGCTGAAGAGCGGCACCGAGGTGTTCCGCAACGAGGAAGTGCGCGTCTGGACGCTGGACGGCGAGGTGCTGATCGCCAGCATCACCGCCAAGCTGCACCTGATCAGCCCGACCGTGACCGAGGGGCTGCTGAAGGCGGTCGAACTCGCGGAAGCGGGCTATCAGGGCCTGGTGATCTGGTCGCCGGACGACGTGTTCTCGGCGGGCGCGAACCTCGAATCGCTGATGCCGGTGTTCATGAAGCTCGGCGCCAAGGGCATCGCGCCCGAGGAAAAGAAGCTGCAGGACATGATGCTGCGCGTGCGCTACGCCAGCGTGCCGGTGATCGCTGCCGTGCGCGGGCTGGCGCTGGGCGGGGGCTGCGAGCTGGCGGTCCACTCGGCGCAGCGGGTCGCGGCGATGGAGAGCTATGTCGGGCTGGTCGAGGTCGGCGTCGGGCTGATCCCGGGCGGCGGCGGACTGGCCTACATCGCACGCCGGGCGGCTGAACGAGCGGCGAGCGTGCCGGGCAGCGACCTGCTGGCCTTCGTCAAGGACGGCTTCCAGGCGGCGGCGATGGCCACCGTCGGCACCAGCGCGATCGAGTCGCGCAAGCTCGGCTACCTGCTGGACAGCGACATCATCGTGCCGAACAAGGACGAGTTGCTGCACGTCGCGATCAGCCAGGCCAGGGCGATGGCCAACGCCGGCTACCGCGCCCCGGCCAAGGCGCTGTTCCCGGTCGCCGGCCGCAGCGCGATCGCCACGATCAAGGCGAGCCTCGTGGCGATGCGCGACGGCGGCTTCATCAGCGCCCACGATTTCCACATCGCCAGCCGGATCGCCGACGTGGTCTGCGGCGGCGAGGTGGACGCGGGCACCCTCGTCACCGAGGAATACCTGATGGCGCTGGAACGCAAGCACTTCTGCGCGCTGCTCGAACACCCCAAGTCCCAGGAACGCATCATGGGCATGCTGCAGACCGGCAAGCCGGTGCGCAACTGAACCCGGCCGACGACGCCAACGGAGCACATTCCATGAGCAAACAACTGCAAGACGCCTACATCGTCGCCGCCAGCCGCACCCCGATCGGCCGTTCGCACCGGGGTTTCTTCCGCAACACTCGGCCGGATGACCTGCTGGTCGCCGCGCTGCGGGGCGCGCTGGCCCAGGTGCCGTCGCTGGACCCCAAGGCCATCGAGGACGCCATCATCGGCTGCGCGATGCCGGAAGGCCCGCAAGGCTTGAACATGGCCCGCGTCGGTGCGCTGCTGGCGGGGCTGCCGAACTCGGTGGGCGGCATCACCGTCAACCGCTTCTGCGCCTCCGGCCTGAGCGCGATCCAGATGGCCGCCGACCGCATCCGCGTGGGCGAGGCCGACGTGATGATCGCGGGCGGCGCCGAGAGCATGAGCATGGTGCCGATGAGCGGCAACTCGCCGAGCTTCAACCCGAGCATCTTCGACAAGGACGAAAACGTCGGCATCGCCTACGGCATGGGCCTGACAGCCGAGAAGGTGGCGAACCAGTGGAAGGTCAGCCGCGAAGCAC
This sequence comes from Sphaerotilus sp., assembly GCF_031429695.1. Classification (GTDB taxonomy): domain Bacteria; phylum Pseudomonadota; class Gammaproteobacteria; order Burkholderiales; family Burkholderiaceae_C; genus Sphaerotilus. The sequence goes on from NZ_JANPAB010000080.1 coordinate 12,811, forward strand.
AGGACGCCTTCGCGCTCGCCTCGCACCAGAAGGCACTCGCGGCACAGGCGGCCGGCGAGTTCACCGACGAGATCACGCCGTTCGACATCACCGAACGCACGCCCGACCTCGTCACCGGCGAGATCAGCACCCGCACCCGCACCGTGCGCCTCGACGAAGGCCCGCGCGCCGACACCTCGCTCGAAGGGCTGGCCAAGCTCAAGACGGTCTTCGCCGCCAAGGGCAGTGTCACGGCGGGTAACAGCTCGCAGACCAGCGACGGCGCGGGCGCGCTGATCCTGGCGAGCGAAAAGGCGGTGCGCCAGTTCGACCTGAAGCCGCTGGCGCGCTTCGTCAGCTACGCCAGCCGGGGCGTGCCACCGGAGATCATGGGCATCGGCCCGATCGAGGCGATCCCGGCCGCGCTGCGCAACGCGGGGCTGACGCTGGACCAGATGGACTGGATCGAGCTGAACGAAGCCTTCGCCGCGCAGGCGCTGGCCGTGATCAACACCGTCGGACTCGATCCTAGCAAGGTCAACCGCATGGGCGGCGCCATCGCGCTCGGCCATCCGCTGGGCGCGACCGGTGCGATCCGGGCGGCGACCATCGTGCATGCGCTGCGGCGGCACGAGATGAAATACGGCATGCTGACGATGTGCGTCGGCACCGGACAAGGCGCGGCCGGGATCTTCGAGCGCGTCTGATCGACGCAGGCATCGACCGACCGAGTCCAGCCGCTTCACCGTCCGGTGCGGCGGCTTTTTTGTTTCACACGCAACAAGCCATCAACAAGCCGTCGTGATTGACCACGGCGGCGCATTTACCATCCCCAGTTGCCCGAGGAGACCCCATGAGCACCAGCATCAAGACCGCCACCTTCAATGGCGTGGCCACCATCGAGATCGCCCGCCCCGAGAAGAAGAACGCACTGACCATGGCCATGTACACCGCCATGGCCGACGCGCTGCGTGCCGCACAGGCGGATGGCGCGGTGCGCGCGATCCTGATCACCGGGCAGCCGGGCGTGTTCACCTCGGGCAACGACCTGGAGGACTTCATGCAGCGCCCGCCGCAGGGCATGGACTCGCCGGTCTTCCAGTTCATGGTGGCGCTGCTGGAGTGCGAGAAGCCGGTGATCGCGGCGGTCACGGGCGCGGCGATCGGCATCGGCACGACGATGCTGCTGCACTGCGATTTCGCCTACGTGAGCGACGAGGCGCGGCTGGCGATGCCATTCGTGGGCCTGGGCCTGGTGCCCGAGTACGGCTCCAGCCTGCTCGTGTCGCAGTTGATGGGCCACGCCAAGGCGGCCGAGAAGCTGCTGCTGGGCGATCCGTTCACGGGGGCCGATGCGGTCGAGTGCGGCATTGCCAACGCCGTGCTGCCGACTGGCGAGGTGGTCAACCACGCCCGCCGCGTGGCCGAGCGCTTCAACACGCTGCCACCGGGTGCCGTGCGCGACACCAAGCGGCTGATGCGGGCGCCGCAGCGCGAGCAGGTGCGCGCCGTCATCGCCAACGAAGCCGCGATCTTCTCCGAGCGCCTGCGCAGCCCTGAAGCGCAGGAAGCGTTCCAGGCGTTCTTCCAGAAACGCAAGCCCGATTTTTCGTCGTTCACCTGAACGCGCGCCCCGAGCGCGCCCGCCTGCCTGCCGATGCCCACCTTCACCGCCGCCAAAGTCGCCCTGTCTCCCCTGTTGCTCTGGCAAGGCCGACAAGTTCGCCGTGAAGCGCCGCGCCTGCCCGAAGCCAGCGGGCCGCGGCTCGGCCTGACGGGCCAAGACCCCCAAGGGGGTGCGATGCCGCGGCTGCGGCTGCTGATCGTGGGAGATTCGTCGGGCGCAGGCGTGGGCGCAGTGACACAGGACGAGGCGCTCGCTGGTCGCCTGAGCCAGGCGCTGGCGCGGCGGCTGAAGGCGCCGATCGCCTGGCAACTCGTGGCCCGCACTGGCTGGACCACCGCGGACGCCACCGCCGCGCTGCGCGAACTCTCGGCCCAGGGGCGGCTGCCGCCGGCCGACATCATGGTGATGGCGCTGGGCGTGAACGACGCGGTTCAACAGACCGGCCCGCGCCGCTGGACCGCGCAGCTTGACGCGCTGGAAGCCTGCGCGTGCGAGCTGGCCGGGGTCCACCAGACCGTGGCCACGGCGGTGCCGCCGATGCACCTGTTCCCGCTGCTGCCGCAGCCGCTGCGCTGGGTGCTGGGCCGCTCGGCGCGGGCACTGGACGCGGCACTGGTGCAGTGGACCGCCGACTCGGGCACACGCGCCTACTTCGAGATGCCCTTCGACGCCCGCAGGGACGACGTGCGCGAACTCATGGCCAGTGACGGCTTCCACCCCGGCCCCGCGCTCTACCAACGCTGGGGCGAGGCGCTGGCGCTGCAGATCGCCGCTGACTACCGGCCGCTGATGCGACCTGCGACTTGAGCACCCAGCATCAGCCAAACAGCGCGCTGTGCGACCCCAGGCGGGCAAGCCTGAGCGTGTCGATCTCTGGCTTCCGGTAGATCAGCAGCAGGTCGGGCTTGAGGTGGCACTCGCGGTAGCCCGACCAATTTCCTGTCAGGTCATGGTCGCGCTGGTGGACAGGCAGCACCTGGTCGTCCGCCAGAAGGATCAGAACAGCGGTCAGCAGCAGTTCCACGTCCTGCCGATGGCGCGGTGTAGCCTTGATCCGCTTGAAATCCTTCTTGAAGGCATTTGCGTACTCAATCGTCCGCATTCAGATCTGCCATCAGTGCTGCCACGCTGGCGGCGCGCTTGCCTTTGCCGGACTCCAGTTCTGCGATCGCCCTGCGGGTGGTGGGATTCGGTGCCTTGACCTCGAAGGGCAGTCGGCGCTCGTCGGCCACCCGCAGCATCAGCAGGCGAATCGCGTCGGAGATCGACAACCCCATGGCTTCGAGGGCTTCGGCCGCGCGTTCCTTGGTGGCGGCGTCGATCCGCGCACGAACATAGGTATCAGCAGTGGCAGTGGTGGTCATGGTGATGCCTCGGTGATGAATATCACCACTGTAGTCCTCTTGTGACTACAAGGCGAGCCTTCATCCCTTCAAGCAGGCTTCGGAATCGACCGTGGCCGCCCCTCCCGGTCAATCGCCACATACGTCAGATTCGCCTCCGTCACCTTGACCGTCTTCGGATCCGCCGGATTGCGCTCCGCGTAGACCTCGACATGCACCGTCACCGACGTGTTGCCGATGCGCTCCACCGTGGCATAGAAGCTCAGCAGGTCGCTCACCGACACCGCCTGCTTGAAAATGAACTGGTTCACCGCCACCGTGGCGATGCGGCCCTTGGCGATGCGCGCCGGCAGCACGGCGCCGGCGATGTCCACCTGCGCCATGATCCAGCCGCCGAAGATGTCGCCGTTGCCATTGGCGTCAGACGGCATGGGCATCATGCGCAGCACCAGTTCGCGCTGGTGCGAGCCGGGTTCACCGCCGTGGACCGGCGGCGGGCTGGAAAAACGCGGGACGTTTGCTTCGTTCACACTCATGGGTTGGCACCTCGGTTGCAGGTGCCATTCTTTCACCAAGTTCCACCCCCGACACGCCCACGATGCGCCGCCATTCCTCGATCGAACCCGCCACCGCCCACCCTGCCGGCACGCCCCGCAGTGACTGGACCACGCTGAAGCGCCTCGGCCCCTACCTGTGGGAATACCGCGTCCGCATGGTGCTGGCGCTGGTGTTCGTCGTCGCGGCCAAGGCGGCAAACGTCGGCGTGCCGCTGCTGCTGAAGGAACTGGTGGACAACCTGGCGATCCCGATCGGCGATCCGCGGGCGCTCGTCGTGGTGCCGCTCGGGCTGCTGCTGGCTTACGCCGGACTGCGGCTCTCGACGACGGTGTTCACCGAGCTGCGCGAACTCGTCTTCGCCAAGGCCACCCACGGCGCGGCGCGGCGCATCGCGCTCGAAACCTTCCGCCACCTGCACGCCTTGAGCCTGCGCTTCCACCTCGACCGCCAGACCGGCGGCCTGACCCGCGACATCGAGCGCGGCACCCGGGCGCTGCAGTCGCTGGTGAGCTACTCGCTCTACACCATCGTGCCGACCCTGGTGGAGCTGACGCTGGTGCTGACGCTGCTCGGCAGCCGCTTCGACATGGGCTTCGTGTGGATCACGCTGGCGGCGCTGGTCGCCTACGGCACGCTGACCATCAGCCTCACCGAATGGCGCACCCAGTTCCGCCGCGAGATGAACGAGCTGGACTCGAAGGCGCACAGCCGCGCCATCGACGCGCTGCTGAACTACGAGACTGTCAAATACTTCAACAACGAGGATTTCGAGTCGCGCCGCTACGACGAGGGTCTGGACGCCTTTCGGCGTGCGCAAATCAAGTCACAGAGCACGCTGTCGCTGCTCAACGCCGGGCAGCAGCTCATCATCGCGACCAGCCTCGTGGCGATGCTCTGGCGCGCCACGGCTGGCGTGGTGGACCACCGGCTGACGCTGGGCGATCTGGTGATGGTGAACGCGCTGCTGATCCAGCTCTACATCCCGCTGAATTTCCTGGGCGTGCTCTACCGCGAGATCAAGCAGAGCCTGACCGACCTGGACAAGATGTTCCGCCTGATGGAGCGCGAACGCGAGATTGCCGACCGCCCCGGCGCGCCGACACTGGCGATCGGATCGGCCACTGTGCGCTTCGAGTCGGTGAACTTCGCCTACCACGCCGATCGACCGATCCTGCACGACGTGAGCTTCGAGATTCCGGGCGGGCAGACGGTCGCGGTGGTCGGGCCGTCCGGCTCGGGCAAGAGCACGCTGGCGCGGCTGCTCTACCGCTTCTACGACGTGGACGCGACGACCCCAGGCCACGGCGGCGGACGCATCACCATCGATGGACAGGATCTGCGCGACGTGACGCAGGACAGCGTGCGCCGCGCCATCGGCATCGTGCCGCAGGACACGGTGCTGTTCAACGACACCATCGGCTACAACATCGGCTACGGCCGGCCGGGGGCGACCCAGGCGCAGATCGAGGCCGCCGCCCGCGCTGCACACATCCACGATTTCATTGCCGCGCAGCCCAAGGGCTACGACACGATGGTCGGCGAACGGGGATTGAAGCTGTCAGGCGGCGAGAAACAGCGCGTGGCGATCGCCCGCACGCTGCTGAAGAACCCGCCGATCCTGATTTTCGACGAAGCGACTTCGGCGCTGGATTCGGCCAACGAGCGGGCGATTCAAACGGAACTCGCGAACGCGGCGAAGGGCAAGACCGCGCTGGTCATCGCCCACCGGCTGAGCACGGTGGTCGATGCCTACCGCATCGTCGTGCTGCAGCACGGCCGGATCGCCGAGCAGGGCAGCCATGCCGAGCTGCTGGCCCTCGATGGGGTCTACGCCCGCATGTGGCGACTGCAGCAGAGCGGGCGTGGAGCAGCAGCCGATCAGGCGGATCCCTCCGCAGACTTGCTGCTGCGACCGGTGTAGCGCGGCAGTTGCATGCCGAGCTGCCACTCGATGCGGCTGACATGGCCAGGCTCCGTGCTGACAGCCCGGAAGCCGCGGCGCAGCAGCCGCTTCAGATAGGCCCGGTTGGCCCATGGTGCCAGCAGGATCTGCCCCAGGATCGGCAGCAAGACGCTGACGGCGGCCAGGGGCCAGTCGCGGCGCCGGACCAGCTCGATCGGCCCGAGCAGCAGCACCGACCACGCGTAGCCCATCGACACGAGCAAGTTTTCTCCCGTCACGGGATGGCGCATCTGCAAGGTGGTGTTGGGCTGCACGGCAGGAGCGTCAGAAACACGAACAGGAGCAGGCTTCATGGAATGGAGGTGGTGCGGGTCAAGCCGAAACACGCAAAGGTGGATGCTAACCATGAAATAAGGGATTACCACTAATTTCCAAATGAAAAGAACGCATGGTGTCCCTGATGTCGTGACAAGGCCGGCATCGCTACACTGACCCCGTGGAAACCAAATGGCTTGAAGACTTCGCCAGCCTGGCCGAGACGCGCAGCTTCTCGCGCTCGGCCCAGCTGCGGCATGTGACGCAGCCGGCGTTCTCGCGCCGCATCCAGGCGCTCGAAGCCTGGGCGGGGATCGACCTCGTCGACCGCTCGTCCTATCCGACGCGGCTCACCTCCGCCGGACAGACGCTGCTGCCGCAGGCGCTGGAGATCCTGGGCTGCCTGCAGGCTGCGCGCAACCTGATGCGGGGCCACCAGACGTCGAGCCAGGACATGATCGAGTTCGCCGTGCCGCACTCGCTCGCGTTCACCTTCTTCCCGCACTGGGTGATGGAGCTGCGCCAGCGCTTCGGCGCGTTCAAGAGCCGCCTCGTCGGCATGAACGTGCACGACGCGGTGATGCAGCTCACCGAAGGCTCGTGCGACCTGCTGCTGGCCTACCACCACGCCTCGCAGCCACTGCAGCTCAACCCCGAACGCTACGAGATGCTCAGCCTCGGCACCGAAACCCTGGCGCCCTATGCGCGGGCCAATGCCGACGGCGACCCGCTGTTCCGCCTGCCGGGCCGGCCGCATGACAAGGTGCCCTATCTGGGCTACGCGACCGGGGCCTACCTCGGCCGCATGGTCGACCTGCTGCTCAAGCAGTCGAGCGAGGCGATCTACCTCGACCCGATCTACGAGACCGACATGGCCGAAGGGCTCAAGGCGATGGCGCTCGAAGGCCATGGACTGGCCTTCCTGCCCGCCAGCTCGGTACGCAAGGAAGTGAGCGCGCGCCGGCTGGTACCCGCCGGTCCTCGGCAGTCGGGTTCGGCCTTCGAGGTGACGATCGAGGTGCGCCTGTACCGCGAACGGCCCGAGGTGTCTCGCCACAACAAGCCCGCGGCGCAGGCATTGTGGGAATTCCTGCGTGTCTCCAAGCTGGGCGAGAATCGCGGGCTATGACGCTCGCCACCGCCCCCACCCTCCGGATTACCCGCCCCGACGACTGGCATCTGCACGTGCGCGACGGCGCCGCGATGGCGGCGGTCGTGCCGCACACCGCGCGCCAGTTCGGCCGGGCGATCATCATGCCCAACCTGCGTCCGCCAGTGACCACAGCCGCGCAGGCGGTGGCTTACCGCGAGCGCATCCAGGCCTGCGTGCCGGCCGGCGTCGACTTCACGCCGCTGATGACGCTGTACCTCACCGACATCACCCCGCCCGACGAGATTCGCCGCGCCAAGGATGCCGGTGTGGTCGCACTCAAGCTCTACCCGGCCGGTGCCACGACCAACAGCGACGCCGGTGTCACCGACATCCGCAAGACCCACGCGACGCTGGAGATGATGCAGCGCGAAGGCCTGCTGCTGCTGGTGCACGGCGAGGTCACGGATCCGGCGGTGGACGTGTTCGACCGCGAGGCCCGCTTCATCGAGCAGGTGATGGAGCCGCTGCGCGACGCCTTCCCTGAGCTGAAGATCTGCTTCGAGCACATCACGACCCGCGATGCCGCCCAGTACGTCGCCGAAGCCGGCCCGCACACCGCCGCGACCATCACCGCGCACCACCTGCTCTACAACCGCAACGCCCTCTTCACCGGCGGGCTGCGGCCGCACTACTACTGCCTGCCCGTGCTCAAGCGCGAGGAACACCGCCGCGCGCTGGTGGCCTCGGCCACCTCGGGCAGCCCGAAGTTCTTTCTCGGCACCGACAGTGCGCCCCACGCCGCCCACCTGAAGGAGCACGCCGCCGCCTGCGCCGGCTGCTACACCGCGCTGTCGGCGATCGAGCTGTATGCCGAAGCCTTCGAGCGCGCCGGCCACCTCGACCGCCTCGAAGGCTTCGCCAGCCACCACGGCCCGGACTTCTACGGCCTGCCGCGCAACGCCGGCACCGTCACCCTGCGCCGCGCGCCGTGGACGCTGCCGGAATCGCTGCCCTATGGCGATGCGGAACTCAAGCCGCTGTGCGGCTCAGAGACGCTGAGCTGGCGCCTCGTCGACTGACACCGCGGGTGCCGCCGCGACAGCGGGCGCCAGATGCTCTGCCAGCGCGGCGATCACACCGGCCAGGAGCACCAGAACCCCCAGCGCCACCTGCAGCGAGGTCGCCTGCGCCAGCCAGCCGATCACGGGTGGGCCGATCAGGAAACCGCTGTAGCCCAGCGTCGCCATCGCGGCGATGCCCTGTCCGGCGCCACGCCGCGAGCGCTGCGCCGCCGCGCTGAACACCAGCGGCGCCACGGTGCCGATGGCCAGCCCGGTCAGCGCGAACGCCGGTAGCGTCACCGCCAGACTGCCGCTGACCAGTGCCGCCGCCAATCCGACACCCGCCAGCGCGTTCAGCGTGCGCAGCATCGGCACCGCGCCCCAGTGCAGCACCAGCCGGTCACCCGCGAAGCGCATCGCCATCATGGCCAGCGCGAACACGCTGTAGCCCAGCGTGGCTTCGGCCTGCGTGGTGCCGAGCGCCCCATTCAGGTAGACCGCGCTCCAGTCGGCCATCGCACCCTCGATCAGGAAGGCTGCAAAGATGATCGCCCCCAGTCCCGCCAGCGCAGCCTCGGGCCGGGCCCAGCGCGGGGCCTCTTCCTCGGCGGCGTGGACCTCGCCGATGTGTCCGCCCAGCCAGTGACGCGCCCACAGCACGGCGCCGATCGCCGCCACCCCGACACCCGCCAGATGCCAGCCCGGCCAGACGCTCTGGTGCGCCAGCCAGCCGCCGAGCAAGGCACCGGCCAGCCCGCCCGCGCTCCACAAGCCATGCAGCGAGGACATGATCGGCCGCCCCACCCGCTGCTCCACCTCGACGGCCAGCGCGTTCATCGCCACATCCATCGCGCCGTTGGCGGCACCGAACAGCGCCAGCGCCAGACCCAGCGTCCAGCCATTCGGGGCCAGGGTCGGCAAGACCAGCAAGGCACCGTAGGCCAGCGAGACCCACAGCGTCACCCGCCGCGCGCCCCAGCGCTGCACGCCGTGGCCGGTCGGGCCGAAGGCGATCAGGCCGCCGATCGCCATGCACAGCAACGCCGAGCCGAGTTCGCCCTCGCTCAGGCCCAGCGGCGCGCGCACCGCCGGGATGCGCGACACCCAGCTCGCGAAGCCCATGCCGTTGGCGATGAACAGCAGCGCCACCGCCACCCGGGCCCGGACGACCTCAGGTGGGGTGACAGTAGATGGAATTGCGGTGGATTGCATGAATGGAACCGGTTTCATCGCCATAAAAGGTCCATTGTCCAGACGAACACCCCCTTGTTGCACTGGTGTAGAACCCTCAGATACGCTGTCAATCCGTCACCACCCCCACCCCGACGGTTACCAAGGATCCGCGCCATGAAACGCATCTTCCTGTTCCTGCTCACCAACCTGGCCGTGATGCTGGTGCTGGGCATCGCCTCCAGCGTGCTCGGCATCAACCGCTACCTCGATGCGCAGGGCCTCAATCTCGGCACGCTGCTGCTGTTCTCGTTGTTCATGGGCTTCACCGGCGCGGTCATCTCGCTGCTGATCAGCAAGCCCATGGCGAAGTGGAGCACCGGCGCGCAGGTCATCAACGGCTCGGGCGACCCGATGCACCGCTGGCTGGTCACCACCGTCGCGCGCTTCGCCGAGAAAGCTGGCATCGACATGCCTGAGGTGGCCGTCTACGACGGCGAACCCAATGCGTTCGCGACGGGCGCATTCCGCAACTCGGCGCTGGTGGCGGTGTCCACAGGCCTGCTCAACAGCATGAGCCGTGAGGAAGTCGAGGCTGTCGTCGGCCATGAAATCGCCCACGTCGCCAACGGCGACATGGTGACGATGACGCTCATCCAGGGCGTGCTGAACACCTTCGTCGTCTTCATTTCGCGCGTGGTTGGCTACGTCATCGACCGGATGATCCTGAAGAACAGCCGGGACGCCCCCGGCATCGGCTACCTGGCCACCACGGTGGTGATGGACCTGCTGCTGGGCGTGGTCGCGTCGATGATCGTCGCGTGGTTCTCGCGCCAGCGCGAGTTCCGCGCCGACGCCGGCGCCGCGCAGTTGATGGGCGACCGCCGCCCGATGGTGCACGCGCTGGCCCGTCTGGGTGGGCTGGAGCCGGGTGAACTGCCCAAGACCATGGCGGCGATGGGCATCTCGGGTCGCCCGAGCGGACTGATGGCGCTGTTCTCCAGCCACCCGCCGATCGAGGACCGGATCCGCGCCCTCCAGAACACGCCCTGAGCTGCGGCGCCCCAAGCGGGGCTTCAGGAATGCGCCTTGTTGGTCAGCGAAAATCAATGTAACTAAAAGTTACACGACTGCTGCCACAGGGAGGGCCATGAATTCCGTCATCGACCACCCGCTCCGCGGCCCATGGATCCGCGAAGCGTCACCGATGCGCCCGCGGTCGCCCGTGCTGCTCACCGCCTTGCAACAGCCGCGCATGGCCGGGCTGGACGCACTGCGCGCGCTCGCGGTCCTTCTGGTCATCGTCAACCACCTGGGCATGGACTGGATCGGACCCGTGATGGTCTTCGACGGTTCGGTGGGGGTCGAGCTGTTCTTCGTGATCAGCGGTTTCCTGATCACCTGGCTGCTGCTCGGCGAGCATGAGCATCATGGGCGCATTGCGCTGGGGGCCTTCTACCAGCGCCGCATCGCCCGGCTGCTGCCCGCCAGCCTGGCCTATCTGCTGGTCGGCATGGGGCTGCTGGCGCTGCGCAACCAGCCGATCCCTTGGAGCGCGGTGGTGTCGACGGTGTTCTACAGCACCAACTACTACCAGGCATTCACCGGCGCCGCGGCGCATTACCTGTCGCATTGCTGGTCGCTGGCGGTGGAGGAGCAGTTCTACTTCATCTGGCCCTTCCTGCTGGCCGCGCTGCTCCGCCGTGGCCACTCGCCACGCGTGGCGCTGGCGGTGTCGATTCCACTGGTCTGGAGCTACAAGGCGGTGCTGATCTTCGGTTTCGGTGTCGGCGAGGTCTACCTCTACCGTGCGCTGGAGACCCGCATGGACCAGCTCGCCGCGGGCTGCCTGCTCGCCGTGCTGCTGAAGACACCGCGCTGGCGGCGTTATTTCGAACAGCTTGCCCGCCAGCGCTGGCCGCTGCCGGTGCTGGTGGCGGGGCTGCTGCTGTCGACATCGCTGTTGCGGGACACAGGTGTCGTGGCGGACCAGCAGCTTTACGGCTTTGCGCTGGAGACAGTCCTGGTCTGCGCGCTGCTGCCACTGGTGCTGATCAAGGCCACGGGGCGCGGCACCACGGCCACCCTGCTCAACGCCCCGGCGCTGGTGCTGATCGGCCAGATCTCCTACGGCATGTACCTCTACCACCCCTTTGTCGTGCACCCGGTCCGCAACGCCATCGTGCGGCTGGGCGGCCCGCCGTCGCTGGGGATCCTGGCGGCCATCGCCGCACTCGTGGTGGTGGCGTGGGCCTCGTTCCAGTGGTTCGAGCAGCCGCTGCGGGAACGCCTGCGCCCTCGTCAGCGCAGGGTCAATAGCGACCGGCCACACCCGCCACGCGCAGGTACACATAGGCCGCCCACTCGATCAGTACCCGCGGCGCGAGCCCGGCCCAGCCCTGCGACTTGACGCGCTGGACAGTGATTTCCTCGGACTGGGCCAGCGCCCGGCCGATCTCCACCGCCAGATCCTGCGCGAAGGTCACGTCACGCACGATCATGTTCGCCTCCAGGTTGAGCAGCAGCGAAATGGGATCAATGTTCGAGCTGCCCACCGTCGCCCAGTGGTCGTCGACCAGCATCACCTTGGCGTGCAGGAAGGCCGGAACGTACTCGTAGATCTCGATGCCGTGGCGCATCAGCTCGTCGTACAGCACGCGGGCGGCCATCGCGGCGATGCGGAAATCCGGCTTGCCCTGCATCAGCAGGCGCACCTGCACGCCCCGCTGCGCCGCCTTGCACAGCGCGCGCCGGAACTCCTGGCCGGGGTAGAAATACGGGCAGATCAGCCAGATGCGGTGCCGTGCCGAGCGGATCGCGTCGACATAGGCCCGCTCGATGGTGCGGCGCTGGCGCAGGTTGTCGCGCACCACGAACGCGGCCTGCACCGGCGGCATCGCCTCGTCCAGCAGCGCCACCCGGTGGCCGCGGCGCGTCAACCGCATCTGGCGCATCAGGCCGCGCAGGCGCTGCACGGGGCGCTCGGTGTTCAGCAACGTGCGCATCTCCTGCTGCCAGTCGTGGCCGAACCAGGAGCGCGACCACATCGCCCGCACCGCCTGCTCCATCGGCGCCACCACCGGCCCGGTGGCGCGCACGGCAAAGTCCAGCCGCGGCAGCTCGGTGTGGCCATGGTTCAGGTCGACGTGGTCGTCGATGACGTTGATGCCGCCGACAAAACCCACCGCACCATCGACCACGCACAACTTCATGTGCAGCCGCCGCAACTGGCCCGGCTGCAGCCAGTGCGTCCAGCGTTCCAGCGGCCGGAACACCGTCACCGCGATGCCAGCGGCCTGCAGGCGCGGCACGATCGCGGCCAGATCGTCGTGTGCCCCGAACCCGTCGATCACGACCCGGACCCGCACGCCGCGCCGCGCCGCGCGCTCCAGCGCCACCGCGACCGCCATGGCCGCTGCGTCATCGTGGAAGATGTAGGTGGCGAGCCAGATCTCGTACCGCGCATTGCGGATCGCGCTGATCATGGCCGGGAACAGCGCCTCGCCGCCACGCAGCAGTTCCACCTCGTTGCCGCCCCGGAACACCGGCCGCGGCACGAGGTACCAGGACATCGGCTCGCCGTCCAGGTCCGCCCCCGGCGCGCTCACCGGATCGATGGGAACGGGGTCGCCGGGCTTCACGTCAGCTCCAGCTCCACCAGCAGCGGCAGGTGGTCGGACATGCGCGCCCAGGCGGGGCCACGCGGCACGCTCATGCTGTGGCAACGCATCCCGCGCGTATAGACCCTGTCCAGCGACAGCAGCGGCATGCGCGAGGGAAAGGTGCGCGGCGCGCGGCTGTGCGGCCCTGGCGGGTGGGCGCGCACGAGGCCGGCGAGGTGGAACACGGGGTCCAGCCGCTCGCCCCAGTCGTTGAAGTCACCGGCCACGACCAGCGGCGCGTGCGGCGCGATCTCGGCGCGGATGTAGGCGCCCAGCCGCTGCGCCTGCCGGACACGGCTGGCGTGGATCAGGCCGAAGTGCGCCACGATCGCGTGGATGTCCACCCCCCGCCAGCTCACCTTGACGTGCAGCAGCCCGCGCTGCTCGAAGCGGTGGTCAGAGACATCGTGGTGTTCCACATCGCCCAGCGGCCAGCGCGACAGCAGCGCGTTGCCGTGCTCGCCATCGCGGGTCACGGCGCTGGTCCGGTAAGCCGCGGCGTAGCCCTCGGGTGCCAGAAAATCGGCCTGCCCCTGCTCCGGCCAGCCAAACCAGGTGCGGTCGAAGTGCAGCGCGTCGCGGTGGTTGAACAGGCGCACCTCCTGCAGAAACACCAGATCGGCGTCCAGCGCCTCGACACCGAGGCCGAGGTTGTGGATCTCCAGCCGCTTGCGCGGACCCACGCCGCGCACGCCCTTGTGGATGTTGTAGGTCGCCACCCGCAGCCGCGGGCCGTCCAGCCCGCCCGGCAGGGTCATCGGGATCGTTGGGGTCATCAGGCGGTCAGTCCGGGCTGGCGGAGGGGCTGCGGCAAGTGTTGCGGCAGATGCAGGATCGCCTCGGCGTTGCTCGGCGAGAAACAGCGGTCGGCCGCCTCGCGCCACGGCAGCCAGACGTACCGCAGATGCTCGCGCGGCGCCAGCGTCACGGGCGTGCCGACAGGCACGGTCAGGCCGAACACATGTTCGGTGTTGTGCGTGACGCCGTCGGCGTAGCGGTGGCGCCAGACGGGGTAGATCTCGTAGACGTTGCGCAGCGACCAGTCGCGCAGCGCCTCATCGGGCACCTGCGCCGTTCCCACGCGGATCCCGGTTTCCTCGGCGACTTCGCGCCAGGCGGTCTCGCGCAGGGATTCTTCCGGCAGATCCTTCGAGCCGGTGACGCTCTGCCAGTAGCCGGGCTGGTCGGCGCGCTCGATCAGCAGCACCTGCAGGTCGGGCGTGTGGATGACCACGAGGACGGATTCGGGGATTTTCGGCGGGGGGCTGGTCATCATCCGCAAAGCATAGCGGCAATGTGGACGAAAAAAGGCGCGGAACTGGCCGCGCCTTTTGCTCAGGCCCGCGGTGTTCAGCCCTGCGTGCCCACCTGCGCACTCCGCAGCCGGATGTGCAACTCGCGCAACTGCTTGTCCTCGACCACCGACGGCGCGCCGGTCAGCAGGCACTGCGCCCGCTGCGTCTTCGGGAAGGCGATCACGTCGCGGATCGACTCGGCCTTGGTCATCAGCGTGACCAGGCGGTCCAGACCGAAGGCCAGACCACCGTGCGGGGGCGCACCGTACTGCAACGCATCCAGCAGGAAGCCGAACTTGAGCTGCGCGTCCTCCTTGCCGATGTTGAGCGCGCTGAACACCTTGCTCTGCACCTCGGCGCGGTGGATCCGGATCGAGCCGCCGCCGAGTTCCCAGCCGTTGAGCACCATGTCGTAGGCCTTGGCAATGCACTTGCCCGGGTCCGTGTCCATGTAGTCCTCGTGGCCGTCCTTCGGCGCCGTGAACGGGTGGTGCACCGCATTCCAGCGGTTCTCGTCCTCGTCGTGCTCGAACATCGGGAAGTCCACGACCCACAGCGGCGCCCAGCGGTCCTCGAACAGGCCCGTCTTCTTGCCGAACTCGCTGTGACCGACCTTCAGGCGCAGTGCGCCGATCGCATCGTTGACCACCTTGGCCTTGTCGGCACCAAAGAACAGCAAGTCACCATCCTGCGCACCGGTGCGGGCCAGGATGTCGGCGATCGCCTGGTCGTGCAGGTTCTTGACGATCGGCGACTGCAGGCCCTCGCGGCCCTTGGACACGTCGTTGACCTTGATCCAGGCCAAGCCCTTGGCACCGTAGATCTTGACGAAGTCGGTGTAGCCATCGATCTCGCCGCGGCTGATCGACGCACCACCGGGCACGCGCAGGGCAACGACACGGCCGCCCTTGGTGGTCGCCGGCGTCGAGAAGACCTTGAAGTCCACTGTCCCCATCACGTCGGTCAGCTCGGTGAATTCGAGCTTCACGCGCAGGTCAGGCTTGTCGGAGCCGAAGCGGTGCATCGTCTCGGCGTAGGCCATCACCGGGTAGTCGCCCAGCTCGACGCTCAGCGCCTTGCGGAAGACGTGGCGGATCATGCCTTCGAACATCGAACGGATCTCTTCTTCGTTCAGGAAGGAGGTTTCGATGTCGATCTGCGTGAATTCGGGCTGGCGGTCGGCGCGCAGATCCTCGTCACGGAAGCACTTGGTGATCTGGTAGTAGCGGTCGAAGCCGGCCACCATCAGCAACTGCTTGAACAGCTGCGGCGACTGCGGCAGGGCGAAGAAATGGCCGTCGTTGACGCGACTCGGCACGAGGTAGTCGCGCGCGCCTTCCGGGGTGGACTTGGTGAGCATCGGCGTCTCGATGTCCACGAAGCCCAGCTCGTCGAGGTACTTGCGCACTTCCATCGCCACTCGGTAGCGCAGCATCATGTTCTTCTGCATCGCCGGGCGGCGCAGGTCGAGCACGCGGTGCGTCAGGCGGGTCGTCTCGGACAGGTTGTCGTCGTCGATCTGGAACGGCGGCGTGACGCTCGGGTTCAGCACTTCCAGGTCGTGGCACAGGAGTTCGACCTTGCCGCTGACGAGGTTGGCGTTCTCGGTGCCGGCCGGGCGCGCGCGCACCAGACCGACCACCTTCAGGCAGAACTCGTTGCGCACGCCCTCAGCCACCTTGAACATCGCGGCGCGGTCCGGATCGCAGACGATCTGGACCAGTCCTTCGCGGTCACGCAGGTCGATGAAGATCACACCACCATGATCGCGGCGGCGGTGGGCCCAGCCCATGAGGGTGACGGTCTGGCCGGTCAGTGCTTCGCTGACCTGGCCTGCATAGCAGGTACGCATGGCGGTGGTGTCTTTCTTTGGATGCTCTGGATTCAATGGGGAGCCGCGGCAACGGCGACGGCCGGTGCGGCATGCACCGGCGGCGCGACCACGCCCATGGAAATGATGTACTTGAGCGCCTCGTCCACGCTCATCTCCAGCGCCCGCACATCCGAACGCGGGGCCATCAGGAAGAAGCCGGACGTGGGATTCGGCGTCGTCGGCACGTACAGGCTGACGAACTCGGTGTCGGCGGGCGTGCCCATGCGCTCGGCCACCTCGCCCGCGGGCTTGCCGGTGACAAAAGCGATCGTCCAGCAGTCGCGGCGCGGGTACTCGACCAGCACCGCCTCGCGGAATGCCTGCCCGCTGCTGGAGAACAGCGTGTCGGAGACCTGCTTGACCGAGGTGTAGATCGACTTGACGATCGGGATGTTCGACATCAACCGGTGCCACTGCCGCAGCCACCATTGGCCGACGAAGTTGGCGACGAACATGCCGGTCAGCAGCATCATCGTCAGCAGCGTCAGCACACCCAGCCCAGGGATCGACGCCAGCATCTCCAGCACGGTGTGGGCACTGGCCGGCAGCACGGCGGTAGCCGCGTCGAGCAGGGTCTGGAACACGCTGTTGAGCAGGCCCAGCACCCACGTCAGCACCCAGATGGTGATGGCCAGCGGGAGCCAGACAAGCAGGCCAGCGATGATGTATTTTCTCACGGGGGTGTCCGGTTCAGCTGGCAGCCGGGGTGGCTGGGGTCGCGGCAGCCGCGGGCGCAGCGGGTGCAGGCGCGGCGGGTGCATCCGCACCAGCAGGAGCGGCCGGCGCGGTCGGCCCGCCACGGAAATCGGTCTGATACCAGCCCGAGCCCTTGAGCTGGAACCCCGCAGCCGTCACCTGCTTGGTGAAGCTTTCGGCGCCACAGGCGGGACAGGTGGTGAGCACGGCGTCGGACATCTTCTGCAACACGTCCTTCGCGTGCCCGCAGGAGGAACAACGATAGGCGTAGATCGGCATCGCTAAACCC
Source organism: Sphaerotilus sp. (assembly GCF_031429695.1). Taxonomy (GTDB): domain Bacteria; phylum Pseudomonadota; class Gammaproteobacteria; order Burkholderiales; family Burkholderiaceae_C; genus Sphaerotilus. The sequence continues at coordinate 29,675 of NZ_JANPAB010000080.1, forward strand.
TTGATTCGAAACGAGAATTATAGAGGAGCCAGGCGGTGCGCCACCTGGACGGCCAGGGCGCCGAGCAGGAAGCCGACCGCCGCCCAACCAAAGGCCTGCAGCAGCCGGTTGGTGCGGCGCTGCTCGACCAGCAGGGCCTCCACCAGCTCGCGCGACGCACCGGGCGCGCTGGACACCGCCGTGGTGCGCGCCAGCAGCGCCTCGTGCAGCAACCGCGGCAGCTCGGGCAGGAAGTGGGCGTAACGCGGCGCCTCGTTCTTGAGCTGGCTGACCAGCGCGCGCCAGCCGATCTGCTCGTTCATCCAGCGTTCGAGGAAGGGCTTGGCCGTGCTCCACAGGTCCAGCTCCGGGTCGAGCTGGCGGCCGAGTCCCTCGACGTTCAGCAGCGTCTTCTGCAGCAGCACGAGCTGTGGCTGGATCTCGACATTGAAGCGCCGTGAGGTCTGGAACAGCCGCATCAGCACCTGGCCGAGCGAGATGTCCTTCAGTGGTCGGTCGAAATGCGGTTCGCAGACGGCGCGCACGGCGCCTTCGAGTTCGTCGGCGCGTGTACCCGCCGGCACCCAGCCGGACTCGATGTGCAGCTCGGCCACGCGCCGGTAGTCGCGGCGGAAGAAGGCGATGAAGTTCTGCGCCAGGTATTCCTTGTCGCGGGCGTCCAGCGTGCCGACGATGCCGAAATCCAGCGCGATGTAGCGCCCGAAGGTGGCCGGTGCGGTGGACACCATGATGTTGCCGGGGTGCATGTCGGCGTGGAAGAAACCGTCGCGGAACACCTGGGTGAAGAAGATCGTCACGCCGTCGCGGGCAAGCTTGGGGATGTCGACACCCGCAGCACGGAGCTGCTCGACCTGGCTGATCGGTGTGCCGACCATGCGCTCCATCACCAGCACGTCGCGGCTGATGTGGTCCCACACCATCTCGGGCACCAGCAACAGGTCCAGCCCGCCCATGTTGCGCCGCAGTTGCGCGGCGTTGGCGGCTTCGCGGCCGAGGTCCAGCTCGTCGTGCAGGTACTTGTCGAACTCGGCCACCACCTCGCGCGGACGCAGCCGGCGGCCATCCGCCGACAGCCGCTCCAGCCACGCCGCGCCCTTGCGCAGCAGGCCGAGATCGGCGTCGATCACCTCCAGCACGTTCGGCCGCAGCACCTTCACCGCCACCGCCCGCCCGTCGTGCAGCACCCCGAAATGCACCTGCGCGATCGACGCGCTGGCGACCGGATCGGCGTCAAATTGCGAAAACACCGCTTCGATGGGCTTGCCGAGCGATTGTTCGATGATCTGGCGGGCCTGCGCGCTCGGGAATGGCGGCACGCGGTCCTGCAGCTTGGCGAGTTCGTCGGCGATGTCGGGCGGCAGCAGGTCGCGCCGGGTGGACAGCACCTGCCCGAATTTGATGAAGATCGGTCCGAGTCGCTCGAAGGCCAGCCGCAGCCGCTCGCCACGCGGTGCGTCGAAGCGCCGACCGACCGACAGCACCCGCGCCAGCAGCCGCAAGCCCGGTTGCGGCGCCCGTGCGAGCGCCAGTTGGTCCAGCCCATGGCGCAGCAGCACCCACGCGATCAGGGCCAGCCGGGGCCAGTGCTTCATGCCGCGCCGCGCACGCGCTGCACGAACGCGCCAACGGCCTGCGCCAGCCCGCCGCCGAGCTGGCCGAGCACCCGGGCCGGGCCGTCACCGACCACGCGGGCGAGGTCGTCCTCGATGTCCCAGCGCAGGTTCTCGGCCAGCCAGCTCACCTCGGCGGCCAGCCCTGCATCGCCACGGATGTCCATCGGCGGACGCCCGGCCATGCCGCCGAACACCCAGCCCAGCAGCGCGGTGCCGTCGAGCGTGACCATCAGCGTCTGGTCATCGCCCACACCGACCGGCACGAGCAGCATGTCTTCGTCCAGATCAAGCAGGCCGGCCGGCGAGATGGACCACACCGCGCGCGGCGGCGGCGGCAGCATCGCCGGCCACTGGTGCCATTGCACGCCGATGGTGCGGCTGACCTGGCCGGACAGGCGCCGGGTAGCTTCGGGTTCGGCGCTCAGGACGTGGTTGAGCAGCAATGTGACGCGGCCGAGGGCCTCGCGGCCTAGGGGTTCGAGGAGGGCTTCAAACATCCGGCGATTGTAGGTGGCCGGTGAAATTGCTCGCTCCGGGCGGGCGCAGCAGCGCTGTTCATCGGGGGGTCAGCGGATTGGGGAGCGGGTTTGCCACAATTCGCCGCATCGCAGTTCCCAGAGACTCCACCGACATGCCCACCATCCTTCTGACCGGCGCCACCGGCTACATCGGCTCGCACACCTGGATCGCGCTCAAGGAAGCCGGCTTCAAGGTGCTGGGCGTGGACAACTTCGCCAACAGCTCGCCGGTCGTGCTGGCGCGCCTGGCCACGCTGCTCGGCGAGCAGCCGGTGTTCGAGGAAGCGGACGTGAACGACACCGCCCGCATCGAGGACATCATCGCCCGCCACGGCGTGTCGGCCGTCATCCATTTCGCCGCGCACAAAGCGGTCGGCGAATCGACCCAGAAGCCGCTCGAATACTTCCGCAACAACCTCGGCGGGCTCGTCAGCGTCGCCACTGCGATGAGCAACCGGGGGGTGAAGGCGCTGGTGTTCAGCTCATCGGCCACCGTCTACGGCCAGCCCGAGCGCCTGCCGATCACCGAGGACAGCGCCCTCTCGACCACCAACCCCTACGGCATGACCAAGCTGCTGGGCGAGCAGATGCTGCGCGAACTCGAAGCCTGCGATCCGGCGTGGGCGATCGCTTACCTGCGCTACTTCAACCCGGTCGGCGCCCACGCCAGCGGCCTGATCGGCGAAGACCCGCGTGGCATCCCGAACAACCTGATGCCCTACGTCACGCAGGTCGCCGTCGGCAAGCGGGCGCACCTGCAGGTCTTCGGCGGCGACTACGACACGCCGGACGGCACCGGCGTGCGCGACTACATCCACGTCGTCGATCTGGCCCAGGGGCACGTCGCCGCGCTGCGCCACCTGCTCGAAGCGAAGTCGTCGGTCACGGTCAACCTCGGCACCGGCCAGGGCTACAGCGTGCTGGACGTGGTGAAGGCGTTCGAGCGGGCCAGCGACCGCCCGGTGCCGTACCAGATCGTCGATCGCCGCCCCGGCGACATCGCGGCCTGCTACGCCGACCCAGGTGCCGCGCAGCAACTGCTGGGCTGGAAGGCCGAGCGCGGGATCGACCAGATGTGCGAGGACAGCTGGCGCTGGCAGTCGATGAACCCGCAGGGGTTTGTCGGCTGAGCCAGCATCCAATGAACCGGAACCTCTCGACCTTTCTCAACCTGTCGCGCTGGCTCGCCGCCTGGCTGGTGCTGGTCGGCCATGTGCGCCACATCGTGCTGGTTGATCTGGCGAGCGTCCACCAGGCCACCCTCGCCGACAAGGGCCTGTATTTCTTCACCGGCCTCGGCCATGAGGCCGTGGTGGTCTTCTTCGTCATCAGCGGTTTCCTCGTCGGCGGCACGACGCTGGAGCGCTGGCAGCAGCAAGGTCCGGATCTGAAGCGTTATGCCATCGCCCGTTTCAGCCGGATCTACACCGTGCTGGTCCCGGCGCTGCTTGTCGGGCTGCTGATGGATGTCGCCGGCCTGCGCTGGTTCAATGCCAGCGAGCTCTACACCAATGCGGTGCAATACCACACCATCTCGCTCAACAGTGACATCAGCGCCGGCCTGGACGCACGCACGCTGCTGGGCAACCTGTGCATGCTGCAGGGCATCTCGACCGGCATCTTCGGCAGCAACAACCCGCTGTGGAGCCTCGCCTATGAGTGGTGGTACTACGGCATCTTCGCGCTGCTGGCCGCCGCCTGGACCGGCACGGGCCTGGGCCGCTGGCGGCTGGTCAGCGCAATGGCCGGTTTGCTGCTCGCCGCGTGGCTGCCCGGGCACGTCACGCTCTGGGGCGGTATCTGGCTGCTCGGGCTACTCACGCACCGCTGGATCGCGTCGGGTGCCTGGCGACCACATCCGGTCGTCGGCCTCGCGGTGCTGGCCCTGGCCATCGTCTGGTTTCGGTTGAACCACAACGTGGAGAACGGCGACCATCCCGAGTCGCTGTTCACCGGGTTCGCACGCGATCTGGTGCTGGGCCTGGCGTTCTCGACCTCCCTCGCCAGCATCACCCGCCTGCAGGGCACGCTGGGCTTCAGCCACTTCCATGCACGGATGGCCGATTTTTCGTACACCACCTACCTGTGCCACTTCCCCGCCATGCTGCTGTTGATCGCGATCGCCTACCAATGGGCGGGTCTGCCATTCCAGTTGCAGCCGGACTTGCGCGGCATGGCCTATCTGGGTGGGCTGTCGGCGCTGCTGCTGGCGTACTGCCAGGCATTCGCATGGTTGACCGAGCGCCACACCGCAGCAGTGCAACGGTGGTTGCAGTCGACACTGGCGGGACCGCCGTTCACCCCGGAAAGTCAGACCCCATGAAAATCGATTTCGTCTCCGACGTCTCCTGCCCCTGGTGCGCGATCGGGCTGAACGCGCTGGAACAGGCCCTTGAGCGGGTCGCACCCCAGATCCAGGCCACGCTGCACTTCCAGCCCTTCGAACTCAACACATCAATGCCTGCCGAAGGCCAGGCCATCGTCGAGCACCTGACCGAGAAGTACGGCATCTCCGCCGAGCAGGTCGCCGCCAACACCGAGGCGATCCGCCAGCGCGGTGCTGGCGTCGGTTTCGAATTCGGCCTGGGCAAGCGCAGCCGGATCTACAACACGTTTGATGCGCACCGGCTGCTGCACTGGGCGGGGCTGCAATCCGACGAGGCCCAGCGCCGACTCAAGCACGCGCTGTTCAAGGCGTATTTCACCGATGGCCTGAGTCCGGGCGACCACGCAGTGCTCCTTGAGGCAGCGACTGCGGCCGGTCTGGACACCGAAGCTGCGCGCGCCGTGCTGGACAGCGATGCGCACGCCAACGACGTGCGCGAGAGGGAACTCTTCTACCAGCAGGCCGGCATCCGCTCGGTGCCCGCAGTGATCATCAATGACCGGCACCTGATCTCTGGCGGGCAGCCGGTCGAGGTATTCGAGCAAGCGTTGCGGCAGATCGCGGCAAGCTGAAGGGAATCCACGAGGGGTGCGGTGGCGTGGCACCCTCTGCCACAATTCGCCGCATGAACACCCAGGACATCTCCGCCTACATGGCCCGCGTCGGCGAGGCCGCCCGCGCCGCTGCCACGCTGATGGCCGCTGCCTCGACCAGCGCCAAGAACCGCACACTGCTGGCCCTCGCCCGCCTGCTGCGCGACAACGTGGTCGTGCTTGACGCCGCCAACGCGCTCGACCTGACCGCCGCCGCCGCGAACGGCCTGTCCGGCCCGATGCTCGACCGCCTGAAACTCGACGCCAAGGTCATCGCCACCGTTGCCGAAGGCTGCGAGCAACTGGCCGCGATGCCCGACCCGGTAGGCGAGATCACCGGGGTCAAGCGCCGCCCGACCGGCATCAGCGTCGGGCAGATGCGCGTGCCGCTGGGCGTGTTCGGGATGATCTACGAGAGCCGCCCGAACGTGACGATCGAGGCGGCGTCGCTGGCGATCAAGAGCGGCAACGCCTGCATCCTGCGCGGCGGCTCGGAGGCGATCCATTCGAATCTGGCGCTGTGGAAGCTGGTGCAGGCCGCGCTTGTCGAAGCCGGTTTGCCTGCCACCGCGGTGCAGCTCGTCGAGACCACCGACCGCGCCGCCGTCGGCCAGTTGATCGCGATGCCCGCGTTCGTGGACGTGATCATCCCGCGCGGGGGCAAGGGCCTGATCGAGCGCATCTCGGCCGAGGCCAAGGTGCCGGTGATCAAGCACCTCGACGGCAACTGCCACACCTACATCGACGCCGAGGTGGACATCCCGCAGGCGCTGGTCGTCACCGACAACGCCAAGACGCAGAAGTACAGCCCCTGCAACGCCACCGAGTCGCTGCTGGTGCATGTGGCGCAGGCGACGGCGTTCCTGCCGCAGATCGGCGCCATCTTCGCCGCGAAAGGCGTCGAGATGCGTTGCTGCCCACGGGCCAAGGCGATCCTGTCAGACGTGGCCGGCGCAGCCGTGGTGGAGGCGACCGAAGCCGACTGGTCCGAGGAATACCTGGCGCCCGTCATCAGCGTGAAGGTGGTCGATTCGCTCGACGAGGCCATCGCCCACATCAACCGCTACAGCTCGCACCACACCGAAGCCATCCTGACCACGAACCACCCGAACGCAATGCGCTTCCTGCGCGAGGTGGACTCGGCCAGCGTGATGGTCAACGCCAGCACGCGCTTTGCCGACGGCTTCGAATACGGCCTCGGCGCCGAGATCGGCATTTCCACCGACAAGTTCCACGCCCGCGGTCCGGTCGGGCTGGAGGGGCTGACGTCGATGAAGTGGGTCGTGCTCGGCCAGGGAGAGATCCGCCAATGACCGCCACCACCGCCCGCGATCCACGCACCGCCCTCGTGCTGTTCTCGGGCGGACAGGACTCGACCACCTGTCTGGCCTGGGCACTGGACCGGTTCAACCGCGTCGAGACGCTCGGCTTCGACTACGGCCAGCGCCACCGCATCGAGCTGGACTGCCGGCTGACCGTGCTCGCCGAGCTGCGCCAGCAGTTCCCGCAGTGGGCTGACCGGCTTGGCGACGACCACGTGCTCGACCTCGGCCTGATCGGGCAGCTCTCCGACACCGCACTCACCGCCGAGCGCGAGATCGAGTTCCAGGCCAACGGGCTGCCCAACACCTTCGTGCCCGGCCGCAACCTGCTGTTCCTCGGCTTCGCGGCGACGCTGGCGTATCGGCGGGGCGCGTCGGTGCTGGTCGGGGGCATGTGCGAGACCGATTATTCGGGCTACCCGGACTGCCGCGACAACACGCTCAAGGTGCTGCAGGTGGCGCTCTCGCTCGGGCTGGCGACACCGATGACGGTGGACACCCCGCTGATGTTCCTGACCAAGGCGCAGACCTGGGAACTCGCCGAGCAACTGGGCGGCCCGGCGCTGACCGCGCTGGTCATCGAGCACACCCACACCTGCTACCTCGGCGAGCGCGGCACGCGCCACCCGTGGGGCCACGGCTGCGGCCACTGTCCGGCATGCGAGCTGCGCCACGCCGGACACGCAGCCTGGCTGGCCGACGCAGGCTGACCCCGGCGGCCGCTGTGCCGCCCACCCCGGAGACACGAGATGGACATTGCCACCCTGGTGATCCTGGCTGTGCTGGCCTTCTGGATGCTCGGCGCCTACAAGCGCCTCAAACGGCTGCGCGCCAAAACCCACCACAGCTATGGCCCGCTGGCCAGCCACCTGCGCCAGCGCCATGCCGTGGCGCTGGCGCTGGCGCAGGCCGCCCGCCCGCTGCTGTCCGGTGACCAGCAGCCCGTCGCCGCCCAGCTGATCGATGCTGCGCGGCAGGCCGGCCGCGCCACCGACGAGGCACAGGCCCGCAGCATGCGTGGCAATGCACTGAAGGTGGTCGGCGCCGCCGAGGAGTCGCTCGGTACCCTGCTCGACCTGCTGGTCGGCGAGCTGCAGGACCTGACCTCCGGTCTCGGCCCCGAGCCGGCCATCACCGAGTTGCTGCGCCAGCGCGACGCCCTGCAGGAACAGATCCACATCTGTCGGCTGGTCTACAACCGCGAAGCCGAGCGCTACAACCACGCGCTGCATGTCTTCCCGACCACGCTGGTCGGACTGGCCTGGGGCTTCAAGACGGCCCCGTTGCTGTCCGGTCAGGCGGCGCTGCGGCTGAAGGGCCAGCCCAGCAGCCCGATGCCGCTCTGAACCCAGGCTTGCAGAAACACTTTTCGGCTGGACAAGGCGCAGTCCCGGGGGGCAGGATGCCAATGTTTGCCGAATCTGCAATTTTTGTTTCATGTCTGCCATCCCCCTGCTCCGCGTTCCGCCGAGGCTGGACCCCGAGTCGCAGGACGCCTGGTCCCGGCTGGAACGCCTGTCCGGGGAAGGCGAGCGGCGGGCCGCCGTGCTCGCGCTGCTGCTGACACCGGACAGCAACCGCGAACGGCGCGCCTGGCAGGAAGCCACCCATGGCGTCGAGACCAAGGCCCAGGTGCGCCGATGGACACAAGCCTTGCCGGCCAGCGCCCGCCTCCCCGCGCTGGACACACTGCTGCACCAATGCGCCGACGACCCGCTGGAAATGCGGCAGGCGCTGCTGCAGAGCGTGCGCCGCGTGATGTGTGCCGACGGGCGGATTGGTGCGCTCGACCGGCTGGTGTGGCTCACTGTGCGCCACTGGCTGGCAGGGCCGACACGCCCTCACCGCGGCGGTGTGCGCGAACGCAACGAACTCGACCACCTGCCGCTCGCCCTGCGCCAGGCAATCGCGCTATTCACCGCCTATCTCGCCCGCATGGTGCCTGGCGGCGTGCCGGAGGTGGAGGGCGTGCTCGTCGCCAGCGCTGGCACGGCCTGGCACGACACGGTGATGCAGGGCATCTGGGGCACCGACACCCCGCCACCGACCTGCCACGTACCGGACGTGGATGGCCTCGGCCGGGCGCTGCGGGGCCTGCAGGCCCTGGGCTGGATGCACCGGCCGGTGCTGGCGCGGCACTGGGTCGATGCGGCAAGCACCCGCCCCGGCCTGCTGGTCCACGCCGACGACGGCCTGCCGATGGCGGCCGAGGCGCTCTGGCTGGCCTGCGCGCTGCTGGACACGCCGCTGCCTCCAGCGCTGGCCTGTCACTTCATTCCGGTGAATCCGGCCTTCGGTCAGGTACGGGAGGCCGGCGGCACGTAGACTGCCGCCCGTGAACTCCTCCGATGCCCCCACCGCCCATCCCCACAGCCTGCCGCTGTCCCGCCTGCTCGCCCACACCGCCGACGCGGTCGCCGCCGTGCGCGCTGGTCGCTCGCTGACCGAGGCGCTGGCCGCCTGTCCCGCGCCCGCTCGCCCAGGCACACAGTCCCTGAGCTTCCACGTCATGCGCTGGATGGGCGGCGCCGAGGCCGCCCGCGAGCGCCTGGCGCCGCGCATGCCGCCACCACGTGTGGACGCCCTGCTGATCACCGCACTCGCGCTGCTCTGGCCCGATGCCGCAGCCCCGTACCCGGACCACACGCTGGTCGATCAGGCAGTCGCCTGTGCGCACCAGATTGCCCCCAAGAACGCGAGCTTCGTCAACGCGATCCTGCGCCGCTTCCTGCGCGAGCGCACTGCGCTGGTCGCCGATCTGAAGGCCACGCTGCCGGTCGCCCGCCACCAGCACCCGCGCTGGTGGATCGACCAGCTGCAGCGCGATTGGCCGAGCCAGTGGACGGAACTGCTGGCCGAAGCCAACCAGGCGGCACCGATGGTGCTGCGGGTCCACGCCGGCCACGGTGACGCGGCCAGCTACGTGGCCGAGCTGGCGGCATCCGGCCTGGGCGCCACGGCGGTGGGCACGCACGCCGTGGTGCTGGACCAGCCGGTGCCGGTGCAGCAGCTGCCAGGTTTCGACATGGGCCATGTCTCGGTGCAGGATCTCTCGGCGCAACGCGCCGGCCCGCTGCTGCTGGGCGCCGGACCGGACGCCCTGCCGGCTGGCGCCCGCGTGCTGGACGCCTGCGCCGCGCCGGGTGGCAAGACCGCCCACCTGCTGGAGCTGCGACCGGATCTGGAGCTGCTCGCGCTCGACAGCGATGCGGTCCGGCTGAAGCGGGTCGAGGAAACATTGGCGCGCCTGCACCTGCAAGGCGCCCGCACCGCAGCCGCTGATGCCCGGGACACCACAGCGTGGTGGGACGGCCGCCCCTTCGACGCCATCCTGCTCGACGCGCCCTGCAGCGCCTCGGGCATCGTGCGCCGCCATCCGGACGTGCGCTGGCTGCGCCGTGCCAGCGACATCGGCGACCTTGCCCGCACCCAGCGGGCGCTGCTGGACACGCTGTGGCCGCTGGTGCGCCCGGGTGGGCGGCTCGTGTACGCCACCTGCTCGGTCTTCCGGGCCGAGGGTTCGGGGCAGATTTCGGCGTTTTTGCAACGCCACGCCGACGCCCGCGCCGGGCAGGCTCCTGGCCACCTGCTGCCGCTGACCGACAATTCGACGCCCGCGGGCGATGGATTCTTCTACGCCCGGCTGGACAAACTGTCCTGACCACCGCCTACCCGCATGCCAACGCCTGCCCATTGCCCCGACAGCCTGACGCGTCTGCGTGCAGCCGTGGCCGCATGCGTGGTGCTCGTCCTGCTGCTGACCATGGCACCGGCCCAGGCACTGGACCTGCTGCGCCTGGACGCCCAGCGCAGCGAGCAGGGAATATTGCTGAACTTCGAGACCCGCTTCGACCTTCCCCCGAGCGTCGAGGATGCGCTGCAGCGCGGCGTGGCGCTGCATTTCCTGGCCGAAGCGGTGCTGATGCGCTCGCGCTGGTACTGGCGTGACAGGGAACTCGCCCACGCGACGCGCACCTGGCGCATTGCCTACCAGCCACTGACCTTCAGCTACAAGGTCAGCCAGGGCGGCCTGTCGCAGACCTACCGCTCGCTCGGCGAGGCGCTGCGGGCGCTGCAGCGCTTCAGCCAGTGGCGCATTGCCGATCCGGTGCCGGCGGAAGACGACCGCCATTACATCGAATTCGCCTACCGGCTCGACACCGAGCAGTTGCCACGGCCCCTGCAGATCGGCATCGGCAGCCAGCCGGAATGGACGCTCCGCGTGGCACGTACCTTCGCCCTGCCGGACTGATCGGCCCACCATGAGCCGCCGCTCCCTGCGCTGGACCCTGCTGATCGCCCTGCTGGCGGTGGGCGGCACCGTGCTGGTGCTGGCCTTCCTGCTGTCGATCGCCACCAACAACCGCGTGCTCTACGAACGCCATTACGCGTGGCTGCTGTGGGTCAACATCGGCGTGGCCGCTGCGCTGGGTCTGGTGATCCTGGTGGCACTGACCCATCTGGCACGGCGCATGCGCCACGGCAAGTTCGGCAGCAAGCTGCTGTTCAAGCTGGCGGCCATCTTCGCCTTCGTCGGCGTGATGCCCGGTGCGCTGATCTACGGTGTGTCCTACCAGTTCGTCTCGCGCAGCATCGAAAGCTGGTTCGACATCGAGGTCGAGGGCGCACTTGAATCCGGGCTCAATCTCGGCCGCACCACGCTACAGCTGCTCGTCAATGACGTCGCCACCAAAACCCGCCTCGCCGCCGAAAACGCCACCGAGAACTCCGACCGGCTCAAGCTGCTGACGCTGGAGCGCCTGCGCGAGCAGCTCTCGGCGCAGAGCGTGGCGCTGCTGTCGCCGACCGGGCAGGTGACGCTGTCGGCCGGTGGCGCGGTCGGCGCGGCCATGCTGCCGGACCGGCCGACCAGCACGATGATGCGCCAGGCCCGCAACCTGCGCGTCTACGCCCAGCTCGAAGGCCTGGACGCCGACACCCCGCCCGATCCCAAGGACAAGGCCGCCAGCCAGGCCCGGGTGCGCGCCATCGCCTGGATGCCCTCGACCAGCTTCAGCCTCGGCAGCGAGGACCGCTATCTGCAGGTCACCCAGCTCGTTCCACCGGAGCTGGCCGCCAACGCGCTGCGCGTGCAGGCCGCCTACAGCGAGTACCAGCAGCGTGCGCTCGGCCGCGGTGGGCTGCGCAAGATGTACATCGGCACGCTGACGCTCACGCTTATCCTGGGCGTCTTCAGCGCGCTGCTGATGGCCGCAGGTCTGGGCCACCAGCTCGGCCGGCCGCTGGTGATGCTGGCCGAGGGTGTGCGCCAGGTGGCCAGCGGCGACCTGAGCCCGACGGAGGTCTTCGCCTCGCGCGACGAGCTGGGCGGGCTGACGCGCTCGTTCGCTGTGATGACCCAGCAGCTGGCTGACGCGCGGGGTCTGGTGCAGCGCAGCCTGGCCGAGGTCGAGAGCGCCAAGACCCACCTGCAGACCATCCTCGACAACCTCACCTCCGGCGTCATCGTCTTCGACGCTGACGGCACCATCAACACCGTCAACCCCGGTGCGGCCCGCATCCTGTGCGTCGCACCGAGCGCCTGGGCGGGCCAGACACTCGACCAGTTGCCCGGCCTCGACGCCTTCGCCCGCACCGTCGCCCAGCACTTCGCCACCCACGCCGCCGATCTGGATCCCGGCGAACACGGCGATGGCGGCCGTGGCCACTGGCAAGAAGCGCTGGCACTGGGACACGCCGAGTCGGGCCAGACCCTGCTCGTGCGCGGCGCACTGCTGCCGGAAGGCGCGCGCCTGATCGTGTTCGATGACATCACCGACGTCGTGTCCGCCCAGCGCAGCGTGGCCTGGGCCGAGGTCGCGCGCCGGCTGGCCCACGAGATCAAGAACCCGCTCACCCCGATCCAGCTCTCGGCCGAGCGCCTGCAGCACAAGCTCGAAGCGAAACTGACAGGCCTGGACCAGCAGATGCTGGTGCGTTCGGTCGGCACCATCGTGGCGCAGGTCCAGTCCATGAAAACGCTGGTCAACGAGTTCCGCGACTACGCCCGTCTGCCCGCCGCCCAGCTGCTGCCGCTGGACCTGAACGCCCTCGTCACCGAGGTGCTCGGGCTCTATGCCGTGCAGCAGGAAAGCGGTCGGCTCCATCCACAACTGGCGCCTGATCTCCCCGCGTTGGCGGGTGATGCGAGCCAGTTGCGGCAAGTCATCCACAATCTGGTCCAGAATGCCCTTGATGCGGTCAACGACATGACAGACGGACAAGTCACCATCTCGACCGAGGCCACACGGGCCGAAGACGGCGTCGCCCGTGCCATCCGGCTCAAGGTGGTGGACAATGGCCCCGGTTTCTCCGAAAAAATCCTGAAACGTGCGTTCGAACCTTACGTCACCACCAAAGCCCGCGGCACGGGTCTCGGGCTGGCGGTGGTCAAGAAAATCGTCGAGGAACACGGCGCCAAGATCCGGTTGAACAACTTGTCCGACGAAACACAAGAAACTGCCCACGGCCCGACGCGAACCGGGGCACAAGTGTCCATCTCCTTTTTGCGGTGGGCCCGCTCACCCTCTGCCGACGTCCGCGCGTCCTGATCACCCATGGCCAATATTCTTGTCGTCGATGATGAAATGGGCATCCGTGCCCTGCTGCAAGAAATCCTGACCGACGAAGGGCACAGCGTCGAGCTGGCCGAAAACGCCGCTCAGGCCCGCACCCTGCGCGAACGCCAGCGTCCCGATCTGGTGCTGCTGGACATCTGGATGCCCGACGTGGACGGCATCACCCTGCTCAAGGAATGGGGCACGGGCGCGCAGCTCAACATGCCGGTGATCATGATGTCCGGTCACGGCACCATCGACACCGCCGTCGAAGCCACCAAATACGGCGCAATGGCCTTCCTGGAAAAACCGATCACGCTGCAGAAACTGCTGCGTGCGGTCGAGCAGGGTCTGTCCAAACCGGCACCGCGCAGCGTGGCACCGGCCAACCCGACGGGCACCAACGAGATGGCCAATGCGGGACTGGCGCGCATTGAGCGCATGGACTATCTGCCCGCGGTGGAGGCTACACACTACGCCACGCCGATGCACAGCAACTATGGCAACGGCTTGGCCGTAGCGCCGAGCATCACAATGGCCAGCGGCCCCCAGGCCGAGCAGATCTTCCTGCTCGACCGCCCCTTGCGCGAAGCACGGGATGCCTTCGAGAAGGCGTATTTCGAGTTCCACCTCGCCCGCGAAAACGGCAGCATGACCCGTGTCGCCGAACGTACCGGACTGGAGCGCACCCACCTCTACCGCAAGCTCAAGCAGCTTGGTGTGGACCTGACCCGAAACAAGCGTGGGGCCAGTTGATTGCTTGAAAAAATATCTGGGCGAATCTCTTGCGCCAGTCAGATTTCAAGTGCCATAATAGCGTTCTCTTGACGGCCAAGTAGCTCAGTTGGTAGAGCAGCGGATTGAAAATCCGCGTGTCGGTGGTTCGATTCCGCCCTTGGCCACCAGAATTCTGCAAGAAATCAACGGGTTAGGTGCTCAGGCTCCTAGCCCGTTTTTCTTTGTTTTTGTCACAGCCCTGCGGCCAATAGGAACACCCCATTCAACGTCTTCTCCACGGAACGCCCTTCCATCTCAACGAATCCGCAAACCTCGCCCAGATCGGCCTGGCCCACTCCAAAGTGGTGGCCTACCTGAGTGAATCGGTGTGCCGGGCCCGCTTCAAGCCGGCCCACCAGAACGCCAGCTTTTCCGAACTGCTCGTGTCCAATGCCGAGCACATCGCCGCCGCAGTGTCGCGCCGATTCGCCTCAGGAGCCCAGAGCACCTTCGTCCTGCGGTCCATGGATTTCTGACGGCCCACACGGCCAGTCGATCCCCTTGCCCAGCGCGTTGACCGGCAAGTGGTCGCCCACCGCGAAGGCCCTGGGTCGCTCTGGCGCTGTCAGATGCTGCGCGACCCATCGGTCCAGCGCTTCCGGCAATGCCTGTCGGTCGACCGCGCCCCGTGGCACGACGAACGCCTTGAGGCGTTCGCCTTCGTCCGGGGTCATCCGCCGCACGGTGGCTTCCTGCACCAGCGGGTGGGCCAGCAGCACCTGCCGCACCCGCTCTGGAAACACATTGACGCCGCCGACCTGCACGGCCTGATCCCGCCGCTCGGCGACATGGAACTGCACATCACCGCACCAATCGATCCGGTCCTGCAGCACCTGCTCGCAATGGCTGCCATTGGGCTGGAGCCGCTGCAGGGCGCTGCCTTCGCTGGCTGGTCGCGACCAGTGCGGCATCAGGCGATACGGGCTGGCAGGGCTGTCACGCCAGCCGATGCCGGCCGTCTCCGAGCTGCCGTAGACCTGCACCAGGCGCTGCAGACCCCGTTCGGACAATTCTGACGCCACGGTGGCTGGACAAGGCGCCGTGGAGCTGACACCCACGACATCCGGTGGCAACCGCCCCGCGTGTCGCGCCATGAGTGCCCAGTGCGCCGGATGGCTGACCAGCAGATCGCCTGGCGCAAGCCTCGCGGCCAGCGTCTGCGGAGTCATCCGGCGCACATCGTGCACGACCACGTCCGGCCAGCGCGTCGGCAGGAGCACGATGAACAGGAAGCCGTAGATGTGGTGGGCCGGAACGGCACTGAATAGCCGCTGCCGTCCCGCGAACAATGCGGCCAGGAAATCCACCTCCTGCTGGAGCGAGACCAATTCATGGGTGCAGGGTTTGGGCGCACCGCGGCTGCCCGAGGTGCGGAAGGTCAGCCCCAGGCTGGTGTGGTCCAGGCCGAGGCCGGCCAAGTGGACCCACTCACCGAAGCGTCGGCGCACCAGCAGCAGATCCTCGACGCCACTCTCGTGCAGGTGCAGCATCTCGTTCAGCGCCGAGGCCACTGACAGCCGCTCCAGCGAATCCAGCCCCAGGCCCTGTTCATCCAGCAGCAGATCAGCGGGCCAGGGGGGCGGGGGTGTGGCGCCTCCGCCGGGACGCAGGTGCGCCAGTTCATCCGCGACCAGATCGCCCACGACCCGCTCCAGTGCACCCGGCTGGCGCCACCATGGGGGAAGTACACGCGGGTCGGCCGCCATGTTCAGACCCGCTTGACGAAGATCCAGAAGGTCTCGCCGGAAAGCGCGCGCTTCATGTGCACCTTCACCTTGGTGGCCGTCATCTGGTTGTCGAAGACGTACTCGAAGATGGTGTTCAGGGCACCCGCTTTCACGCCGGCATCGAAGACGCCCTTGAATGCCGGACGGTTGGTGCAGGGCGCCACGTCCCGGAAAAAGTTGCGGCCCAGGACCGCTTTGGGATCCCGGCCTGTGATGGCACCTTCGGTCGCGTTGTACTTGAGGATCTTGCCGGAAGCGTCCACCTCGACAGCACCGAACGCGAGCTGGTTGAGCTGCGATGGGTTGAGCCGTGAGAGAACGTTCTCGATGTCGGTCTTGCCGAAACTGACCAGTTCGAGTGAGGGCGTCGCCGCGGTCGTCATGTGATTACCTTAGTTTGGGAGAAGCCTCCCTGTTCATCGGACGATCTGCGACCAACTTGAGGCCCAGTTCAGCGCTTCAGAAACGCTCCCAGTCGTCGGTGCCCGTCCGTTCGGGAGCAGACTCCTGCGGCGCGGCCCGTTCAGCCGGATACGGCGCTTTCTGGGTGAAATCAGGGCGGGTCACATTGCGCGCGCGGTCCTCGCCGCGGCGTTCAGCGCCGCTCCAGGCGTCGTTGGTGACCGACACATCCGCCGCGCTACCCGTGGCACCCGCGTGTCCGAGCTTGAACAGCGCCACCGCCTGGACCAGTTCGTGCGCCTGCTGCTTGAGGCCTTCGGCGGCGGCGGCCGACTCCTCGACCAGTGCCGCATTCTGCTGCGTGACCTGGTCCATCTGACTCACCGCCTGTCCGACTTGCTGCACACCCAGGCTCTGCTCGGCGCTGGCCGCGCTGATCTGGGCAACGATCTCGCTGACACGCTTGATGGACGCGACCACCTCGTCCACCGTGCGCCCGGTCTGGTTGACCAGAGCGGAGCCTTGTTCGACCCGCTCGACACTGGTGTTGATCAGACCCTTGATCTCGCGGGCAGCCGCTGCCGAGCGTTGCGCCAGCGAGCGCACTTCGCCCGCCACGACCGCAAATCCGCGCCCTTGCTCACCGGCCCTCGCCGCCTCCACTGCAGCGTTGAGCGCCAGGATGTTGGTCTGGAAAGCGATGCCGTCGATCACCCCGATGATCTCGGCGATCTTGCGCGACGCAGCGCTGATGCCGTTCATCGTGTCCACCACCTGGGCCACCATCTCGCCGCCGCGCACGGCCACGCTGGTGGCGCCCTGGGCCAGCGCGTTGGCCTGCTGGGCGCTCGCCGCGTTGGTGCGGACAGTCGAGTTCAGTTCGTCCATCGTGGCCGCAGTTTCCTCCAGCGCACTGGCCTGCTGCTCAGTGCGGGCGCTCAGATCCAGGTTGCCCTGCGCGATCTGGACACTGGCGGTGGCCACGCTGTCGGCGTTCTGGCGCACGGTGCCGACCACGCGGGTCAGCGAAGCCTGCATGGCCGCCATCGCGGTCATCAGCTCGCCCAGCTCGTCGCGCGAAGTCGCCGGGGGGGCATGGGTCAGATCACCATTGGCGATGCGCACGGCCGAGGCCCGCGCGGATTCCACCGCATCCGTGATCGAGCGGGTCACCCCGCGGCCCAGCGCGAAGCCCAGCGCGCTCAACAGCAGGCACGCGCCAACCAGCAACCACTCGAACTGGCGGCTATTGTTCAGGCGCGCCTTGAGTTCTGCCTCCAGAACAGCGCCTGCGTTGTGCTGCAAACCGTACACCTGATCGATCGACTCGGTCATGACCCGGAAGTAGTCCGCCGAGGCATGGCTCAGTGCGGCTGCACCCAGGACCTGATCCTGCGTGATCCGCTGCGCCGAGGTGAGGGCGGCCTGCACCCGGGCCACGTCGTCAGCCAGCGCGGTCTTGGCCCTGGGATCGAGATAGAACACCTTGTCCAGATTCAGTGTCACATCACGGGCCTGGCGTTGCGCCCGGTCCACCAGGGACAGGAGGACCGTCTTCTGCTCCGGCGCCAGCTCCTGTCGGGCCAGCGCCAGCGCACCGATGGCACGCATCTGGCCCAGCGACTCCGAAAGTTCCGGCGCCAGCTGCAGCGTGGCCACCGTCAGGAAATAGGACCCCGGTTGTGACTCCAGGGTCAGCCCGACCGCGTCCATCACCCGGCTGTGCAATTCGAGCTGGCGCGCGATCAGCGCCGTGTGGCGCTCGAAACTCTGCGGACCGGAAACACTGCGGGATGCCACGTCCTTGGCCAGCGTGCGCCATTCGACCGCCACACGCTCCCAGTCGCCCCGCAGCCGGACATCGTTCCCAAGGTCATGGGACAGTGCGGTGAACGCCTCGACCGCCTGCTCGGTCTCGGCCTGTCGCCCGCTGCGCTGCGGCTCGACATCGGACTTGCCCCCCAGCACGGCGGCGGACAACCCGCGGTGCTGCTGCGTCAGCTGCAGCACGCGCAGCAGACTTCGAGACGGCTGGATCCCCGCCAGTTCGTTCCGGGTGCGGCCCAGGTCCTGTTCGACGCTGCGCACGTAGTACGACAGCGGCACCATCACCATCACCGCAGCGACCGCGCCCAACAGGGCAAACTTGCGTGAAAGACGGAGATTACTGATGAATTGAGGCATGTTGGGCTCGTGACTGCAGGACGGCAACGTGTTCCGCACATGGAGGAACACGCTCAATGCAGTATCGACACCCGCTCCATGAGCTGTCGCCTGAAGTGCCCGCAGAACCCCTTGCATTTCTGCGGGAATGGTCCAATCGCCGTGATCACTGACCCCACGCCCCCACCCATGGCCTCCACGCAGTCTCCGCTCAAGTTCCTCTCGCCCGCCTGGTTTTCCATCGTGATGGGGCTGTGTGGCCTGTCGCTGGCGTGGCTGCGCGCCGCGCCGCTGATGGGCGATGTCACGGGCCATCTCGCCATCGCCTTCGGTGGACTCGCGATGCTGGTCTTCCTGGCGCTGGCGGCCATGAGCGCCGTACGGTTGCAGCGCCACCCCGAAGCGTGGGCGAGCGACTGTGCCCACCCGGTGCGCCACACCTTCCTGGCGACGGTACCGGTGTCGCTGATCCTGCTGGCCACGGTCGCGGTCGGGCTGTTCGGCATGCACACGGCCGCCAACGCGGTGTGGTGGGTCGGCAGCCTGAGCCAGCTCGGCGTGACGCTGTGGGTCGTCAGCCGCTGGTGGCGTGGCAACAAGACGAGCGGACTGCAGTGGCAGGTGGTGACGCCCGCACTGATCATCCCGGTGGTCGGCAATGTGCTGGTGCCGCTGGCGGGCGTCGCGCTCGGCCACACCGAGTGGTCGGCCGCGCAGTTCGGCATCGGCGTGCTGTTCTGGCCGCTGGTGCTGGCGCTGCTGCTGGTGCGCATCGCCGTGCAGGGAATGTGGCCGGAGCGGTTGATGCCATCGGTCTTCATCCTGGTCGCGCCACCGGCCGTGGTCGGGCTGTCGGCGCTGCAGCTCGGCGCGCCGCCCGTGCTCGGCTGGATGCTGTGGGGCATGGCGCTGTTCAGTTTCCTGTGGGCGGCCATGCTGGCGAAACGCATCGTCGCGCAGGCGTTCACGATCGCGCACTGGGGCCTGTCGTTCCCGATGGCCGCACTGGCCGGGCTCACGGCGCAGCTCGCCACGCCGAGCGGGCTGCTGGCGGTACTCGCGCCGATGCTGCTGGCGCTGACCTCGCTGGTGGTGTTCGGGCTCGGCATGGGCACCGTGCGCGGGTTGCGCCAAGGGACACTGCTGGCGCCGGAGCCGGTGGCGATGATCCAGCCAGTGGGCACGGAATGATTTTCAACACAACCAGATTGACCATGCAACACAGCAGCACCGCACAAGCGCCCCACGACACCGCCGCCACCCTCGCCCTCTGGGAATCCGACGAAGCCCGCGTGCGCGCCACCCTCGCCCCACCCGGCCTCGCCCGCCCCGAGCAGATCGCCCACCTCAGCGGCCTGGAATGGTTCGCCGCCATCGGCCGTGGCGAGCTGCCCTCGGTGCCGATCGGTGCGGCGATGGACTTCGTGCCGATCGAGTACGCGCACGGCCACTTCGTCTTCCAGGGCCGCCCGCACGCCCGTTTCGCCAATCCGATGGGCACCATCCACGGCGGCTGGATCGCCACGCTGCTGGATTCGTGCGTGGGCTGCGCCGTGCACACCACGCTCCCCGCCGGCAAGGGCTACACGACGGCCGAGCTGAAGATCAGCTACATCCGCGCACTGACCCCGCAAGTCGGTCTGGTGCGGGCCGAGGGACGGATCATCAACGCGGGCCGGCAGGTCGGGTTTGCCGAGGGGCGGCTGGTCGGCGCAGACGGCAAGCTGTACGCGCATGCCACGACAACCTGCGTGGTGCTGACCGCCAGCAAAGCCGTGGGCAGTTGAGCGCCGGCCCCTTCACTCTCCGTGTCTTCAGTGCGCCCCACCCGCATCGGCGGGCGCCGCATGACCCAGTCGCGCCGGCCGCCGCGTCCGCCACACCAGCGGGATCAGCAGCAGGAAGATCCCCGCCGACACCAGGAACACGTCGTCCGCCGCGCGGGTGTAGGCCTGCTGGTTGATCAGCCGCTCGACCTGCGCCAGCGCCTGCTCCATCCCGAACCCGCCGGACTGGATCGAGCGCAGCGCCTCGTCGGTCACCGGATCGCCCGCCGTCAGCCGCTCGGCGAGGTGCGCGTGGTGCATCACCGCGCGGTCCTGCCAGACCGTCGTGGCCACCGACGTGCCCATCGCGCCGGCCGTGATGCGCACGAAGTTCGACAGCCCGGCCGCCGCCGGCACCCGAGACGGGTCCAGCCCGGACAGCGTCAGCGTCGTCAGCGGGATGAAGAAAAACGACAGCGCGGCGCCCTGGATCACCGTCGGGATCAGGATCGAGACAAAGTCGGTCTGCAGCGTGAAGCGGCTGCGCAGCCACAGCACCAGCGAGAAGCACACGAACGCCCCGGTCGCCATCCAGCGCGGATCCCAGACCGACACCTTCTTGCCCACCAGCGGCGTCAGCAGGATCGCCAGCACGCCGACCGGCGCCATCGCCATGCCCGCCCAGGTGGCGGTGTAGCCCACCCACTGCTGCAGCCACATCGGCAGCAGCACGATGTTGCCGAAGAACAGCCCGTAGGCCACCGACAGCGTCAGCGCGCCATAGAGGAAGTTCGGCCGCGCGAACAGCCGCAGATCGACCACCGGGTGCGCGTCCGTCAGCTCCCAGGCGACGAAGACCGCGAAGCCGAACACCGCCACCACCGCCAGCGCGATGACCGTCGGCGAGTGGAACCAGTCCAGCTCGTGGCCCTTGTCAAGCATCAGTTGCAGCGCGCCGACCCACAGCACCAGCAGCGCCAGCCCCACCGTGTCGATCGGCAACTGCCGCGTCGGCGTCTCGCGGCGGCGGTAGATGCGCCAGGTGATGCCCGCGGCGAGCAGCCCGACCGGCACGTTGATGTAGAAGATCCACGCCCAATGCACGTGGTCGGTGATCCAGCCGCCCAGCAGCGGCCCGACCACCGGTGCCACCAGCGTCGTCATGCCCCACAGCGCCAGCGCCGTGCCCGCCTTCGTGCGCGGGTAGCTCGACAGCAGCAGCGTCTGCGACAACGGGATCATCGGCCCGGCCACCAGCCCCTGCATCACGCGAAAGACGATCAGCGCCTCCAGCGACGGCGCGAACCCGCACAGCCACGACGCCACCACGAACAGCAGCACGCTCCAGGTGAACAGCTTGACCGCGCCGAAGCGCTGCGTCAGCCAGCCCGTCAGCGGCACCGAGATCGCGTTGGCCACGCCGAAGCTGGTGATGACCCAGGTGCCCTGCGACGGGCTCACGCCCAGGTCGCCCGCGATCGCCGGCAGCGAGACGTTGGCGATCGACGAGTCCAGCACGTTCATGAACGTCGCCAGCGACAGCGCCAGCGTGCCGAGCGCGAGCTGGCCGCCTTCGAGCGGCGGTGGCGGCGTGTACGGCGCCGCGCCGGCGGCCGCGGCGGGCGCGCTCATGCCGGCTTGCGGGCGGTCGAGGCCGCCACGCCGACCCGGCCGAGGTTGGCAGCGATGATGCGCTGCACGTCGGCCTCCGCCTCGCGCTCCAGGCCGTCGTAGACCTCGGTGCGGTCCGGGTGCGCGGCCGGGGCAATGGCGGGCAGCACCGCGCCGTCCTGCTTGGCCACGTCCACCGTGACGTTCATCGACAGCCCGACGCGCAGCGGATGCGCTGCCACCTCGGCCCGGTCCAGCGTGATGCGCACCGGCACGCGCTGCACCACCTTGATCCAGTTGCCGGTGGCGTTCTGCGCCGGCAGCAGCGCAAACGCCGCGCCCGTGCCCGCGCCCAGCCCGGCGATGCGGCCGTGGTAGACCACCTTGTCGCCATAGACATCGGCCACCAGCTCCGCCGGCTGGCCCAGGCGCAGCGAACGCAACTGGCCTTCCTTGAAGTTGGCGTCAACCCAGGCGCCCTGCAGATCGACCACCGCCATCACCGGCGTGCCCGGCTGCACGCGCTGGCCGAGCTGCACGCTGCGGCGCGCGATGTGGCCCTCGACGGGTGCGAGCAGCTCGGTGCGCTTGAGCGCAATCCACGCCTCGCGCACCTTGCCCGCGGCACGTTGCACCGCCGGCTGCGACTCGACGCTGCCGCCGTCGGTGAGGATGCCGTTGCTGGTCCGCTGTTCCTGGGTGGCGTCGAGCGCGGATTTCGCCGCAGCGACCACACTGCGCGCCGAGGCGAGCTGCGCGGTGACGTGGTTGAACTCCTCGCGGCCGACCGCGCCGCTCTCGACCAGGGGCGCGCGGCGGTTCACGTCGTCCTGCGCGCGGGCGAGGTCGGCCTGGGCGCGCTTGAGGTCGGCTTCGCGCTGGGCGACCTGCGCGCCGAGCGTGTCGTTGCCGGTGTAGAGCTGGCGCACTTCGCGCACGGTCTGCGCGAGCTGGGCTTCGGCCTGCTCCAGCGCGAGCTTCGCGTCGGTGGCGTCCAGCCGCAGCAGCACCTGGCCAGCGCGGACGTGGTCGGTGTCGTCGGCCTCGACCGCCTTGACGGTGCCGCCGGCCAGCGCCGTGACCTGCACCACGCGGGCCTGGACATAGGCGTTGTCGGTGCTCTCGCTGTGGCGCGCATAGAGCGCCCACCACGCGCCGTAGCCACCACCGGCCAGCACGGCCACGGCGGCGATGCTGGTCAGCGCACGGCGGCGAGGGTTCGCGGGCGCGGTCGGCTTCGGGGAAACGTCAGTCGCAGGGTTGCTCATCGGGTGACTCGTCTTCATCGGTTGTTCTGGGCCGTCGCGCGCGGTGCATGCGGCGCATCCGGCAGGTTCGGTGGGGTGTTGACCGCGGTATAGCCGCCGCCGAGGGCCTGCATCAGTTGCACCCGCATGTCGAAAGCGCGGGCGCGCAGATCGACCGCAGCGCGGCGCTGCGCCAGCAATTGCTGCTCGGCGGTCAGCACGACCAGATAGTTGCCGAGCCCGGCGCCGAAGCGGCGCTGCGCGGCGTCGTGGGCTTGCTCGGCGGCCTGCAGCGCGCGGGCCTGCTCGGTGCGCTGGGCCTGCACGGCCTCGGTGCTGGTCAGCGCGTCGGCGGCTTCGCGCACCGCGTCGAGCAGCGCGCCGTTGTAGGCCGCGATCGACGCATCCAGATCGGCCGAGCGCGACTGCAGTTGCGCCCGCAGCCGGCCGCCGTCGAACAGCGGCAGCCGCAGCGCCGGGCCGACCCCCGCCTGCCGGCTGTCGAATTGGACCAGCCGGTCCAGCCCCAGCGCATTCAGCCCGACGAAGGCGTTGAGCTGCACATCGGGATAGAACTGCGCCCGTGCCTCGCGCACCCCCTGCGTGGCGGCTTCGACGCGCCAGCGTGCGGCCACGATGTCGGCACGGCGGCCCAGCAGGTCGGTGCCGATCTGGCCCGTGTCGGGCGCCGGCACCTGCAGCGCGTCCAGCCACGGGGCCAGCGCATCGAGCGCAGTCGGCGCCTGCGAGGTCAGCGCGGCCAGGGCGTGGCGCACCAGGGTGATCTGCTCGTCCAGCGCGAGGCGCTGGGTGCGGGCGTCGGGCACGGCGGCTTCGGCCTGGCGCAGCTCGACCTGGGTATCCAGCCCGCCCTGCACGCGGCGCTGCACCAGGTCCAGCGTCCGGGTCCGCAGCACGAGGGTGCGATCGGCCACCTCGCGCTGCGCCAGCAGGCGGGCCAGCGCGAGGTACTGGCGCGTCACGGCGCCTGCCAGCGCCTGTCGGGCCGCGAATAGCTCGGCCTGCAGCGCCTGCTCCTGGCCGACGGCGGCGGCAAGCGCAGCACGGTGGCGGCCGAAGAAGTCCAGCGACCACGCGCCGCCGATCTGCAGATTGCCGGTGTCGCGCACGCTGCCGGCGATCGGCGGCGGCACCAGCCCGTTGGCGGTGTAGCGCTGGCGGGTCGCGTCGGCGGACAGGCCGATCTGCGGCGCCTCGCTCGCCTGCGCGCCGCCGCGGGCGGCCTGGGCGCGGGCGAGCCGGGCCATGGCCGCCTGCACGCTCGGGTGGTCCGCCGTGGCGCGTTCGACCAGCGTGTCGAGCGCCGGATCGCCGAGCGCCTTCCACCAGCCGTCGCCTGCGGCGAATGCACCGGTGTCGGCCTGCAGCCCGAGTTGCGCCGGCAGCAGCGCCGCCTGCACGGGAATGGGCGCACCGGGACTGGCGCACCCGGTCATCACCAGGGCCGCCGCCAGCGCCAGCGCGCCAACGAGGGGCGTCATCGTGTCCAGGCGGTTCATGCTGCGCCCTTCTCGCGCGCGGCCACCACGGGCACACGCATTGCTTCACCATTGACCAGAAGACGGCGCAGCAGCCCCATGAGCTGCTCGAACTCCTCGATCGAGAAGCCCTCCAGATGCTGGTTGAGCACAAACGTCAGCACTGGCGGCACCTGCTCGGCCACCACCCGGCCGGTCTCGGTCAGCGCCAGATTCACCACGCGCCGGTCGGTGCAGGACCGCTCGCGCCGCACGAGCTGCTTGGCTTCGAGCCGGTCCAGCACGCGGGTCACGCCCGCCGGATCGACCTGCAGATCACGCGCCAGCGTCACCGCCGTCGTGTCCTCGGGCCGGCACAGCAGGTGAAACAGGGGCAGCCACTGCGCGTGGGTCAGGTCGAGTTCGTCCAGGCGGCGGTCAGCCTCCTGCAGGATCGACGTCAGCACCTGGCGCATCAGCAGGCCCAGGCTGCGCTCGGGCCGGTAGGTCTCGGCGGTATAGATCGGCGGGAGTGGCCCCGCCGCAGGATTGGTCGTGTGCATGGCGCCAATCTTATTGTCTAGTCAATCATTGCTTAGGCAATTTAATTAGTCCCTATTTTCTCTGTGGACTTAATCAGGCCGCGGACACGCACCGCATCAGACTGATCCGCCAAGTCCCTGACAATACGCACCATGCACACGGCGTGGCACAGTCACACTGCACTGGCAAGCTCCGCCGAACGAAGAGGCGCTGGATCTAGAACTACAGGGGCACGCCCCGAGGACATACGCGATGAAACGATTGGACGACTTCCGCATGCAGATGGGCCGCCACGAGCTGGTCCCCATCATGGTCGGCGGCATGGGGGTGGACATTTCCTCTTCCGACCTGGCGCTGGAGGCGGCGCGCCTGGGCGGCGTCGGCCACATCTCGGACGCGATGATCAAGACGGTCACCGACCGCCGCTACAAGACCAAGTACGTCAAGGCCAAGCAGGCGATGTACAAGCTCAACGTCGAGTCCGAGGACAAGTCGGCCGTCAAGTTCGACCTTGGTCACCTCGCCGAAGCCACGCGCCTGCACGTCGAAAGCACCATGACCCGCAAGCAGGGCAGCGGTCTGGTGTTCATCAACTGCATGGAAAAGCTGACGATGAACGGGCCGAAGGAGACGCTGAAGGTGCGGATGGCCTCGGCGCTGGACGCCGGCATCGACGGCATCACGCTCGCCGCCGGCCTGCACCTCGGCTCCTTCGCGCTGATCGAGGACCACCCGCGTTTCCGCGACGCCAAGCTCGGCATCATCGTGTCGTCGCTGCGCGCGCTGCAGCTCTTCCTGAAGAAGAACGCCCGCCTGAACCGCCTGCCCGACTACATCGTCGTCGAAGGCCCGCTCGCGGGCGGTCACCTCGGTTTCGGCATGGACTGGGCCGAGTACGACCTGGCCACCATCGTCGCCGAGATCCTGACGTGGATGAAGGCGGAGAAGCTCGACATCCCGGTCCTGCCGGCGGGCGGCATCTTTACCGGCAGCGACGCGGTGCGTTTCCTGGAGATGGGCGCGTCCGGCGTGCAGGTGGCGACGCGCTTCACCGTGACCAAGGAATGCGGCCTGCCCGATGACATCAAGCAGGAATACTTCAAGGCCGACGAGGACGACATCGAGGTCAACCAGATCTCGCCCACCGGCTACCCGATGCGCATGATCAAGTCGAGCCCCGGCATCGGCGACGGCATCCGCCCGAACTGCGAGGCCTACGGCTACCTGCTCGACGCCAACGGCAAGTGCGCCTACATCACCGCCTACAACCGCGAAGTGGCGGCGCATCCGGGTGTCAAGCGCATCTCGGTGATGGACAAGACCTGCCTGTGCACGCAGATGCGCAACTTCGACATCTGGACCTGCGGCCAGCTGACGTGGCGCCTGAAGGACACGACGCACCGCCACGCCGATGGCCGCTACCAGTTGCTCACCGCCGAGCACGTGTTCCAGGACTATCGGTTCAGCACGGACGACAAGGTCAGCCTGCCAGAAGCGGGCGTGGTGCTGGCCGACTGAACTCGACGCAGTTCAGCAAGCCACGATATTCACCGCCAGCCCCCCGCGGGCGGTCTCCTTGTACTTGGTGTGCATGTCCGCCCCGGTCTCGCGCATGGTCTTGATGACCTTGTCGAGGCTGACGTGGTGGGTGCCGTCGCCGTAGAGCGCCATGCGGGCGGCGTTGATGGCCTTGACCGAGGCGATGGCATTGCGCTCGATGCAGGGGATCTGCACCAGCCCGCCCACCGGGTCGCAGGTCAGGCCCAGGTGGTGCTCCATGCCGATCTCGGCGGCGTTCTCGACCTGCGCGGGGCTGCCGCCCATCACCGCGCACAGCCCCGCCGCCGCCATCGAGCACGCCACGCCGACTTCGCCCTGGCAGCCCACCTCGGCGCCGCTGATGCTGGCGTTTTCCTTGTAGAGCAGGCCGATCGCCGCGGCCGTCAGCAGGAAATCGATGACGCCGCGCGTGTCCGCCCCCGGCACGAACCGAACGTAGTAATGCAGCACCGCGGGGATGATCCCGGCCGCACCGTTGGTCGGCGCCGTGACGACCCGCCCGCCCGCCGCGTTTTCCTCGTTGACTGCCAGCGCGTACAGGTTGACCCAGTCGAGCACGACCAGCGGATCGGCCGCTTTGGCGCCCTTTGCGTCCAGCGCGGTCAGCGCCCGTGACAGCGCCGCCGCCCGACGCCGCACCTTGAAGCCGCCCGGCAGCGTGCCCTCGGTGCGGCAACCGCGCTCCACGCAGGCTTGCATCGCCGCCCAGATGCGCAGCAGCCCCGCGTCGGTCTCGGCATCGGTGCGCCAGTAGCGTTCATTGCGGCGCATCACCTCGGCGATGGAGCAGCCGTGCACCTGCGTCAGCGCCAGCAGGTCGGCGCCGCTGTGGAAGGGCAGCGGCAGCACGCTGGTGTCGGGCGCGATCACCTTCTGGCGCTGGCCGTCCGCGGCGACCTGCTCGCTGACGACGAAGCCGCCGCCCACCGAGTAGTACACCCGCTCGGCGAGCACCGTGCCAGCCGCGTCGAAGGCCGAGAAGCGCATGCCGTTGGCGTGCAGCGGCAGGGTCTCGCGGCGGTGGAACATGACATCGCGCACCTCGTCGAAGGCAACCGGGTGCGTGCCATCGAGCAGCACGCGCCGACGCTGGCGCAGACCGTCCAGCAGCCCGGGGATCAGGTCCACGTCCACCGTGTCCGGTTCATGCCCGCCGAGGCCGAGCAGCACGGCGGTGTCGCTGCCGTGGCCCTTGCCGGTGGCGCCCAGCGAGCCATAGAGATCGACCTGGACGCGAGCCACACGGTCGAGCAGCTCCGCGTGCAGCAGCCCCTGCGTGAACAGCCGCGCCGCCCGCATCGGCCCGACCGTGTGGGAACTGGACGGCCCGATGCCGATCTTGAACAGGTCAAAAACACTGACAGCCATGTGAATCTCCGGTGAATCTCAGTTCATCTGCGGTTATCCCCGCTGCCTGTGGATAACGCTGTTCACAAGCGGTGCGAAGTGTTGGCAAGTGCTTGTCGTGCAAGGCATTTTCTTACTCTGCCTCATTTTTAGGCAGACAGCGCAACGGACTTTCTGCACAGGCATCAGTCACGCCCTTCGCGCAGCTGCACCACCTGCACCTGGTTCACCGGCGTGCCCGTGTTGCCCCAGGCGGTGCGCACATGGGTGGTGATGGCGGCGATGTCGGCGTCGTCGAGCACGTGGCCGAAGGGCGGCATGCCGTGCGGGCGCGGGCGGCCGGCGGTGGACGGGCCGTAGCCGCCTTGCAGGA
This sequence comes from Sphaerotilus sp., assembly GCF_031429695.1. Classification (GTDB taxonomy): domain Bacteria; phylum Pseudomonadota; class Gammaproteobacteria; order Burkholderiales; family Burkholderiaceae_C; genus Sphaerotilus. The sequence continues at coordinate 57,658 of NZ_JANPAB010000080.1, forward strand.
TCACGCGCACGAGGTTGGTCGGATCCACCATCGTCACCGCGCGGTTGCCGGCCAGCGCGGGGAAGGCGCCGGGCTGGCCCTCGCCGCGCTCGCCGTGGCAGGTGGCGCAGTGGTCGGTGTAGAGCTTGGCGCCGCGGTCGAGCGTGCGGGCGTCGGCGGGACGCACCCGCGGCGGCTCGGCGGCCGGGCGCACGGGCAGGTCGCGCAGGAACACCGCCATCGCCTGCGCGTCGGCTGGGCTGAGGTGCTGCGTGCTGCGGGCAACGACCTCGGCCATCGGGCCGGTCACGACCGCACCGACGGTCGGCGCCACCCCATCGCGCAGCAGACCCACCACGTCCGCCACCGGCCACGCGCTGACGCTGGCCTCGGCGGCGAGCGTGAGCGCCGGGGCATACCAGCCCTGCCCCGGGATCGGCGCGCCGTCGAAGGCACGGTCAGCGATCGTCGCGCCCATCGCGTTGCGCGCACCGTGGCAGGCGGCGCAGTGGCCCAAGCCGTTGACGAGGTAGGCGCCGCGGTTCCATTCGGCGGATTGCGCGGGCTGTGGCGTGTAGGTGCCGGGCTTGAAATACAGCGCGCGCCAGACCTTCAGCGCCACCTGCGTGTTGTAGGGAAAGTCCAGCGCATTCGGCGTGCTCGGCCGCTCCACCGCCGGCACGCTGCGCAGGAAAGCGAACAGCGCGTCGCTGTCCTCGCGCGTGACCTGCGTGAAATGCGGGTACGGAAACGCCGGGGTCAGCATCCGCCCGTCACGCGAGCGGCCGTGGTGGAGCGCGCGCCAGAAATCGTCGGTGCTCCATTGACCGAGGCCAGTGGTGGCGTGTGGCGTGAGGTTCCCGCCGTAGATGGTGCCGAAGGGCGTGCGCAACGCCTCGCCGCCGGCATAGGGCGGCTCGCCGCGGCGGGTGTGGCAGGCGGCGCAGTTGCCGGCCTGCGCAAGGTAGCGGCCACGGTCGATCGCCGCAGCGTCGGTGGCGACCGGACGCGGGTGGGCGGAAGGCGGCGCATCGGCCGCATCCAGCCACACGATCGCCGCCGCGCCCAGCGCCAGCACACCCACCAGACCGCCCAGGCCCCAATGGAACACGCGCTTCATTGCACACCCCCGCAGTCCATCGGCAGCGGCTGCGCAAGCGCCGAACGCTCCACCGCCTTCGATGGCACCGGCACCGGCTGCGCCGCGAGCCAGGCTGCGACGGCGGTGATGTCGGTGGAGGTGAGCTTCGCGGTGATCTTCGCCATGCAGTCTGGCGCAGCGGCGTGGCGCTGGCCGGTCTTCCAGGCGCCGAGCTGGGAGTTCAGGTAATCGCGCGGCAGCCCGAGCAGCCCCGGAATGGCCGGCGCCACCCCGGTCATCGCCTCGCCGTGGCAGCGGATACAGGCCGGCACCTCCCGCGTAGCGTCGCCCTTCAGCACCAGCGCCTTGCCCTGCGCCAGCACCGCCACTGCCAGCCCCGGCGTGGCCGGCGGCGGATACGGCACCTCCAGCGACGCGAAATGCTCGGCGATCTCGCGCAGGTAGTCGTCGCTCAGGTGGTCGAGCAGGTGCGTCATCGGGCGGTACTGGCGGCGGCCGTCGCGGAAGTTGACGAGCTGTTGGTAGAGGTATCCAGCGGGCTTGCCAGCGATGCGCGGGAAGTAGCCGTCGGGGGTGGCACGGCCCTGCTTGCCATGGCAGGCGGTGCAGGCGGCGACGCGGGTGGTCATGCCGCGGGGGTCGTCGGTCGGGGCGGCGGCCTGTGCAACCGACAGGCCCAGCAGCGCAAGCACGGCCGCGAGTGCGGTTCGGATTCGGGTGGGTAGCATCGTTTTTCGACTATCGATCATCGGATTGATTCGTTCTCCGCCGGAGAGGGGCTGCCTAGCATCCACGCATCCCTCCAGACTGAACGGAACCGCCCGATGCTACGCCGCCAGACCCTGATCGCCGCCGCCCTCGCCTGCACCCTCGGCGCCCCGCTGGCCCACGCCAAGGACATCACGCTGCTCAACGTCTCCTACGACCCGACGCGCGAGCTGTACCAGGACTTCAACAAGGCGTTCGCCGCGCACTGGAAGGCCAAGACCGGCGACACCGTGGCGGTCAAGACCTCGCACGGCGGCTCGGGCAAGCAGGCCCGCTCGGTCATCGACGGGCTGGAAGCCGATGTCGTCACGCTGGCACTCGCCTACGACATCGACGAGATCGGCGACCAGGCGAAGCTGCTGCCCGCCGACTGGCAGAAGCGCCTGCCCCACCACAGCGCGCCCTACACGTCCACCATCGTCTTCCTCGTGCGCAAGGGCAATCCCAAGGGCATCCAGGACTGGGCCGACCTCGCCCGGCCCGGCGTCTCGGTGATCACGCCCAACCCGAAAACCTCGGGCGGTGCGCGCTGGAACTACCTCGCCGCCTGGGGCTGGGCGAAGAAGACGCTCGGCTCGGACGCCAAGGCGCAGGAATACGTGAAGAAGGTGCTCGCCAACGTGCCCGTGCTCGACGCAGGGGCGCGGGGCTCGACCGTGACCTTCGTCGAACGCGGCATCGGCGACGTGCTGCTGGCCTGGGAGAACGAGGCGCTGCTGGCGATCAAGGAACTCGGTCCGGACAAATTCGAGATCGTCGCGCCGCCGCTGTCGATCCTGGCCGAGCCGCCGGTCGCGCTGGTGGACAAGGTGGTGGACAAGAAGGGCACGCGCGCGGCGGCGCAGGGCTATCTGGAGTACCTCTACTCGCCGGTCGGACAGGATCTGGCCGGCCAGCACCACTACCGCCCGATCGACCCAAAGGCGGCGGCGAAGTACGCGGCGCAGTTCCCGAAGGTCACGCTGTTCCGCCTCGACGACGTGTTCGGAAGCTGGCGCGAGGCGCAGAAGGTCCATTTCAGCGATGGTGGCACCTTCGACCAGGTGTTCACGAAACGCTGACACGACGGGGAATCGCCTTCCATGCTGCCACTGTCGCGGGCGCTGCTGCGCCGCCACAGCGTGCTGCCCGGCTTCGACCTCGCGCTGGGCTTCACGCTGCTCTACCTGAGCCTGATCGTGCTGCTGCCGCTGTCAGCGGCGTTCATGAAGACCGCCACGATGACCTGGCCCGCGTTCTGGGACGCGGTCACCTCGCCGCGCGTGCTCGCCTCGTACCAGCTGACCTTCAGCGCGTCGCTGGCCGCCGCGCTGCTCAATGTCGCCTTCGGGTTGGTGATCGCGTGGGTGCTGGTGCGCTACGACTTCCCGGGCAAGCGGCTGGTCGATGCACTGGTGGACCTGCCGTTCGCGCTGCCGACGGCGGTGGCCGGCATCACGCTGACTGCGCTCTACGCCGAGAACGGCTGGATCGGCCAGCACCTGCCCTTCAAGGTCAGCTTCACGCCGCTGGGGGTGTTCGTGGCGCTGCTGTTCATCGGGCTGCCGTTTGTCGTGCGCACGCTGCAGCCGGTGCTCGAGGACCTGTCGCAGGAGTTCGAGGAGGCCGCCGCCACGCTCGGCGCCGACCGCTGGCAGACCTTCCGGCGGGTGATCCTGCCGATCCTGGCTCCGGCGCTGCTGACCGGCTTCGCGCTGGCCTTCGCCCGGGCGCTGGGCGAGTACGGCTCGGTCATCTTCATCGCCGGCAACCTCCCGCTGGTCAGCGAGATCACGCCGCTGATGATCATCAGCAAGCTGGAGCAGCACGACGTGGCCGGCGCGACCGCCATCGCGGTGGTGATGCTGCTGCTGAGCTTCGTGCTACTGCTGGTCATCAACGGATTGCAGGCGTGGACGCGACAGCGCCAAGGACAGTGACCCATGCGGACGACAACACGATCGACCACCGAAGCCCCCTGGGTGCGGCGCACGCTGATCGGCGTGGCGCTGGTTTTCCTGACGCTGTTCCTCTTCATCCCGCTGGCGACCGTCTTCATCGAGGCGTTCAAGAAAGGCTGGGCGGTCTACGCCGCGGCCATCACCGACGACGACGCGCTCTCGGCCATCCAGCTGACGCTGATCGCCGCGGCGGTCTCGGTGCCGCTGAACGTGGTGTTCGGCGTGGCGGCGGCGTGGTGCATCGCCAAGTTCGAGTTCCACGGCAAGAGCGTGCTGCTGACGCTGATCGACCTGCCGTTCTCGGTCAGTCCGGTGGTGTCGGGGCTGATCTACGTGCTGGTGTTCGGGCTGCAGGGCTGGACGGGCGAATGGCTGCGCGACCATGACCTGAAGGTGATCTTCGCCGTGCCGGGCATCGTGCTGGCGACCGTGTTCGTGACCTTTCCCTTCGTGGCGCGCGAGCTGATCCCGCTGATGCAGGCGCAGGGCTGCGAGCAGGAGGAGGCCGCTGTCGTGCTCGGCGCCAGTGGCTGGCAGATGTTCCGGCGCGTGACGCTGCCCAACATCCGGTGGGCGCTGCTGTACGGCGTGATCTTGTGCAATGCGCGGGCGATGGGCGAGTTCGGCGCGGTGTCGGTCGTCTCCGGCCACATCCGGGGGCAGACCAACACGGTGCCGCTGCACATCGAGATTCTCTACAACGAGTACCAGTTCGCGGCGGCATTCGCGGTGGCGTCGCTGCTGGCGGGGCTGGCGCTGGTGACGCTGGGGCTGAAGTACATCGTCGAACAACGGGTGAAGGCGCAGCTCAGCAGCGCCCGCCAGGACAACGGGAGCACCCCAGCATGAGCATCGAAGTCCAGGATCTGAACAAGCGTTTCGGTCGGTTGACCGTCTGTGACCACCTCAACCTGACGATCGGGTCGGGCGAGCTGGTGGCGCTGCTGGGGCCGTCAGGCTCGGGCAAGACGACGCTGCTGCGCATGATCGCGGGGCTGGAGGTGCCGGACTCGGGCCAGGTGCTGTTCCACGGCGAGGACGCCACGCGCACCGACGTGCGGGATCGGCAGGTCGGCTTCGTGTTCCAGCACTACGCACTGTTCCCGCAGATGACGATCTTCGAGAACGTCGCGTTCGGCCTGCGCGTGCGGCCCAAGGCGACGCGGCCGGGCGAGGCGGAGATCCGAGCCAAGGTGACTGAGCTGCTGAAGCTGGTGCAACTCGACTGGCTGGCCGACCGCTACCCGCACCAGCTCTCGGGCGGCCAGCGGCAGCGGATCGCGCTGGCGCGGGCGCTGGCGGTGGAGCCGAAGGTACTGCTGCTGGACGAGCCCTTCGGCGCACTGGACGCCAAGGTGCGCAAGGAACTGCGCCGCTGGCTGCGCCGGCTGCACGACGAGATGCACGTCACCAGCGTCTTCGTCACCCACGACCAGGAGGAGGCGATGGAGGTCGCCGACCGCATCGTGGTAATGAACGAGGGCCGCATCGAGCAGGTCGGCACGCCCGACGAGGTCTACGACCGGCCGGCGACGCCGTTCGTGCTGCAGTTCCTGGGGGATGTGAACCTGTTCCATGGTCGGCGTGACCATGCGCCGGGGCAGCCGGTGGAAGCCAAGGACGTGACCTACGTGCGCCCGCACGAGATCGACATCGTCACCACCGCCGGGCCGGACACCTGGGCGGTGACGCTGGCGCATGTGCTGACGGTGGGGCCGAACACGCGGCTGGAATTCCACCGCGTGGAGGACGAGTCGCTGGTGGACGTGGAGCTGTCGCGCGAGGCGTGGACCGCGCTGCGCGGGCGGCTCGGGCTGCGGCCGGGGAGCGCGGTGCATCTGCGGCCGCGGCGGATCACGCGGTTTCAGGAGGTGGCGGATGATCCGGCGGCGGTGATTTGAAGGTGTCAACAGACACGCCAGCCTTCAGCCACGCAACGTGGTCAGCAGCGTCACCAGCTCGAAGCTGGGCACCGAAGCAATGGCCTTGAACGCCACCGGCTGCTTGCTGTCGTTGCGCAGCCGGCCATCCAGCGAGGCGGCCAGTGTCAGGGCATCGAAGTAGCTGCCGTGGTCATCGCGGTCGAACACCGCGTAGACCTGCTCGAACGCACGCCGCTGGATGTACTTGTGGCGGTCACCATGCTCGAACAGCGCCTGGGCGTACTGCACGACCTGGACCGGCGCTGTGCCGAGTTCGCTGGGCCGCACTTCGACATGGGCGGTCGGCAGGCGGAAGGCCATGCGGATCTCACCGAAGTAATGCGGCTCGGTCTTGCTGCCTTCCGAGACGATCAGGATGCGGTCGTGGCTGGCGCGGCGGCCGTGCTTGCGTTCGAGCTGCTGGCGCTGGCGTTCCTTGGGGGCGTTGTCGCGCGCCATCAGTGCCTCAGCCCCAGCGTAGGATTCAGCAACGGCACACCGCCATAGCGCCCCAGCAGATAACCCCGCTCCAGCGCCTCGTTCTTGCGCGGACTGAATTCGCTCAGTGCCACCAGCGCGGACGCCTGGTCGCGGTCCTTCTCGACCAGCCACACCTGATCGCGCCGGAACAGGTCGGACGCGTCCAGCAACGAGGTGTCGTGCGTGGTGAAGATCAACTGCGCCCCGCCGGTGTTGACCTCGGGTCGGTGGAACAGCCGCACCAGTTCGCGCACCAGCAGGGTGTGCAGGCTGGTGTCGAGTTCATCGATGACCAGCGTTTGTCCCTGGTGCAGGATGTCCAGCACCGGCCCTGCGAGGAACAGCAGGTTGCGCGTGCCATTCGATTCATCCATCAAGTCGAAGACTGCCCGCCCCTGCTCGGTGACGTGCGAGAAACGCAATTGGTGCTCTTCGGTCTCGTCCGACGCATGCCGGGTGACCACTTCGATGTCGGCGATGCTGATGTCTGCCGCACTCAGGAAATCGCAGACCTGCTGGCGGCGCCCGGCCTGGCGGAGCCACTGGATCGAGGTCTGCGGGTTCAGCGGGGTCTGCTCGTCGAGGATCACCAGTCCCTCGGCAAACCAGTCGAACACGGGGCGCAGCGCCTCACTGTTGAGTTGCACCGCCATCGACAGGAACAGCGCATTCGGCCGGGTGGCCCCTTCCCACAGGTGCTTGGTGCCTTTCAAACCGGGGCCGAAGTCATACACGTCCTTGCCAGTGACCGCATCGAAATGGCGCTCGAACCAGCGTTGCGGCTTGAACGCCTTGTAGACCAGCAGGTGCTCGCGGACGATGCGCTGCGATGTCATGGCAAAGCCGTACTGGTAGCGCACGCCATCCAGCAGAAAGGTGACTTCGAATTCGGTGGGTTCGCTGGCGGAGCGGCCGTCGAGCCGGAAGGGCTGCACCGTGAACGGCTGGCCAGGCTGGAGGACGGAGGCCGACTCCATCACCACCCCGCGCATGTGCTGCAGCGCCTTGACGAGGTTGGACTTGCCCCCGGCATTGGCGCCGTACACCACCGCAGTGCGCAGCAGGGCCGGCACTGCCTTGAGGCCGGTGCGCAGGGTGTGGGTGTCCTGCAGCGACGTGTCCTTGGACGCCACCAGACTGAGCACCTGCTCGTCCCGCAGGCTGCGGAAGTTCTTGACGCGGAACTCGACCAGCATGGGATTCACTCGCAAAAACAAAAATATTGCCTGATTATGAATCAGTAGAGCAAAAAATTGATTTACTTTTGCTGCATCGATCCTGACGTCACCTCAAATCTCGAACCGACTCCCCTCCGCACTCGCCATCGCCTGCCCGATCAGCTCGGGCGTCAGCGGCGGCGCGAAGCAGCGGATAAATTCGTAGGCATAGCGCCGCAGGTAGGCGCCGCGGCGCAGCGCCAGCCGGGTCATGTTCGTGGCGAACAGGTGCCGCGCATCGATGGCGCGCAGGCCGGCGTCGCGCGCCTCGTCATACGCGATCGACGCCACCAGCCCGACGCCCATGCCGAGTTCGACATACGTCTTGATCACGTCCGCGTCCATCGCGGCCAGCACCACGTTCGGCACCAGCGCGTGGCGCGCGAACGCCTCGTCGATGTGGCTGCGGCCGGTATAGCCGCCTTCATACGTGATCAGCGGAAACTCGGCCAGCCGCGGCAGCGTCAGCACCACGCCCCGATCAGCCTCCTGCGCCAGCACATGGCCGCGTGGCACGACAACCGCATGCGACCAGCTATAGCAGGGCAGCGCCACCAGCGCCTCATAGCCCGCCAGCGCCTCGGTGGCGATGCCGATGTCCGCCTCGCCGTCGAGGAGCATCTGCGCGACCTGTCGCGGCGAGCCTTGGTGGAGTTGCAGCACCACGTCCGGGTGCGTGGCGCGGAAGTCGCGCACGGCCGGCGGCAGGGCGTAGCGCGCCTGCGAGTGCGTGGCGGCGATGGTGAGCGTGCCGCGGTCTTGCGCGGCGAAGTCGGCGCCGGCCCGCCGGAGGTTGTCCGCCTCGACCAGCAGCCGCTCGACGATCGGCAGCACCACCTCGCCCGGCGGCGTCAGCCCCGTCAGTCGCTTGCCAGCGCGCACGAAGATCTCGACGCCGAGTTCCTCCTCCAGTTCGCGGATCTGGCGGCTCACGCCGGGCTGCGAGGTGTGCAGCACAAGGGCGACTTCGGTAAGGTTGAAGCCTTGGCGGACGGTTTCGCGCACGGAGCGCAGCTGCTGGAAGTTCACCAGGCGATTATTCCGGCGTTCGCTTCATCGGAAAACAAATCAGATCGACTATCCACATGCGGAAAACAACTATCGATGACGGCGGGCGGCGCTATGGTTCAGGCTCGTGCCGCCCTGCCCGCCCCGGATGACCCTGAACGCTGCTGCCACCGTCGTTTCCCTGTCGCCCGTCTCGGCGGATCTCCTCGTCCGGGGTGTGCTGCTGGGGGTGCTCGGCCTGCTCGCTGCCGTGCTGTGGCGGGACCACCGCCATGCGCCGACAGGTCGGACCGGCCGCTGGCTCGCGCTGGGGCTGTGCGGGCAGGTGATCGGCGCAATCCCGTCGTTCGAAGCTGCCGTTCCCGCCCGCTGGCAGGCGCCGCTGGTCGGGGTGTCGGTGGCGAATGCCATGCTGTTCTGGCTGCTGCTGCGGACGCTGTTCGACGACGGGTTCGTGCTGCGCCGTCGGCATGCCGGGTTGTGGGCGGTCGTGGCGGCGCTGGGCAGCCTGCCTTGCCTGCACCTGCTGCCCGAGGCATCGCCCGGCGCGGCGCTGCTGGCCCTGGTGCCACGCGGAATGCCGGTGCTGTGGGCAGTGCTGTCGGCGGGGGTCGTCGCGCTGTCGTGGTCGGGCGATCTGGTGGAGGGCCGACGGCACCTGCGCGGCCTCGTCGCGGGCTGGGGCATCGCGTACACGCTGGGGATGGCGGCGGTGCGGTGGCAATCGCCGGGCGGGCGGCTGTCGGCGCCGGCGGCGCTGGTGGACGTGCTGCTGTTGCTCGCGGTGGTCGTGGTGCTGGCGTGGCACCTGCTGCGCATCGACCTGGGGGCGCTGGGACAGCCAGCCCGCACCGTCAGGCCGGCCACCGCCGCGCCAGTGTTGCCGACCGGGCCAGTGCCCGCCGACGATCCACCACCCGGCCCAGCCACCTCGACTGCACGCCCGACCACCCCCGCGCCGTCCATCGACCCGATCGACGAACGACTGGCCACAGCGCTGGCGCGGCTCATGACGCACGAACGGGCGTTCTGCCTGGAAGACCTGTCCCTGGGCGAACTGGCCCGCCGCCTGGCCGTGCCTGAGTACCGGCTGCGGCGCCACATCAACCAGCGCCTGGGCCACCGCAACTTCAACGCCTTCATCAACCAGTACCGCTTGCAGGAAGCGCGGGCCGCGCTGCAAGACCCCGCCCGGCGGGAAGAATCGATCCTGGGCATCGCGCTGGCCTGCGGCTTCCAGTCGATCGGCCCGTTCAATCGGGCGTTCAAGGCCGACGCCGGCTGCACGCCGACCGAATTCCGGCGCCAGAATCTGGTCGATTCCTGAAATCGACCAATCCAAACTTGTAGCCCGGCCGGTCGGCGCTTCGCCCGGCAGGTTTCGGCCAGACCGGCGCATCCGGTTCCGGCAAGGTGGCGGCCATCCCTGTCACCTGCCCCGGAGTTCCCCATGCCCGTCTCGCCCCGCCGCCTCGGCCGACGCCTGCTGACCGCCAGCCTGGCCCTGCTGTCCCTCGCCGCCCACGCCATCGGCCTGGCCACGCTGCCGGCCACCGCCGAGGATGGCCCCGTCACGCTGCACTACCCGAGCACCGGCACCGAACGCCCGGTCCGGCGCGGCCCGTTCGTCCAGTCCTGGGACGTGGACGGCGGGGTCGCACCCGGCAACGGCCGACTGGTGGTCATCTCGCACGGCTCCGGCGGCGCACCCTGGGTGCATGCCGACCTGGTGCGACGGCTGGTCGAACAGGGGTTCGTCGTGGCCCTGCCGGAGCACCGCGCCGACAACCACCACGACGGCCGCGAACAAGGCCCGCAGAGCTGGACCCGGCGCCCGGCCGAGGTGTCCCGCGCCATCGACGCCGTGGGGCGCGACCCCCGGTTCCAGTCGCTCCGGCTGGACAAGGTCGGCGTCTACGGCATGTCGGCCGGCGGGCACACCGCGCTGACGCTGGCCGGCGGACGCTGGTCCCCGGCGGGCTTCTCGCGGCACTGCGAAGCGCACCTGACCGAGGACTTCCACTTCTGCGTCGGCCTGCACACGCGCCTGAGCGGCAACGTGTTCGACAGCCTCAAGCAGTGGGTGGCGCTGGCCGTGATCCGCCACCGCTACGCCGCCGACGACACGCCGCGCACCGACACCGACCCGCGGGTGGCAGTGGTCGTGGCGGGGGTGCCGGCGGCAGCGGACTTCGATCCGGCGTCGCTGGCCACGCTGTCCGTGCCGACCGGGCTGGTGACGGCCCGCGATGACCGCTGGCTGTCGCCCCGCTTCCACAGCGACCGGGTGCTGTCACTGTGTGCGGCGTGTGCGCATCTGGCCGATCTGCCCAAGGGCGGGCATGGTGCGCTGCTGTCGCCGCTGCCGCCGCATTTCACGGGGCTGCTGGGTGATCTGCTCAACGACCCGGCCGGGTTCGATCGACAGGATCTGATGGCGATCGATCAGAGGATCGGGGCGTTCCTGGCGCGGCACCTCCTGGGCGAGTGAGGCCCCTTGCCCGCTCTGGCACACTGAAACCCATGTCCACCGCGCCGACCACCCGCCCCGAGTCCCTCACCATCGCCTGCCTGTGCGCGGGCTGGTGCGTCGCCTGCCAGGCTTACGTCGCCACCTTCGCGCAGGTCGCGCAGGCGCACCCGGACGTGCGCTTCGCCTGGATCGACATCGAGGACCACAGCGACGCCCTCGGCGACGAGGCGCTGGACATCGAGAACTTCCCGACCCTGCTGGTATTGAAGGGCGGGCAGGATCAGCGACCGCTGTTCCTCGGCACCGTGATGCCGCACGTGGGCACGCTGGAGCGCATGGTGCAGGCCGCACAGGCCGGGTCGATGGACGGCGCCACAGTGCGCACGGCACTGGCGGGGCCGGTCACCGCGCTGGCCGCGGCGCACCGGGTTCAGGGTGTGGTCACACCCGCGCCGTAACGCACGCTCAGCGACACCGTCGACGGCTGCGGCGGCAGGCCGGCAAGGTGGGTGTCGTCGGCCCAGACCTCGATCTCGACCCGCCCGGGGCTGTGCCAGCGCAGGCGGTTGATGCCCGCATTCGGAATCGCGCATTGCCGCGCACTCGACAGCGACTGGCCCTGCACCGTGCGCCAGACCATGTCCAGCACGCCGCCGTGCGTCACCACCAGCACGCGCTGGCCGACATGCGCCGCCGCCAGTGCGTCGAGCGCCGACCAGACCCGCGCATGGAAGTCCCGCACGCTCTCGCCGCCGCCGGGCAGCGCGAAATCAGCGTCATGGCGCACCCACTGCGTCCACAGGTCCGGGTGCTGGTCCAGCACGTCGCCGACTTCCAGCCCCTCGAACACCCCGAACGCCTGCTCGCGCCAGCGGGCATCCGGCCGCATCGCCAGGTTCAGCCGTTGCGCGATCGGCGCGGCAGTGGCCCTCGCCCGCGACAGGTCACTCACCACGCCGACATCGACGTGTTCACCCGCCAGCCGCTCGGCCAGCCGCTCCGCCTGCAGCAGCCCGGTGGCGTTGAGCGGCACGTCCATCTGCCCCTGAAAGCGGTGAACGCGGTTCGAGTCAGTTTCTCCGTGACGGATGAGGGTGAGGTGCGCCATGCGGTCGAGTATGCGCCGGGGTGGTGCTGCTATATTCCCGCCGACCCGCACCGACCCCGTGCGTTTTGTTGATGTTTTTTTGATTTTCCCCACCGAGAACCGATCATGGCCGACGCAACCGACACGTTCGACACGCAAGAACAACCCGTGTTCCAGATCCAGCGCGTGTACCTGAAAGACCTGTCGCTCGAACAGCCGAACTCGCCGCAGATCCTGATCGAACAGGGCCAGCCCGCCGTGGACATCAACCTCGGCGTCGAGGTCGGCCCCGTGGCCGAGGGCATCTACGAAGTCTGCGTGACCGCCACCGTCACCACCAAGCTCGGCGACCGCACCCTGTTCCTGTGCGAAGCCAAGGAAGCCGGCATCTTCGAGATCCGCAACATCGACCCCGAGCAGATGCAGCCGATCCTGGGCATCGCCTGCCCCGGCATCGTCTATCCGTACCTGCGCGCCGTGGTGGCCGACACGATCACCCGCGCCGGCTTCCCGCCGGTGCACCTGGCCGAAGTCAACTTCCAGGCCATGTACGAAGCGCAGCAGCAGCAAGGCCAGCAGGCACTCAATAGCTGATCGCTGACTTGGTTCGCGCGATGCAGATCACGGTGCTCGGCGCCGGTGCCTGGGGCACCGCGCTGGCGGCACAGGCCGCCACCCGCCATCCCACGGTCCTCTGGGCCCGTGACGACCGCCAGGCCCGCGACATCGCGGCCTCGCGGTGCAACGCGCGCTACCTGCCCGGTGTGGCCTTGCCGGCTGCACTGGCACTCACCTCGGATTTTTCCGGCGCCGTCGCCCATGCCGGGCTGGCGGGGCTGGTCATTGTGGCCACGCCCACGGCCGCGCTACGCGAGATGCTGCAGCGCCTGCCGGACGGCACCGCCACGCTCTGGCTCAGCAAGGGTTTCGAAGCCGGCACCGGTTTGCTCGGGCACGAGATCGCCCGACAAGCGGCGCCCGGTCTGCGTGCCGGTGTGCTGAGCGGACCGAGCTTCGCGCTTGAAGTCGCCCGTGGCCAGCCGACCGCGCTCGTCGCCGCCAGCCAGGACGCCGCGTTGCGCCAGGCCGCGGTGGACGCGCTGCACGGCCCGACGCTGCGCGTCTATTCCTCCACCGACCCGATCGGCGTCGAGGTCGGCGGCGCGGTGAAGAACGTGCTGGCGATCGCCACCGGCATGGCCGATGGGCTGGCGCTCGGCCTGAACGCCCGCGCTGCGCTGATCACCCGCGGGCTGGCCGAGATGACCCGGCTCGGGCTGGCGCTGGGTGCGCAGGTCGAGACCTTCATGGGGCTGTCGGGTCTGGGCGATCTGGTGCTGACCGCCACCGGCGACCTCTCGCGCAACCGCCGCGTCGGCCTGCAACTCGCCGACGGCAAGACGCTGGCCCGCATCCTCGAAGACCTCGGCCATGTGTCGGAGGGCGTCTACAGCGCCCGCACCGTGCTCGACCGGGCACAGGCGCTGGGCGTGGACATGCCGATCACGCGCGCCGTGGTGTCGGTGCTGGAGGGTGAACTCACGCCACAGCAGGCCGTGCGGTCGCTGATGCAGCGCGGCGCCCGTGCCGAAATCTGAACCAGCTCAGACCGCGCCGGCGTAGCCGTTCTGGCGCCAGGCCTCGAACACCGTCACCGCCACCGCATTGCTCAGGTTGAGGCTGCGCTGCTCCGGCCGCATCGGCAGCCGCACGCGCTGCGTGTCCGCAAAGGTGTCGCGCAGCGCGGGCGGCAGGCCGCTCGTCTCGCAACCGAACACCAGCCAGTCGCCCGGCTGCCAGGCCACCTCGGCAAAGGGCCGGCTGCCGCGGGTGGTCAGCGCGAACATCCGCGTCCGGTCCGGCGTGCAGTCGGTGATCAGCGCCTCCCACGACGCGTGGCGGCGCACTGGCGCGTACTCGTGGTAATCCAGCCCGGCACGGCGCAGCAGCTTGTCGTCCATCGAGAAGCCGAGCGGCTCGACCAGGTGCAGCGCGCAGCCGGTGTTGGCCGCCAGCCGGATCACGTTGCCGGTGTTGGGCGGAATTTCGGGGTGGACGAGGACGATGCGGAACATGGCGCGGTGCAGCGAAACAGCGGGCGGTCAGGGGGCCGCATCATCGCTCACCGTGCGCGCGAGCACCCAGGTCTGCACATGGACCACCCCGGCGCGGCGCAGGGTCGCGGCCAATTCCTGCGCGGTGGAACCGGTGGTCATCACGTCATCGAGGATCGCCACCGAGCGTCCCGGCAGCCCGGCCCTCCCGGCGGCCGGCACCGCGAACGCGCCGCGCAGGTTGTGCATCCGGGCCTCACGGTCGAGGCCGGTCTGGTGCGGTGTGTCCAGCACCCGCTCGACCCAGCGGGCCTGGGCCGCAATGCCCAGCGCCGGACCGACCCGCCGTGCAAGCTCCCACGCCTGGTTGTAGCCACGCTCGCGCTGCCGGGCGTCGGACAGCGGCACAGGCAGCAGCACGTCCGGCTGCACGAACCCGGGTTGGGCTGCAGCGGTCTGCAGCGCCTCGGTCATCCGCTCGGCCAGCGGCCCGGCCAGCTCGCAGGCACCACCAAACTTGAAGCGCGTGACCAACCCGTCCCAGGGATAGGCATAGTCGAGTGCGGCCAGCGCATGGTCGAAGGCCGGCGGGCGCAGGATGCAGCGTCGGCAGACCTCGTTCAGACCCACCAGCGACACCGCACAGCAGCGGCAGCGGTGGCCGATCGGGCGAAACCGGCGCCGACAGGCGCTGCAGACCGCGTCGCGCTGCCAGGAGGTGCAGATGTGGCAGGCAGTGCCGGGTGTCCAGCGCCATGCTGCCGCGAAGGTACGCAGGGTCATGTCCGACTGACTATACAGTTCCACCACCATGGCCGAACCCTCCCCCACCGCCTCCCAGAACCAGCGCCCGCCCCGGATCGACCCGGCCGCGCTGCAACGCCACCTCCGGCAGTCCGTCGGCCGTGCCGCACCTTGGTTGCACGAGGAAATCGCTCGCCGCATGGCGGAGCGCCTGTCGCTGGTCCGCCGCCAGCCAGCCCGGGTGATCGACTGGTGGAGCCCCACCTCGGGCAGCACCGAGCTGTTGAAGACGCAGTACCCGCAGGCCCGCATCCTGCGGTACGGTTGTGACGATCTTCCGCTGCCGGAACAGCCAGGCAGCGGGACCGGCCCACGCTGGTGGCAGCGCCTCACGGGCCAGTCCGCTCCCTCCGAGGCCTCCGCCACGCCACCGACGGCCGAGCTGCTGTGGGCCAACATGATGCTGCACTGGGTCGATGACCTGCCGGCGCTGCTGCCACGCTGGCACGCAGCGCTGGAGGTGGACGGCTTCCTGATGTTCTCGTGCTTCGGACCCGACACGCTCAAGGAGCTGCGCGCGGTCTATGCCGAACTCGGCTGGGGTCCGCCGGGCAGCGCCTGGATCGACATGCACGACCTCGGCGACGAGCTGGTCCATGCCGGTTTTGCCGATCCCGTCATGGACATGGAGCGCCTGACGCTGACATGGGACAGCCCGCAGGCACTGCTGGCCGAGCTGCGCCTGCTCGGGCGCAACACCGCCAGTGCGCGTCAACCCGGATTGCGGGGCCGAAACTGGCACCGCAAACTTGACGAGGCGCTGACACGGCACCTCGCCGGCGCCGACGGGCGGCTGCACCTGGGCTTCGAGATCGTCTACGGACATGCGTTCCGCCCGGTCACCCGGGCGCGGATGCAGGCGCAGACCGAGATTTCGCTCGGTGCCATGCGTGAAATGACGCGCCAGCGCAACCCCGGGCGCACCGACTGAGTGCGGTACTGCCGTCATGGAGCGCGAAACATTGCCCCGCATTGATATCAGCGCCTAAAATTCGCAGCCTGTCCGATAGCCTCGGCAATGATCCGAATCAAAAAACATCCGGATCGTTGCTGACGGTCATCAACCCCCCACCCACTGGTTTTCTACTTCGGTCGTCCGGATGCTTCTGGATGGCGGAATAGCGCTGGTGGTGCATGTTTGCAGACAGTCAAGACACTATGTCCGCGGCGGCCTGCTGGCCAGCCGATCTGGTAGAGAAAGAGAGCGCAGATGATGATGAAGAAAGCTCTGTGGCGCCATGCGAGCCAGTGGAGTCTGGCTGCATGTGCTTCCATGGCAACGACCGTGGCACTGGCAGTGAACGATCTGCCGGGTGGTCCGGGCGTTCGCCAACTGGACTTCCACACACCCGCCACACAGATCGCCATCGAACAGCACTGGCTGCATGTGGTGATGATGGTCATCTGCAGCGTGATTTGCCTGGCCGTGTTCGGCGTGATGTTCTATTCGATCATCAAGCACCGCAAGTCCAAGGGCCACAAGCCCGCGAACTTCCACGAAAGCATCGCGGTCGAGATCGCCTGGACCATCGTGCCCTTCGTCATCGTCATCGGCATGGGCGCCATGGCGACCAAGACGGTCGTGGCGATGAAGGACACCACCAACGCCGACGTGACCATCAAGGCCACCGGCTACCAGTGGAAGTGGGGCTACGATTACCTGAAGGGCGAGGGCGAGGGCATCAACTTCCTGCAGACGCTCGACACCACCCAGCGCGCCATGTCCGACGCGGGCAAGCCCGAGGGCGACAACTACCTGCTGAAGGTGGACAACCCCCTGGTCGTCCCGGTCGGCAAGAAGATCCGCATCATCACGACGGCCAATGACGTCATCCACGCGTGGATGATCCCGGCCTTCGGCGTCAAGCAGGATGCGATCCCCGGTTTCGTGCGCGACACCTGGTTCCGCGCAGACCGCACGGGTGACTTCTACGGCCAGTGTGCCGAGCTGTGCGGCAAGGAACACGCCTACATGCCGATCCACGTCAAGGTCGTGACCGACGCGGAATACACCACCTGGGTCGCTGGCGAGAAGAAGAAGCTGGCGGCGCTGGCGGACGATCCGACCAAGGAATGGAAGCTGCCAGAACTGATCGCCCGCGGCGAGAAGGTCTACGCCAACAACTGCGCTGCCTGTCACCAGGCCAACGGCAAGGGCGGCGGTCCGATCAAGGCACTCGACGCTTCGCCGGTCGTGCTCGACGCCGACAAGGGCAAGCAGATCGCGGTGCTGCTGCATGGCCAGAACAACGGTGCGATGCCATCGTGGAAGCAGTTGTCGGACACCGACATCGCCGCCGTGATCACGTTCACCAAGAACAGCTGGTCCAACAAGACCGAGCAGATCGTCCAGCCGGCCGAAGTGGTCGCTGCCCGCAAGTAACCACGACAACATTCCAGAGGATCACTACCCATGAGCGCAGTTCTCCATCCGGGTGGTCACGGTCACGGGCATGACGACCATGCCCATGACGACCACCACGCTCCCCACGGCTGGCGTCGCTGGGTCTACGCGACCAACCACAAGGACATCGGGACGCTGTACCTGCTGTTCGCCTTCACGATGCTGATGATCGGCGGCGTGCTGGCCCTGCTGATCCGCCTGGAGCTGTTCCAGCCGGGCCTGCAGTTCGTCAATCCCGAGCTGTTCAACCAGTTCACCACGATGCACGGGCTGATCATGGTGTTCGGCGCGATCATGCCGGCCTTCGTCGGCTTCGCGAACTGGATGATCCCGCTGCAGATCGGTGCCGCGGACATGGCCTTCGCGCGCATGAACAACTTCAGCTTCTGGCTGATGATTCCTGCCGCGCTGATGCTGGTGTCGAGCTTCTTCATGCCCGGTGGCGCCCCCGCCGCCGGCTGGACGCTCTACGCCCCGCTGACGCTGCAGATGGGCCCGTCCATGGATGCCGGCATCTTCGCGATGCACATCCTGGGCGCCTCGTCGATCATGGGCTCGATCAACATCGTCGTCACCATCCTCAACATGCGCGCTCCGGGCATGACGCTGATGAAGATGCCGATGTTCGTCTGGACCTGGCTGATCACCGCCTACCTGCTGATCGCGGTCATGCCCGTGCTGGCCGGCGCGATCACCATGACGCTGACGGACCGCCACTTCGGCACCAGCTTCTTCAACCCCGCCGGCGGCGGTGACCCGGTGATGTACCAGCACGTGTTCTGGTTCTTCGGTCACCCCGAGGTCTACATCATGATCCTGCCGGCCTTCGGCATCGTGAGCCAGATCATCCCGGCCTTCGCCCGCAAGAAGCTGTTCGGCTACGCCTCGATGGTGTACGCGACCGCCTCCATCGCCATCCTGTCGTTCATCGTGTGGGCCCACCACATGTACACGACCGGCATGCCGCTGACGGGCCAGCTGTTCTTCATGTACGCGACGATGCTGATCTCGGTGCCGACCGGCGTGAAGGTGTTCAACTGGATCGCGACGATGTGGCGCGGCTCGATGACCTTCGAGACCCCGATGCTGTGGGCCGTGGGCTTCATCTTCGTGTTCACGATGGGCGGCTTCACGGGTCTCATCCTCTCGATGGCCCCGATCGACATCAACCTGCAGGACACCTACTACGTCGTGGCGCACTTCCACTACGTGCTGGTGGCGGGTTCGCTGTTCGGCATGTTCGCGGGCGTGTACTACTGGGGCCCGAAGTGGACCGGCACGATGTACAAGGAAGGCCGCGGCAAGTTCCACTTCTGGGGCTCGCTGGTGACCTTCAACATCACCTTCTTCCCGATGCACTTCCTGGGCATGGCCGGCATGCCGCGCCGCTACGCCGACTACCCGCTGCAGTTCGCCGACTTCAACATGGTCGCGTCGATCGGTGCGCTGGGCTTCGGTCTGATGCAGGTCTACTTCTTCCTGTTCGTCGCGCTGCCGATGATGCGCGGCCAGGGCGAGAAGGCCCCGCAGCGGCCATGGGAAGGCGCTGAAGGTCTGGAGTGGGAAGTGCCGTCGCCGGCCCCGTTCCACACCTTCGAGACGCCGCCGACGCTGGATGCAACCGCCACCAAGGTGCTGAAGTTCTGATCGTTTTCATCTGAACACCAAGGACAACCTGCCATGACCAACGAAGAAAAACGTCGCAGCAATGTGCGCCTGGGCCTGATTCTGGGCACGGTTGCACTGGTGTTTTTCCTCGGGTTCATGGCCAGGGTGGCCCTGCTGTCGGGCGCTTTCCGATGAGCGACACGCTGAAGGTCAGGGGTCTGCAGCGCGACAACAAGCGCATGCTGGGCAAGCTGTGCGTCATCGCTGCGGTGATGTTCGGCTTCGGCTATGCGCTGGTGCCGATGTACCAGTCGATCTGCGAAGCACTGGGGATCAACATCCTCAGCCGCAACGAGTCGCTGGTCACCGGCAAGTCCGGGGCCGGCAACTTCAACACCCAGATCGATACCAGCCGCACCATCACGGTCGAGTTCGACGCCAACGCCCGTGGCCCGTGGGACTTCAAGCCTGCCCAGTCCTCTGTCCGGGTCCACCCGGGCGAAGTGACCACGGTGATGTACGAGTTCCGCAACGTCCAGAACCGCACGATGTCCGCGCAGGCCATTCCCAGCTACGCACCGCAGCAGGCGATGGCGCACTTCAACAAGCTGGAGTGCTTCTGCTTCAATCAGTACACGCTGGCGCCGGGCGAATCGAAGAAATGGCCGGTGGTGTTCGTGATCGATCCGAAGCTGGCCAAGGACGTGACCACCATCACCCTGTCCTACACCTTCTTCGAAGTCGGTTCCAAGACCCCGGCAGCGCCCGTCACCGGTTCGGCTGTCCACGTGCAGCCACAAGGGGTGCGCTCATGAAGCAGGAAACACAACGCACGTCGGCGGACGATCTGCGCGATGCCGTCCAGCGCAAAAGCTCGTTTGGCCAAAGCATGAAAGCCGTGGCCTGGTCCTTCTTCGGCATCCGCCGTGGGGCCGACCACCAGAACGACGTCAACCAGCTCAACCCGGTCCACGTCATCCTGGCCGGTCTGCTCAGCGCAGCGCTGTTTGTCGGCCTGCTGGTGGCACTGGTCCGCTGGATTGCGGGCTGAGCAAGTCCAACACAACACCATTCGATATTCGCGACACGGATTCCAGGAGCAACGCATGTCGGCAACAACCAAGGGCGTAACGCCTTACTACTATGTCCCGGCGCCTTCGCGGCACCCGGTGATGACGGCCATCGGCCTGTTCTTCGTGATCCTGGGCGCGGGCCAATGGGTCAACGGACACGGCTGGGGTGCGTATGCGCTGCTGTTCGGCCTGCTATGGACCGTCTTCGTGCTGCGCCAGTGGTTCGGCGAAGCGGCTGGCGAGGCCGAGGGCGGCATGTTCAGCGCCCGTGTCGATGTCTCCTACCGCTGGAGCATGGCCTGGTTCATCTTTTCGGAGGTGATGTTCTTCGGTGCCTTCTTCGGCGCGCTGTATTGGGCCCGCACCCAATCAGTGCCGAGTCTGGGCAGCCTGGAAAACGCGATCCTGTGGCCAGACTTCAAGGGCTTCTGGCCGAGTTCGGTCGCTGGTGCCACTGCGTCGCCAGCGGGCATCGTCGAGCCGTTCCAGACCATGGGTCCGTGGCCGCTGCCGACCATCAACACCGCCCTGCTGCTGACCTCGGGCGTGACGCTGACGATCGCGCACCACGCGCTGATCGCCAACCAGCGCGCCAAGGCCATCGGCTGGATGTGGATCACCGTGCTGCTCGGCGCCACCTTCCTGGCCTGCCAAGGCTATGAATACGCCCACGCCTACTCCGAACTGAATCTCAAGCTCAGCTCCGGCGTCTATGGCTCGACCTTCTTCATGCTGACCGGCTTCCACGGATTCCACGTGTTCGTCGGCACCATCATGCTGCTGGTCATGACCATCCGCCTGATGAAGGGCCACTTCACGCCCGAGCGTCACTTCGGCTTCGAAGGCGCCGCCTGGTACTGGCACTTCGTGGACGTGGTCTGGCTGGGCCTGTACTTCATCGTCTACTGGATGTGATGAGGGAGCGGCGTCGGTTCACCCGACGCCCTGCCCGATACGCAAGAAACACAAAAGAGCGCTTCGGCGCTCTTTTTGTTGATCGCCGAGGCGCTTGGCCGCGTCAGCGTCCGATCGGCAACCCGGTCGGTTCGATCCAGCCCATGAAGTAGCTCAGCAGCACAAAAAGGAAGACACTGACCGAGAGGCCCACCCGGATCGCCAGTGCGCGGGCCATGCGGCCTTTGGGGGTCGGCTGGCCCTCCGGTCCGCGCTTGATCATGAAGAGACCTGCCGAAGCCAGGGCAACCAGAATGGCGACAAACGCCAGCGCGATGATGATTTTCATGATGCCGGATTATTCCACCCCTCCACCGCCGCCCGCTTCTCCATGACCCTGCCTCGACATCGACACCAGCGCTGGGTGATCCTGCTGGCGACGGCCATTGGCGTGGTCGGGACGGCACGGCTGGGCGTGTGGCAACTAGACCGGGCCACGGAAAAGGCCAGCCGGCAAGCCCTGCTCGACGAGCGTGTCCACCTGCCGGAGCTGACCGCGGCGGACCTGGCCCGCAGCACCGCCGAAGTTGACATGCAGACGCAGCGCCGCATCCGCCTGCAGGGCCGTTGGGTGGCACACGCCACCCGGTTCCTCGACAACCGGCCGATGGACGGCCGTGTCGGATTTCATGTGGTGACGCCACTGCAACTCGCAGACGGCACCGCTGTGCTGGTCGAGCGCGGCTGGGCGCCGCGCCACGCGCAACAGCGCGAGTTGCTGCCACCGGTGCAGACCCCCGAGGCCGACACCGTGACGGTCGTGGCCCGCATCATCCCCGCCCCATCGAGGCTGTTCGACTTCGGCGGCCTCGAAACCGGCCCCATCCGTCAGAATCTCGATATCGCCGCCGCTGCCCGCGAGTCCGGTCTGAGCCTGCGTCCGGTGGCGCTGCTGCAGACCGAAGGGCCGTCGGACGATGGCCTGTTGCGCCACTGGTCCACCCCGTCCGTCGGACTCGACAAGCACCACGGTTACGCCGCCCAGTGGTTCGCCCTCAGCGCCCTGATGGCAGGCCTGTATGTCTGGTTCCAACTCATCCGCCCGCGTAGACAGGCCGCTTCCCATGTCGAATGACACTTCGAACGCCGTTCAACCGCTGAACCTCTCGGTTCACGAACTGCCCTCCCCATCCACCGTGCTGGACGCGCCGCAGCGCACCCGCCTGGGCCGGCTCAAGATGGCGCTGATCCTGCTGGCCTGCGCCTCGCCGGTGATCGCGTCCTACTTCACCTTCTACGTGATTCGCCCAACGGGCCAGCCGGCGCACGGCGTGCTGGTCCAGCCACCGGTCGATATCCCGACCGCCGCCGCCCTGCCGCTGACCGACCTGCAGGGCAAGACCGTCGATCCGCGCAGCCTGCGCGACCAGTGGCTGCTGGTGGTCGTGGCGGACGGCGCCTGTGACGGCACCTGCGAAAAGCTGCTCTACGCCCAGCGCCAGTTGCGCGAAACCCTCGGCAAGGAAAAGGACCGGCTGGACCGCGTCTGGCTGGTCACGGGCGACCAGCCGCCCCGGGCTGACCTGCTGCCCGCGCTGGCCGAGGCGAGCGTGCTGCATGCGCCGCGCGAGGCAGTGGCGAACTGGCTGAAGCCGGCCGCAGGCGAGACCCTTTCGGCCCACCTCTACCTCGTCGATCCGATGGGCGTGTGGATGATGCGTTTTCCGGCCGCATTCGAGCCGGCCAAGGTCAAGCGCGACATCGAGCGTGTGCTGCGCGCCTCGACCTCGTGGGACCGTGCCGGGCGTGACCCCGCCATCGTCGGCCCAGCCGCCGCCTCTCGCTGACCATGCCGCCCACCGACCTGATCGACCTCGGCCCGCTGGCGCAGATCGCGCTGCTGGCCGCCGCGGTTGCCACGCTGCCGCTGTTGTGGTTGACGTGGCGCCACCGCGGCCAGACGGCGCCGCAGCGGCTGCGCGCCCTGACGCTGGTCACGCTGTTCCTGACCTTCGACCTCGTGCTGTTCGGCGCCTTCACGCGGCTGACCGACTCCGGCCTGGGCTGCCCGGACTGGCCCGGCTGCTACGGCAATTCCAGCCCGCTCGGCGCCATACACGCCATCACGCAGGCCGAAACCGCGATGCCCACCGGCCCCGTGACACACGGCAAAGCCTGGGTCGAGATGATCCACCGCTACCTCGCTTCGGGCGTGGGGCTGCTGCTGACGGTGCTGATGGTGTGGAGCGTGCTGGCCGTGCGCCGGCTGAAACGCAGCGACCCGGCGCTGGCGCGGCTGGTCTCACCCGGCTGGGCGGCGCTCACCTTCGTGTGGGTCTGCCTGCAAGGGGCGTTTGGTGCGCTGACGGTGACGATGAAGCTCTACCCGGCCATCGTCACGCTGCACCTGCTCGGCGGCATCGGCCTGCTCGCACTGCTCGCCGTGCAGACCCAGCGCCACGCACCGCAGGCACCGACACTGACCCTCACCCTGCGCATGGCGGCCTGGGCGGTGCTCGTCCTCGTCGTGGTGCAGGTGGCGCTGGGCGGCTGGGTCAGCACCAACTACGCCGTGTTGGCCTGCCAGGACGTGCCCACCTGCCAGGGCCAGTGGTGGCCGCCGATGGACTTCGACGCCGGCTTCACCCTGCGCCGCGGGCTCGGCGTGCAGGCCGACGGCAGCGCCCTGCCCTTCGCCGCGCTCACCGCCATCCACGTGGTCCACCGCCTCGGCGCCGTCATCGTGCTGAGTGCCTTGCTGCTGCTGGCAGCGGCGCTGCGCCAGCCTGCGCCCCGCTACGCCCGTGGCCTGTTCGCCGTCGCCGCGCTGCAAACGCTCACCGGCCTGTCCAACATCGTGCTCGGCTGGCCGTTGCTGGCCGCCGTGGCGCACACTGGCGGCGCTGCCGCACTGGTCGCGCTGCTGGCCGCCTTGCTGGCCCACAGCCGCTCCTCTCACCCCTTGTCCGCTGCCCCGCCCCGATGAACGCCACCACCCTCACCCCGACCACGCCGCGCCTGTCGCGCTGGCGCCAGTACGTCGCGCTGACCAAGCCGCGGGTCGTGCAGCTCATCGTCTTCTGCGCGGCGATCGGCATGCTGCTGGCCATTCCCGGTGCGCCGCGCTGGGCCGATGTCGTCACTGCGCTGCTGGCCACTGCCGGCATCTGGCTGGTGGCGAGCGCCGCGGCCGCGTTCAACTGCCTGATCGAGCAGAAGATCGACGCCAGCATGAAGCGCACCTCCTGGCGCCCCACCGCCAACGGCGACCTGAGCCAGTCGCAGGCGCTGCTGTTCTCCGCCGTGCTGTGCTCGGCGGGCATGGCGCTGCTGTATTTCAAGGTCAATCCGCTGACAGCGTGGCTGACCTTCGGCACCTTCGTCGGCTACGCGGTGGTCTACACCGTGATCCTCAAACCGATGACGCCGCAGAACATCGTCATCGGCGGCGCCTCGGGCGCCATGCCACCGGTGCTGGGCTGGGCGGCACTGACGGGGGATGTGGGGCCGGAGGCGATCGCGCTGTTCCTGATCATCTTCCTGTGGACCCCGCCGCACTTCTGGGCGCTGGCGCTCTACCGCGCCGAGGACTACGCCCGCGCCGGCCTGCCGATGCTGCCGGTGACCCACGGCAACGAGTTCACCCGGCTGCAGATCCTGCTCTACACCTTCATCCTGTTCGCCGCGACGCTGCTGCCGTTCGTGCAAGGGATGAGCGGCTGGCTGTACCTCGCCGCCGCCGTGGTGCTGGGCGGGCGCTTCATCCACTACGCCGTTCGCCTGCGCCGCGAATACTCCGAAGCCCTCGCCCGCGAGACCTTCCGCTTCTCGATCTGGCACCTGTCGCTGCTGTTCGCCGCGCTGCTGATCGACCACTACCTGAGGCCCTGGCTGTGAACGTGACTGCACCCGCTCGACGACTGATCCTGACCGCCAGCGTGCTGGCTTGCCTGGGTACGCTGAGTGCGTGCGACAAGGCCACGCCGCCCCCGAGCTTCAAGTCGCTCGACATCACCGGCGCCGAGTACGCCCGCAAGCTCGCGCTGACCGACGCCAACGGCCAGCCCTTCCTGCTGTCGAGCCTCAAGGGCAAGGCGGTGGTGGTCTTCTTCGGCTACACGCAGTGCCCGGACGTGTGCCCGACCACGCTGACCAACCTCGCCGAAACCCAGCGCCTGCTCGGCACGGACGGCGACAAGCTGGTCGGCGTGTTCGTCACCGTCGATCCGAAGCGCGACACCGCGAACCTGCTGAAGTCCTACGTCGGCGCGTTCAACCCGAACTGGGTCGCGCTGCGCGGCACGCCGGACGAGGTCGCCGCCGCCGCCAAGGAGTTCAAGATCTTCTACCGCGAAGTGCCCGGCAAGACCGAGACCAGCTACACCGTGGACCACACCGCCGCGTCGTTCGTCTTCGATCCACAAGGTCAGGTGCGCCTCTATGTCCGCCACGCCACGCCGCCTGCAGACCTGGCGGCGGACGTGAAGATCCTGCTGGCACCCCGCTGACGCTCCTCAGCGCACGCCCAGCGTCTCCCACCGCTCCATCAGCGCCAGCAGCGCGTCGTCGATCACGGCATGGCGCGCGTGCGCCTCGGCGACCTTGTCGGCCGGACCCGCGTACAGCGCGGTGCCGGCGAGCGCCTCGTTCAACGCTGCCTGCTCCGCTTCGAGCGCAGCGATCTGGGCCGGCAGCGCGTCCAGCTCACGCTGTTCCTTGTAGCTCAGCTTGCGGTTGGCGACGGCGGGTGCAGCCACGGGTGCGGCTGCAGCGGCCACGGCCTTCGCCGGCGTCGGGGCGGGGGCATTGCGCGCCGCCTTGGCCGCCATCGCCGCCGCCCGCTGCGACTGCAGGATCCAATCCTCGACGCTGCCTTCGTACTCGCGCCAGTTGCCGTCGCCTTCGCTGACGATGGTGCTCGTCACCACCGCGTCGAGGAAACGCCGGTCGTGGCTGACCAGGAACACGGTGCCGCTGAAGTTCTGCAGCAGGTCTTCCAGCAGCTCCAGCGTCTCGATGTCGAGGTCGTTGGTCGGCTCGTCGAGCACCAGCACGTTCGCCGGCCGCGCGAACAGCCGCGCCAGCAGCAGCCGGTTGCGCTCGCCGCCCGAGAGGCTGCGCACCGGGGAATTGGCCCGCGCCGGCGAGAACAGGAAATCGCCGAGGTAGCTCATCACGTGCTTGCGCGCGTTGCCGATCTCGATCCACTCGCTGCCGGGGCTGATGGTGTCGGCCAGGGTGGCGTCGAGGTCGAGCGCCTCGCGCATCTGGTCGAAGTAGGCGACCTGCAGCAGCGTGCCGAGCTTGACCGTGCCGCTGTCCGGCTCAAGTGCGCCGAGGATCATCTTCAGCAGCGTCGTCTTGCCCGCGCCGTTCGGCCCGATCAGGCCGACCTTGTCGCCGCGCAGGATCGTCCCGGTGAAGCCGCGCACGATGGTGCGGTCGCCGTAGGACTTGGTGGCGTCCTCCAGCTCGGCGACGATCTTGCCGCTGCGCGAGCTGGCATCGACTTCGAGCCGCACCTTGCCCACCACGTCGCGCCGCGCCGCGCGCTGGTCACGCAGGGCGGTCAGGCGGTTGATGCGGCTGACGCTGCGGGTGCGGCGGGCTTCGACGCCCCGGCGGATCCAGACCTCTTCCTGCGCCAGCAGCTTGTCGAAGCGGGCGTTGAAGAGCGACTCGTCTTCGAGTTCGCGGGCCTTGGTCGCCTCGTAGGTGGTGAAGCTGCCGGGGTAGCTGCGGATCTGGCCGCGGTCGAGTTCGAGGATGCGCGTCGAGACCGCGTCCAGAAACGCCCGGTCGTGGGTGATCAGCAGCACCGCGCCGCGGAACGAGATCAGCAAGTCCTGTAGCCAGATGATCGACTCCAGGTCCAGGTGGTTGGTCGGCTCGTCGAGCAGCAGCACATCGGGTGCGGCCACCAGCGCCTGCGCCAGCGCCACCCTCTTGCGCAGACCGCCTGACAAGGCATCGACCTGCTGGTCCGCGGTGAGCTTGAGCCGCTCCAGCGTTTCATCGACCCGCTGCTCCCAGGTCCAGCCATCGACGGCCTCGATCTGGCTCTGCAGCGCGTCCAGATCGTCGCCTTCGGCGTGGGCCTCGTAGCGTTCGCGCAAGGACTTGGCCTCGGCCACTCCGACGCTGACCGCATCGAACACGCTGATGCCCGGCTCGAACTGCGGCTCCTGCGGCACGTAGTAGCGGCGCACATTGGTCTGCACCTGCAGCGTGCCGTCGTCGGGCAGCTCCAGGCCGGCGAGGATTTTCAGCAGCGAGGACTTGCCGGTGCCGTTGCGGCCGATGAGGCCGATGCGTTCGCCGCTCTCCAGCGACATCGCGGCGTGGTCGAGCAGCGCCACATGCCCGTAGGCGAGGCTGGCGTCAAGAAGGGTAAGGAGGGCCATGGGGAGTTTTCTGGGGAATCGGACATTATCGGCCCCGGCCTTCGATTGACCCATTCGCGTCACAGCAGCTTGTTACCGTGCAGGCGCCACGCGGTCGCTACACTGCGCCCAAGACCGCAAGTTTTCGTGACGTATTTCTCAATGTACGCCATGTAACCATCCCCAATTCAGCCGTGCCGCTCAGGAGACCGGGTGTGAGTGTCAGCAAGTTCGATGTGTCGTTTCCCCTGGACCGGCTGGCGGCCGACATGCCGGGTGGCCTGAGTCTGGACAACCTCGGCACGCTCGGCAGCGAGCTGGCGCTGTGGCCAATCCAGGCCCTACGCGGCGCGGACCCGATCATGGGGCTGGCGGTGCTGATGATCGTGGCGCTGCTGGCCGGCGAGGCGGTCCACCGCATGACGCGGCTGCCGCGGGCCCTGGGCGCGATGCTGGTGGGCGCCCTCGCCAGCCCGCTGGCGCTGAGCCTGGTGGCACGTGCCGAGCTGGACCCGTGGAAGCCGCTGCTGGACCTGGCGGTCGGACTGCTGGTGTTCGAGCTGGGCAGCCGCATCCGCCCGCGCTGGCTGATCGACAACCCGTGGCTCACCGTGAAGTGTCTGGCCGAGGCACTGGTCACGGGCGCAGCGGTGACGACGGTACTGGTATGGATGGGCGTGTCGCTGTCGTCCGCGGCGCTGGCCGGGGCGGTGGCGATGGCCAGCTCGCCGGTGATCACCATGACCGTGCTCAACGAACTCAAGCCGCGGGGTCAGGTGAGCGACCGCCTGCTGATGATGACGGCGGTGAACACGGTCTGCGCCGTGCTGGCCCTGACGGCGTGGCGGGTGTTGACCACGCTGGACTCGGATGGCTTCGAGTGGCAGCCGGCGCTGGCCGGGGCGCTCTACACGCTGTGTGGCTCCTACCTGCTCGGCGCCGTGAGTGGCTTGCTGCTGGAGCGGCTGAGCCGGCAGATCCAGGGGTCGGGACTGGCGGCGCTGCAGCTCGCGCTGGTGGTGCTGGCGGCGATGCTGGCGGCGCAGTTCACGTTCTCGCCGCTGCTGGCCCTGCTGATCGCCGGCATGGTGGCACGGGCACGCATGGGCCACCGGCTGCGCGTGGAGCCGCAGCTCGGCAGTGGCGGCGCGGCGCTGACGCTGCTGCTGCTGGTGACGCTGGGGCTGCTGTCCACGCTGGAGGGGCTGATCGACCTGCTGCCGCTGGTGGCCGCGATCATCGGGACACGCTTGCTGGCCAAGACCGGCACCGTGCTGCTGCTGGCGCGGCCGAGCGGGCTGGGCTGGCGGCAGGCGCTCGGGCTGGGGCTGGCGTTGCAGCCGGCGTCGAGTCTGGCGGTGCTGCTGACCGGCAACACGCTGGGCTGGCCGAGCGCGCTGCCGCTGCCGGACTCGACGCTGCTGCAGGCGCTGCTGATCGCGCTGACGCTGATGCAGTTGAGCGGGCCGGTCTGGCTGCAGCTCGGGCTGTGCAAGGTGGCCCGCGAGACCTGCAGCAACGCGCCCCGCTGACCCGCAGACGCCCCGACCCGACACGAGGAACCCACCCATGCCCTTGCAGGATTTTGCCCTCTCCGAGTCATTGACCATCGGCGTCGAGCTGGAGCTGCAGCTCATCTCCACGCATGACCACGACCTCATCCCGCAGGCGCAGGATCTGCTGCGTGAAACCGCCCGCCACACCGGTGCCTGGGACATCAAGCCCGAGATCACGCGCTCGATGATCGAGATCGGCACGTCCATCCAGCGCGAACACACCCCGCTGGTGGCCGAGCTGCGCGACATGCGCGACCAGCTCGTGCGGGCGGCGCGGCGGCTGAACATCGAGATCGCCGGTGGCGGCACCCACGCCTTCCAGCACTGGAGCGAGCAGCAGATCTACCCGGGCGAGCGCTTCCACTACATCAGCGACCTCTACGGTTACCTCGCCAAGCAGTTCACCGTCTTCGGCCAGCACGTCCACGTCGGTTGCCCGAACGGCGACGACGCGCTCTGGCTGCTGCACGCACTGTCGCGCTACGTGCCGCACTTCATCGCACTGTCCGCGTCCTCGCCGTTCGTGCAGGGCCACGACACCGGCTTCGACTCTGCGCGGCTGAACTCGGTGTTCGCTTTTCCGCTGTCGGGGCGGGCGCCGTTCGTGCGGAGCTGGGATGAGTTCGGCGGCTACTTCGACAAGATGACCGCCACCGGCGTGGTCAAGTCGATGAAGGATTTCTACTGGGACATCCGCCCCAAGCCCGAGTACGGCACGATCGAGCTGCGGGTGTGCGACACGCCGCTGACGGTGGAGAAGGCGGCGGCGCTGGCGTGTTACCTGCAGGCGATCTGCCGCTACCTGATCGAGGAGCGGCCGTTCGAGCCGGTGGAGGATGACTACCTCGTCTACACCTACAACCGCTTCCAGGCCTGCCGCTTCGGACTGCAGGGCGAGATCGTCAACCCGCAGACCAAGGAGCGCGGCAAGCTGCGCGACGACATCGTGCGCACGCTGGCGCGGGTCGAGACGCACGCAGTCGATCTGAAGTCATGGGACGCCTGCCAGTTGCTGCGCGAGTCGCTCGGCGAAGGCAACGACGCGCAGTGGCTGCGGCGGCAGCGGGCGGAGGATGCGCCACTGTCGGAGGTAGTGGAAGCAGCGGCACGGCGCTGGGCGCACAGCCCTTCGGCGGCGCGCTAGCCACAACGCCGCCGCCACCCAGTTCAGGGCAATGCCCGGCGGCGCCAGCCAAAGACAGCGCCAGCCAGCCCCACGACCCACAGCGGCCACAGCCCGAAGCGCCCCACCCACCAGGCGAACGGCGTCGTGCCCTCTCGCCCCTGCACCCGCGCCTCCAGCACGCCGCGCACATGCGGCGCGAGCCGGTGTGTCACCACCCCGCGGTGGTTGATGGCCACCGTTGCGCCCGTGTTGGTGGCGCGCACCATCGGCCGCTGCAGCTCCAGCGTGCGCAGCCGCGAGATCAGCAGGTGCTGGTCCACTGCGATCGACTCGCCGAACCAGCCGATGTTGCTGACGTTCGCCAGCACGGTTGGCGCCGTCGCAGCGTCCACGAACCGCGCGGCCAGCTCCTCGCCAAACAGATCCTCGTAGCAGATGTTCGGCCCGACCCGTTCCGGGCCGACCACAAACGACGGCGCCACGAGCGGTCCGCGGGCAAAGTCGCCGAGCGGCATCTGCATCATGTCGACGAACCAGCGAAAGCCGAGCGGGATGAATTCGCCAAAGGGCACGAGGTGGTGCTTGTCGTAGCGGTAGAACGACTTGCCCTCCCCGGCGCCCAGCCCTGCCACCGAGTTGGTGTAGCCACGCTCGGCGTCGCCCAGCGGCACGCCGATCAGCGCACGGGTAGGCCCCTGTCCGAAGTGCGCCTGCAGCCCGTCCCAGAGGCCCTGCGGCAGTTGCGCGGGCAGCAGCGGGATGGCGGTCTCTGGCGCGACCACCAGATCGGCCTTCGACGCCAGCAGCGCCTTGAGGTGCCAGTCGAGGGTCTCGGGCAGTCGGCTGAAGTCGAACTTCTCGTCCTGCGGCACATTGCCCTGCAGCAGGGTCACCGAGAGTTCGCCCCGCGCTCGGGTGAATTCGCCGCCGCTCCAGGCAGGCAGCAGCGCCAGCGCACTGATGAGCATTGCGGCGCCCAGACGCCCGGCAAGACCCGTCGACGCCACTCCGCGCTGCACCAACAGGCCCAGCATGGCCGACACCGCACCGATGCCGTACACGCCGACCCACGGCGCCAGCGCAGCCAGCGGCCCGTCCACATGCGCGTAGCCGGCCGCGCCCCACGGAAACCCGGTGAAGATCTGCGCCCGCGCCAGCTCGGCCAGCAGCCACAAGGCCGCCCACAGAAGCAGGTCAGACCAGATCTGGCCGCTGCGCCAGCGCACGAACAGCGCGGTTGCCACGGCCAGGTACACCGACAGTGCCACCGCCAGCAACGCCACTGCCAGCACGGAGAGCCAGGCCGGCAGGTGCCCGTAGCGGTACAGGCTGATGAAGAGCCACCAGAACGTGCCGCCCAGCCAGCCCGCACCGAACGCCCCACCGACCAGCCAGGCACGCGGCCGAGGCACGGCGCTGACGAGGGCCAGCAGCACAGCCACGGACAACACCTGCAACCAACCGCGCGCCACCGGTGCCATCGACCACGCCTGCGCACCACCAGCGAGCACAGCCACCGCGACCAGCCCGAGCAGCCGCGTGCGCGCTGACATCCGCTCAACCACCGGCCATCTCGTCCAGCGACAGGCGCACCACCTTGAACCAGCGCACTGCGCCGCCCCGGGTCAGCATCACCGAGAAGCGCAGCGGGCCGACATCGACCACCTCACCGCGTCGCGGCACCCGACCGTTGCGGTGCGCGACAAGTCCACCGATGGTTTCGATGCCGTCCTCGGACAATTGGATCGCGAAATGGGCGTTGACCGCCTCGATCGACGCATCGCCCGGCACCCGACAACTGCCGTCTGCCAGCGTGTACAGCCCGGACTCGCCCACCTTGTCGTCGAACTCGTCCTCGATCTCGCCGACGATCTCCTCCAGCACATCCTCGATCGTGATCAACCCGGCCAGCGCGCCGAACTCGTCGATGACGATGGCCAGATGATTGCGGTTCGAGCGGAAGTCACGCAGCAACTCGTTCAGACCCTTCGACTCGGGCACGAACAGCGCCGGCCGCAGCAGCGTGCGCAGGTGCAGGTCGGGCGAACGCTGGACCTTGAGCAAGTCCTTGGACATCAGCACACCAATGATGTTGTCGCGCTCACCTTCGTACACAGGGAACCTGGAGTGTCCGGTGTCGATGACGCTGGCGAGTACCTCGTCGTAGGTCGAGGCGATGTCGAGCAGGTCCATCCGGGGGGCTGCCACCAGCGCGTCGCCGGCCGTCAGATCGGCCATGCGCAACACGCCTTCGAGCATCGAGCGTGATTCCGGGTCGATCAGCTCGCGCTTCTCGGCGTCGGCCAGCGTCTCCAGAAGCTCGTCCCGGGAGTCGGGGCCGGGGGAAATGAATTCGATCACGCGCTCGAAGAGCGTGCGGTGATCGTGTGGAGTGGCCCGCCCCGACTCGCGGCCGAAACGGGAACTCTGCTGGGGTTCGGACACGATCAGGTGCCGGTAGTGATCATGTGCCGAGAATACCCGATGCGGGCACTTGCGAGGTACCGGGGCGACTCCCGGGGTCAGTACCGTGGCGGGCCGGATGCCTTGACACACCCGGGGGCTTGACAGACATTCGACAATCCGCTTTTGCCCTCGGCTTCTCGCCCACCATCCATGTCCACAGGCCTCATCCCCGCCACCATCCTCACCGGCTTTCTCGGCTCGGGCAAGACGACGCTGCTCAAGCGCATCCTGTCCGAGGCCCACGGCCAGAAGATCGCCGTGATCGAGAACGAGTTCGGCGAAGAGAACATCGACAACGACATCCTCGTCGGCGACACCGAGGAGCAGATCATCCAGCTGAGCAACGGCTGTGTCTGCTGCACGATTCGCGAGGATCTGCGCTCGACGCTGGCGGACCTGGCGATGAAGCGCCGCAAGGGCGAGCTGGTGTTCGACCGCGTGGTGATCGAGACCACCGGCCTGGCCGATCCGGGTCCGGTGGCGCAGACCTTCTTCATGGACGACGAGGTGGCCGAGAGCTACCTGCTCGACTCCATCCTGACGCTGGTGGACGCCGTGCATGCGCAGAAGCAGCTCGACGACCGCCAGGAAGCGCGCCGCCAGATCGGGTTCGCCGATCAGCTGTTCATCAGCAAGGCCGATCTGGTCGATGAAGCCACGCTCGACGCACTGTCGCACCGCCTCAAGCACATGAACCCGCGCGCACCGCAGCGCCGCGTCAACTTCGGTGATGTGCCGATCGCCCAGGTGTTCGACCTGCACGGATTCAACCTGAACGCCAAGCTGGAGATCGACCCGGAGTTCCTGGCCGCCGCCGACCAGGGCCATGGCCACGGGAACCACGGTCACGACCATGGGCACGACCACGAACACGGCGAGCACTGCGACCACCCGCACCACCATCACCACGACGACGACGTCAAGTCCTTCGTCTTCCGCTCGCACAAGGCCTTCAACCCGGCCAGGCTGGAGGACTTCCTCGGCTCCATCGTGCAGATCTACGGCCCGAAGATGCTGCGTTACAAGGGCGTGCTGAACATGAAGGGCACCGACCGCAAGGTCATCTTCCAGGGCGTGCACCAGCTGATGGGCAGCGACCTCGGCCCCAAGTGGATGCCCGGCGAGAAGCGCCAGAGCAAGATGGTGTTCATCGGCATCGACCTGCCCGGCGAGGTGTTCCAGCAAGGTCTGACGAAGTGTCTGGTGTGAAACGCCGCACGTGGGGGTTCGCCCCCGCAGCCGGGCCTCAGGCACACGTGGGCCCAGGTGGATACAATCCGCGCGCCCGGAATCGGCCCTGACAGGTGGCCGCCACGATTTCACCCTTGATTGCCACCCGAGTCTCCAATGTCCCAGAACGATCCCAAGACTGACCCGACCCTCGCCAATGCGTGGAAGACCAAAGCCGGCCGCGACCTGACAGACGCCGAGCTGATGGCCATGCCCGAGAGCGAGTACATGAGCGACCAGCAGCTCGACTTCTTTCGCGCAGGCCTGAAGAAGCAGAAGGACGACCTGCTGGCCAACGCCGGCGAGACGACCGAGCACCTGCGCGAGGACACCTCCATCGTTCCCGATCCGGCCGACCGTGCCACGATCGAGGAAGAACACGCGCTGGAGCTGCGCACCCGTGACCGCGAGCGCAAGCTGCTCAAGAAGATCACCCAGTCCCTGAGCCGCATCGAATCCGGCGACTATGGTTACTGTGATGAAACCGGCGAACCGATCGGCCTGGGGCGCCTGCTGGCACGCCCGACCGCTACACTGTCGCTGGAAGCGCAGCAGCGCAGGGAACTGAAACAAAAACTCTTCGGCGACTGAGCACACGGGCCCAGCCGCACCTCCAGACATGGCTGACCCCAAGGATCCTCCCAAGAGCGGTTTTTTCCGCAAGGTGGTGCGCTTCGCGCTCAACCCGACCACTGACTGGGCGGACCTGAACTCGGCCGGAACGGACAGCAAGGAAGACGACTACGCCAAGTCGGAACTCAAGGCGATGATCGAGCGCAAGCGGCGCAACGACTTCGTGCGCAAGCGCGAGTTCGACACTCTGCGCAAGATCCGCCGCGAAGGCCTGACCGGCGAAGGTCTGGCCGGACTCGACGGCCTGTCGCACCTCGACGACTCCGAGGTGCGCAGCCAGGACAGCTACGCCACGCGGCCTGACAGCGACGACGTCAAGGACAAGATCGACGCCATCGAGCGCCAGATGGTCGGCGAATCGAACGGCTCGGCGCCGCGGCGCAATGCGGCCGTGACGGTCGGGCGTCAGGTGCCTGTTGCCCGCACCGAATCCTTCTTCGGTGCGACGACCGCGCCGCAGGTGATGGCGACCCATCCGCAGCTCTCCGACGCCTTCAAGCCGACGACGCCGATGCAGATGGAGTCGGAACTCATCGGGTACGAAACCCATTCCCGCGGCATCTCGTTGCGGCCGATCTCAACACACTCCTCGACCCTCACGACCGGCGCGACCCGTCTGCCGCCCCCCAGTCGCATCAGCAGCGTCCACGGCCCGATGGACGACACGCCGCCGCACAGTGTCGAGGTCACCGAACTGGCGCACGATCCCGACCTCGACGAAGCGGTGATCGCCTTCGCCAACGCCGATTTCGAACTCTGCGAGCGCTCGCTGCACAGCCTCGTCAGCCTGAGCGGCCAGCGTGCCCAGCACGCCGAGACCTGGTACGCGCTGTTTGACCTCTACCGCGCCATCGGCCAGCAGCTCAAGTTCGAGTCGCTGGCGCTGGACTACACCCAGCGCTTCGGCTGGTCGCCACCCCAGTGGTATTCACTGCCACGGCTGGTGGCGGACGCCGTGGCCAGCGAGCGTGCGCGCCCCACCCAGCGCGGCAACAGCCAGTTCGACGGCACTGTCGGCTGGGTAGCACCCGATTTCATCGACGCGGATTCCGTGACGCAGCTGCGCTCGCAGCTCTTGCAGATGCCGCTGCCATGGGTGCTCGACTGGCGCCATGCCCGCCACATCGACGCACAAGCGGCCAGCGCCCTGCACCGGCTCCTGAAGGACTGGGCTGACGAGCCCATCGAGATGTGCTGGCTCGGCGGAGAGTCGCTGTTCGCACTGCTCGCGGATCTGTCGCCGACCGGCGTTCGGGATGCGGATCCGGCGTACTGGATGCTGCGCCTCGAAGCGATGCGTCTGACCCACCGGACGCTCGACTTCGACCAGGTCGCGATCGACTACTGCCTGACCTACGAGGTCTCGCCGCCCTCATGGACCTCGTCGCGCTGCGTGCTGCGGCTGTCCGACGAAACTGGACGGACGGTCGCGCCAGTCTCCAGTGTGGCCGAGGTGGTCACTGGTTTCATGGAATCCCAGACACCCGACGAAGGTCTGCTGGAGGTGGCCACAGTCGAGCTGAACGGGCAGCTCATCGGCGACATCGGCAACCTGCTGAAGGGCATGGACCTGCAGATCGGCAAATCGACGCTGATCCAGGTCTCTTGCGCGCGTCTGATCCGCGTCGATTTCATCGCGGCGGGTGACCTGCTGAACTGGGTGCTCTCGCGCCACTCCGAGGGGCGCAACGTCAACTTCATCGACGCCCACCGCCTGGTGGCGCTGTTCTGCGGCGCCATGGGCATCAGCGAACACGCCCGCGTCACCGTTCGGAAGTTTTGATCCTCCGGCCTGCCCGCAGCAGCGCCGCAAGCCGGCCCGGCCCCTTCACTGGAATTCTTCTCCATGTCCACCGAGTCCTATCACGGCACCACCATCGTCAGCGTGCGCCGCGGCAACACCGTGGCCATCGGCGGTGATGGCCAGGTCACGCTCGGCCACATCATCGTCAAGTCCACTGCCCGCAAGGTGCGCAAGCTGCACCGCGACCAGGTGCTGGCCGGGTTTGCTGGCGCCACGGCCGACGCGTTCACGCTGTTCGAGCGCTTCGAGTCCAAGCTGGAGAAACACCAGGGCCACCTCGTGCGCGCGGCTGTCGAGCTGACCCGCGACTGGCGCACTGACCGCGTGCTGCGCCGGCTGGAAGCCATGCTCGCCGTGGCCGATCGCACCGCCTCGCTCATCATCACCGGCAACGGCGACGTGCTGGAGCCAGAACATGGCATCGTGGCCATCGGTTCGGGCGGCGCCTATGCGCAGGCCGCCGCCCGTGCCCTGTTGCAGCACACCGAGATGACACCGGCCGAGGTCGTCAAGCGTTCGCTGGAGATCGCCGGCGACCTGTGCATCTACACCAACCAGTCCCACACCATCGAGACGCTGGAATGAGCGCCATGACCCCGCAGGAGATCGTCTCCGAACTCGACCGCCACATCGTCGGCCAGCACGACGCCAAGCGCGCCGTCGCCATCGCGCTGCGCAACCGCTGGCGCCGCCAGCAGGTGGACGCCGCGATGCGCCACGAGATCACGCCGAAGAACATCCTGATGATCGGCCCGACCGGCGTCGGCAAGACCGAAATCGCCCGCCGGCTGGCCCGACTCGCGGACGCGCCGTTCATCAAGGTCGAGGCCACCAAGTTCACCGAGGTCGGCTACGTCGGCAAGGACGTGGACACCATCATCCGTGACCTCGTCGAGAGCGCCGTCAAGCAAGAGCGCGAGAAGCAGGTGGTGCAGATGCGCCACCGTGCCGAAGACGCTGCAGAGGACCGCATCCTCGACGTGCTGGTGCCCCCTCTGCGCCAGGAGGCATCCGGTGGTCTGGGCTTCGGGTTCGGCGGGCCGGCAGCGCCCGCCCCGGCCCCGGCCGACAGCGCCGCCCGCCAGACATTCCGCAAGCGCCTGCGCGAAGGCACGATGGAAGACAAGGAGATCGAGATCGATCTCGCCGAAACGCGGCAGGCGGTCGAGATCATGGGCCCGGCCGGCATGGAGGACATGGCGGAGCAGCTCAAGGGCATGTTCTCGCAGCTCGGCCAGGGCAAGCGCAAGACCCGCAAGGTCACCGTTGCCGAGGCGCGCCGCCTGCTGATCGAGGAAGAGGCGCAGCGACTGGTCAACGACGAGGAAATCAAGACCCGCGCGCTCCACAACACCGAGCAGAACGGCATCGTCTTCATCGACGAGATCGACAAGGTCGCCAGCCGCAGCGACGCGCAGGGCGCTGACGTTTCGCGCCAGGGCGTGCAGCGCGACCTGTTGCCGCTGGTCGAAGGCACGACGGTCAACACCAAGTACGGCATGGTCAAGACCGACCACATCCTGTTCATCGCATCGGGAGCCTTCCATCTGTCGCGGCCAAGCGACCTGATCCCGGAGCTGCAGGGCCGCTTCCCCATCCGCGTCGAGCTGTCCTCGCTGAGCGTGGACGACTTCGAGGCGATCCTGTCCAGCACCCACGCCAGCCTGATCAAGCAGTACCAGGCGCTGCTGGCGACCGAGGGCGTGACGCTGGAGTTCACCCCCGACGCCATCCGCCGCATCGCCGAGACCGCCCACGGCGTCAACGAGCGCACCGAAAACATCGGCGCGCGCCGGCTGTCCACGGTGCTGGAGCGTCTGCTCGACGAGATATCGTTCGACGCACCGCAGCGCGCGGGCCAGACTATCGCCATCAGCGCCGCGGATGTGGAAAATCGCCTCGGCGCGCTCGCCGGCAACGAAGATCTGTCGCGCTATATCCTCTGATACTAGGGGACATCACCCTGGAACACGGGGGTGTACGGACGTCAGACAAGAACACCGAGGTCGGTATCATCAGCGCCCATGCCTTCCCCCTCAGGTCCTTCTGCCGACGACGCCCCCTCCGGGGCAGACTTGCGCGACGCCGGGCGGGACAGGGACACGCTGTGCCAACTGGCCGACAGCGCGCCGGTCATGATGGCCTACTTCGACGGCACGCGGCAGCTCTGCACCTATGCCAATCGGACCTTCATGCAGGGCCTGTGCGATGCGGCGCGCGTGCCGCTGGGCCGGGCACTGGTGGATGTACTGGCACCCGAACTGGGCCGACGGCTCTCGCCCGCGCTCGCCAGCACCCTGCAGGACGGTCTCGCCGTCACGCTGGAGCAGCCGCTCACGCTGCGTGACGGCCAGCAACTCTGGGTCGAGATCACCCTCGCACCCCACCTTGACCCGCAGGGCCACCGCTCTGGCGTCTACGTGCTCATCGTCGACCAGAGCCGACACCACGCCGCCGAGCGCGCGCTGCTCGAATCCGAGGAGCGCCTGTCCAAGTTCCTCCAGGCCAGCATCGAGGGCATCTTCTTCCACCGCGACGGCCACATCGCCGACGCCAACCCGGCACTGTGCGAGCTGGTCGGCCTGTCGCTGCACGATCTGCTGGGCCGCCCGGCACTGATGCTGATCGCTCCGGAACACCAGACCCACACCGTCAGGCAGCTCGACGGACTGCAGGACGTCACCTTCGAAACAGCCGTCGTTCACCAAGACGGCACGCGCATCCCCGTCGAAGTGATCGACCGCGGCACCATGCAGCACGGCGAGCCGATGCGCATGGCCGTGGTACGCGACATCCACGACCGCCACGCCACCCAGGCCCGCTTGCACTACCTCGTCCACCACGATGCGTTGACCGGACTGCCCAACCGCGCGGCCTTTCTGGCCCAGCTCGACCACCTCATGGTGGCCGCCCGCGCCTCCGACACCCAGCTCGCGCTCCTCTTCATCGACCTGGACCACTTCAAGCGCGTCAACGACTCGGTCGGTCACACCCGCGGCGACGCACTGCTGAAAACCATCGCGCAGCGCCTGTGCGCGTGCGTGCGCAGCACCGACCGCATTGCCCGCTTCGGCGGCGACGAGTTCATGGTGCTGCTGCCCGGCGTGCGCGACCGTGATGCGGTGGTCCGCGTAGCCGGGAAGTTGCTCGAAGCGGTGGGGGCGCCAGTGACGGTCGAGGGCCAATCGATCTCGGTCACCCCCTCGATCGGTATCGCGCTCTATCCACAGGACGGCGATACGCCCGACGTGCTCATCAAGCATGCGGATGCCGCCATGCACGTCGCCAAGGGCCGTGGCCGCGCCACCTTCGCCTTCTTCGAGCCCGAGGTGGCCACCTCGGCCTACGACAACCTGATGCTCGAAGGCGAGCTGGGCCACGCCATCATCCACGACGAGTTCGCACTGCTGTTCCAGCCACAGGTACGCGCATGCGACGGGCACCCGATCGGTGTCGAGGCGCTCATCCGCTGGCAACATCCGCAGCGCGGGCTGCTGGCGCCCAACGAGTTCATCGCGCTGGCCGAGCAGCACCGGCTGATCGTGCCCATCGGTGCCTGGGTGCTGCGCGAAGCGGCCCGCCAGGCGCGCCTGTGGCACGACGCGGGCTGGCCGCTCACCGTGGCGGTCAACCTCTCGACCCTGCAGTTCCAGGCGCCAGACTTCGTGGCCTTGATCCAGGCCCTGCTGGCGGAGACAGGGTTGCCGGCTGGCTGGCTGGAGCTGGAGCTGACCGAACGCATGCTGATGGACGACGTGCCGCAGGTCTGCGCGCGGCTGCTGCAGCTGCGCGCACTGGGCGTGAAACTGTCGGTGGATGATTTCGGCACCGGCTACTCCTCGCTAAGCCACCTCAAGGAACTGCCGATCGACACCATGAAGATCGACCGCTCCTTCGTGCAGGAACTGCCGCACCAGCGCGAATCTGCCGCCATCGCCAGCGCCATCGTCCAGCTCGCCCGCGGACTCGGCCTGAACGTGGTCGCCGAAGGTGTGGAAACCGAAGCCCAGAGGACGTTTCTGGTCGGACAAGGCTGCGATCAGCTGCAGGGGATGATCATCAGCGCACCGCTGACCGTGCCGCAAATGCAGCGTTGGCTGGACGCGCAACCCGCACTGCGTCCAGATCAGCCACCCTGACCCGGCCCGGCCGCGGCGAGCTGCAGCAGCCCCTCGAACACCAGCGTGTCGGTCAGCTCGAACGGCAGATCGGTCTCCGGTGCCAACTTGACCGCCGCACCGCCACTCATCAGCAGCACCGGCGGCTGCCCGCAACGCCGCACAAGGTGGCGGTGCATGCGCTCGATGGCGCCCGCAATGCCGTAGGTACCACCGCTCATCAGCGCGTCGCTGGTGTTGGTGGGGAACTGGCAGACCTCGCCGGTCGGCACCTTCAACCCGGCCGTCCCCGACTCCATCGCCTTGAGCATCAGTCCGAAACCAGGCAGGATCAGCCCACCCAGGAAGCGGCCCTCGGCATCCAGCGCGTCCACCGTGACCGCTGTCCCGACCATCACCACCAGCGCCGGCCGCGGCGGCCCGGACGCCAGCACCCGCGCCCGCGCGCCGATCATCGCCACCCAGCGGTCCGAGCCCAGCCGGGCTGGATGTTCGTAGCCGTTGGTCACGCCACAGGCCGACGGCTGCGAGACCACCCAGCGCGGCTCCAGATCCCACAGCTCCAGTTGCTCTTCGGCCCGCCGGCGCACGGCCAGACCCGCCACCGCACAGCCCAGCATGTGCGTGGGGGCGGGCAGGCACGCCCACTCGTCATCGGCCAGGCGGTCGATGGTTTCCAGGAATGACGCACCATGCGCCAGCAGTTCGGCCCCGGGGCGGGGAGCCGCGTAGAGTCCCCACTTGAGACGGGTATTGCCGATGTCGATGACAAGAAAACTCATGCAGGCACTACCGCTACGGCGCTAGGGTGGGAGAGGACCGGCGACCGTCAGCGGACCGCCAGCAGGGATTCGACGCGCAGCATCAGCTGCCGCGCCTCGACCAGCGGCCGCGAGCGGCTCAGTCGAGCCTGCACCTCGGGCAGCAAGGCCTGCAATTCTGCGCGAGACCGCACACGCCGCACCCGGATCATCGTCACCATCCCGAAAACGGGTGCGTTGGCCCGCAACACCTGCAGCACCGCCACACGCGCCTGCGCCAGGCTGGTGTCCTGCGCATCGAGCTGCGCCAGTTCCGTGTTGCCCATCGCGCCACCGAAGCCGATGGTGTCGCCCACTGCGTCCAGCTTGGTCAGCGCAATGTCAGGGCCGAAGGCGGCGAACTCGCTGATCGCCGGGGCCACGGGCGGTCCGATGACGATCAGGCCAAGCGCAAAAAGTTCGTCGATGTAGCTGCGGGGCACACCCACCTGGCGTCCAAGTCGCACCACCTCGTTCAGTGAACGTTCTCCATCCACCAGCAGCAGCAGCACGCGGTGTCGCTTGGACAGCCGACAGTCCTGCGACGCCAACTCAGCATGGCCAGCAGCGGTCTTGCACGGAATCCCCAAGGTCGGCCCTCGCGATCGTGGTGAAGGACTCAACGGAATCGCTGATTCACCACATGGGAATTGTGACTGTAAATCTTCACCTTGCGCTGCCCAGTTGCAACGCAGCCGTTTCAATTCAGTACAACCAGATTCAACGGAATCTCAGGCCTCAGGCGGCGTCCTTTTCCACATGCGCCTGCTTGTGGTACAGGAACTCCAGCACCGCCTCGCGGGCGTGCAGGTAGTCGGCGTTGTGCGCCATCTCCAGCCGCGCGCGGAACTGCTCGCGCACCGGTGGCAGCGGCACCGACAGCACCTCGCCGATCGTCGCCGCCGGCCCGTTGGTCAGCATCACGATGCGGTCGGACAGCAGCACCGCCTCGTCCACGTCGTGCGTGACCATCATCACCGTCGAGCCGGTGGTGGCGACGATCTTCATCAGCTCGTCCTGCAGCTTGGCGCGGGTCAGCGCGTCCAGCGCACCGAACGGCTCGTCCATCAGCAGCATCTTCGGCTCCATCGCCAGCGCCCGCGCGATGCCGACACGCTGCTTCATGCCGCCGGAGATCTCGCCCGGCCGCTTGTCCTTGGCGTGCATCAGGCCAACCAGCTCCAGCGCCGCCAGCGCACGGTCGCGCAGTTGTGCCTTCGACTCGGTGGCGCCGAACACACGCTCCACCGCCAGCCCGACGTTTTCCTGGCACGTCATCCACGGCAGCAGCGAGTGGTTCTGGAACACCACCGCGCGCTCCGGGCCGGGGCCTTTCAGCTCGCGGCCGTCGAGCAGCAGCACGCCCGAGGTCGGTGTCGTCAGCCCGGCGACAAGGTTCAGCAGCGTCGATTTGCCGCAGCCCGAGTGGCCGATCATCGTGATGAACTCGCCGCGCGCCACGTTCAGATTCACGTCTCGCAGCGCAACGAACGCGCCCTGCTTGGTCGGGAAGGACATGCCGACGTTCTCGATGCGCAGGAAGCGTTGGCTGCGGGTGTCCGGGGCGGGAATGCTCGTGCTCATGGTGCGTGTCCTCGAAAACTCAGGAATAGTCGAAACGGCGGGCAATCGCCACCAGCAGGGCTTCGAGCATCACGCCCACGCCGCCGATGACGAAGATCGCGATCAGGATGTGGGCGACGTTGAGGTTGTTCCACTCGTCCCACAGCCAGAAGCCGATGCCCTGCCCGCCCGTCAGCATCTCGGCGGCGACGATCACCAGCCACGCCGTGCCCACCGCCAGCCGAACGCCGGTCAGCATGTAGGGCAGCACGGCCGGGAACAGGATCTTGCGCATCACCGTCAGCTCGGACAGGTTCAGCACGCGGGCCACGTTCAGGTAGTCCTGCGGCACCTGGCGCACGCCGACCGCCGTGTTGATGACCATCGGCCAGATCGAGCAGATGAAGATGGTCCAGATCGCCGCCGGGTTCGCCGCCTTGAACACCATCAGCCCGATTGGCAGCCAGGCCAGCGGCGACACCGGCCGCAGCAGGCTGATCAGCGGGTCGAGCATCTGGTTCAGGAAGTTGAAACGGCCGATCATGAAGCCCAGCGGAATGCCCACCAGCGCCGCCAGCCCGAAGCCCACGCCCACGCGCTTGAGCGACGAGAGCACGTTCCAGCCGATGCCCTGGTCGTTCGGGCCGTTGACGTAGAAGGGATCGGAGAACAGCTTGACCGCCGCATGCCAGACCGGGACCGGGCCGGGGAGCTGCTTGTCGCCGCTGTGCGCT
This sequence comes from Sphaerotilus sp., assembly GCF_031429695.1. Taxonomy (GTDB): domain Bacteria; phylum Pseudomonadota; class Gammaproteobacteria; order Burkholderiales; family Burkholderiaceae_C; genus Sphaerotilus. Next base: position 100,884 of record NZ_JANPAB010000080.1, read on the forward strand.
ACCGCCTGCCATACCAGCAGCAGCACGAGGAAACCCAGCAGCGGCGCCGCGAACCGCGCCATGGTGCGCAGGCGCTGGGCGCGGGCCATCGCGGCGACCTGGGCCTTGAGCCGGGCCTGTGCCGCCACGTCGATCACCGGGGCAGGCGCGGCGACCGGAGTGCGCGAGACGGCAGCGGGCGCCGACGATGGGCTGACGCTGGAGGCGCCGGAAACAGGCATGGTGATCGTGCTCATGGTCAGGCCGCCTTGATCTTGAAGCTGCTGGCGTACTTTGCCGGGTTGGTGCCGTCCCAGACCACGCCGTCACCGAACTTGCTGCTGCGCAGGTCGGACTTGGGCACGTTGATCTTCAGTTGCGTGGCGGCCTCCTTGTAGAGCGCCGTCTGGTTGATCGCCTTGGCCACGCCGAGGTAGTCCGGATCGCCCTTGAGCAAGCCCCAACGCTTGTGCTGCGTCAGGAACCACATGCCGTCCGACAGGTAGGGATAGTTCACCGCACCGTCGTTGAAGAACTTCATGTGGTTCGGATCGTCCCAGGTCTTGCCCATGCCGTTCTGGTAGCGGCCCAGGATGCGCTGGTTGATCGCGTCCACCGAGGTGTTCACATACGACTTCTCGGCGATCGTCTCGGCCATCTTCATCTTGTTCTGCAGGCCGGTGTCGATCCAGCGGCTGGCCTCCAGGATCGCCATGACCATGGCGCGGGCGGTGTTCGGATTCTTCTGGACGAACTCGGCCGTGCAGCCCAGCACCTTCTCGGGGTGGTCCTTCCAGATGTCCTGCGTGGTCGTGGCGGTCACGCCGATGCCGTCGATGATGGCGCGGTGGTTCCACGGTTCGCCGACGCAGAAGCCGTCCATGTTGCCCACGCGCATGTTGGCCACCATCTGCGGCGGCGGCACGGTGATGACCTTGGCGTCGGTCATCGGGTTGATGCCGTTGGAGGCGAGCCAGTAGTACAGCCACATCGCGTGCGTGCCAGTCGGGAAGGTCTGCGCGAAGGTGTATTCACGCGGCTCGGCCTTCATCACCTTGGCGAGTCCTGCGCCATCGACCGCGCCCTTGTCGGCCAGCTTCTTCGACAGCGTGATCGCCTGGCCATTGTGGTTCAGGGTCATCAGCACCGCCATGTCCTTCTTCGGGCCGCTCACACCGAGGTGAACGCCGTAGACGAGGCCGTACAGGACATGCGCCGCGTCCAGCTCGCCATTGACCAGCTTGTCGCGCACGGCGGCCCAGGACGACTCCTTGGACGCGATGATCTTGATGCCGTGCTTCTCGTCGAACTTCATCACCGAGGCCATCACGACCGAGGCGCAGTCGGTCAACGGGATGAAGCCGATGCGGACTTCCTTCTTCTCGGGCGCATCCGAGCCGGCGGCCCAGGCACCACCGGGCAAGGCGACCGCGCTGCCTGCGGCCGTCACGGCGGCGGCACGCTGGAGGAAGTCGCGTCGAGACGGGTTGACAGGAAACAGGGGCGTCGTCATGTGCAGAATCTCCGTGGCCCACCAAGGGCAGTTGCGAGGGCAAAAAAAGACGGCGTCACGATCGTTGTCCGACACGCCCGGCCTGCGCCGGGGAGCCGGGACGATCGGACGCCGTTGTCCAAAATGTCCCACCTAGTGAGCACCCCGTTGCCAGGGCCTCGACAGCATTACTGCAGGGACCGTGCCAGGTCTGCACACCCACGCTGCGCCCCTCGGCAACCCCGTAGAACCGTCCGCTTTTGTGCGCCGCACCATCTCCACGCCCCAAGCACGTGCAGCGCACAGGAATGAGGCAAAAACCGAGGGTTCCCCCCAAATGACGTTTACGTAAACGTCAATACAAAATCGCGCACACCCGAACGGAGCCACCCGATGACCGACCTGTCCGCCGACCACAAGGCCCTTGCCAGCTACCGCCCGACGAACAAGGTGCGCTTCGTCACCGCCGCGAGCCTGTTCGACGGCCACGACGCGGCGATCAACATCATGCGGCGCATCCTGCAGGGCATGGGCACGGAGGTGATCCACCTGGGGCACAACCGCTCGGTCGATGAAGTCGTCACGGCCGCACTGCAGGAAGACGTGCAGGGCATCGCGGTCAGCAGCTACCAGGTCGGCCACGTCGAATACTTCAAGTACATGGTCGAGCTGCTCAGGGCACGGGGCGGCGCACACATCCAGGTCTTCGGCGGCGGCGGCGGCGTGATCGTGCCGGCCGAGATCCGCGACCTGCACAGCCACGGCGTGCGCATCTTCAGCCCCGAGGACGGCCAGCGCATGGGGCTGCAGGGGATGATCGGCGAGATGGTGATGCGCTGCGACAAGGACTTGTCCAGCTACGCGCCCACCGACCTTGCCGCCCTGCAGGGCCACACCGAAGCCGCGTGGCGCTCGCTGGCGCAGCTCATCACCGCACTGGAAAACGGCCAGGCCGACGCCGACCTCGTCACCGCCGTGCATGCAGCGGCCAAGGCGAGCAGGACACCCGTGCTCGGCATCACCGGCACGGGCGGCGCCGGCAAGTCCAGCCTGACCGACGAGTTGATCCGCCGCCTGCGCCTCGATCAGGACGACACGCTGCGCATCGCCGTCATCAGCATCGATCCCTCGCGGCGCAAGAGCGGCGGCGCCCTGCTCGGCGACCGCATCCGCATGAACGCCACCGGCCCGTGGTCGAACGGCCCGCGCGTCTACGTGCGCAGCCTCGCCACCCGCGACACCGGCTCGGAAGTGTCGGCCGCGCTGCCCGAAGTGCTGGCCGCGGCGAAGGTCGCCGGCTTCGACCTGATCATCGTGGAGACCTCCGGCATCGGCCAGGGCGACGCGGCGATCGTGCCGTTTGTCGATGTGCCGATGTACGTGATGACGCCCGAGTTCGGCGCGGCGAGCCAGCTGGAGAAGATCGACATGCTCGACTTCGCCGAGTTCGTCGCCATCAACAAGTTCGACCGCAAGGGTTCCGCCGACGCGCTGCGCGATGTCGCCAAGCAGGTGCAGCGCAACCGCGAAGCCTTCACCGTCATGCCCGACCAGATGCCGGTGTTCGGCACGATGGCCAGCCGCTTCAACGACGACGGCGTGACGGCGCTGTACCAGGCGCTCAAGGTCCGGCTCGGCGCGCTTGGCCTGACGCTGGGCGAAGGCCGCTTGCCGTTGGTCAACACCCGCCACAGCACGCACCAGACCCCGATCGTCCCGGCCGCCCGTGCGCGCTATCTGGCCGAGATCACCGACACCGTGCGCGGCTACAAGGCCCGCGTGCGCCAGCAGGCCACGCTCGCCCGCGAGATCCAGCAACTGCGCGCCAGCGCCGTGATGTTCCGGCAGTCCAACCCGGCGAAGAACCGCGGCGTCGAGGCACTGACCGACCTGGCCGAGCAGCGCGAACAGCGGCTCGACCCGGCCGCCCGCAAGCTGCTGACGCAGTGGCCCGAGATGCAGAAGGCGTATGCGGGTGACGAATACGTCGTGAAGATCCGCGACAAGGAAATCCGCACCAACCTCGTCCACACCACGCTGAGCGGCAACAAGATCCGCAAGGTCGCCCTGCCCGGCTACGAGTGCCACGGCGAGCTGCTGAAGTGGCTGATGCTGGACAACGTGCCTGGCAGCTTCCCGTTCACGGCCGGCGTGTTCGCCTTCAAGCGCGAAGGCGAAGACCCGACGCGCATGTTCGCCGGCGAGGGCGACGCCTTCCGCACCAACCGCCGCTTCAAGCTCGTCAGCGAAGGCATCCCGGCCAAGCGCCTGTCCACCGCGTTCGACTCGGTGACGCTGTACGGCGCCGACCCGGACCCGCGCCCGGACATCTACGGCAAGGTCGGCAACTCCGGGGTGAGCATCGCGACGCTGGACGACCTGAAGGTGCTGTATTCAGGCTTCGATCTGTGCAGCCCGACGACCTCGGTGAGCATGACGATCAACGGCCCGGCGCCGAGCATCCTGGCGATGTTCATGAACGCGGCCATCGACCAGCAGCTCGACAAGTTCAAGGCCGACAACGGCCGCGAGCCGACGGCCGACGAGGCGTCGAAGATCAAGGCGTGGGTGCTGGCGAACGTGCGCGGCACGGTGCAGGCCGACATCCTCAAGGATGACCAGGGCCAGAACACCTGCATCTTCTCGACCGAGTTCAGCCTGAAGGTGATGGGCGACATCGCGTCGTACTTCGTCCACCACGACGTGCGCAACTTCTACTCGGTGTCGATCAGCGGTTATCACATCGCCGAAGCCGGCGCGAACCCGATCAGTCAGCTCGCCTTCACGCTGTCGAACGGTTTCACCTTCGTCGAGGCGTATCTGGCGCGCGGGATGCACATCGACGACTTCGCGCCCAACCTGTCGTTCTTCTTCTCGAACGGCATGGACCCGGAATACACCGTGCTCGGCCGCGTCGCCCGCCGCATCTGGGCGGTGGCGATGCGCGACAAGTACGGCGCCAACGACCGCAGCCAGAAGCTGAAGTACCACATCCAGACTTCGGGCCGCTCGCTGCACGCGCAGGAGATCCAGTTCAACGACATCCGCACGACGCTGCAGGCGCTGATCGCGGTGTACGACAACTGCAACTCGCTGCACACCAACGCCTTCGACGAGGCGATCACGACACCGACCGAGGACAGCGTGCGCCGGGCGATGGCGATCCAGATGATCATCAACCGCGAGTGGGGCCTGGCGAAGAACGAGAACCCGAACCAAGGCGCGTTCATCATCGACGAGCTGACCGAGTTGGTCGAAGAGGCGGTGCTGGCCGAGTTCGAGAAGATCGCTGACCGCGGTGGCGTGCTGGGCGCGATGGAGACGGGCTACCAGCGCAGCAAGATCCAGGAAGAGTCGATGCACTACGAGATGCTCAAGCACACCGGCGAGTACCCGATCATCGGCGTCAACACCTTCCGCAACCCGAAGGGCGACGAGATCCCGGAAACGATCGAGCTGGCGCGCTCCACCGACGACGAGAAGGCGTCGCAGCTTTCGCGGCTGGGCGATTTCCACACGCGCCATGCGGCCGAGGCGCCCGCGATGCTGAAGCGGCTTCAGCAGGCGGTGATCGACAACGCGAACGTGTTCGAGGTGCTGATGGAGGCCGTGCGGGTGTGCTCGCTGGGACAGATCACGGGGGCGTTGTTCGAGGTGGGCGGGCAGTATCGGCGGAGCATGTGAAGCGGATACCGCAGGCTGAAGAGGCCCGCTGACCGATCACGCGCTGCGCGGCAGCAACCGGCCCTGCCCATCAAAGCCCAGCGCCCACGCCGCGTCGGGCAGCAGGCCAATCGACTGCCCACTCACGATCCGGCTGTGTTCGGCGCTGACCTTGGCGCTCAGCAGATCGGTCACACCCTCGACCCGCAGGTGCAGGATCGACGAGTCACCCAGGTGCTCGGCCAGCACCACCGCCGCCGGAATGCCCTGCCCCACAGGGACCACCTGCAAGTGTTCAGGACGCAAGCCAATCCGCTGAGCCCCTGTACCGGCTCGTGCGGACAGGCTCTCCCACAAGGCACGGTGCGCGGCAGCGGCCCCGCTGGCGGCCGGACGGTCGACTAGGTTGATGCGCGGCGCCCCCAGGAAGGTGGCGACAAACTCGTTGGCCGGGCGGTTGTAGAGTTCCAGCGGGGAGCCGAGCTGCTCCACGATGCCCTTGTGGAACACGGCGATGCGGTCGCCCATCGTCATCGCCTCGACCTGGTCGTGGGTGACGTAGATCATCGTCGTGCCCAGCTCCTTGTGCAGGCGCGACAGCTCGATGCGCATGTTCACGCGCAGCGCGGCGTCCAGGTTCGACAAGGGCTCGTCGAACAGGAAAACCTTGGGCTTGCGCACGATGGCGCGGCCAATGGCCACCCGCTGACGCTGGCCGCCGGACAGGTCCTTCGGGTAGCGCTTGAGTAGCTCGGTGATGCGCAGCACCTCGGCGGTTCGGCCCACCTGCGCCTCGCGCTCGGCCCGGGGCACGCCCGACATCTGCAGCGAAAAGCCCATGTTCTCGGCCACCGTCATGTGCGGGTAGAGCGCGTAGCTCTGGAACACCATCGCCGCGCCCCGTTCGGCCGGATGCAGGTCGTTGGCGCGCACACCGTCGATCAGGATGTCACCGCCGCTGATCTCCTCCAGCCCGGCGATCATGCGCAGGGTGGTGGACTTTCCGCAGCCAGAGGGCCCGACGAAGACGATGAATTCACCGTCGCGCACGTCGAGGTCGATGCCCTTGATCACCTCGGTGGTGCCATACGCCTTGCGGATGCCACGCAGTGAGACCTGTCCCATTTCACACCCCCGCGCCCGCGAGGGCGTTCACGTCGCGCGCGGCCTGGCAGCGCTGCAGAAATTCCCGGTACCAGCGCGCACTGTCCTTGAGGGTGCGCTGCTGGGTGGCGTAATCGACATGCACGATGCCGAACCGCTTCTCGTAACCCGACGCCCACTCGAAGTTGTCGAGCAGGCTCCAGACCATGTAGCCCGCCATCGGCACCCCCTGCCGGAGCGCCTCGCCGACGGCGGCGATGTGCTGGGCGATGTAGCGGGTGCGGTCAGCGTCGTGGACACGGCCGTCGGTGTAACCGTCCTTGAAGGCGCCGCCGTTTTCGGTGACGAACATCGGCGGCACGGGATAGTCGTGGTGCAGCCGCACCAGCAGCTCGGTCAGCCCCTGCGGGTAGACCTCCCAATCCATGTCGGTCAGCTCGAACCCGCTGCGCCGCTTGTCCCAGGAACCGTCCGCGCTGACCACCGCGCGGGTGTAGTAGTTGACGCCCAGGAAATCCAGCGGCGCGGCCATCGCGGCCAAGTCCCCTGCTTCCATGCGCGGTGCGTCAGCGCCCAGAAACGCCAGCACGTCCGCCGGGTAGGCGCCCTTGAACAGCGGATCCATGTACCAGCGCAGCAGCAGGCCATCCTCCAGCCGCGCCCGCGCCTGGTCCTCGGGCGACGACGTGGCGGGCTGGACGGGCGAGAGGTTGAGCACAATGCCAAGCTGGCTACGGCAGCCCGACTGGCGCAGTGCCTGCAACGCCAGGCCGTGGCTGAGCAGCAGGTGGTGCGAGACCTGCATCGCGGTGGCGCGGTCGCGCACGCCGGGGGCGAAGATGCCGCTGTCGTGGCCGAGCATGGCCACCACCCAGGGCTCGTTGTGGGTGGTGATGCTGGCCACGCGGTCGCCGAGCCGCTCGGCCATGCCGCAGGCGTACTCGACGAAACGATGCACGGTGTCGCGGTGGGCCCAGCCGCCCTGCGCCTGCAACTCGCTGGGCAGGTCCCAGTGGTTGAGCGTCAGGTACGGCGTGACGCCGCGCTGCAGCAGCCCGTCGACCAGCCGGTCATAGAAGTCCAGCCCTTTCTCGTTCCAGGCCCCGCCGCCGCCGGGACGGACCCGGGGCCACGACACCGAGAAGCGGTAGGCGTCCACGCCCAGGTTGGCGATCAGGTCCAGGTCGCTCGGCCAGCGGTGGTAGTGCTCGCAGGCGGTGCGGCCGTCGCTGCCGTCGGCGATCACGCCGGGCTGGCGGCAGAAGTCGTCCCAGATCGAGGCGCCCTTGCCGTCCTCGGCGCTGGCGCCTTCGATCTGGAACGCGCTGGTGGCCACGCCCCAGACGAAGTCATCGGGAAAGGCCGCACTGGCCGCGGAGGTGTCGAGGGGGTCGGATGGCGTCATGGTGAGGGCAGGCAATGTCGAAAGAAGGTCACTTCACCGCACCCGAGGTCAGGCCGGAAATCAACTGGCGCGACGACACGGCGAACAGCAGCAGCAGCGGGATCGTGGCGATGGCCGAGCCGGTCATCAGCGCGCCCCACTCGGTGTCCACCGGGCTCTGCAGGCTGCGCAGGGCCAGCGGCAGCGTGTACATCTCGGGCGAGCGCATGACGATCAGCGGCCCCATGAAGTTGTTCCACGAGGCAATGAAGGTGATCAGGCCCAGCGTGCCCATCGCGGGCTTGAGCAGCGGCGCAACGATGCGGAAATAGATGCCCAGCTCGCCGCAGCCGTCCATGCGCGCCGCCTCGATCAGCTCCTTCGGGATCGAGGACAACACGAACTGGCGCATCAGGAAGATGCCGAACGCGCTGGCGGCACCGGGGATGTACAGCGCGCGCGGCTGGTTGATCCAGCCCAGCAGGTCCATGATCATGAAGGTCGGGATCATGTTCATGAACGACGGCAGCAGCATCGTGGCCATCACCAGCCCGAACAGCGCGTTCTTGAAACGGAACTCGAACAGCGCAAACGCATAACCGCCCATCGAACAGAACAGCAGCGTCAGGGCCGTGGAGACCAGCGCCACGTACACGCTCCAGCCCAGGCTGCGCCAGAACGGCACCCGCTCGGTCAGGATCCTCAGGTTGTCCAGGAACGCATCGCCAAAGAACAGCGGTGGCGGCAGGCTGAAGATCTCGGTGCGCGTATGCGTGGCAAACACGAACATGAAATAGAACGGCGCGAGCATGACCAGCGCGCCCACACCCACGAGCCCATAGGCGGCCCAGGGGGCCAGACGGTCGGTTTTCATCAGAGCGACTCCTCGTTCCGCAGTCAGGCCGAAGGGCCACGGGGGCGGAAGGCCCGGTTGGTCATCCACGTCAGCACGGCCACGACCACGAACAGCAGCCATGACATCGCGCTGGCGGTGCCGAAGTCGTTGAAGTCGAAGGCGGTGCGGTAGAGGTACATCGCGCTGGTCATGCCCGCCTGGTCGGAGCCGCCACGCCCGCCGGTCAGGATGAAGGGCTCCTCGAACAACTGCAGGCCCCCGATCACGCTCAGCGTCACCCCGAAATAGATCATTGGCCGCAGACTCGGCAGCGTGATGAACCAGAACTGCTGAAGCCGGCCGGCGCCGTCCATCGAAGCGGCTTCGTAGAGGTCTTTCGGGATAGTCTGCAGCGCCGCCAGGTACAGCACCACGTTGAACCCGACGTAGCGCCAGAACACGATCAGCGACACGGCGGGCTTGATGTTGTCGGGCTTACCCAGCCAGTCGATGCGCCCCTCGGGCAGCAGCCAGCCCAGCCCCGGCACCTGCCGCAGCCCCTCCAGCCCGACGTTGATCAGCCCGAAGTCGGTCGAAAACAGCGAGCTGAACATGATGGCGATGGCCACCGTGGAGGTGATGTAGGGCAGAAAGTACGCCCCCACCACACCGTCCCGCAGTCGCTTGAACGACGAGTGGATGAAGTACGCCAGCGGGATCGCCACCAGGTGCTGCGGCACGCCCGAGGCCAGCGCGAGCCAGCCCGTGTTCTTCAGCGATTTCCAGAACCACTCGTCCGTCAGCGCGAAGCTGAAGTTCTCCAATCCCACAAACTTCATCGCCGCAAGGCCCCGGGTCGGCTCCCATGTCACGAAGGCCAGCGTCAGGGAGAACAGCAGCGGAAACAGCCCGAACACGATGAACAGGATCAGGAACGGGCTGATGAACACATACGGCGCCCACCGAGGGGACAGGCGCAGCGCGACAGGGAGCTTCATGGCGAGGCCGATGGCAACAAGGGACGTGTGGGGTGGTGGGCGCGAGTCGGACGACGGCTCAGCGGCGAGCGCGGCGCTCCAGCAGCTTCTGGGCGTCGGCAAGCGCAGTCGGGATGTCCTTGCCCTGGTCGAGCACCTTGTCGAGTTCGGTGTTGACCACCTCTTCGGCGAAGGCGTCGAGTTCATGCACCGCCACGGCCTTGATGTTGCGCGAGGCATCGCGCCACAGCACACGCGCCTTCTGGCCGCCGAGGAACTCGATGGGCTGGTCGAAGAACGCATCGTTGTGCGTGGCCAGCAGTGCCGGGAAGGCGTCCTGGGACTTGAAGGCACTGATCTGCACGTCGCGGTTCAGCGTCATCATCTGGATCAGCTCCCAGGCCAGCGCCTTGTTGGCGGCGGGCGCCCCCTTGGGGATGGCGTAGAACGTCCCGCCGTAGGCCGCCCAGGCGCCTTCCGGGAGCTGCGCGGCGCGCCACTGGCCCTTGGTGCTCGGGGCCAGCCAGTTGTTCAGGTGGCCAGCCAGCCAGGCGCCGGTCATCTGCGTGGTGAGTGTGCCGCGCTTGAAGCCTTCGCCCCACTCGTTTGACCAGGCGGCGATCTTGGCGTCCAGCTTCTGCTCTCGCACCTTGCGCGCCAGCTCGAACGCACGCACGAAACGTGGCGTGTTGACCAGCACCTGCGATTGGCTGTCCAGGTACAGGCCCTCGCCGGGCTGGATGCCGATGCGGATCAGGATGTCCTTGATATCGCGGGCATGGGCCATCAGGTAGGCACCCGTCCCGGCCTTGATCTTGACGCCCGACGCCACGTAGCTGTCCCAGGACTTGGTCAGCTCGGCTTCCGTCACACCGGCCTTGGCCAGGATGTCGGTGCGGTAGAGCAGCGTGCCGGGGCCGATGTCGGCCGGTACCGCCGCCACCGCGCCGCTGCGGCTGGTGGCCTGGTCATAGGCGTAGGACACGAACTGGGATTTGAACTTCTGCACCCCGTAGGCGCTGCCCGCGAGGTCGTCAAGCCCACCGCTCTGCGCGAACCGGCCGACGTAGCCGATCTCCAGCGCCATCACGTCCGGTAGGTAGGACGAGGTGGACAGCGCGGTCGTCATCGCCGTGTGGTGATCGGTGAACTGGCGGCTGACGACCTTGATCTCGACGTTCGGATGCTTGGCTTTCCAGGCGGGAATCGCCGACTTGACGATCTCGTCCACGGCAGGGAAGGCCGCCACGGTCAAGGTCTGCTGGGCCTGGGCCTGCTGGGTCAGCATGGCTGCCAGCAAGCCAACGGCGAAGGCCACGGGTCGGGCGGTCGATCCGCGGGCCTGGTGCGTCGGGTGCGTCTGGTGTGTCAGGGTCGTGCGCGGCATGGTCATCTCCTGTGTGCAGTGGGGGCGGTGTGAATGCTCGTCTGGAATCATGTGCTTGAAATTGCTTTATGAAAGCGCTTTCAAAATATAGAGTGGCACCGTCTGCCTGTCAATCGAGGGAAACCGAGGGGGTGGCGCTCGGGCCGTTGCGGCCCGAGGAGGCGCCAGTCAGCGCAGCCGCTGAGAGGATTCGCGCGCGATCACCTGAGGCACAGGCACTTCGACCACCGGCTTGTCGCCGCGCAGCAGCTGCAGCATGGCCGTGGCCGCCAGGCGACCCATCTCGACCGCGGGGTGGCGGACCGTGCTCAGGGGCGGCAGTGCATACGCCGACTGCGCCAGGTCATCGAAGCCGACGATCGAGATGTCATCCGGCACCCGCAGCGCGCGGCGATACAGCCCCAGCGCCGCCCCCTGGGCCATCTGGTCGTTGGCGGAAAAGATGGCCGTGAACCGGCACCCACTGTCCAGCAAGCGCTCGACCGCCAGCCGCCCGCTTTCCTCGTAGTAGCGGCCCGACACCACGAGCGCCGGGTTGTAGGCCACCCCAGCCGCTTCCAGCGCCGCGCGGTAACCACGGTGCCGTTCGGTGGCGTCGGGGTGCCCGTCGTCGCCCGCGATGAAGGCGATCTGCCGGTGCCCAAGGTCCAGCAGGTGGCGGGTGGCGAGCTGGCCGCCTTGGAAGTTGTCGAAGTTCAGGGCGAACAGCCCCGGCGCCTTGAGCGCCCGCCCGGTCACGACCACGGGCAGCGTCTTGGCGCACGCCTTCAGTACCTTGTCGCTGAGCCGGCCGGTGAGCACGATGATGCCATCCACCCGGCGCGAGCGCAGCACGTCGATGCAGCGGGCTTCCTGCACCGCGTCCCAGTGTCCACTGACAAACAAGGGGCTGTAGCCATCCGGTGCCAGCGCTTCCTCGATGCCACGCAGCGCGCCACCGTAGAACGGGCTGTCGATGGACTGCGTGATCACCCCGATGCTGAACGTGCGCCCGCCGGCCAGGCCGCGGGCGATCGGGTTGGGCACAAAACCGAGCTTGGCGATGGCCTCGTTGACGGCCTGCTTCTTGGCCTCGCTGACCACGGCGGTGCCGTTGAGGATGCGAGAAACAGTGCTGGGTGACACCCCGGCGGCTTGCGCCACCATCTCCAGCTTGACCACCATGGCACCCGCTGGGGCCTTCTCGTTGTGCTTCATTCGTCCAGAGCCCCAGGGGCGATTTGACTGACCAGCGACAAAAACTTTATCGCTGGCCGGACATGATATCGGTTTCAAGGGGGCCGACCGGGCCCGCTCAGGTCACCGCGACCAGTGGATGGCGTCCACGTAGAGCTTGGTCGTGTGGCCGCTGTTCTGGGCCTTGCCGGTGTTGGCGTAGCGGTCCGCGATCACGAACGGATTGGTCACCTTGGTCAGATCCAGCCTGGACTTGGTGGTATCGGTCATCCCGAAGGCCATGGCGCCTCGCGGCGTGATCGCGCTGATCGGGATGGAAACCGTGTGCCAATTGCCGTCGTTCAGGTAGCCGTACTCGCCCGGTTGAATGGCAAGGTACACGTCATAGGCACTGCCGGTGGTCGCCACGCCGGTCAGGAAACCGACCTCGATCGCCCCCGGGTAGGTCGTCTTGAGGCTGAAATTGAGCTTGCCGGTGGCGCCGAACTGGCTCAGGTCCTCGGCGGTGGTCGGCAGGCTCAGCGCCAGGCCCCAGCCCCAGCTCGCGGGCTTGGGCGTGACCTCGATGCTGTTGACCAGGTCGGCCGGATCGGCGGTGGTGGCCACTTCCGTGGCGAAGCCGGTCGTGCCGTTGTCCCAGGCGTTCCACACCGCCGCCTCGGCGGGCTTGGCCTCGTTGAAGGTCGCGGTGTTGGCGTACAGGGTGTAGCGGCTGGCCGTGACCGTGCCATTGCCCGTCAGCGGGATGTAGTACAGCGCGTCAGCGGCGGTGTAGGTGCCCGACTCCCAGGTGGTGGCCGGGTAGAGCCCCTGGACCACGTAGCGCGCCTGCCGGCTGACGTTGAACAGGCCCCACTTGTCGTCCGCGCCCTTCCACGGCTCGTCGAAGGCTTCGAAGTAGAAAATCGTGGTCGGGCCGGCGCCGGACGTGTGCGCGGTGTTGCTCCAGGCGGTCAGGCGGTCGAAGTACATCTTCTGGTTGACCGGGTGGGCACGGAACGACTCGCCCCCCGAGGCGACGGCCTTCCAGCCGGTTTCCCCGATCACGATCGGCATGGCGGTCTGCCCGATGCTGTCCAGGTAGGTGCGCACGGCGGTGTAGTCCTTGCGGGCCGCAGCGATGGCTGCGTCCATCATCGCAGTCGCTCGGGTGGCGGCGGGCACGCTCGCCTGCTGCCAGTCCCACAGGGCCGCGTTGTAGACGCTGTCGGCCAGCGGATAGGTGTGAACCGCCGCGAAGTCGATCACGTCGGTGATCGTGCGGGGCGCGCTGGCGTAGAAGGCCCAGTTGTCATCGGTCGTCACCGGCTGGGTGATCGCGTTGCGCACCGTTGTGATGAACCCGGCCATCGTCGCCGGGGCGACCGGGTTGAACGACCAGTTCACCATCGTCTCGTTGCCGACGCTGACGGCCAGCACCACGTCGCTGTACGCCTTGGCCAGCGCGATGCCACGGGCGACCTCGGCCTGATTGAAGGCGTCGTTGCCGTTGACGATGTAGATGCCAAGCATCACCTTGAGGTCCAGCCCGTTGTCCTTGATGACCTGCAGCGTCAGCTTGGCGACCGCGTCGGAGCTGTCGAACAGGCGGATCAGCCGAAACCCGCCGGCCACCAGCAATTGCAGGTCTTGCTTGACGTTGGCGGCGGTGACGGTTTCGGTGTCGCGATTGGTCGAGCGGAAGGGCGAATACGACACCGCCTTGCGGCTGGAAAATTCGGCGCTCAGCGGGCGCAGGGCCACGCCCGTGGCGGGCACCTCGCCGCCGCCACCACAGGCAACGACCAGCAGCGCGGTGACCAGCGCCATCACGGTGTGAATGAGTCGGGAGAAACGCAACATGACCTGGGATTCCTGTGGTGTCAGAAGGTGTAGACCGCGCCTGCGCCGAACCAGTTGCCATTGCGCGTGACGCGCGAATCGACGTTGGTGAACGCTGCGTTGCCGGGCATCGACATGGGGGACAGGCCCAGGCGGCGGAAATGCACCATGCCGGCGAACCCGTAGAAATTGATGCCCTGCCCGTAGTCGTAGCCCAGCCCCAGCGTGTTGACGAGTGCCGAGTTGCTCTGGCCGCGCTCGCTGGGGTTGTCGGTGCTGGCCTGGCCCAGGTAGGTCATGCCGGTGTAGGCGGTCCACGGCCCGGTGCGGTAGCGCAGGCCCAGCATCAGGTCCACCGAGGTGGCGGCGTAACCCGGGTTGGCCACGCCGTTGAGCGTGCCGTTCCAGTTCACGTTGAACATGTTGTTCCACTGCGCCGAGGTGCCCGCCTGGGTGATCACGGCATAGGCGCCGCTCCAGCGGTTGCGCCGAATGCCGCCGGAGACCTCCAGGCTGTTGGTCACCTGGTAGCGCGCCATCAGCATGGCGATGCTCTGGCCGGAGCCGCCGACCTTGGTGTCGTCGGCCGGGTTGGCGGTCGGGCCGGTGAACGGGCCGTGGCTCCAGGCTTGCGGGTTGCCGTTGCGCGTGTCCTGGTACATCGCGTCCATCACCAGGTCGCCCCGGTGGTACTGGGCGTACAGCTCCAGGAACCGCGGTTTGTGGACCTTGAAGGCGGTGTTGCCCTGGTCGTAGGTGGCTTCGAGTACCAGGTCGCCGTCTGCGACATCCAGCAGCCGCGAGGTGTAGCGGATCGCGCGCTTGAGCAATCCGTAGCCGGCACCGCTGGCGCCCCAGACATCCGCCACGCCCACATTGGAGCCATAGGGGTAGTCGGCCACGCTCCAGGTGCGCGTGGTCATGGCCCCGAGGCGCAGGCTGCCCCAGTCCTCGTGGCTCAGCGCCACGTTCTTCTCGTACAGGAAGCCGGGGATGTCGGTGTCCCCGTCGCGCCAGCGCTGGCTCAGCAGGCCCGAGAGCTTCACGCCGTAGCCCAGGTCGAACTTGGCGGCCAGGTAGGGCTGGAACAGCACGACATGGGTCGTTTCGGTGCCATAGCTGCGGCCGGGCACGACCTCATCCGCCCAGAACCGCTGCTTGTCTTCGGCCGGGAAGCGCTGGCAGTTGGGGCAGTGGTTGCTGCCCTGCTGGGCCTCGGCCTTGGCAAAACCGGTCAGGCTGAACGGCCCGAAGTCGAGAGCGTGGCCCGGACCTGAGAACAGCCAACCGGCCGCCACCAACGCAAGCGAAGCCCACCGCACCGGCGAATGCGCAAGATGGACCCGAGGAGCGAGCGCAGCAGGCAGGAGAACGTTTTGCATGGTGGTCTGACAGATGGACACGAACACAAAGATTTGAAAGCGCTTTCATGAGCGTAGTCATTGTCATCCCCAGCGTCAACTGCTGCCGTCCCCGTGTTTTCCCGAGCCCCTCGACGCAGTCCCAACATCGAGGGTAAACCTGCGGATTGATGTTTGAAAGCGCTTTCATTATATTGGCGCCACGGGTCTCAGCCCGACCCGAAGGAACCGGACATGAAGTTGATCCATGGCAGCTGCCTGGCCGCGCTGCTGGGCCTGGGCAGTGCCTCTGTCACGCTGGCCCAGCCCGTCAAGGCGGGGGCAGGCACCTATTTCCTCCAACCCAAGGCGGGCGACAAGCCCCCCCCGGCCGCTCCGCGGCGCACCGACGCCCTGCTGAAGCAGGCTGCGCCCACCAACCAGTGGTACTCGTCCCTGATGTTCAGCGACCAGCCGGAGGTGATCTACGCCCAGCCGCTGACCATCCTGGCCACAGCATCGGGTCTGGAAATGGCGCTGGCGCGCAAGGAGGTGGTGCCCACCGAGCGCCGCGATGTCGAAATCCACTACCCGCACCGCGACCCGCTGCGGATCTCGCCGGTCGCGTTCGAGCCCGGCCCGGCGCGTCTGGCCAAGGCCACCGACTGGGCCATCGACATCGACCAGTCGCGGGGTAGCGACCAGATGCTGGTGACCGTGGCGCATGGCAGCCCCTACGCCTCGTTCCGGATCTCGCGCGGCGATGTGCGGGTGCAACTGCCGGCGGCGGCGCAGCGCCTGGAGTCGGGATCGGACCCGCGGGTGCTGGCCCTGCGCGTCAAGGACCAGCCTTACGCACTGTTCGGCCCCACCGGCGTGCGCTGGGAACAGGTGTCGCCGACCGAGTGGATCGGCCACCTGCCGGAAGGCAAGGGCTACCTGGCCGCCGCCGCCCTGCCCGACGAGCAAGCCCAGACGCTTCAACTGTTCACCCGGCACGCCTACGCCTTTGTCGAGGACACCCGCGTGACGTGGCATTTCGAGGTCGCCACCAGCCAGGTCGAAACCACCTTCCAGGCCACCACCCGCAGCATGGAAGGCCCTGACCACGGGCCACTGCTCGGGCTGTATCCGCACCACTGGTTCCGGAACGGCACCGTCGAGGGCCGCCTGGGGCCGGCGTTCGAGACCCTGCGCGGCCAGATCCGCTTGCTGCCGGCCACCGAGTTCAAGACACGCACGACCTACGGTGGTTTCGTGCCGTACTGGCCCGCCGTGGCGGCCGACACACCGCGCCTGGCCGATCTTCGCGACCTGATGAAGACCGACCAGCGCAACGCGCGCCGGATGATGCTGGAGATCGGCAACGGCGCGTACTGGCAGGGCAAGGGCCTGCAGCGCATCACCCAGTTGATGAGCGTGGTGGAGCAGCAAGGCGATCTGGCCGGCCGCGACCAGTTGCTCAAGCTGACCCAGAAGCGCATCGAGTCCTGGTTTAGCGGCGACAGCCAGAAGACCTACTTCCACTACGACAGTGGGTTGGGCACGGTGGTGGCGTACCCGGAGGAGTACTTCGCGGTCCAGCAGATGAACGACCACCACTTCCACTACGGCTACTGGATCCGCGCGATGGCTGACATCGCCCTGCGCGACCCGGCCTGGGCGGCCAAGGCGCAGTGGGGTGGCATGACCGAGATGCTGATCGCCGACATCGCCACCATGCAGCGTGGCGGCAAGGACTTCCCCTTCCTGCGCAACTTCGACCCCTACGAGGGGCATTCCTGGGCCTCGGGCATCGGGCTCGGGCCGCACGGCAACAACCAGGAATCGTCCTCGGAAGCCGTCAACGCCTGGGCCGGGCTGATCCTGTGGGGCGAGATCACGGGCAACCACGCGCTGCGCGATCTGGGTGTCTACCTCTACAGCAGCGAGATCGAGGCCCTCAACCACTACTGGTTCGACCTGCACGGCCTTGTCCTTGCACCCGAGTACCTGGCCAAGAACGTCGAGGTCAGCATGCTGTTCGGCGGCAAGTACGCCCACAACACCTGGTGGACCGACGAGCCGCGCCAGATCAAGGGCATCAACCTGCTGCCGCTGACCTCCGCGTCCGGCTACCTGGGGCGCGATCCGCAGTACGTCAAGCGCAACCTGGGCGCACTGCCGGCCGAGATGGCGCTGCACGCCGCGCGTGGCAAACGGGCCGATCCACCCGACATCTGGCAAGACCTCTTCACCAAGTACCTGGCGCTGGCCGACCCCCAGGCGGCGCTGGCGGGCTGGGACCGCTGGGGCTCGGTCGAGTTTGGTGACACACGCTCGCACACGCTGCACTGGCTGCTCAGCCTGAACGAGATGGGCACGCCCGACCCGACCGTCACCGCCGACACCGCGCTGTATTCGGTGTTCCGCCGGCCGGATGGCGCACGCACCTACCTGGCCTACAACGCCACGCCCTCCCCGCTGACCGTGCGCTTCAGCAGCGGTCGGACCCTGACCGTTGCACCAAATTCACTTTCCACCCACAAGGAGACACAGCCATGACCACCACGCACACATCCACTCCCAAGCATTGCACGCTGTCGGCGCTGTCACTGTCGATCGCGGTCCTGCTGTCGGCTTGTGGCGGCGGGGATGCCACGGCCCCCGACACCCCCGTGGTCACCGACACCACCCCCCCCACCGTGGTCGTCACCAACAACGTGAGCGGCACCACGGCCAGCGGCAACGTCACCTTCACCTTCACCTTCAGCGAGGATGTCGGCACGAGCTTCACCACCGACGACATCGTCATCACCGGCGGCACCAAGGGCACCTTCACCCGCGTCAGCGGCACCCAGGCCACGCTGGTCGTCACCCCGACAGCCAACACGACCGGCAGCATCGGCGTGAGCCTCGGCGCTGGCGTCTTCGCCGACACCGCCAACAACGCCAACACGACCGCCACCACCGCTTCGCAGGCCTACAACACTGTCACCGCCGTCGCCTCGACCACCCTGGTCAGCTTCAGCGAAACCACCGCCCCGGTGCTGACCGGCTTCGGTGGCGCCGAAGACGCCAGCGTGGTGGCTGACCCGGCCGATGCCACCAACAAGGTCGCCAAGATCGTCAAGTCCGCCACGGCCGAGTCGTGGGCGGGCGCCACGGTGTCGATCTGCCCGAGCCTGGCGCTGGTCAAGCTGCCCTTCAGCGCCACGGACACCAAGGTGACGGCGCGGGTGTGGTCGCCGGACGCCAACATTCCCGTGCGACTGAAGCTCGAAGACGCCGCCGACGGCACCAAGTCGGTCGAGACCGAAGCCACTGTCACGACCGCTGCGGGCTGGCAGACCCTGACCTTCAACTTCGCCAACCCGGCGACCAGCACCGCCGCCCTGAGCCTGACCAACACCTACAACAAGGCGTCGGTGTTCTTCAACTTTGGCAAGACCGGCGCGCAGGTCGGCTCCGCCAAGACCTACTACCTGGATGACCTGACCTTCGTCGGTTCCACCTTCGCCGTGACCTGCCCGGCCCCCACCGGCAAGGCCCAGAAGGATGGACTTGTCAACTTCGACGAGACCGCTGCGCCGACCCTGACGGGCTTTGGCGGTGCAGAAGACGCCAGCGTGGTCATCGATCCGACCAACCCCGCCAACAAGGTCGCCAAGATCGTCAAGTCCGCCACGGCCGAGCTGTGGGCGGGCACCACGGTGTCCCACCTGGCCAACCAGGCCATCGCCCCGATCGCCTTCAGCGCCAGCAACACGACCATCACCGCCCGGGTCTGGTCACCGGATGCCGGCATCGCCGTGCGCCTCAAGGTGGAAAACGCCAGCGACACGACCAAGTCGGTCGAAACCGAGGCCACCACCACGGTCGCCGGTGGCTGGCAGACCCTGACCTTCAACTTCGCCAACCAGGCGACGGGAACCGCCGCGCTGAACCTGGCCACCACCTACAACAAGGCGTCGATCTTCTTCAACTTCGGCAAGACTGGTGCCCAGGTGGGCAGCGCCAAGACCTACTACCTCGACGACCTGCAGTACACCGCCGGTGCCGCCACGACCACGCCCGTGTCGAGCCTGCCCGTCACGTTCGACGCCAGCGCCGTCACCTACACGCTCACGGGTTTCGGTGGGGCGGAAGACTCCTCGGTGGTCACCGATCCGGTGACGGGCTCGGGCAAGGTCGCCAAGGTGGTGAAGTCGGCCACCGCCGAGTTGTGGGCTGGCACGACGGTGTCGACCGGCGCGAATCTCTCGATCGCCACGCTGCCGTTCTCGGCCACCGCCAAGACGATGACGCTGAAAGTGTGGGCACCGGCCGCGGGCATCCCCGTGCGGCTGAAGGTGGAAGACGCCGCCGACGCGACGCACAGCGTTGAAACCGAAGCCACCACCACGGTCGCAGGCGGCTGGGAAACGCTGAGCTTCAACTTTGCCAGCCCGGCATCGGGCACTGCGGCGTTGAACCTCACCTACACCTACAACAAGGCGTCGGTGTTCTTCAACTTCGGCAAGACTGGCGCGGCGGGCGGAGCCGGCACCTACTACTTCGACACGCTGAGCATGCCCTGAGGCCCCGGCGCTCGGGCCGTGTCAACGGTAGCCACTGAACTGTTTCATCGTGGCCGCCGTGTCCTCCGGCCCGAGCCCGGCCGCCACCCACGCCCGGTGCAGCTCGCTCACCAGCCCGCTCACCGGCAGCGGCAGCCGCGCCCCTTGCGCGAACGCCTGCACCGCTTCGAGATCCTTGAGCATGTTGTCGATGCGCCCGGTCGGCGTGTAGTCGCGCCGGGCCATCTTGGGGCCGAACTCCTGCAGGATCTGGCTGTCGGCGCGCCCGCCGGCCAGCGCTTCGGACAGCCGCGTCGCGTCCACCCCACCCGCTTCGGCCAGCCGCACGGCCTCGGCCACCGCCTGGAACCCGATCGCGCAGAGCAACTGGTTCACCAGCTTGGTGGTCTGGCCGGCGCCGGTCGGGCCCATGTGGGTGTAGTTGGCGCAGAGGCTGTCCATCACGCGCCGCGCCTGCGCCACGTCCTCGGCGCTGCCGCCGGCCATCACCGTCAGGCGGCCGAGCAGGGCCTTCGGAGCACCACCGGACAGCGGCGCATCGACCCAGCCCATGCCGGACGCTTCTCGCAATTGCTGCGCGAGCCGGCACGTGGACGGCGGGTCGATGGAGGACATGTCGATCAGCAGCCGCTCGGCGCTGGCGGCCTCGGCCACGCCACCCGGCCCGAACACCGCCGCCTCGACGATGGCCGCCGAGTTGAGGCTGGTGATGACAAATTCGCTCGCGGCGGTGGCCTCTGCGGCGCTGGCAGTAGCGTGAGCGCCGAGTGCGACCAGCGCCGCGACCTTCTCGGCGTCACGGTCGTACACCGTCACCCGGTGACCAGCGTCGAGCAGGCGCCGGCTGATGGCCGAACCCATGATCCCGACGCCGACGACGGCAACCGCCGGCAGGGACGCGGTGGAAGTCGTGTCGTCACGCATGGCGCCGCTCACAGACTCGCCGTGATGCCGCCATCCACGTACAGGATGTGCCCGTTCACGAAGCTCGATGCGTCAGACGCCAGGAAGATCGCCGCCCCGCCCAGTTCCTCCACGTCGCCCCAGCGGCCCGAGGGCGTGTGCGCGGTCAGCCAGGCGGTGAAGGTGGCATCGGCGACCCGCGCGCTGGTGAGTTCGGTCTTGAAGTAGCCGGGGCCGAGGCCGTTGACCTGGATGCCGTGCTTGCCGAGGTCGATCGCCATGCCCTTGGTGAGCATCTTCACGGCGCCCTTGGTCGCGGTGTAAGGCGCGATGCCGGGGCAGCCGAGTTCGCTCTGCACGGAGCAGACGTTGAGGATCTTGCCCCGGCCCCGCGGGATCATGCAGCGCGCCACCGCCTGCCCGACGAGGAAGACGCTGTCGATGTTGGTGGTGGTGATGCGGTGCCAGGCGTCGAGCGGGAACTCGGCGAACGGCGCCCGGTGCTGCATGCCGGCGTTGTTGACGAGGATGTCGATCGGGCCGACCTCCGCCTCGATGCGCGCCACGCCGGCCTGCACGGCGTCGGCGTCCGTCACGTCGAACGCGTAGGCATGGGCCTCGATGCCCCGCTCGGTCAGCGCCAGCCGGGTCGCCTCCAGCCGGTCCGCATCCCGGGCATTGAGCACCACGCGGGCGCCTGCGGACGCCAGCGCACACGCCAGCGCGAGGCCGATGCCCTTGCTGGAGCCCGTGATGAGGGCGGTGCGGCCCGTCAGATCAAAGAGGTTATTCATCATACGAAAGTAACGTCAATGCCCGAAAACGTCAACCTGCGAAACCCGTCTTGTCGGCCCGGGTCCCGTCGCTATAGTGCCCTGCACACCCCAGGAGACCCGGATGCTTGACGACACCACGACCGGCCGGCCACTGCGCCTGCGCTGCCGCTGCCTGCTGATCCACGCACCGGACGACCTGCGCGTCGAGGAGCAGGACGCGGGCGAGATGGCCGCCGGGCAGGTGACGGTGCAGGTCGGCATGGGCGGCATCTGCGGCTCGGACCTGCACTACTTCCACCACGGCGGCTTCGGCACGGTGCGCATCAAGCGGCCGATGGTCCTGGGCCATGAGGTCGCCGGCACGGTCGTCGCAGTGGCACCGGACGTGACACGGGTGCAGGTGGGCGACCGGGTGGCGGTGAACCCGAGCCGGCCATGCGGGGCGTGCAAGTTCTGTCTGGAGGGCCTGCCGAACCAGTGCCTGGAGATGCGCTTCTACGGCAGCGCGATGCGCGATCCGCACGTCGAGGGCGCGTTCCGGCAACTGCTGGTGTGCAACGCGGTGCAGTGCGAGACGGTGGCGCCGGGGGTGCCGCTGATGCTGGCGGCGCTGGCCGAGCCGTTCTCGGTCGGGCTGCACGCGGTGTCGCGGGCCGGGTCGCTGCTGGGCAGGCGGGTGCTGGTGTCGGGGTGCGGGCCGATCGGCTGTCTGGCGATTGCCGCGGCCCGGGTGCATGGCGCGGCCGAGATCGTCGCGGTGGACGTGACCGACGAGACGCTGGCGGTCGCCCAGGCGATGGGCGCCGACCGCACCCTCAATGTCGCCACCGACACGGACTGGGTGTCGCGTTACAGCGCCGACAAGGGCAGCTTCGACGTGATGATCGAGTGCTCGGGCAACGAGCGGGCGTTGCGGGCCGGGCTGGACGTGATGCGCCCGCGGGGCGTGGTGGTGCAGCTCGGGCTGGGCGGGGACGTGAACATCCCGCAGAACCTGATCGTCGCCAAGGAGCTGAGCCTGTGCGGGTCGTTCCGCTTCCACGCCGAGTTCGCGCTGGCGGTGCGGCTGATCAACGAGGGGCGGGTGGACCTGCGGCCGATGGTGACGCGGACCTTCCCGCTGGAGCAGGCGCGGGAGGCGTTCGAGCTGGCGGGTGATCGGCGGCGGGCGATGAAGGTGCTGATCGACTTCGACGCGCTGACGCCGGCACCGGCCGCCACCGCCTGAGCGACAGCGACGCACCGCTCACCCCAGTTCGTCGAAAGGCAAGGCCGCGCCGCTCAGCAAGTCCTGCATCAGTTGCGCGTGGTCCGCCCGATGGTTCACGCTCAGCTCCAGTCCCAGGGGGTCGGTCGTCTCGACGTAGCTGTAGGAGCCGCCCGGGTAGTACCCGACGTGGTACGGCAAGCCGACGCCGATGTCGGCCAGCGTCTGCTGGAACACCTTGCGGTCACCGACCTGGACGCAGAAGTGGAAGACCCCCGGGCCTCGGCGGTCCAGGAAATCACGCCACGGACTCGGCCCCGGACCCGGCTGCATCAGCTCCAGCACAAAGGCACCCAGGTCGTACTTCGCGACCTGGCAGTCCGTGTAGTCGGCGGGTTGGCCGTGCGTGTAGTGGAGGATGCCACCGGAAAAGATGACCTCGACGGCCGCTTCAGGCCGGTCGAGAACCCTGGCCCAGTTCGCATTGGCTTTCTGCACGTCGTTCACGACGAGGCAGATCTGGAAGACGGTGTTGCTGGAGGCCATGTCGGGTGTGCGTTGTGGTGCTGTGCTGCAGATTCGAGAGCCTACCGGTGTCCGCCCCGCTCAGGTGCTCTCCCGCGCCACGACGTGGAACGGCACCTTCACCGTCTCCGCCGCCAGCACCTGCCCCGCCCGCCCGGCTTCGATGGCCCGCAGCATCAGCTCCCCCACCGCCCGCCCCATCCCGGCGCAGTCGATCGCCACCGTCGTGAGGCGCGGATGGCAGTTGCGGCTGACCTCGAAGTCGCCGAAACCGGCGATGGCCAGGCGCCCGGGCACGTCCCAGCCGCGCCGCTGGCACTCGGCCAGGGCGCCGAACGCGCACAGGTCCGACACGCACACCGCCGCGTCCACGTCCGGCCACTGCTGGACGAGCTGCGCCACCGCCTGCGCGCCCTGCGCCATCGACACGGGCGGCTGGCCGAAGGAGATCACGCGCCCTTCCGGCAGGCCGAGCGCCCGGACCGCTTCCGTGTAGCCGCGCCGCCGGTCGGCGCCCCGGGTGTCGCGGTTGGAGGTGCCGCCGAGGAAGGCGATGTCGCGGTAGCCGCTGGCGTGCAGGTGGTGGACCAGCGCGACCGTGGCCTCGGCGTTCGAGAAACCCACCGTGTGGCCGATCGGTTCGTCCGGCAGATCCCAGGTCTCGACCACCGGGATGCCGCTGGCGATCAGCATCGCGCGGGCCTGCGGCGTGTGCGTGCCACCGGTCAGCACGACCCCCTCGGGCCGGCGCGCCAGCATCTCGCGCACCAGCCGCTCCTCGGTGTCGAGCCGGTAATCGGTGTCGCCCAGCAGCAGTTGCAGGCCGGCGCCTTCGACCGCCGCCGCCAGGCCGTGCGCGGTCTCGGAGAAGCTGGAGTTGTTCAGCGACGGGATCAGCGCCGCGATGAAGCCCGAGCGTTTGCTGGAGAAGGTGCGCGCCGTCTTGTCGAGCACGTAGCCCATCTCCTCGCAGGTGGCGAGGATGCGCTGGCGCAGGGCCTCGGACGTGCTGCGGCCCCGGCTCTCGCTCGCGTTGAGGGCACGCGAGACCGTCATCTTCGACACCCCCACCCGCGCCGCCACGTCAGCCATCGTCACGGGGATGCGCTGCGGTTCAGGACGATCGGGACGGTCGGAAAGGATCACGGGCTTGGTCATTCCGCCATTCTAGGTACCGATACAGGTACCGATACCAGCGAGAACTTTCGCACGCGGGAAAACACCAGTTACCGGTAACCAGTGCAGTCGCACAATCGTGTCGTTCCTCCCTGGAAAGCTGTCCGATGTCGCCTGTGCCCCTCCACATCCACGTACACGACCCCCGTTTTTCCGCCGTGGCCGCCGGTGCTGGTGCGCTGGAGCGGCTGTGTACCGGCGCGGTCTGGAGCGAAGGCCCGGTGTGGATCGGCGAGGCGGGGGTGCTGCTGTGGAGCGACATCCCGAACAACCGCATGCTGAGCTGGCACGCCGAGCGCGGCATGGCCGTCTGGCGCGACGCGGTGGAGTTCACCAACGGCCATGTGCGCGATCTCGACGGCGCCCTGCTGCACTGCTCGCACGGCCAGCGCGCCATCGTCCGCACCCGGCTCGGCCCGGACGCGCAGGGGCTGCACGACGAGGTACTGGTCGATCGCTACCAGGGCCGGCGCCTGAACTCGCCCAACGACATCGTGGTGAAAAGCGACGGCACCCTCTGGTTCACCGACCCGCCCTACGGCATCCTCTCCAACCACGAGGGGCACCAGGCCGAGAGCGAACTGGGCCACTGCTACGTCTTCCGCTTCGACCCGCGCGACGGCTCGCTGCGCATCGTCAGCGACTTTCTCGAACACCCGAACGGCCTGGCCTTCTCGCCGGACGAGTCGGTGCTCTACGTCTCCGACACCTCGGCCGCCGTGCGCACCGATGGCAGCGGGAACCACCACATCGTCGCGTTCGATGTGGTCGGCGGGCAAGACCTGGCCAACCCGCGGGTCTTCGCCGTGGTCGCACCGGGGCTGGCGGACGGCTTCCGGCTCGACGTGGCCGGCCTGCTCTACACCAGCAGTGGCGACAGCGTGCAGGTCTACCACCCGGACGGCACGCGGCTGGCCGTGATCCCGGTGCCGGAGAAGGTCGGCAACGTCTGCTTCGGCGGCGCGGCGGGGAATGAGCTGTTCATCTGCGCCAGCACCTCGCTCTACCGCATCCGCCTGAACACCCGGGGCGCCACCGCATGACGACCGCCCCGGGCCGCCCGCCGCTGCTGCGCTTCGAGGCGGTCAGCAAGCGTTTCGGCGGCACGCAGGCGGTGGACCGGGTCAGCCTGGACGTGTTCGGCGGCGAGATCCTCGCGCTGCTGGGCGAGAACGGCGCGGGCAAGTCCACGCTGATCAAGCTGCTGGCCGGCATCTACCCCGCCGACAGCGGCGAGATCTTCGTCGACGGCCGCCCGCAGGCGCAGTGGCGCAGCCGCGACCGCCTGCGCCAGCCGGTCGCCTTCATCCACCAGGACCTGGGGCTGGTCGAGTGGATGACGGTGGCGGAGAACGTCGCCATCGGCATGGGTTATCCGCGTCGCTTCGGGTTGATCGACTGGCGTGCGGCGGACGTGGTGGCGCGGCGGGTGATGGCCCGAGTGGGCTGCGACATCGCGCCGGACAGAAGGGTGTTCTCGCTGACACGGGCCGAGAAGTCGCTGCTGGCGATCGGGCGGGCGCTCGAAGTGCAGGCCAAGCTGCTGGTGCTCGACGAGCCATCCGCCAGCCTGCCGATGGCGGATGTGGAGCGGCTGTTCGGCGTGCTGCGCGGTCTGCGGGCACAGGGCGTGGCGATGGTCTACGTGTCGCACCGGCTCGACGAGGTGATGGCGCTGTCCGACCGCGCCGCCGTGATGCGCGACGGCAAGCTGGTCGCCACCGAGGTGACGGCGCAGACCTCCGAGCACACGCTGGTGAACCTGAT
Organism: Sphaerotilus sp.; assembly: GCF_031429695.1. Taxonomy (GTDB): domain Bacteria; phylum Pseudomonadota; class Gammaproteobacteria; order Burkholderiales; family Burkholderiaceae_C; genus Sphaerotilus. Next base: position 126,955 of record NZ_JANPAB010000080.1, read on the forward strand.
CGTCGGCAAGACGCTGTCGGCGTCGGTCCCGAAGGCACGGACGCCCGAGGCCGCGGCCCAGGGCGAGCCGGTGCTGGCGCTGGACGGTGCGGCCAGCGGCAACGCCGGGCCGGTGAGCCTGCAGGTCCACGGCGGCGAGGTGGTCGGACTCGTCGGCCTGCGCGGCGCCGGGCAGGAGGCGATCAGCCGCGCCGTCTTCGGCCGCGAGCCGCTGGCAGCGGGCACGATGCGCCTGCTGGGACGCGCCGTGCGGCTGAACAGCCCGGCCGAGGCGATCCAGGCGGGGGTGGCCTGCGTCGCCAGCGAGCGGCTGGAGGAAAGCCTCGCGCCGTCGATGTCGGTGCTGGAAAACCTGTTCCCGCACCCTGCCCTGCACGGCGACGGCGGGTTCTCGCTGCAGCGCCGCCGCCAGGAACGCGACCGTGCGCAGCAGTTGATTGGCCGCTTCGACATCAACCCGCCCGCGCCCGACGCCGAGGTGCAGCAGCTCTCCGGCGGCAACCAGCAGAAGGTGGTGCTGGCGCGCTGGTTCCACCTCGACAAGCCGCTGACGCTGCTCGAAGAGCCGACCGCCGGCGTGGACGTGGGCGCCAAGCGGCAGATCTACGCGCTGCTGAAACACAAGGCCGAGGCCGGCGGCGCGCTGCTGGTCGTGTCCACCGATTTCGAGGAGGTGGCCACCGTGTGCAACCGCGTGCTCGTCTTCCGCGACGGCCTGATCACCGCCGAGCTGCGCGGCGCGGAGATCACCGTCGCCCGGCTGCTGTCCACCGCCGCCGGCGCCACCCTGTCATCCGAGTCCGAGGAAATCGCCGCATGAGCAGTTCGATCCAATCCACGGCGCTGGAACCCGATCCGTCGCTGGACGGCCCCGCCCCGACGCTGGCGCAGCGGATCGGCCGGGCGCTTCCGGTCTACGGGCTGGTGGGGCTGACGGGGCTGCTCGCGCTGCTGTTCTCGGTGCTGCTGCCGGACACCTTCCCGACGCTGTTCAACCTGCGCGCCATCCTGTCGGACAAGTCGGTGATCGCGCTGCTGGCGCTGGCGGCGACGATCCCGATGATCACCGGCAAGATCGACCTGACCGTGGGCTACGGCATCGTGCTGTGGCACATCCTGGCGATCAGCCTGCAGACGCGCATGGGGCTGCCCTGGCCGGCGGCCGTGCTGGTGGTGCTGGCGTGTGCGGCGCTGTGCGGGCTGCTCAACGGCTTGCTGGTCGAGCGGGTGCAGATCGATTCCTTCATCGCGACGCTGGGCACCGGCACCGTCATCTACGCGCTGGCCATGTGGCACAGCGGCGGCCGGCAGGTGGTCGGCGAGCTGCCGGACGGCTTCGTGGCGATCGCCGGAGGCAATTTCCTCGGCCTGCCGGTGGCGGCGTTCTATGTGCTGGTGGTCAGCGTGGCGCTGTGGCTCGTCACCGAGTTCACGCCGCTGGGCCGCGCGCTCTACGTCATCGGCGCCAACCCGAAGGCGGCGCAGCTCAATGGCATTTCGGTGCGCCGGCACGTGATGGGCGCGTTCATCGCGTCGGGCGTGCTGTCGGGGTTTGCGGGCGTGCTGCTGGCGTCGCGGCTGCAGATCGGCCAGGCCAGCGTCGGACTCGAATTCCTGCTGCCCGCCCTCGTCGGCGCCTTCCTCGGCTCGACCACGATCCGGCCGGGGCGCGTCAACGTCTGGGGCACGCTGGTGGGGGTCGCGATCCTGGCCATCGGCATCTCGGGCATCCAGCAGTTCGGCGGCGCCTTCTACGTGGAGCCGCTGTTCAATGGCATGACGCTGCTGGTGTCCATCGGCATCGCCGGCTGGGCGCAGCAGCGCCGCAACCGCTCCATCAAGCGCCGCATCGCCGAGCGGCAGCTTGCCACCTGATCGCTTTGACCGTTTGACCGTTCCCACCCACCCCAGAAGGAGACGACGATGACCCCGATCCGCATGCACCTGGCCCTCGGCCTCGTTGCGCTGGCCTGCAGCAGCCTCACCGCGCCAGCCCACGCCGACGACTTCCTCGACGCCGCCAAGAAGAAGATCGCCACGGCGACGATGACCAAGGAGACCTGGGACGGCCCCACCACCGGCCCGAAAGCCGTCGCCAGCAAGACCCTCGTCTTCGTCGCCGCCGACATGAAGAACGGCGGCATCGTCGGCGTCTCCAAGGGCGTCGAGGAAGCGGGCAAGGCCATCGGCTGGAACGTCCGCGTGATCGACGGCCAAGGCTCGGTCAGCGGGCGCACGGCCGCGCTGAACCAGGCGCTGGCGCTCAAGCCGGCGGGCATCGTGGTCGGCGGCTTCGACACGACCGAGCAGAAGGTCGCCTTCGACAACGCCGCCAAGTCCGGCATCCCGCTGGTCGGCTGGCACGCGGGGGACAAGCCCGGCCCGAACGAGAAGGCGGGCCTGTTCGCCAACGTCACCACCGTGACCGACGACGTGGCGGACATCGCGGCGTCGTGGGCGGTGGTCGATTCGGGTGGCAAGGCGGGCGTGGTGATCTTCACGGACTCCCAGTACGCGATCGCCGTCTACAAGGCCCGCGCGATGGAGGCCATCATCAAGAAGTGCGGCGGCTGCACGGTGCTGAGCTTCGAGGACAGCCCGATCGCCGACAGCGCCACCCGGATGCCGCAGCTCACCACCTCGCTGCTGCAACGCTTCGGCGACAAGTGGACCCACTCGCTGGCGATCAACGACCTGTACTTCGACTTCATGGGCCCGTCGCTCACGGCGGCCGGCAAGAAGGGCGATGGCAACCCGAAGGCGGTCTCGGCCGGCGACGGCTCGGAAGCGGCCTACCAGCGCATCCGCACCAGGCGTTTCCAGGCCGGCACCGTGCCCGAGCCGCTGAACATGCAGGGCTGGCAGATCGTGGACGAGATGAACCGGGCGTTCAGCAAGATGGCGTGGTCCGGCTACTCGCCCAAGGTGCATCTGGTCACGGCCGAGAACGTCGCCAAGGACGGCGGGCCGAAGAACGAGTTTGATCCGGACAACGGGTACCGGGACCAGTACAAGCGGATCTGGGGCAAGTGAGCTGCCGCTGACCGGTTGACCTGATCCATGACAAAGGGGCGCCGAAGCGCCCCTTGTCACGTCACCGCCGCAGTGCCGGTGTCAGCGGGCGATCGAATCACTGGTCTCCAGGTTCGAGGCCGGCACGTAGCTGTAGCCGCTGCGGGTCACGCTGGTCACCGTGAAGGTGAAGGTGCCGCGGGCGGTCTTGGACGATGTGGGCGACGTGAAGGTGGCCACGCCATTCGTGCCGGTCACGACCGATGCCCTGGTCTGACTGACGATGCCCGACCAGTTGCCGGTGACGGTGGCGCCGGACACCGGCAGGCCGTTCTTGTCGAGCACCTTCACCGCGGCCTGGGCGTTGGCCGTGCCGGACTTGGCGACCGTCAGCGACATGGCGATGTTCCCCACGCTCATCGCCACGGCGGCCGGGCCGACCGTGACGGTGACCGCGCTGGTGGCACTGAGGCCGCCGTTGTCGGTCACCAGAAGCTGGGCGGTGTAGGTGCCGGCCGTGCTGTACACGTGGCTGGTGGTCACGCCCGTGGCGCTGGTGCCGTCCCCGAAGGTCCAGTTCCAGCCCGCGATGCTGCCGCCCGGGTCACTCGACCCCGCGCCCGAGAAGCTCACGGTCAGTGGCACGGTGCCGCTGGTCGGCGTGGCGCTGATCACCGCGGTCGGGGGGGTGTTGCCCGGGGTGTAGAAGTTCACGCCCAGGGCGTACTGGCCGACACTGCCGTAGTTGCTGTAGCCAGTCGAGAGGGGATCGCCCTTGCCCGTGCCCTGGACCGACACGTAGTAAGTACCGGCCAGCGGCACCGTCACGGACAGCGTCGCGTTCAGCGCATCGACCGGGTTGGCAGAGGCCAGCACCGTGCCGGCGCTGTTGCGCAGCGTCACCACCGCGTCCAGGTTGGCCGACCGTGCCGCCGGCGTCAGCGTGACGTTGACCGGACCCGCTGCCGCCGAAAAGGCGAACACGTCGACATCGGTCGGGCGTTCGATCACGCCCTGCGAGGACACCGTCGTGACTCCCCCGCTGCTGGTGCCGACGAGCACGGTCGCCGTCGCGTTCGTGTCGCCATGGTCATCGACGCGCAGCGGCAGGCCATTGCTCTGCGCCACAGCGTAGTCGTCCTGGGTGTTGTTCGCGCCGAGGTACTCGCCCTTGCTCCACTGCACCAGCGACTGGTAGTACCCCACCCCCATGATCGGCGCCCAGCCAGTGGCGCCGCTGCCATGGCCGCTGTAGTAGCCGGTGGCAGAGGTACCGTCATGCGACAGGCCCATGTTGTGGCCCGCCTCGTGCGAGATGGCCTCGGCCACGTATTTCTCGTTGCCCGAGCCGAGCTTGTCGTAGAACACGAGGGCGGGCTTGTAGTACTCGCCCGTGTCGTCGAAGACGCCCACGTAGGCGACGCCACCACAACTGCAGGAGTAGACACCAGCGCTGCTGGTGACGAGCACCGTCGTGCCGAAGGTGGTGTCGGTGCTGTCGGTGCGGGCGATCTGATCGGCCGGGACGGCTTCGGTGGTCACGTTGACATCGAAGGGCGCGTAGTCCTCGGCCACGCGCTGCCAGATGTACTGGATGCGCTGCAGCTCGGTGGTCGAGAAGCTGTACGGAATGCCGTCGAGGTCGAAGGGCAGCGCCGTGATCGTCGAGACGCTCGAATTCCAGGCCGTCCCGGTGAGCGTGGCGCCCTTGAAGTTCAGGTAGATGGTGCGCTTGGCACCGGGGCGGCTGTGCAGCAGGAAGGTCTGGTCCAGTGGCGCGAGGGTGCCATCCAGCAGGCCGGTGCTGGCCGCGGAGGCCGGCGTCGCCGGCAGCGGCGCATCCAGTTCGTCGACAGAGAACAACCGCCCGCGCTGGTCGAGACGCATGCGCCGGTCATTGAGCAGCAGGGACTTGAACTCGTCTGGCGACTTGCGGTACCACGCCGCCACTTCCGGAAGACGGGGGCCCAGCAGGTCGATCGCACGCTGCCCGCCCGAGTGGCGATCCTGCAGGGTCACCTGCGGGAAAGATCCCTTCTGGACATGGGGCACGACAGGCTTGGCGCTGCCAGCAGCCTGCGCCGCCCCCCCTGCTGCGGCCAGACACAGGGCCAGCAATTTCACGAAAAATCTCATTCAATACCCCTCGGAAGCACAGTTTTGTTGACGTTTTTCAAAAGAAAATATTGCCACTCTTCCTGTAGGAAGAGGGTATCAAATGGGCAAAGACGTATCGGATTGCGCCAGATGCATCACGAAGGTCATGTGCACCCACAGCAGGCGGGGGCGCCCGAGCGGTTCACTGGCGCAGACGCGCCGCCGTGACCGCTGCGACATCACGCAGCCACGGATGACGCACCCAGTGCGCCGCCGTGAACGCATCGATCTGCGCCTGGCAGGTCAGCGACAGCCCGATCACGTCCAGCCCCTCCAGCGCCATGCGCTGGTGACGCGCCGACAGCGAAAACGGCGCTTCGACGCCCGCGCTGCGCACCGTCAGCGCCTGCACGTCGATGCGGACCTGGCCGTTCGCCACGTCGTCAGCGTCGCGCATCAGCGCAGCGATCACCGGCTCGGGCAGCATCACCACCAGCAGGCCGTTGTTGAGCGCGTTCGAGTAGAAGATCTCGCCGAAGCTCGGTGCGATGACGGCGCGGATGCCGAACTGCTGCAGGCCCCACACGGCGTGCTCCCGGCTGGAGCCGCAGCCGAAGTTGGCGCCACCCACCAGGATGCGCGTGTCGGCGTATTCGGGGCGGTTCAGCACGAAGTCGGGACGCGGCTGGCCTTGGGCATCGAAACGCTGGTCGTACAGCACGCCGGGGGCGAGGCCCGACTTGTCGATGCCGCGCAGGAATTGCTTCGGGATGATCTGGTCGGTGTCGAGGTTCTCGATGCGCAGCGCGGCGGCGCGGCCCTCGATGCGGCCGGGGTTCAGGTCAGACATGGTTCAGCTCCTGGTTCGGGGCGAGGGCAAGCTGGCGCACATCGGTGATGCAGCCGGTGACGGCAGCGGCGGCGGCCATCGCCGGGCTCATCAGGTGCGTGATCGCGCCGCGCCCCTGCCGGCCCTCGAAGTTGCGGTTGGTGGTCGAGGCGCAGCGCACGCCGTCGGCCAGCACGTCGTCGTTCATCGCGAGGCACATCGAGCAACCCGGCTGGCGCCACTCGAACCCGGCGTCGGTGAACAGCGCGGCCAGCCCCTCGGCCTCCGCCTGCGCCTTCACCGCGCCGGAGCCAGGCACGACCATCGCCCGCACGCCCTCGGCGACATGGCGACCGCGCACGACGGCGGCGGCGGCGCGCAGATCCTCGATGCGGCCGTTGGTGCAGGAGCCGATGAACACATGCTGCACCGGCGTGCCTGCGATCGCGTCGCCTGCGGTCAGCCGGGTGTAGCGCAGCGCCTGCTCGGTGCTGCGGCGCCGGACTTCGTCGGGCTGGGCGTCGGGCCGGGGCACCTGCCCGGTGATGGCGAGCACCTGGTCCGGGCTGGTGCCCCAGGTGACGTGGGGCACCACCTCGGCGGCGTCGAAGCGGTGTTCCACGTCGAAGCGGGCGTCGGCGTCGCTTGCCAGCGTCTGCCAGTGCGCCAGCGCTGCGTCGCGGACCTCGCCCGTGATGTCCGGTGCCCGTGCCAGCACGTAGTCGATGGCCGCCTGGTCAGGGGCGATGAGCGCACCACGGGCACCGGCCTCCACCGCCATGTTGCACAGCGTGAAGCGCGCCTCGATCGACAGCGCCTCGATGGCCGTGCCGCAGAACTCGACCACGAAGCCGCGGGCGCCCTGCGCGCCGATGCGGCCGATGAGGCTGAGGATCAGATCCTTCGACGTGGTGCCGGCCGGCAGCACCCCGTCCACGCGGATGCACATGTCCTGCGCCAGCCGGTAGACCAGCGTCTGCGTGGCGAGCACGTGTTCCACCTCCGAGGTGCCGATGCCGAAGCCCAGTGCGCCGAGCGCGCCGTAGGTGGTCGTGTGGCTGTCGCCGCAGAGGATGACCATGCCGGGGCGGACCATGCCGTGCTCGGGCGCCACGACATGCTCGATGCCTTGCAGCGCATCGCGGGTGTCGAACAGCGGGATGCCGTGGCGGCGGCAGTTGGCGGCGAGGTGGGTGGCCTGCAGCGCCGAGGCCGGGTCGGCGATCACGCGCAGCGTCGACGGCACCGGATGCGTCGGGATGATGTGGCTGACCACCGCGACGTTCTGGCCGGGCACCGGCACGCTGCGGCCCCGGTCGTGCAGCCCGGCGAAGGCTTGCGGGCTGGTGTACTCGTTCATCAGGTGCAGGTCGCAGAACAGCAGCACGTTCTGCGCGTCCAGCGCCGCCACGGTGTGCGACTCGACGAGCTTGCGGTAGAGGGTACGGGCGCTCATGGGATGGGAAAGTGGGTGTCGGTGAGGAACGGCAGCACGCGGGCCAGCAAGGCGTCCGGCGCTTCTTCGGCGATGTAGTGGCCGCAGGGCAAGGGGCCGCCGCGCACGTCGTCGGCCACGCGCTGCCACTCGCGCAGCGGCTCGAAGCAGCGGTGCACCACGCCCTGCTCGCCCCACAGCGCCAGCAGCGGCATGGACAGGCGGCGGCCGGCGTCGCGGTCGGTGCGGTCGTGGTCGAGGTCGATGCCAGCGGCGGCGCGGTAGTCCTCGCACAGCCCGTGGGCGGCACCGGGCTGGCGCAGGCCGTGTTCGTAGGCGGCCAGCGCACGTGGATCGAACGGCGCCAGCCCGGCACTGCGCCGACCCATCACGTCGCGCAGGTAGGCGGCGGGATCGGCCTCGATCAGCCGCTCGGGCAACGGCGCGGGCTGGATCAGGAAGAACCAGTGCCAGTAGGCGCGGGCGAAGGCGTCCGAGGTCTGCTCGTACATCGCCAGCGTCGGCGCGATGTCCAGCAGCACCAGCCGACGCACCGCCTCGGGGTGGTCCATGCCCAGCCGGTGCGCCACCCGCGCGCCCCGGTCGTGGGCGAGCACGTCGAAGCGGTCGTGGCCCAGCGCCTGCATCAGCCGGAGCATGTCGCGGGCCACCGTGCGCTTGCTGTAGTTGGCGTGGTCGGCGTCACCCGGCGGCTTCGACGACGCGCCGTAGCCGCGCAGGTCGGCCATCACCAGCGTGAAATGCCCGGCCAGCGCCGGCGCGACGCGGTGCCAGATCGCGTGGGTCTGCGGATGGCCGTGGAGCAGCAGCAGGGGTGGTCCCTGTCCGCCGATGCAGGCGTGGATCTGCATGCCATCGTCGGTAGGCAGCGACCGGGTCTCGAAACCGGGGTAAAGGGGTGCGGAGGACATAGCGTCATGCTATGCGTGAACCCCAGAACCATAATGTCCCTTGTTGAACAACTCACGGTCGCCAAAGGAATGAATGGCGACGCGGGCACGCATGGACGGCTTCTCTGACCTCGCCTTTTTCGCCCTGGTCGCCAAGTGCGGCAGCCTGGCCGGCGCGGCGCAGGAGATGGGCATCACGCCCCCCGCCGCCAGCAAGCGTCTGGCCGCACTGGAGCGCCGGCTCGGCGTGCGGCTGATGCAGCGCACCACGCGGCGGCTGAGCCTGACGCCGGAGGGCGAGACCTACCTCGTGGACGGCGCGCGCGTGCTCGAAGACCTCGAACAACTGGAGCGCACGGTCGCCGGCAGCCGCGCCGTGCCGCAGGGGCTGCTGCGCGTCAGCGCCACACTCGGCTTCGGGCGCCGGCACATCGCTCCGGCGCTGTCGCGCTTCGTGCAGCTGCACCCCGAGGTCGAGGTGCAGTTGCACCTGACCGACCGGCCCGTGAACCTGGTGGAGCAGGGGTTCGATTTGCGGGTGCATTTTGGTGACCTACCCGATGCGCGGCTCACGACACGGCTGCTGGCGCACAACCACCGCGTGCTGTGCGCCGCACCGCAGTACCTGCAGAGCGCAGGCGAGCCGGCCACCCCGCGCGACCTCGCCCGCCACGCCGGCCTCTTCATCCGCGAGGGCGACGAGACCTTCGGCACCTGGCACCTGACCAGCGGCGCACGGCACGAGACGGTCAAGGTGCGCGGCCGGCTCAGCAGCAACGACGGTGAATCGGCGATCGGCTGGGCGCTGGACGGCCACGGCATCGTGCTGCGCTCGGTGTGGGAAGCGGCGCCGCACCTCGCCAGCGGGCGCCTGCGCGCGGTGCTGCCGGACTGGCGCCTGCCACCGGCCGACATCCACGCCGTCTTCGCCACCCGCAGTCACCTGGCGGCCAAGACGCGGGCGCTCATCGACTTTCTGGTCGAGACGTTCGCGCCGCACCGGGCGACCAGCCAGGACACCACAGCGACCTCATGGCGCTGAGAACGACTGCGCCACGAAGCCCACGAACGCCCGCACCCGCGCCGCCAGTCGGTGCCGCTGCGGATACACCGCGTAGACATCCGCGTCCGGCGTGAAGCACTGCGGCAGCACCTGCACCAGCCGGCCGTCCTTCAGGAAGCGGTCGATGTCCCACTCGGCGCGCATCAGGATGCCGTGGCCGTCCAGCGCCCAGTTCACCGCGATCTCGCCGTCGTTGGTCGTCAGCGTGCCGCGGGTCTTCACCGCCTCGGTGGTCACGGCCCCGCCGCGCCCGCTCGACAGCCGCCACAGCCCGTAGGCTTCCTCGCCCTGGCGGATGCCGATGCAGTTGTGCTGCGTCAGGTCGTGGGGCACCTTGGGCGTGCCGTGGCGGGCGAGGTAGGCGGGCGCGGCGCACAGCAGCCGCCGGTTCGGGGCGAGCCGCTGCGCGATCACGCGGGCGTCCGGCGGCTCGCCGAAGCGGATGCAGACGTCGAAGGCGTCGTCGGTCAGCGGCGGCGGGTTGACCGAGAGCTGGAGCTGCACCTCCACCTGCGGGTATTGCCGCAGGAACCGCGAGATCAGCGGCGCGATGTGGCTGCGGCCGAAACCGAGCGTCGCGTTGATGCGCAGCAGGCCGGTGGGCGTCGAGCGGGACACGCCCAGCTCCTCCTCCATGTGGCCGATCTCGTCGAGGATGCGCCGGGCGTGTTCGAGGTAACGCTCGCCCTCGGGCGTGAGGCCCATGCGCCGCGTCGTGCGGTTGACCAGCGACACGCCGAGCCGCGACTCCATCAGCGCCAGGTGCTTGCTCACGGCCGGCGTGGTAATGCCCAGCTCGCGCGCCGCCGCGCTCAGGCTGCCAGCACTGGCCAGCGTGGAGAAGAAGCCCAGGTCGGCGGGCTGGATGGCGTCGGGCATTGTTGAATCCAGGTGAACGATGGTTTCACTTTAGCCCTCCGCAGGCCAGGTTTCCAGTCCCTACAGTGCGGCAACTCGTTCCCGCAGCCACACCACAGGACACCCCATGAAGACCTACTCGATCGCAACCATCCCGGGCGACGGCATCGGCAAGGAAGTCGTGCCCGCCGGCCAGCAGGTGCTCCAGGCGCTCGCGGCCTCCGGCAACACCTTCCGCTTCGACTTCGAGAACTTCGACTGGGGCGGCGACTACTACCGCGCTCACGGCGTGATGATGCCGGCCGACGGGCTGGACGCGCTGCGCGGCAAGGACGCGATCCTGTTCGGCTCGGCCGGCGATCCGCAGATCCCCGACCACATCACGCTGTGGGGCCTGCGCCTGAAGATCTGCCAGGGCTTCGACCAGTACGCCAACGTGCGCCCGACGCGCATCCTGCCCGGCATCGACGCGCCGCTGAAGCGTTGCCGGCCCGAAGACCTGAACTGGGTCATCGTGCGCGAGAACTCGGAAGGCGAATACTCCGGCGTCGGTGGCCGCGTCCACCAGGGCCACCCGATCGAGGCCGCCACCGACGTGACGATGATGACCCGCGTCGGCGTCGAGCGGATCATGCGCTTCGCCTTCAAGCTGGCGCAGAGCCGGCCGCGCAAGCTGCTGACCGTCGTCACCAAGAGCAACGCGCAGCGCCACGCGATGGTGATGTGGGACGAGATCGCCGCCCAGGTCGCGCAGGAGTTCCCCGACGTGCGCTGGGACAAGGAGATCGTGGACGCCTGCACCGCGCGCATGGTCAACCGCCCCGCCACGCTCGACACCCTCGTCGCCACCAACCTGCACGCCGACATCCTGAGCGATCTGGCCGCCGCACTCGCCGGCAGCCTGGGGATCGCGCCGACCGGCAACATCGACCCCGAGCGCCGCTACCCGTCGATGTTCGAGCCGATCCACGGCTCCGCCTTCGACATCATGGGCAAGGGACTGGCGAACCCGGTCGGCACGTTCTGGAGCTGCGTGATGCTGCTGGAGCACATCGGCGAACCCGAAGCCGCCCAGCGCCTGATGGCCGCCATCGAGCAGGTCACCGCCAACCCCGCGCTGCACACCGGCGACCTGGGCGGCACGGCCACCACCGCCGCCGTGACGCAGGCGGTGTGCGAGCTGCTGGCGCGCTGAACCCGCCAGACCCCGCCAAGACTCACCCCGTGCGAGGAGACAACCCCATGAACAAGATTCCCCAGATTCCCCAGACCGCCGCCGCCCTGGTGCTGGCCGCCTTCGCCACCGCAGCGAGCGCCCAGAGCTGGCCCGCCGCCAAGCCGATCACGCTCGTCGTGCCCTTCCCGGCTGGCGGCACGACCGACGTGCTGGCGCGCTCGCTGGCCGACAAGCTTGGCACTGCGCTCGGCCAGACCATCATCGTCGAGAGCAAGCCCGGTGCGGGCGCCACGCTCGGCGCCGACTACGTGGCCAAGTCCAAGCCGGACGGCTACACGCTGCTGATGGGTGCGATCCACCACACCATCGCCCCGGCGGTGTTCAAGAAGGTGCCTTACGACCTGCAGAAGGACTTCGCGCCGATCACCACCGTCGCGCTGGTGCCCAATGTGCTCGTGGTCAACGCCAACAACCCGGCGAAGAACGTCGCCGATCTCGTCGCGCAGGCCAAGGCCAAGCCTAACCAGCTCAACTACGGCTCCAACGGCAACGGCACCGCCCAGCACCTGATCGGGACGCAGTTCGAGAACCTGACCGGCATCGAGATCACCCACATCCCCTACAAGGGCAGCGGCCCGCTGACCACCGACCTGATCGGCGGTCAGGTGACGATGTCCTTCGACACCATCACGCCCGTGCTGCCGCACATCAAGTCCGGCAAGCTCAAGGCCCTGGCGGTGACGACGGGCAAGCGGTCGTCCGCGCTGCCGGACGTGCCGACGCTGGCCGAGGCGGGGCTGAAGGGCTTCGACATCGGCACCTGGTTCGGCGTGCTGGCCCCAGTGGCGACGCCGAAGGACATCGTGGCGCGCCTGAACACCGAGGCCGTGAAGATCATCCAGTCGCCCGACTTCCGCAAGCGCATGGAAGAGATCGGAGCCGAGCCGATCGGCAACACCGCCGAGCAGATGGGCAAGCAGATCCACGACGACATGGAGAAATTTGCCAAGCTGGTGAAGGACGCGAAGGTCGTCATCGAGTGAAATAGCGGGATGCACACGCCGACCACCACCCCTTCCCCCGTCCCGCCCACCAACCCTGCCGCGCTGCTGCGGGCGATGTTCGATGCGGCCGTCGCCGCCGCGCAACCCGCACGCTGCCTGCCGCCGCACCTGCCCGCCGCACCCGCCAAGGGCCGGCTGATCGTGATCGGCGCCGGCAAGGCGTCGGCGGAGATGGCGCAGGTGGCCGAGGCGCATTACCGGCGGCAGGGCGTGGCGGTCGAGGGGCTGGTGATCACGCGCTACGGCCACGGCGCCCCGTGCGAACACGTCGAGATCGTCGAAGCCTCGCACCCGGTGCCGGACAACGCCGGGCTGGTCGCCGCACAGCGTCTGCGCAAGCGGGTCACCGGCTTGTCGGCCGACGACGTGGTGGTCGCGCTGATCTCGGGTGGCGGCTCGGCGCTGCTGGTCGCGCCCGACGAGGGGCTGACGCTCGACGACAAGCAGGCCGTCCACCGCGCCCTGCTCGCCAGCGGCGCGGGCATCGGCGAGATGAACCTGGTGCGGCGCCACCTGTCGGCACTCAAGGGCGGCCGGCTCGCGGCGCTGTGCCACCCGGCGACGGTCCACACGCTGCTGATCTCCGACGTGCCGGGCGACGACCCGATCGACATCGCCTCCGGCCCGACCGTCGCCGACCCGACCACCTGCGCCGACGCGCTGGCGACGCTGGCGCGTTACCGGATCGCGCTGCCGGACGCGGTGATGGCGCGGCTGCGCAGCGGGGCGGCCGAGTCGGTCAAGCCCGGCGACGTGCGGCTCGCGGGGCACACCTGCACCACCGTCGCCGCGCCGCGTGCCTCGCTGGAAGCGGCGGCGGAGGTCGCCCGTGCCGCCGGGATCACGCCCTGGGTGCTCGGCGATGACCTCGAAGGCGAGGCCCGCGCCATGGGCACGACGCTGGCCGGACTCGCCCGCCAGACCGCCCGCCACGGCCACCCGTTCGCCGCGCCGTGTGTGCTGCTCAGCGGCGGTGAAAGCACGGTGACGTTGCCGACGGACGCCGCCGCTGCGGCCAATCTGGGACGCGGCGGGCGCAACGTCGAGTTCCTGCTGTCGCTCGGTGTCGCGCTGAACAGCGAGCCGGGCGTCTGGGCGCTGGCCGCCGACACGGACGGCATCGACGGGCTGGAGCCGATCGCGGGCGCCGTGCTGCACCCCGACACGCTGGTCCGCGCCTGGGCGGCGGGGCTGAACCCGCGCACCTGCCTCGACCGGCACGACGGCCACGGATTCTTTCAAGCCATCGGCGACTCGGTGGTGACCGGACCGACGCTGACGAACGTCAACGACTTCCGGGCGATCCTGATCACCGCCCGTCCGTGATTCGCTTCAGTACGCGGCGTCCGGCAACCCACAGAACGCATCCACCGGGCTGATCCCCGTGAACGCCTCTTCGCCCAGCAGCTTGCGCACCACCGCGTGCTGCACGGGCGAAGCCGCCGTGTAGGCGTTGACGACACAGGGCATGCGCGGCGCGTCGTACAGGTAGTACGGCTGGCCGAACGACACCAGCGCACACGGCAGCTCGTGCCAGAAGCGCCGCATGGACCCCTTCCAGTCGCCGTGGACCTGCGCCCAATCCAGGTAGATGTGCGACTGCGCCAGCAGCGACTCCTGCGCCAGCAGGTAGAGCACGAGGTCGGTGTCGGCCGGTGTTGGCGGCTGCGCGGGATCGAAGGTGCGCACCTCGAAGCCCTGCGCCGCCAGCAGCGCGGTGACTTCGAGTGCCTTCGGGGCTTGTCCAGCGAAACCACCGCGCGTCGGGTCGGTGACGACGACGATGCGGCGGTGGCGCTCGACGCTGAGCGGCAGCAGCCCGCGCACGTCCTTCACCAGCGTCACGCTCGCACTGGCGACACGGCGCTCCACGTCAAGGTGTGCCGGCTGGCGGACCACGGCGCGGGCCGTCTCCAGCGGCGGCAGCAGCTCGTCCACGGTCTTGCGGTGCAGCCCCAGTGCTGCCTTCAGGCCGAGCACGCGGGTCACGGCCTCCTCGACCCGCGCCTCGGTGAGTCGGCCGTCCGACAGCGCCCGCATCACATGCCCGAAATCCGCCTCGAACGGGCTGGGGAAGAGCAGCACGTCGCAGCCATTGGCGATCACCTCGGGAATGCACTCGGCGCGATCCGCCCAGGCCGACAGTCCCGCCATGCCACTCGCGTCCGAGACGATCAGGCCGTTGAAGCCGAGTTCGCCGCGCAGCAGGTCTTCATTGAGGAAGCGCGACACACACGCCGGGCGGTACAACTCCAGCCCGCTCGCGCCGTGCTGCTGCGCATAGGCCGGCAGCGCGATGTGCGCCGACATCACCGTCATCAGCCCGTCGTCGATCAGGCCGCGGTAGATCCGCCCGAAGCGTTCGCGCCACGCGGGCATGTCCAGCGGGTTGACCGTGGTGACGAGGTGCTGGTCGCGGTCGTCGAAGCCTTCGCCCGGCCAGTGCTTGGCGGTGGCGGCGATGCCGTGGCGCTGGAAGGTGGCGACGTTGACGCGGGCCTGCGCAAGCACGGTGTCCGCATCCGAGCCGTAGGAGCGCGTGGCGACAATCGCGCTGCGGAAGGCAGCGTTGAGATCGACGACCGGCGTGAACGTCCAGTTGTAGCCCATCGCCCGCGCCTCGGCGGCGAGCACCGCGACGGCTTGCTCGGCCAGCGCGGTGGAGCCGGTCGCCGCCAGCCCGAGCTGGTTGGGCAGCGCGGTGCCGAACGGCAGGCCGATCGCGCCGCCCTCGATGTCACCGCTGATCAGCAAGGGAATCTCGCTGCGCTCGATCAGCGCCCGAGTGGCACGCCAGCTCGCATCGAGGTCCGTGCCGCCGAAGCGGGTGACACCGCCGACCGCGTGACCCGCCAGTGCGGCGACCGCCTCGGCGTTGTCACCGTGGGCGGCGGCGTTGAAGAGCTGGCGCACCTTCTGCTCGGTGGACAGCGTGCGCAGCTTGTCGGCGACCCAGGCGATGCCCGTGTCATCGAGGTGGAACGGCGCCCGGCGCAGCGCGTCGAGCGTGGAGGAAGGCGAAAGCGGGGGCGTGGTCATGCCCCATTCTGTCAGCCCGTCGTCAGTGACCGCCACCCAGATAAGCCGCCTTGACGGCCGGGTCGTTGCGCAGCTTCTCCGCCGGGCCGTGGACGTTGATGCGGCCGTTCTCCAGCACGTAGCCGTAGTCGGCCACCGCCAGCGCGGCGGCAGCGAACTGCTCGACCAGCAGCATCGTCACGCCCTCGCTCTTCAGCCGGGCGATGATGCGGAACACCTCTTCCACGAGGATCGGCGCGAGGCCCATCGACGGCTCGTCGAGCAGCACCACGTCAGGGTTCAGCATCACCGCCCGTGCCATCGCCAGCATCTGCTGCTCGCCGCCGGAGAGCGTGCCAGCGAGCTGCTGGCGGCGTTCCTTCAGGCGCGGGAACAGCTCCATCGCCCGCTCCAGGTCCCTGGCCACATCGCCCCGCGGCCGGGCGCCGGTCATGCGCGGAAACGCACCGAGCAGCAGGTTGTCCGACACCGTCATCGTGGCGAAGACGCGCCGGCCCTCGGGCGAATGCGCCAGCCCGAGGCGGGCGATGTGGAACGGCTCCTTGCCGTCGATGCGCTGGCCGTTCAGGCTGATCTCGCCGCCGGTGGGCGCGATCATGCCGCTGATGGCGCGCATCGTCGTGGTCTTGCCGGCGCCGTTGGAGCCGATCAGCGTCACCACCTTGCCCCGAGGGACGTCGATGGAGATGCCGTGCAGCACCTGGACCTTGCCGTAGCCGGCGCTGAGGTTCTTGATGGTCAACATGGGAGATCCTGTTCGTCCGCTGTGTGCCGGTCAGGCCGCCTGGCCGCCGAGGTAGGCTTCGATGACCTTTTCGTCGGCCTGCACCGCAGCGGGCACGCCCTCGGCGATCTTCTGGCCGAAGTCGAGCACCGAGACGGTGTCGCACAGGCTCATCACCACGTCCATGTGGTGCTCGATCAGGATCACGGTCACGCCGTGCTCGCGGATCTTCTGGATGATCGCCAGCAGCTCCTTGATGTCGGGCGCGGTCAGGCCGGCGGCCGGCTCGTCGAGCAGCAGCAGTTGCGGGTCCAGTGCCAGCGCACGGGCGATTTCCAGCAGGCGCTGCTTGCCATACGGCAGGTTGCGGGCTTCCTCGCCGGCCAGATCGGACAGGCCGACGAAGCGCAGCAGGCCGGTCGCCCGGGCGCTGGCGTCGTGGTTCTCGCGCAGGTAGCGCGGCAGGTGCAGCGCCACCTCGGGCAGCGTGCTGTGGAAGGTGTGGTGCAGGCCGACCATCACGTTCTGCAGCGCGGTCATCTCGCCGAAGAGCTGGACGTTCTGGAACGTGCGGGCGATGCCGGACAGCGCGATGTCGGACGAGGTGCGGCCCACCTGCGCGGTACCAGCAAAGCTGACGCTGCCGGCGGTCGGCACGTAGATGCCGGTGAGCACGTTCATCATCGTGCTCTTGCCCGAGCCGTTCGGGCCGATCAGGCCGTGGATGGTGCCGCGACGGACGGTCAGATCGACATTGTTGAGCGCCTTCAGACCACCGAACTGCATCAGGATGCCCTTGGCTTCCAGCAGCGTGCCGCCATCGCCGCGCCCGGCTGCCTGGCTGAGCGCATCGCCGTTCGGCGCCATCTGCGCGGCCTCGTCGGCATCGGTGGCGCCGTGGCCACGCAGGTTCAGCGCATTGCGCACGAAGCCGACGATGCCGTCCTGCAGGTAGTACACGACGAACAGCGTGATCAGCCCGAACACCGACAGACGCCAGTCGGTCATGGTCTGCAGCTTGAACGACAGCCCGGCCAGCGCGACGCTGCCGACCACGGGGATCAGGGCGTCCTTCAGCGTGAACTTGCCGCGCTTGTACGCCACCCCGACCGCCACCGCCACGACCACCGCCAGCAGCACCGAGACGATGCGGAACAGGCCCAGGTCATCGAGCAGCTTGGGCAGCATCACGATGATGGTGGCGCCCAGCAGCGCACCCGTGCGGGTCTTGCGGCCGCCCATGATGACGGCCAGCAGGAAGAGCACGGTCTGCTCGAAGTTGTAGGTGTTGGGCGAGATGTACTGCTCGGAGTACGCATACAGCGCCCCGGCCAGACCCGCCAGCCCGGCGCTGATGACGAAGGCGTAGACCTTGTACTTGTAGACCGACACGCCCATGCAGTCCGACGCCACCGGGCTGCCACGCAGCGCCTCGAACGCCCGGCCCAGATGCGAGCGCAGCACGCGGTGGACGAAGACCAGCGAAGCCAGCAGCATCACCACCACGACCCAGAAGTACTCGGTCTCGTTCAGCCGGTGGCCGAACAGGCTGGGCTTGGTCAGCGTGATGCCCATCGGGCCTTCGGTGAGGAAGGTCATCTCGTTGATGAGGATCTGGATGATGGTGCCGAAGGCCAGCGTCACCATCGCCAGGTACGGCCCGCTGACCCGCAGCGCCGGCAGCGCCAGCAGCGCGCCGAAGCCGGCGGTGATGGCGACGGCCGCCGGCAGCGTGAGCCACAGCGAGGCACCGAGCTTCATCACCAGCACGCCGGCGGTGTAGGCGCCGATGCCGAACAGGCCGGCGTGGCCCAGCGAGACCTGGCCGGTGTAGCCGACGACGATGTCGAGGCCGAACAGCACGATCGCGTAGATCATGATGGTCTCGACCAGGTGGATGTAGTACGGGTTGCCGACCGCGACCGGGAAGGCGACCAGCGCCGCCACCGCGACCGCCGCGGCGATGAGTTGTTGGGGCTTCATGTTGTCGGGTATCCGTTCAGACCTTCTTGATCGCCGACTTGCCGAACAGACCCGCGGGCTTGACGGCCAGCACGATCAGCAGCAGCACCAGACCGGGCACATCCTTGTAGCCGGTGGAGAGATAGAAGCCGGTGGTTGTCTCGGCCACGCCGAGGATGACGCCGCCGACCACGATGCCCATGCCGCTCGTCAGCCCGCCGATGATGGCCACCGCGAATGCCTTCAGGCCGAGCACCGAGCCCATCGTGGCGCCGGTCAGCGTCAGCGGCGCGATCAGCACGCCGGCGAACGCGGCGGTCAGCGACGACAGCGCATACGAGAACGTGATCACCAGCCCCGTGTTGATGCCCATGAGCTTGGCGGCGTCGCGGTCGTTGAAGGTGGCGACGACCGCCTTGCCGTAGATGGAGCGGCGGTTGAACAGCTCCACCGCCAGCATCATCAGCAGCGCACCCACCACCACCAGGATTTCCATCGGCAGCACGTTGGCGCCGAGGAAGTGCAGCGGCGCTTCCGGCAGCGGCGACGGGAACTTCAGGTCGTCGCGGCCCCAGACGTTCTCGGCCACGTTCTTGAAGATGATGCCCAGCGCGATGGTGGACATGATCCAGCCGAACTCGCTCTTCATCTTGATGGCCGGGCGCACGCCGATGCGCTCGACCACCGCGCCCTGCACCACCCCGAACAGGCAGACCAGCGGGATCATCAGCCAGTAGTTGACGCCCCAGCCCACCAGCGACAGCCCGACCAGCGCCCCCAGCATCAGGGCGTCGCCCTGGCCGAAGTTCAGCGTGTCGGAGGTGGCGAAGGTGAGCTGGTAGCCGAAGGCGATG